>CAJXNL010000012.1 GCA_913057195.1 uncultured Wenzhouxiangella sp.
GTTCGCCATTTAAAGTGGTACGCGAGCTGGGTTTAGAACGTCGTGAGACAGTTCGGTCCCTATCTGCCGTGGGCGTTTGAGACTTGAGGGAAGCTGCTCCTAGTACGAGAGGACCGGAGTGGACGATCCGCTGGTGTTCCGGTTGTATCGCCAGATGCATTGCCGGGTAGCTACGATCGGAAGGGATAACCGCTGAAAGCATCTAAGCGGGAAGCCCCTCCCAAGATGAGGTCTCACGGACCCTAGAGGTCCCTAAAGGGCCCTGGAAGACTACCAGGTTGATAGGCTGGGTGTGGAAGCACAGCAATGTGTGGAGCTAACCAGTACTAATTGCCCGTGCGGCTTGGTCATATAACACCAAAGCCAATTGATCTTTTATGTTGTCCAATAATCTGGACACGACACGACTAAAACAAGACGCTCTTGAACAGACTTCGATACGATTTAAGCTTGCCTGGTGGCAATAGCGGTATGGAACCACCCGACCCCATGTCGAACTCGGAAGTGAAACGTACCAGCGCCGATGGTAGTGCGGCACCAGCCGTGCGAGAGTAGGTCACTGCCAGGCATTTATCCCAAAAACCCCAAGACTGTCATTCAGCCTTGGGGTTTTTTTATGCGTTGAACTTGTTGCGACAGCGACGCTGACTCGACTTGATTCAGGTGCGGTCGTGGCCTTCAATCAGTCTGAGACGGTCTTTAGCTCGATTGTGCAAAGACCTTGTGATCAAGCTCGCCTTCTGAATTGGCCACAACCGTGGTGACCATGGCGTCTCCAGTGACATTGACAGCCGTTCGCGTCATATCGAGCAGTCGATCCACACCCAGAATGAGCGCAATGCCCTCTGCTGGAAGGCCCACTTGCGCCAAAACGCCGGCCAGCAATACCAACCCGACACCGGGCACGCCCGCAGCACCAATTGAAGCAATGATGACCATCACCACGACCATCAGGTACTGGGCGAGTGTTAAATCAACCCCGTAATATTGTGCGATAAAACCGGCGGCAATCCCTTGCATGATCGCGGTGCCATCCATATTGATCGTGGCGCCTAGCGGGATCGTGAATGACGACACTCGGTTATTGACCCCCAACTGTTGTTGAACGGTTCTCAGCGTGACCGGAATGGTCGCAGCACTTGAGGCCGTTGAGAACGCGAACGCCATGACACCGCGCATTTTGGCAAAGAAGGTGACCGGGCTTAACCCGGTAAACAGCTTAAAGATCAGTGAATAGCTGATAAAGGCATGAACAATCAACATCACCAGCACCAAGATGACGTACTTTAAGACACCGAGGAACGTTGACCAGCCGGTGGTGGCGGCCAAGACCGTGATCAGCGCAAAAACCCCGATTGGTGCCATTAACATCACAAACCCCACCAAACGCATCACCACCGTGTTGAAATCGCTGAAAAACTGCCCGATTCGTTTGCCGGCATCGCCCGCCAGGGCCACCGAGAGGCCGACCAGCACGGCAAAAACGATGATCGGCAGCATGTCTCCTTCAGCCATGGCCCGCACTGGGTTTTGGGGGACCATGTCCACCAAGACCTGGAAAAACGAGGGTTGAGCAGCAATGTCTCGTTCGACCAAGACATCGGGGCTGGCACCCACACCCGGCTGAATCACGATGGCTGAGACGAGCGCCAAGGTCACGGCCACGCCCGTGGTGAACAAATAAAGGCTCAGCGCTTTGCCGCCCACCCGTCCGAGCTTTTTCGGGTCACTCAGCGCGCTGACGCCCGTAATCAATGAGACAAACACCAAAGGCACCACCAGCATGCTCAAAAAACGCACGAAGATCTCTCCAACGGCGGTTAACAAGCCCTCAAGAACGACCGCGTTGAACCAGTCGTTGCTTGCCAACGTCATGTTTAAGCCAATGCCAACAATCAAACCCAGCGCCATGGACGCCAGGATGCGGTTGGAGAGTTTTTGGTGATCAAAGGGCATGTCGCTCATGGTGTGATCTCTACCTATTTCAAAGAATGTCCGTAGTGTGCCTGGATGTCCTGACCAGCGCAAATCCATGGGATTTCAGTGGCCAGTCTCGATACAATGAGACCTTGGCAATCGTCGCTGTCCGTTGAGGCCATCATGACACATTCCAACCCGACCGAGCAGGCAACACCTGAGGGCCAAGCCGCTGGCGTTCACTTTATTCACACCCGCCTCAAAAAAGAGATCGAAGCGGGCCAGGTGGACCGAGTGATCACCCGATTTCCGCCAGAGCCCAATGGATTTTTACATATCGGCCACGCCAAAGCCATTGTGTTGAACTTTTCAATGGCAGACACCTTCGGGGGCTATACCAACCTGCGCTTTGACGACACCAACCCTGCCAAAGAAGAGCAGCGCTACATTGAGGCCATCAAAGAGGATGTTCGGTGGCTGGGCTATACCTGGCAAAACGAATGCTATGCCTCGGATTATTTTGACACGCTCTATGAATATGCCCTGCATTTGATCGATGCCGGCTTGGCTTATGTTGACGGCCAAGACGCAGAAGTCATCAAGGCCCAGCGCGGCACCCTCACCGAGCCGGGCATCCCAAGCCCTGATCGTGATCGAGCGGTCGATGAAAACCGCGCTTTGTTTGAGCGGATGCGCGCCGGAGAGTTTGAAGACGGTGCGTATGTGTTGCGGGCCAAAATCGACATGGCCGCGCCGAACATCAATTTGCGTGACCCGGTTTTGTATCGGATTCGTCGTCAGCACCATTACCGGACCGGTGACCAGTGGTGTATTTACCCCACCTATGACTTCACTCATGGGCAATCTGACGCCATCGAGCACATCACCCACTCGCTGTGCTCTTTGGAATTTGAGGATCATCGGCCTTTGTATGATTGGTTCATCAACCATCTCCCCGTGCCTGCCCGACCACAGCAAATAGAATTTGCACGGCTCAATATTGACTTCACCGTGCTGTCAAAACGTCGTCTGACCCGATTGGTGGATGAAGGCCATGTCGATGGCTGGGATGATCCTAGAATGCCCACCATCGCCGGGCTGCGACGGCGCGGGTTTACACCTCAATCCATCCAAAACTTCTGCCATGAGATTGGGGTGACCAAGGCTGAAAGTGTGATTCCGTTTGGCGTTTTGGAGAGAAATCTCAGAGATGACCTCAATGTGCGTGCCGAACGGCGGATGGCGGTGCTGAAGCCTTTAAAAGTGGTTCTGACCAACTTTGATGCTGAGCAGCCCGAATACGCCACCTTGCCCAACCATCCTCAAGATCCCAGCTTGGGTGAGCGCCAAGTGCCCATCACGAAAACGCTCTACATCGAGCAAGACGATTTTATGGAGGACGCCCCGAAGAAATTTTTCCGACTCAAACCGGGGGGTGAGGTTCGGTTACGGGGCGCTTTTATTGTTCGGTGCGATGAGGTGATCCACAACAGCGAAGGTCAAGTGGTCGAACTTCGTTGCTCGTTTGACCCAGAGTCGCGCTCCGGGCTGCCGGGGGCCGAGCGCAAAGTTAAGGGCACCATTCACTGGGTGAGTGCTGAACACGCTGTGCCCGCAAACGTGCACTTGTACGATCGCTTATTCAATGTGCCGCACCCGGCCAAAGACAAAGCAGTGGACTTTGTGACCCACATCAATCCAGATTCTGTTGAGCATTGCGGTGGCGCCATGGTGGAGCCCAGTTTGGCTGATTGGCCGGCACAAACGCCTGTGCAATTTGAGCGTTTGGGCTATTTTATCCCTGATATCAACAGCTTACCTGGCAAGCCAGTGTTCAACCGAGCGGTGACATTGCGAGATACCTGGGCCAAGCTCGAGAAGGCGCTCAGGGCGCAGGGCACTTGACCATCTCGGGGCAACCGGAGTACTTTAGAAAGCCTTTTTCTTGAATTTTGGCGCTGTGCCAAAGAATTTTGAGGATGTGAGATGTTTAACAAACCCGTTTCAAATCAAGATGACGTCGAGCGCGAGCCGGCATCAGAGCGCCAACGGCAATCTCGTGTGTCGCCAGGCAGCGCTGCCACGGTGGGCGCCTCTGTCCATATGGATGGCCGTCTGTCGGGTGAAGAGGACCTTTTGATCGAAGGCAAAGTCACCGGCACCATTGAATTTAAACAAAATACCGTCACGGTCGGCTCTAAAGGCCATATTCTGGCCGATTTATATGCCAAGCACTGTGTGCTGGAGGGCAAGGTGGAGGGCAATGTGTTTGCCGCCGAATCGATCATGGTTCGCAAAAGCGCTCATGTGACAGGCCGCTTGGTGGCGCCCGCGGTGAGCCTCGAGCAAGGCGGCTATTTCAGCGGCACCGTTGATATGGACGCAGAGACAGAGGACTTGAAAAAATCATTTGCCAGCAAGGCCGCCAGCAAGCCATCTAAACCCTCAAACGATCAAGCAACACAGAAGCAAGCAACAGACAAAGATGGCGCAGCGTCACTGCTGCAGGCGCAAAAAACCTCTTGATGCTCGCCTCGCTCGGATTGATTGGCGCATGATTGGTTAGATGATGTCGCGTTCCTCCCCATCAACCCACGGGGGGGTGCAGACGCCCCTGTTGGGGCGTCTTTTAAATGCTATGGACGAGCGTCAGCGCATCGGCGTCGTTGACTTTGGCCTCGGGTCATCTTCGGTGTTGGAGACATTCGCTCCCTATCGGGTGCGACTGGACACCTTGGATATTTTTCCTCAGCTCGAGCGTTGGGAAGCTGCAGACACCCAAGACGAACGTCGGGCGCTGATCCAGGCGCATGTGGACGGATTTGAACTGGAGGGCATTGATTGGATCTTGAGCTGGTCATTGCTCAACTACACCGCCCCGCTGACGGCGACCTTGTTATTCGACGCCTTGAGGCCCCGTATGCGGCCCACCACGGCCGTACACGCTTTGATTGAATACTCCTCGCCTGAGATGCCGGCCTCACCGCCGTCGTGGACCATCCGCGTTGATGAGAACGATGTGAGTCTGACGCCCCTGTCTAGCGAAGCGCGAACCGCCAGCCCGCGCCATACGCCCAAGCGACTCGAAGGCATGCTCGGCGGCATGAAAGCCCAAAGCACCGTTTTGCTGTCGAATGGCCTGCAAGAGTATATTTTCAGACCTTCGGGCAGGTCGGACACTGACAGCTGACCCACCAACCGCTCTCAGCCGGCGAGTGCAAAAACGCCGACCCAGCGGTGGCGTTATCTGATTTCGCAAAACACCGTCGACACCTAATCTGAACATCCACTTACCAATGCACAAAAAGGGGTGTTTAGATATGCAAGAGTTCAATCAACGCCGATATTGGATCAGCGGCTGGGCGGCGGTTATGGGGCTGTGCGCTTGGCTGGTTTCAGGCTCAGTGCTGGCGACCACGCTTGATCATGCTTTGACCAAGCGAATCTACCAGGCCATCGAGCATGCCCAAACCACCGATCCGGCCTCCTACATCACCACTGTCGATTACCAAGGCCCCAATGGTGAAACCTTGCGTCAGTTTCAAGAAGGCAAAGACGCGACCAGCCAAGGCCGTCAGGCGACGGCAGAAAGCTGCTCGGGTGTGCCCATGCAAGGACGAGTTTATGGGTCTGCCGTACTCGACGGTGAGGTCTTAGAGTATGAGCTTGATTTTCAAAATCAGCTTTTGCATGCCGACTACCGCGGCGAGGCGCATGTGATCCCAGCCCAAGCCATGAAAGGCCTTCAGAGCAAGGAAGGCTGGCCTTGTGCTGTGCCGGTGGCCGCAATTGTTTGTGGTATCACAGGCGGGGCGTATTGCGGTTGGCGCGTCTCTCAGTGTTACGACGCGGCTGAGCGCTGCCCGTGTGGCGTTGAGGTTTATAACTGCGGCGTCTGTGGTGAAGGTGGTGGCGTGGTCTGCGCCGATTGTTCGCCACCGGAGCCGGACACCTCGTGGCTTCGCCCCGGTTTCGGTGGGGGCTTTGGCTGGGGATTTTGAGCCTCGCTGGACATGCTCACCCGCCAGCGTGATCTAAGAACAAAGCCAGGCCTGAGCACGGCCTGGCTTTGTGCGTCCAGGGCTGACTTCATGGCGCTGTGGGGCGGGTTTTAATTCGGTGCATGAATGGACTAACATAGATTGAGCGATTGACAAACCAACCTGGGATAACTTGATCATGACACAGCCCCATCCATCGACCATTACGCACACCATCACCCGAGTAAAGCATCCGATCTGGATGGCACTTGTTGCTTTTTTTGTGGCGTTCGGCGCGACCTCTGTCGCTGCCGATGCGCCGCGCGCGTTGAACTACGACGACGTTTTTATTTTGCAGACCGTCTCTGACCCCCAGCCGTCCAACGAGGGGGAGCACATCGCCTTTGTCCGCACTTGGATGGATCGACAAAAAGATCAAGCCCGAAACGGCATTTGGGTGATCGAGGTGGATGATGACGGGGATGTCGATGAGCTGGAGCCGTTGACGCCCCGAACCATGAACGCCACCAGCCCTCGCTGGTCCCCCGACGATGAGCGCATTGCTTTTGTCGCCGATGGTGAGATCCAAATGGCATGGCTGGACAGTGGTCGGATGAGCACGTTGACGCAGTTGGCTGGCTCACCGGGTGATCTGAGTTGGTCGCCGGATGGTCAATGGCTGGCGTTTGTAATGCTCACCAAAGACGAGCAGGCCGCGCCTGTTCAGTTGCCTGGCCGCCCAGAGGGGGCCGAGTGGGCAGCCGCACCCATCTATATCGATCAACCCCAGTACCGTGCCGATGGCGCAGGGTATTTGCCGCGCGGTCACCGCCAGGTCTACATTGTGCCGGCCACGGGCGGCACGCCCATCCAATTGACCGACGGGCCCTATCACCACAGTCAGATTCATTGGGCGCCTGACAGCGAGTCAATTTATTTCAGTGCGAATCGATCCGAAGAGGCCTATCGTCAACCATTGCGGTCAGACATTTATCAAGTGGACATCGCGACCAAAGCGCTGACCCAAATCAATGATGCATCAGGCCCGCACAGCCAGCCCCAACCATCGCCAGAAGGCGATTTGGTTGCGTATTTGGGCTTTGAGGATCGCAAGCTCTCGCACCAAGGCAATCGTTTGCATGTGCTGGACCCGGCAAGCGGTGAGATCCAAAACCTCACCGAGGATTTGGATCGCAGCATTGATGCCTATCAATGGTTGGCCGATGGAAGCGGGTTTGTGATTCAGTACGACGACCACGGCTCACCGACGCTGGCGTATCAATCACTGAATGGTGAGCGTGAGGTCATTGATGCTCAATTGGGAGGGCCTTATTTAAGTCGTCCCTACACCAGCGGTCAGTTCAAAGTCGCAAACAACGGCATGATTGCTTTCACACACCAAACCAGCCAGCGCCCATCAGAGCTTGCAGTAATCACGTCTCAGACCGATGTCCCAGGTGGACACGTCGTCACCGACTTTAATCAGGTGTTAAGACGGGACCGTGAGGTGGGACGTGTCGAAGAGTTTCGTTATGACTCGTCCGTCGATGGTCGTGAACTTCAGGGATGGATCATGTATCCGCCAGGGTTTGATGAGTCGCAGCAATATCCGATGATTCTCGAAATTCACGGCGGGCCGTTTGCCGCCTATGGGCCAATGTTTGCCATGGAGCTTCAATTGATGGCAGCACAGGGCTATGTCGTGGTCTACACCAACCCTCGAGGCTCGACCAGTTACGGGGAGGCTTTCGCCAATTTGATTCATCACAACTACCCATCCGAAGACTTTAATGACTTGATGGATGGCGTGGATGCGGTGATTGAGCGTGGGTTTATCAATGAAGATGAGCTGTTCATCACTGGTGGCAGCGGGGGCGGGGTACTCACCACTTGGTCGATTGGCCACACCGATCGATTTGCGGCGGCCGTGGCGGTCAATCCGGTGATCAATTGGTATAGCTTCGTCTTAAACGCTGACTTTTATTACCTGTTCAGCCAATACTGGTTTCCGGCACTGCCCTGGGAAGATCCAGACCACTATATGAGGCACTCACCGATCTCCTATGTGGGCAATGTCACCACACCAACCATGTTGTTCACCGGAGAGTCTGATTACCGGACGCCAATTTCAGAGACTGAGCAGTATTATCAAGCCTTGCAACTGAGAGGCATTGAGACGGCCATGGTTCGCGTGCCCGGTGCATCACACGCGTTGCATCGTCGACCGAGCAATCTGATGGCCAAGCCTGCGTATGTTGTTCATTGGTTTGATCAGTACCGATCAGGTCAGTAGTCGGTCCAGGGTTCGGTCTTTCTCAGCCCAAAGCTGATTGAGCCAGGCTTGAAACGCCGCGCGGTATTCGGGGTCCGTGTGGTAGTTCCCGCCACGAAATTCCTTGGGAATGGTCAGGGTGCGGATATGCACCTTGACCGTTTTAATCCGGTTGACGAACAGATCAAACAGTTCGCCGCGCCCATGCGGATAAGCGATGGTGACATCGATTAATGTATCGAGCTGATCACCCATGGCATTCAACACAAATGCCGTGCCCCCGGCTCGGGGGTTGAGCAAGTGGCGATGGGGGGAGCGTTGTTGGGCATGTCTGTCGGGTTTATAGCGTGTGCCTTCCACAAAATTGACAATCGAGACCGGAATCTGGGCAAACTTGGCACACGCTTTTTGGGTGGTGGCCAAGTCTTTACCGGCCAGCTTGGGGTTTTTAGCAATTTGCTCGCGGCTGTAGCGTTTCATGAATGGGAAATCCAAAGCCCACCACGCCAACCCAAGCACCGGCACCCAGATCAACTGGCTTTTAAGAAAAAACCGAAGCATGGGCATGCGCCGGTTGAAGACTTTTTGCAACACGGGGATGTCCACCCAACTTTGGTGGTTGCTGATCACCAAAAAATGGCCTTCAGGGGCTGGGTCTGGCAGACCGGTGATCTCGATCTGGGTTTGGGTCAGGTGATCCATCATCCAGCTGTTGACATCCACCCAGCTGGCAGCCAACCCCATCAACGCTCGATCGCAGACGCGCGTGACGGGCGGGATGCGAATCAAGAACTTGACTAATGCAATGACGAGCAGTGGCCCAATGTGCGCCACTGAATTGAGGCCCACCAAAGCAGTGGCACCGAGTTGGCGCATAATGTTGAGCATCGATGAGACCATTCCGTCATTGTCGCATGGGACCCACACAAGCAAATGAATGACCCACACCCCACCCAGCGCCGCCTTTTGACGTTTATTGTGAACCCAGCCGCAGGCCATCCCTGGTCGCTGCGGCGTTATCGGGCCCACCGCGCGTTGAGCCAGCTGTCACCGAAAGAGGCCGAAGTCCTTTGGACGCAATACCCAGGTCAAGCCAGTGAGTGGGCCCGAGCACGCGCGAGTGATCATCGGCGAGTGGTGGTGGCGGTGGGGGGCGATGGGACCGTCCATGATGTCGCCTCGGGGCTCATTGGAGGGCAGGCGCACTTGGGGGTGTTGGCCGTCGGTTCGGGCAACGACTTTGCCACCATGCTGGATCAACGCCTGGACACGGCCTCACTTTGCCCGGAATCGATGGTGGCGTTTTATCAAACGGCACCCAGCAAGGCGGCGGACTTAGGGGAAGTGCGTTGGCAGTCTGGGGACGGCGGTCACCACTTGGGCCACTTCATCAACAGCATGGGTCTGGGCTTGGAGGGCGCGGTTGCTCAAACCGTCCAAACACTCAAAATGGTTAAAGGATTGAGCCGCTATATGGTGGCGGCTTTGTGGCAAATGGTTCGCTACCAACCCATTGCCATGGCGCTAGGCAGCGCCTGCGAAACCATCAGTGAGTCCCGGCCCTCACCCAAACTGTTGGTCGCGATTGGCAATGGCCGGCGTGCAGGCGGTGGGTTTGTGTTGCAGCCCGATGCCCGCGTTGATGATGGTCGTTTAGACGTGTGTTGGGCGCCCGATTTGCCTGTCTGGCGGCAGGCAATGATTTTGCCGACGGTGTTTTGGGGCAAGCACGGCCAGTTTAAGGCGGTGGCACAAGCCCAAGTCGAAGCGCTGAACATTGATTGCGCTCAGGGCACCCCGGTGCATTTGGATGGTGAATGGGTGGCGAGCGATGCTCGCCGACTGTCGGTGCGAGTGCGGCCAAACGCCATTCGCGTGGTGGGGTTAGGCTAGGACACAGACCACGCCACCTGTCCACCGGCGCGAAGCGGCACCCCAGCCACACCTCCGAAATCGACGGTCTCAGGGACATCAACGACTTGGCGGTGGAGTGTGACGCTGTCTTCGTTGCGCGGTAAGCCATAAAAATCAGCGCCATAAAACGACGCGAAACCCTCGAACTGAGCCAACGCGTCAGCGCGATCAAACACCTCAGCATAAAACGCCAATGCATGTCGGGCGGTATAAATACCGGCGCATCCGCATTCGGCCTCTTTGGCGCCTTTGGGATGGGGAGCGCTGTCGGTGCCTAGAAAGAATTTTGGGTTGCCGCTGGTGGCGGCCTTGACCAATGCATGGCGGTGACGTTCACGTTTGATGAGGGGCAGACAATAGTGGTGAGGCCGCAAACCCCCCTCAAACATGGCATTTCGATTAAGCAACAAGTGATGCGCGGTGATTGTGGCAGCGAGATTGTTTGGTTGCTCGGTTACAAATGTCACTGCGTTTTCAGTGGTGATGTGTTCCATCACCATCCGAAGTTTTGGGAAGTGATGGATTAAAGGGCTAAGATGTCGGTCAATGAACACGGCCTCTCGATCAAAAATGTCGATTTCACTGTCTACCACCTCGCCGTGCATCAGCAACGGGAGATCGTATTTTTCCATCGCCTCGATCACCGGATAGACCTTTTTGATGTCACGCACCCCGCTGGCGGCATTGGTGGTGGCGCCGGCCGGATAAAGCTTCACCGCGTGAACGTGCGGGCACTCGGCTGCTTTTTGGATTTCGTTGGGCGGGGTGTCTTCGGTCAGATACAGCGTCATCAGCGGCTCAAACGTTGCCCCTGGTGGTACCGCGGCCAGGATCTCATCTCGATAAGCCAAAGCCCGGTCCACGGTGACGACCGGTGGAGTGAGGTTGGGCATGATGATGGCGCGGGCAAACTGCCCAGCGGTGTCTGGGACAACACTTTTTAAAAGCGCGCCCTCTCTCACATGCAGGTGCCAATCGTCGGGACGAGCAATGGTTAAGGTGTCCATGCCATCTATTATCCAACCTTTCTCTTGTCAATGCACGAATGGCGTGCCTGGGGTGGTCTGATAAGATGTTCGATGGAATTTGTATTGGGAGTTGTGGTTCATGTCTAAGACCTATGATCTGGTCATTATGGGCGCGACAGGCTTCACCGGCCGGCTGGTCGTTGAGTACCTGCTCGAGCGCTATGGCATTGATGGTGAGCTGTCCTGGGCGATTGCCGGGCGCAGTGAGGACAAGCTCAGAAACCTCCTGACGGCATTGGGCGCTGAGGGCCTGCCCCTGATTCAAGCCGACAGCTGTGAGCGCGCCTCGCTCGATCAGCTGGTTGAACAAACCCACGTGGTGTGCTCGACGGTGGGGCCGTATGCCCTCTACGGTGATGAGCTGGTGGCCGCTTGTGTGGCGTCAGGCACAGATTATTGTGATTTGACCGGTGAGGTGCCCTGGATGCGGCGGATGTTGGATCAGCACGCCGAAAAAGCCAAAGACACTGGCGCGCGCATCGTTCATTGCTGCGGGTTCGACTCAGTGCCCTCTGATATGGGCGTGAGATTCGCCCAAACTGAAGCCATGGAGCGCCTCGGCGAGCCCTTGACCCAAATTCGTTTGGGCGTTGAGGCCATGCGCGGCAAGATGAGCGGGGGAACGGCGGCCAGCATGATGAACATCATTCAAGAGAGCCAAAAAGACCCCAATGTGGCGCGCGTGCTGAAAAATCCCTATGCGCTCTGTCCTGAGGGCATGCGGTCAGGGGTGAAACAACCATATGTTAAAGGGCCTCAGTTTGATTCTATGCTGAAGGCATGGCTGGCGCCTTTTGTGATGGCCGCAATCAATACCCGGGTGGTGCATAAAAGCCATGCCCTCCGTGACCGCGCTTGGGGTGAGGCGTTCACCTACGATGAGGCGATGATGACCGGCCGAGGATTCAAAGGTCGGCGCGCGGCGTGGGTATGGTCGCTGATGTTGGGTGGATTTGCGTTGGGGGCCAGTGTTAAACCGCTCCGTGCACTGATGAAAAAAACGGTGCTCCCCGACCCAGGCGAGGGGCCGAGTTCTGAGCAGCAGGCACGCGGGTTTTATAAGCTGCGCCTGACGGGCCAGACCGCGAGCGGGCGTTCGCTGTCGGTGCGCGTCACCGGTGATCGCGATCCTGGCTATGGATCCACCGCGAAGATGCTTGGCGAGGCCGCGGTGTGTTTGGCCACCCAAACCCCACAAAGCGCCGTGGCAGGGGGCTTTTGGACACCTTCCACCGCTCTGGGCCACGCATTTCATGAGCGTTTGGTGGCCAATGCAGGCTTGACGTTCGAAGTCATCGAGCCTTGAGCCGACGCCAAGCCCTGGGACGCCGGGCCCGCCTGCCTTAACAAGACATTTACATTTCCAAAACGCTGTGATAACTTTCAAAAGTTGGGGCCTTCGTTCACACCGGCGGGGGCCTAACAAAGCGCTTTTCAGCCCAGAACATTTGGAGAAGACTGATGGAAATCACGTACCGCCGAACGCTCCTGTACTCAGCCATTGCCGCATGCCTGAGTTTCAGTCTGGCCGCTGCCCCGCTGTGGGCCCAGGACCAGGTTGAGGAGGAAGAAGACACCACCGAGGTCGAAGAGGCCGAGCAAACCGAAGACCGAGTCACGGTCACCGGCTCCCTTCTTCGCCGCGATGAGTTCAACTCCGCATCGCCCATTCAGGTGATCAGCGCCGAAACCCAGGTTCAATTGGGTCAGGTGGATACCGCAGAATTTTTGCAAAGATCCAGCATTGCCGCTGGTTCGACGCAGATCAACAACCAGTTCGGCGGGTTTGTGGTTGAGGGCGGTACCGGCGTGAACACCGTCTCTTTGCGTGGATTGGGTGCACAGCGCACGCTGGTGCTGCTCAATGGCCGTCGCCCGGGTGCGGCGGGCACGCGTGGTCAGGTCGGCGGGTTTGATTTGAACGTCATTCCCTCATCGATCATTCAGCGAGTGGAAATTCTTAAAGACGGCGCGTCTTCGATCTATGGGTCGGACGCCGTGGCCGGTGTGGCGAACATCATCACCCGCCGCTCCGTTGATCGTCCCGAAATCAACGTGCGCGCTGCTGTGCCCTTTGAGTCAGGGGGCGAGACATATGACATCTCCGGTGCCTATGGATGGAACTTTGATCAAGGCAGCGTCGTGGTGGCTGGTGAGTATCAGCTCCGTGAGGCTTTGATGACCAACGACCGCGACTTCCTCTCATGTCAGCAAGACTTGATTCGGGATCGAAACGGCAACCTTATCGACCGAGAAGATCGGTCGATCACCGCAGGCACGTCCCTAAGCGGCTGCTCAAACCTGTATGCCAATACGGTGATTGATCCCATTTTTGGCGACCGATATATCCCGGCGCCTGATGGTGTGACCATTGGCGGCATTGAGGGGTATCGCCCCAGAGCCAATGGCCGCTACGACGATCCCGGTGGGCAAGCGTTTTATGAGGATGTGTTGAACTTCGACTTCTACAACGAGTCAGCCATCAACCGCCAAGAGCGCACCAGCGTCTATGCGTCGTCTGATTTTTCGCTGGATTTGTTTGGCGGGACGCAGTGGAGCACCGAGTGGCTGTACACCAAACGCGAAACAGAGTCTCGCGGATGGCGTCAGTTCTTCCCATTGACAGGTGGCGCGACTTCGCTGTTTGCACCCGTCTACACCTATCCCAACAGCCCAGACTATGTGACACCCACGGCCTCTGGGTTGGCGCAGCCTGTTATGCCGTATCCATCCAACAGCGACATTGCGGTGGACTATTACTACGTGGCAACTGCGTTGGAGGGTGATTTGGGTTTTGGTGACAACTGGACGTGGTCACTGAACAGCTCGTACTCTTACTCAGACGGTGACTACACCCGCAACTCGATTGTGGCATCACAGTCGGGTGATGCTCGGTTTGATGATACGGCGCCCCGCATTGATTACTTCAGCCCCGGCATTCTAAGCGGCGCCAACATGGACCAGCTGGTGAACACTGTGGGTGTCAACCACACTGGCAACACGATCTATGATCAGTTTGTGATCACCGGCGTGGCGACTGGCAACGTGTTTGATATGCCTGCAGGCCCCGTCGGTTTGGCGGTCGGGGCAGAGTACCGTTGGTTTAGCATTGACGATCAGCCCAGCGAATTCTCAACCGGCGGCGATCTCTGGGGCGAGTCTTCAGCCCTGGTCACCAAGGGCAGTGATGATGTGACTGAGGTCTTTGCTGAGATTGAAATTCCTTTGATTGCGGGCATCCCGTTTGCTGAGTCCATTACTTTTAACGGCTCGGCTCGGGCCTTTGATTACAAATCAGCAGGCTCGGATCACGTGTGGAAAGCGGGTTTGAACTGGCAGGTGAATCCGTCTTTCCGCATTCGCGGCGCCAAAGGCACCTCTTACCGAGCCCCTGCGCTGTATGAGCTGTTCTTGGGTGATCAAACCTCGTTTGTTGGTCAGACGGCCATTGATCCCTGTATCGATTGGGGTCAAAGCTCGAATGAGAATATCCGGGCCAACTGTGCCGCCGATGGCATTCCAGCCGATTTCACTGGGGGCGCATCATCTGCGACCATCGTGTCAGGCGGCGGTGCCGGGGTGCTTGAGCCTGAGACCTCTGAGGCCACCACGGCTGGGTTTGTGTTCACGCCCACCTTCGTCAACGCCAGCTTGGCCATTGATTACTTCGAGATTGAAGTTGAAGACCAAATCGCACAGCTTTCAGGCGGCGCGATCTTGGGTGGCTGCTACGGCGCGCCCGTGTTCCCCAACGCGTTTTGTGATCTGTTCACCCGGTCTCCGGCGGATGCAGCATCGAATGCCTTGGCCGTGGACACTGTGCAAGCGTCTTATTTGAACGTTGATCTCCAGACCACGCAGGGCATTGACGCAACCGTGCGTTACGATCGCGACTTCAGCTTCGGTAGCTTGGTGTTTGAGTCCAACGCCACTTGGGTGTTTGAAGACATCCAGCGGCTGTTCGATCCCTCACTGGCTTCTGGATTTGAGTCCAATGATCTAAACACCACCATCGGACGGCCCAAAATGGTGGCCAATGGCCGGTTGGCGTTCACTTCAGGCGATTTGACCTACACCTGGGGCACAAACTACGTGCGCCGTTCGTCAAACTTGCCCAATGCCAATGATGTGATCACCTACTTCGGCTTCCCGAACGCCCAGCGCGATGTGGTGGCGGAGCGTCGCTTCTTCCACTCGTTCTCGGTGTTCTATGACCAGGCCGATTGGTCCGTGTTGGTGGGCATCGACAATGTCTTCGATGCGGAACCACCCACGGTGTCAAGCGGTGCCGGCACCAGCCGTCGAGGCAACATCTCGGTGTCCGCCACGCAATACCCACTGCGTGGTCGCACCGGCTTTGCGCGGTTCAACTATCGTTTCTAAACGGTCAGCGAACCAAGCAGCTTGTATAGACAGCGGCGCCTTTGGCGCCGCTGTTTTTTTATAGGCCAGGCTTAATCTGCCTTTGAGTTTGTTTCGGGTTTAAACGCGCCAGTGTCCCCCATCTCAACCCTGCACGCCTGTCGCAAAGTGAGCCTGTGAGGCTTGGGTGTGCTTGAGTGACGCTGTCGGCGTTGTCGGGAAGAAACCGGAGTGGCGTGGTGTCCATGACGATGGCGTTGCCTGCGGTTCAGCGGAGGCTGTCTGGGCCATAAAAAAACCGGCTCAGGATCCCCTGAGCCGGCCCAATGAATGGATGAACAATCGTGTGCTTGTGCTCGACTACTGCGCCGATGTGCCCTGTGCGTCATTGTTGGCGCGGGATTGGGCCAGGCCACAGGTCTGTCCCAGATAACGATCAATTAAGCCCAGCGTGGTTCTATGATGACGCGGGTACCATGGCAGGCTGTGGGGCATGTCTTCGACAATCACCAATTCAGAGCGAACTTCATTTTGGATGGCTTTGTGGAAATTGCTTGCATGCCATGACGGCGTTCTGACATCGCGATCACCGACGTAGAGCATGATCGGAATATTGGCCTTGTCAGTGGCGGTCATTGGGTCAAGGCCGGTGACTGTTTGACCTTGCAGGATCCGCTGCAGGCGATTTTCACTCCAAGTGTTGCCCAAACGGCCAAGGTCGGCCACCGGGGCGCCCGCAATCGCGCACTGATAAGGGCTGTCCTCGCGAACGGTGGCTGCCACAGCCGCGAATCCACCGTATGAGTACCCAAAGATGGCCAAGCGTTCGGGGTCTGCAATGCCTTGGTCAACAAGCCAAGCTGCGCCGTCGTCTTTGTCATCTTGCATGGCCTGGCCCCATTCTCTGTCGCCTGCCAGCCAAAGTTCGCGGCCCAAGCCCGCTGAGCCCCGGTATTGTGGTCGCAGCACCGCGTAGCCTCGAGAAGTCAAAAATGGCACCCACCCTGAAGCATCCCAGCCTTGGGTGTCACGCGCCCAAGGGCCTCCATGGGGATGAATGATGGCCGGCAGGGGCCCGTCGTCCTTGCTCCAGCCTGCAGGCAGGTCCAAAATGGCGGGAATCTCGAGACCATCACGCGCCTCGTAGGTGATCCAACGCTGCTCGCCAATATTGTTTGGATCGATCCATGGTCGCTGCTTGCCCAGCGTCATCACGCGCGATTGGTCAATCAACAGGTGATAGCTCGGTGGATGGCGATGACTGCTGGTGGTGAACAGCACGCGTGACATGTCGTCGTTGTAATCATTGATGGCCACCCCTTGATTGGGGAACGCCTGTTTGAGGCCCTCATGGATGCTTTTCATTTGAGGGTCGACATAGGTGGTCTCGGTCCGGCCGCCTGAGACCGTAAAGCCCAAGACTTTGTTGAAGTTGCTGGGCTGCCGGCCCAGGATGATGCGCCCGATGGAGTACTGTGGGTGGGCCACCAGAGGCTGGTCATCAAACTGGCGGGTTGCGGGGTCGTACATCCAAGCCTGCACCTGGTCTGAGAATAGATCGGTCAAGACATAGAACTTGCCTGTCTCCTCATCCCGCCCCGAGACGGTGAAGCTGTAGCGCTCGCTTAAGGGGCGACTTAAGTTCTCATGGACCTCAAACTCGCCGGTGTCGGTGTTTTTGAAAAGAATGCGCTGCTCATACTCATTGGCGCCGCTGGCCTCAATCTCGGTCCGAATCAACAGCTCGCCGGTGCGTGAGTCAAATAGGCTGGGCGTGGTGCGACCACCTGCTCTGAGCAAAAGCTCGGTCTCACCCGTTTTCAGGTTATAAAGAAAGAAGTTGGATTGAAACGTGAGCTCGTTGAGCTGGCTGATAATGACGCGCTCGGGGTCCAAAGGCAGCGTATTGACCAGTGAAGCTGAGCCGGCAATTTCCAGACACCGTTGCGTGGCCTCACTCACACCCAAGCGGCGTGTGTTATCGGCAAAGGCCTCCTCAAACCCCTCATGCTTAGAGTCGGTCAAGTAGAGTTTATTGACAAAGGTCTTCGTCGCCCCTGTGCTTTTGCCTTCACCGCAACCGCCCAAGCGGCCGGTCCACTCTTGGCGGGCAAACACCAGCAGCCGATCGGCCTTGAGGGCTGAGGCGGCAATGAACTTCATTCGATCGCCCGAGGGGGTGATCACGGGGCCACTGTCGAGGTCATTGAGATCCCATGTGGCCAGTGCCGTGTCCTCATTGCCCGAGCCCGGGGCTGCGATCAGCGCCACCAGCATCTTGCCATCGGCGCTCATGGACACCGATTGGATATTGGGGACTTTGGCAAAGCTCTCGGCGGGGATGGGTTCGGGCTGAGCCAGCGTTGGGCTGGAGAGCATCAAAAGCCCCGCTTGAGCGGCGATAAGAACAGACCGGGTGAATGAAAAAGTCATAAGGCATCCTGAGTTTAGGGGTTAACAATGGTGAACATCACGAGTATACGAGGCCAGTCACGGGCAGATCAATATGACTTCTAGGGGGGGCGAGGCAGCTGACTGTGCCCGCCCGTCGATTGCCGGCCGCATTCGCCTTCGCTTTTGTGACAAAATGATGACTGCCCTGGATGGCGTTGATAAACGCAAGGCCACCTCGGGGCAGTCTTGACTGATAGAGGGGATAACACCAAATGGGGGATGCCAACACACCCGTTTCGACAGGTCGGCTCGGCGGACACCTGATTTTATATGCGTTGATCGCTTGGGCGGGCTTGTCGCTTCCTGCTGTGTTGGCCTTGAATCTGGTGGCTGCGCCTTGGCCGGTGTTGACACAGGCCGTGTTGGCCAGCGGTGGGCTGTTGTTGCTCGCCATCGGACTTTTCGGGCTGGTTGGGCGCCGTCACGCCCTTTGGGGACTTTGGCTGCTGCTGGGTCTGTTGATGGCGGTTCGCCTGACCCACTACGGGGTGGTGGACTTTAGCGGCTTCGGGTTCACCGATGAGTTTTTCTTGCATTGGGGGATGGCTTCGGCGCGCGTTGCGATCATGGAATATGATCGCGAGCTGATCGTCGCCGGCTTTTTATTGGGCGTCATTGGGGCGGCGTTGCGCCCCATTGCCCGCCTTGGCCTGAAACAGCCACCCAGGGCTTTGGCCGGATTATGTGTGCTGGGCGTGGCCTTGGCGGGGATGGGCCGTGATGCGTTGCCCGAGTGGCGGCTGTGGCAGGCCTACAGCGACTGGCGCAATCCGTTGGCGGTTTTGGAAGGCACCGACCGCGTGACACGGAATCAACTGATTGAGCTTGGGCTGCTGGAGGTTGAGCTGCCTTACAAGCATCAGGTGACGGCCACGCCACCAAGCCAGCCGAAAAATTTGATTGTTTTGTATTTGGAATCGGTCGGGGTGAATCTGGCTGATCATCCCAGGTGGCCAGATTTAATGCCGAACCTTCAACAGCTCCTCGAAGAACATGCCTGGGTCGATCACCTGTGGGCCAGTGGCTATATCACCATTGAGGGCTTGACCAACACCCAGTGCGGCACGTTGGTCCCCTTCAATCGTGGCAGTGAATCGATCGCCGATGGCGAGGGCTTGGTTGATTCTCTGCCTTGCTTGGGCGATGTGCTTCATAAGGCGGGATATCGCCAGACTTTCTTAGGTGGTGCGGAGACCACGTTTGCCGGCAAAGGCGAGTTCTTGTCCCGCCACGGTTTCGATGACGTGGTGGGCTTAGAGCATTGGCGCGAGCGTGGCTTGAACTCACGGCCCAACACCTGGGGGCTTTCAGACCCTGATTTGTTTGATGAATCATTGAGCGTCATCGAGCAGCTGTCTGATCAAGACGCGCCTTGGCATTTGGCGATGTTGACGATCGGCACGCATCTGCCAGGTTACTTATACGAGGAGTGCCAGCCGTATTCAGGCGGGGACGAGCGGTTCTTGGACGCGCTCCACTGTACTGATCAGCTCATGGGGCAGTGGATCCAGACCCTTGAGGACAATGGCACTTTAGACGACACGGTGCTTGTGATCACGTCCGACCATCAGGTGTTTCCCAACGCCGAAATGCGGGGGTTGTTCGGTGATGGCGTCTCTGACCGGCGACTGCCAATGATTGTTCTTGGACCAGCCGATGCTGAGGCGTCTTTGGATGAAGGGGCTGGCTATGACTTTGCCCCTTCTGTGTTGGATATTTTAGGCATTGATCACAATGCTCGCTTTGTCTTGGGGCGTTCGCTGTCGAGACCAATCACTCGGCCCGATTACTTCTTGACGCGTTATGGCGATATTTTTCAGGGTGCGCGTGTCACCAATGCCTCAGAATGTGACGATCAAAAGGCTTCGTCACTGCCCCTGAATGCGTGTCAAAAAGGCGAATTTCTGTCGATCTTGGGCCTGATCTCGGAGCGCTTTTCCAACCCCATATCGCGACTGGCCTGCGGGCTGGACCACATTCGAATACAGCCGACAGACATCACCGCGCTGGAGATCATTGTGGGTGGTGAGGATCAAACTGATCGTTTTATTCGCTCAGGGCGCCCCATCGATATTGCGCAAGGGGGCTGGGCCATGCTGTTTTTAGATCAGCGCGGCGAGGTGATCAATCGAGCGTTTATTGCCCACGATGAGGTGGCCATGGAGTCATCGGCCATTTTGGATGAGCATTTCAACCAGTCTCACAGCCAAGTGTTGATTTGGACAGGCGAGGATCAAGCGCCCTCGTTGCCTGGGCTGTCTATGCTGGCAACAAAGGGCCCCCATGCTTGGTGGTTGGCTGGCAAGCAGCGAGTCCTCGCCGAGTCGAGGGCATCGAGCCCGACCCAAAGTGCCCACAAGACCTTGGCGTTTGATCAGAGCGCGTGTCGACGGGCAATTGAAGTCTCGGCATTGCAGGGGAATTTGCTCTAAGACTCAAACCCATCGGTCATTCGCTCAGCGCCATCCCCATGAGCCAATCGCTTACCATGATGGCTTTCATGTGGATGAACTTTTGGCATGCACTCAAAGCAATGGCAGTTTTGGATCGACCGCGGTGGCACGTTCACAGACGTGGTGGGTCGCGATCCCACTGGCCAGTTGCACCGTCACAAATTACTGTCTGAAGACCCTGCTCGCTACGACGATGCCGCTTTGGCCGGGATACGCCGCTGTTTGGGCGTGGCCAACCACGGTGCCATTCCCAGTGACCGCATTGCCGATGTGCGAATGGGCACCACGGTCGCCACCAATGCACTGCTCGAGCGGGCGGGCGAGCCTGTTGGGCTGTTGATCACACAGGGCCATGCCGATACGCTGCGCATCGGCTACCAAACGCGCCCTAAATTGTTTGAGCTCAATATCCAGCGACCCGCGATGTTGGCGCAGACCGTGATTGAGGTCGATGAGCGGCGGGGCGCCCACGGTGAAGTGGTTCGGCCTTTGGACCTTGATCAACTGCGTGCGCGTTTAAAGGCCTTACGGGCGCAAGGCATTCATGCCTTAGCGGTGGCGCTCATTCATGCCGATCGGTATCCCGATCACGAGCTAAAGATTGGGGAACTGGCCAAAGCATTGGGCTTCAGCCAAGTGAGCTTATCGCATCAAGTCAGCCCCGTGGCAGGTCTCATTGGTCGTGCCGACACCACCGTGGTCGATGCCTATTTGTCGCCTTTGATTCGTCGTCATGTCGAAAAACTCGCTCAAGCCTTGGGGCCTGTGCCCTTGTGGTTTATGAAATCCGATGGCGGCCTCACCCCGGCCGATGCCTTCACAGGCAAAGACGCCATTTTGTCTGGACCTGCTGGGGGCGTTGTGGGCGCGGTCGCCACCGCTCAAGCCATCGACATCAATGCCTTGATTGGGTTTGACATGGGGGGCACTTCGACCGATGTGTTTCATTATCGTGGTGAACTCGAGCGACGCTTTGAGACCGAAGTTGACGGCGTTCGTCTGCGCGCGCCGATGTTGGATATCCACACCGTTGCCGCAGGCGGTGGCTCTACGTTGCGCATTGAAGGTGGGCGCTACCAAGTGGGGCCCAGCTCGGCGGGGGCCGATCCGGGACCTTGCTGCTATGGGCGAGGCGGCCCCCTGACCGTGACCGATTGTCAGGTGATGTTGGGGCGCATTCAAAAGCGATGGTTCCCGGCGGTGTTGGGTCATGACGGTGACCAGCCCTTGGACGTCACTGCGGTTCAAGCGGCGTTTAAACATCTGCATGCTGCCACCCATCGCTCATCCACGCCCGCGACGATGGATGATTTGGCGGCCATGGCCGAAGGGTTCATGGCGGTGGCGGTTCACAACATGGCCAATGCCATCAAACAAATATCTGTTCGGCGGGGTCGGGACATCCGTGATTATGCCCTGCAGTGTTTTGGAGGCGCAGGAGCTCAACATGCCTGTGAAGTGGCCGACACCTTGGGCATGTCGACCATTATCTTGCACCCCTTGGGCGGCCTGCTGTCGGCGTATGGCATGGGATTGGCCGAGGTGACCCAACGGCATGAGCTCAGCTTGGAATGTCCCCTGGATGAGGCCGCACTGTCGAAAGTCGCCATGCATCCAGCCGCTCAGTGTCCTGCCAGTGCGCGCATGACCTTGCGCATCCGTTATGCCGGCACGTCCACAGCATTGCCCATCGCCTGGGCCCCGACAGAGACTCTGGATGATGTGATCAGCCGTTTTTCTTGCGTGCATAAACGCCAGTTCGGGTTTGTTTTTTCAGGTCGCAAACTGGAGCTTGCGACGGCCATGATTGAGACCATCAAGGCTCCGGCGCATCGGCCCGAGGCCATTGCCCCTGAGGGTGATTGGGTGGGAGCGCCCTGTGATCAAGTTGATGTGTGGCTGGACGGGTGCTGGCAGCGCGTGCCGGTCTGGGCGCGCCCCAACTTGGTCGCCGGGCAGGTGATCGAGGGGCCAGCGCTGATCATTGACCCGCACGCCACCATTGTGGTCAGCCCGGGCTGGAAAGCAACCCAGTCGCCTTGTGGATCGCTACAGCTGACGCGTGATGTGGCCACAACGCCGCTGCTGCCGCAGCGATTCTGTGCCCCGCATTCTCGGGCTGAACCGGATCCTGTACATCTGGAAATTTTCAACAACCTTTTCATGGCGATTGCCGAGCAGATGGGTGAGGTTTTACGACAGACCGCATGGTCTGCCAACATTAAAGAGCGTTTAGATTATTCATGCGCGCTGTTCGACGCCCGTGGCGCTTTGGTGGCCAATGCCCCACATGTGCCGGTTCATTTGGGGTCCATGGGCGAAAGCGTTCGCGCGGTCATCGATGCCTTTGCCGATGATGTCGAGCCGGGCCAAGCGTTTGTACTCAATAATCCGTATCAAGGCGGAACCCATTTGCCCGATCTCACGGTGGTCAGTCCCTTTTTTGATGGCGATCATGCGCCTTTGTTTTGGGTGGCCAGCCGAGCACATCACGCCGACATCGGTGGTTTGACGCCAGGCTCGATGCCACCGGACAGCCAGCACATTGACCAAGAGGGCGTATTGATTGATCCGCTTCGCATCATGGCGTCCAATCAGTTGGATCAAGCGGCGGTGGTTGGGGTGTTGACTGCGGGGCCGGCCCCTGCTCGACAGGTGACACAGAACTTGGCCGATTTGTCTGCTCAATTGGCGGCCAACCAGCGAGGGCTCAACGAGATTGCCCGCGCGCTGGAGCAGTTTGGACGCGAGCGCGTGCTGGCAGCCACCGATGAGGTCCAAGCCAACGCCGCCGAGCATGTCCGACAGGTGATCGATCATTTAAAAGATGGCTGCGGTCAAAAAACCCTAGACAATGGCGCGTGCATCCAAGTCACCGTTAAAGTGGATCACCATCGACGGCGCGCTTGCATTGATTTTAGTGGCAGCAGCGCGCAGTTGGCCGATAACTTCAACGCGCCTGCCGCCATCACACGCGCTTGCGTGCTTTACGTATTGCGATGTTTGGTCCAAGCAGACATTCCCCTCAACGAGGGGTGTCTGGCGCCGATTGATTTGGTGATTCCTGATGGAAGTCTGCTCAATCCCCGTCCCCCCGCGGCCGTGGTCGCGGGCAATGTTGAAACCAGCCAAGCGTTGACCGACGCTTTGTTGGCCGCCATGGGCGCACAAGCCAACAGTCAGGGGACGATGAACAACCTGACTTTTGGCAACGATGAACATCAGCACTATGAAACCATTTGTGGGGGCAGCGGCGCGGGGCCGGGCTTTGACGGTTGCGACGCGGTGCAGGTGCATATGACCAACAGCCGGCTGACCGATCCTGAGGTGCTGGAGATGCGATTCCCAGTGCGTTTGGAAACCTTCGGTGTGCGCTCAGGCTCGGGGGGGCAGGGCAAGTGGCAAGGCGGCAGCGGCGTTCTGCGTCGGCTGCGTTTTTTGGAGCCGATGACCGTGGCAGTATTGGCCACATCCCGGGTGGTCGCCCCAGCCGGGATGTGTGGCGGGGGCGATGGCATGACCGGCCGCGCTTGGATTGAGCGAGCAGACGGAGGTCACAAGCTGCTGTCTGGTTGTGATCAAGTGGGCGTGAATGCGGGCGATGCGGTGGTCATTGAGACGCCCGGGGGCGGCGGTTGGGGTCATGCTGATAAGGCTTAGTCTCGCTTGTGTGGCACTCGCCGTAAGCGCTTGGCGCCGGTCCAAGCCAGGACGAGCGCGACAGCAAACGGCAGCAACCGCTCGATCGCATTGCCAGGCGCTTGTGGGAAGAAGCTGATGGCAATGGTCAGCATTGCGCCGGTCACCATGGCCGCCAAACGGTGGCCTGGGTGGACAGGTCCAACAAACAGCAGAACAATCAACAGTGGGCCAAACGCATTGCCCAAGACCTGCCAGGCAAACAGCACGCGATCAAATATTGACGCTGGGAAATAGACCGCCAACAAAACAGCGGCCAGCCCCAAGATGATGATGGCCGCGCGATCGGCATATAACGATTTTTTTTGTGGCACCAGATCGTGGCTGACCGCGCCACCGGCCACCAGCAGTTGGCTGTCAGCCGTTGACATGATGGCGGCCAAGACACCGCCTGTGATCACGCCCCCAATCACCGCTGGCAGCAGGTCGACGGCCAGCTCAAGCAACACGGACTCGCCATTGGCCAGCTCGGGCATCAGCACGCGTCCAGACCAGCCCAGCACCACCATTCCACAGTAGATGCATGCGGCCCAGCTTAAACTGATCAGGCGTGCTCGCGGGACTTCATCGGCCGAAGAGAGGGCCATGAAACGGTTGACCACGTGGGGTTGTCCGGGATAGCCCAGCCCGATGCCGAACAAGCCCACCACAAAGACAATGGCCAATGCCAAACTGGGTTGGTCAACCACTCGCATGAGCGCGGGCTGCTCCAAGGCCAGCAACCCAGACCATAAGCCCGTGGGGCCGCCCACATGCACCAAAGCGACCACGGGCAAAACGATGGCCACCGTCAGCATCATCAAACCTTGTAAGGCATCCGTCACGCTGGCGGCCCAAAATCCCCCCATGAAGACATAGAAGATCACAATCGCCGCCCCAATCAGCATGGCGAGGGTGGCTTGGATTGGCAGCGCGGTCGATATGGCTGTGCCGGCTGCTTGAAACTGCGCAGCAACGTAGAAAGTAAAACAAAACAGAATAATCACGGCGCCGAAGCGTCGAAGTTGACGGTTGGTACGGGCAGGGGTGCCTTGGGCAAGAAACTCCACCAATGTCAGTGCCTGCGAGGTTTGGCTTGCCTGTTGAAGGCGGGGGGCGATGAACACCCAGTTGATGACAAAGCCAGAGACCACTGCGGGAATCAGCCACATGGCTTGTAGACCCCATGCATACGCGGCCCCACTGGTGCCTAACAAAGTCCACGCCGATGAGGAACTTGCAGACGCAGACAGTGCGGCCACCACCGGGCCCATGCGTCGCCCGGCCAAGTGGAAATCAGCGGTATCTCCGACGCGGTTCTGTGCCCAAAAGCCGATTGCGAGAAGGACAAGTAGATAAACAATCAGCGTTACCGCCACCATGGTGTCTCTCCTGATTGAGGATGCGGACGTTCTGGCCCCAAGCTTACCTGATATGTCCAGTCCACCGTTTGCATGGTTTGAAGGGAAGATCGCTGAGTGTTTTAAAGCGTTCAGTGTGGCACCGATGTATCGGCGTCAACAGCCCGGATCCGCTGTAACGCTGAATCTGCCGTTGTGACCAGACAGAGCTAACGTGGGGCATGCCTTATTTTGAGCTATCGCTGATGCTTTTTGATTTGTGTTGGGAATGGGCGTGTTGAATTTTTCTAATGCCCTTAAAAGAAACGGACATATGCAAGGCCCGACCATCAATATAGTGCGCGGTGCAGAATTCGCCGATTTCAATTAAAGCTGGGGCAGCCCTAGGCTGCCCCAGCAACGCTAGGCCATCAGGGCGGGCAGCACAAACGCAAACAGTGCGCTTAGGGTGGTCACCCCGACGGCGGTCCAATACAACCTGGCCGACCAACGTCTCAGCCTTTGACAGGTGTTGGCCAGCTGGGGATCTGCCGGGCATGGCGCAAACCGCGCTCGGTGCAACAGCACCCCCGAGATTACGAGCATCACCACTGCGATGCCGAAGACCCAGCCTTTGTGTTGTGACAGCCAGATCAGCTGGGGGAAAACCCCAAGCAGTGACACCAAGCTGGCGCCTGCCCCCAGACTGACCATGGCCGCTGGAAGCACGCAGCAGACCAGAGTGCCCGAGCTGACCACGAGTGCACCCATAGCCCCCCAATAGCCCTGCTTGTCTGGGCCGAGGGACATATTACTCATGATGTGGTTCGTGGGCGTGGTTCATCATGGCGTCAGATTCTCCGTCCATGCCTTGTCGAATCATTGCCAACGAACGCTGGGTCCGCTCAATGCCCACCACATCATAACCAGCGTCCACCAATACTTGATTGACTCGGTCATTGGCCATGTCTGTGCCGGGCTTGAGTTCGATGGCCACCAGCCTGTGTTCCAGGCTAACCAATACATCGTGTGTTTGCGGTTCTTTCGAAAAAGCACTGGTGATGCCTTGTGCACAAAAGGCACAGACCAGACCATTGACTTCCACTTCAATGCTGTTGATGTCTTCTGCTTTTGCGCAGACGGCAAAGAGCAAAGCCAGCGTCATAACAAAAATTTTGATTTGATGGTTCATGTTCTTCTCCATTAATTGATTGTGTTGATTGATGCAGCTAAAAATTAAACATCACGTTTCCAAGTAAATCGCCGTTGTCCTGGACACCCACTTCAAGCCACCACTTGGGATTGAAAAAACGAAGCATTACAGCTGATTTGGGTTCATCGTCCCGGGTGTGGGTCGAACGCATGCCTTTCAGCACCACCCATAGGGCCGTTTTCTCAAAGTCATGCTCGTAAGGTGCCAACCCTAAAGCCACCGTATCGGTGCGATAACGCCAATTTGGGCCTTCGTGGTGTTCACTGACCAAAGAGGTGTAAATGCGTCGCGTCTCAAAATCAGCCTGGAAGCCGGCATGGGCTGACACATCCGATTGGGAGGCGACTCTGGCATGGCCGGCGCCGCCCCAGACGAAGACATTCGCCTGAGCGGTGGGCCAGTTCCAGCGTTTTAAAAGCCGGGCACCCCTGACATAGTGAATGTCCAGTGTCTTTTGGCCCTCAAAACCATCAACATATAACCCGCCCACAGATGCCGACCACCGAAAGCTGCCCGAGTAGCCATAACGCCACGCCAGTGAGTCAGGGTACGCTTCTGCCACCAGCACTCGGCCTCCGGTGTAAGTCACTGGCCGGGCGTCGGCGGTTACAGCGATGGACGACAATGCCAATGCCAATGCACACGCGGCACCACTTGCTCGTCCAAGCAAACTTAATCGATTCATTGTGTTCTCCACGGTTGATGCGAGCCTTGTTCAAGGACAAGGCCAAAACTCGATCAGTTGGTGTGGAGTCAGACGATCGGAGGTGGGTTGGGGACTTTAAAAAATGACGGGGTTAGAAATGTGGATTGAGCATCCACAGCCGTTGAGCTCGCGGTCAAAATGGTGATGGCAGGGAGCACAGGCGCCCACATCACCAATCCGCACGCGCGTTCACAGGTGTCTGAAAAAGCATCCGCACCCGGAGAGGGTTCGGGGTGATCGCCGTGATGGCCTGATTCTTGGGAAGGGCAATGCGACTGGGTGAGCGCATTGCCGGCATCGGCGTCTACCATGCCCAAATGCAAGGCCTGCCACGGTGTCATGAGCTGTACGATCAGTGCAAGCACTCCAAAATGAGACAGCATGACTTTGAACGCCTTCATGAATGTCAGTATAGCAGTTTTTTTTAAAGTGACATACGGCCACGTGTCGCCGGAAGCACTCGCTGGCATAAAAACGTGGCAATGGCTGCACTGAATTCAGTGCTGTGCTGTGGCCTGATGTCACCATCGAACGTGCCGGTGTCTTCGCTCAGTGGTCACACAGATTACCCCACGATGCATCTTTCATCACAGGATGGCGCGTGGATCAAACCCGATCCGAGGCCGATGATGTTGATCAAATGCCGCCTGGCATGGCTTTAAGCCCCAACCAGCTGTATCAACGCTACAACAGGCTTGTGGCCGATAAGAGACAGACACTCACTTGAGTTTTCTGGCGCGAGGGGAGTTGGGCATTGAGCTGGCCGGTGTTCCCAACATAAGGCTTTACGGGGCGTTCTCACAAACTTCGCGCGCTGCCGATGCCACAGAGCGGTTTCTTGCGTCCAATGGCATGATGCCGAGCCGCCGATGGGTCGGCAAGCCAGGGTTGCGTGCTGAGCGAGGCCGTCACTGAATACCGGGTGTGTCAGCAGCTTGACCTGTCATTGGGGTCAGAGCAATCCTTGGTTAAGACCCGTGGATGATGGGAGCACGGGGACCCCCGATCTATTGATATCAAAATAACAAAAATGTGATATCGTACTTACATGCCTAGAACGATCATAAGCTTGTTGGATGCGGAAAAAGCCTGGTTGGATGCTGAAGCCAAGCGTCGAGGCCAGTCTATGACCAGCCTGGTGAGCGAAGCCGTCGCCGAATATCGGGTGCGCCAACAACGCAAGCTGGCAATGGGGCTCGAGCAATGCTTGGCCGAGACCAGCGGATTGTGGCAGCGAGGGGATGGCCTTTTTTGGCAGGAGGGATTGAGGCGCGAATGGGCAAGTACGGTCGACGCAGACGCTGATGAGCGAAGCTGACTTACCCCAACTTCAGTACCTGATCGATTCCGTTATTGTCATCGACCATTTGAATGGGCAGCAATGGGCAACCGAGTTTATTCTGTCTTACGGCCACGTGAGCGCGTTGTCAGTCATCACGCGTGCAGAAGTATTGGCGGGGACGGCATTAGACGCTGAACAACAAGTGCTGCAGCTACTCAATCAATTTTCAACTTTGCCCATCACGCTCTCAGTGGCGGACGCTGCGGCCAGACTCCGTCGAACAGAGCGTTGGAAACTCCCTGATGCGATTCAGGCCGCCATTGCCATTGATCAAAACTTGGTTCTGGTCACTCGCAACACAAAAGATTTTAAGGACGGGCAACCAGTCAAAGTGCTTATTCCCTATCGAGCTTAGCTTCATGCTGTCATTGGGAAATGCACCCGATCTGCGGGGATCGCAACGCGGCGAACATCCGAGCGCAAGGTTTATTAAAAAGGCGACAATTGCCGTGAAAATTTTTACGCAGGAGCGTGCAGAGTTTTAAGTTGGTGGGCCCTGCAGGACTTGAACCTGCGACCTACCGATTATGAGTCGGCTGCTCTAACCAACTGAGCTAAGGGCCCTCTGTTTGATAGCAAGCTTAAGATTGCTCAGCCACGGGTTTGACTTCAATCCCTTTGGCCTCAAGTTCCTCTTTCTTTCGCTTTTGAATGTAGGCCAGGTTATTTTTATATGTCTCTGCAACGGTATTGACCCCATTGGGCGCCAAAAACCCTTCGTTGCCGGCAGCCACAAAAGTGGCATAGACCCCAGATGCAGCCATCAAGGCAGCTGAGACCAGGTTGTGATCGTAGCCTTTTTCATTGACCATCTCATTGGCCAACACAATGAACTGTTCGGTGGCTTGGTTGTGCGCATCGATTTGTGTTTGCCGATCCGGGCCTGAGCCGTTGCTGGCGCCATTGCCTTGAGGGCTGTTGGATTGATCTTCGTTGGACATGACTTAAGCGCTTTAGACCTGATGTTGAGTGAAGTCCGATTATAGCATCGCCATTGATCTGCCCCAGAAATCAAGCAAAGACCTGACGGTCGTTGATCGCGCTTGTTCAATGTTAAGGTGTTTGGGGATGATCAGTTAAGGAGAGTCTCAATGACCCGATTTCAATGTCTACTCCCAGCCGTGACGCTATGCATTGCGCTGGTGTATCCCACCACCAGCACAGCTGTCGATGCTCAAGCGGCCATGAGCGATACAAACGGCCAGCCTTTGGGCACCATCGATTTGATTGCCGCGCCCACAGGAACCTTGCTTCGTATCGAACTGAACGGTTTGGCACCTGGGCCGAAGGCGATTCATATCCACTCGGTGGGTGATTGCACCGATCCGAGCGAAGGATTTGTGGCTTCGGGTGGCCACGTCAATCCCAATGACCGGGCGCATGGCTTGCTCAATCCCGATGGACCAGACGCGGGCGACCTGACCAACTTCTACGTTCACGACAATGGCTATGCTTGGGCCGAAATCTTCACCCCCCTCGCGAGCGTAAATGGCCGTGTGGGGGCGACCATTTTGGACGAAGATGGCGCCGCGTTGGTCGTGCACACGCGCTCAGACGATCACAGCAGCCAGCCGATTGGCGGCGCCGGCGCGCGTGTCGCCTGCGGGCTCATTGAGTCCGTTCGGTAAAGAGGTTGGATTCGCCGCCACACATGCTCAGCGGCGTTTTCGAATCCCGATCTGATCCAGGGGGACACTCGCGATCGCACCGCCTTCGTCGGTGAGGGTTTGACCCGCGTCGGGCGCGAAGGCAGACGCATAAACGCCCTCAAAGGTGACCGCTCCAAGGGCGGGTTCATCTGACGGGGCTGCCGGGACATCAGCCTTCGGATCCAACCCTGCAACGCCGCCAACGCGCCAGCCCATCTCATCGAGGTCTTGGTGCAAGCGCTCGAGCGTGTCGTAGTGGACCGTCAGCCAGTCGGTGTCCAACACCGGCTCATTGAATCCTGCCTGGGTCAAGGTGGATCCCAGCTGCTGGACATCCATCAACGACGATGGGCCCGCACCAAGGAAGTCGCGCTGTTGGCGCAATGTGTCTGGCCCGAACGTGGATAAGAGAAGGAATCCCCCGGGTTTGAGGAGCGCGCGCATCGTTCGCATCCAATCTCCAGGGTCATCGGCATAGACCATACACGCGTTGGCAAACAACAAATCGATGCTGCCGGCTTGAATGGGTGGTGCTGTCATGTCACCGCGGATCACCTCAAAGCGCCGCCGCCACCATCCTCGCCGCTTTTTGGCATGGGCGAGCATCTTCTGGGACCAATCGAGTGCCATGACCTGGGCCTCAGGGAACGCTTCGTGCAGTGCCAAGGCATGGACCCCAAAACCAGCCCCGACATCTAGGATGGTCTCCGGGGCCAAACGGAGCCCCTCAAGGCGATCGAGGAGACGCTCCCCCATCAAGGCATGGATGGGCGGAGGCTGGGTGGTGCGGGTGGCCACACGCTCAAAGTGCTCGCGCAAGGGCCGCGCTGAAACGGCGTGTCTGTCAACAAGTTTGGACATGAGAAGAACGGCCTGTATGGGTCTTTATTGTAAACGCTGTCTCATTGTAAGGAGCGTGAGCGATGCCCAGGATTGGTTGGTTGTCTTGGCCCAGAGTGTGCGTGGTGTGCGGTCGCTACACCCGTGCGTCTGTCGATTGTTGCCCCGATTGCGAGGCGAGTTTGCCCACCATTGATCAGGCTTGCCAGCGCTGTGCTCGCCCGTTGTCCCAACCACAGCGATTGTGTGATCGCTGCATCATGGCGCTGCCTGCCTTTGATGCGGCTTGGGCGGCATTTCGATGGGAAGGGGTGATCGCCAAGCTGTTGGATCGGTTTAAAAATCGCGCTGATCTGTCGGCGGGTCGCGTTTTGGCGGCGTTGATGGCGCGACAATGGCTGGCTCAAGAACGCCGGGCGCCCGATATCTTGGTGCCGATACCCATGCACTGGACACGTTTTTGGGTGCGGGGGTTTCAGCCCACCCACCGACTGACTCAAGACTTGAGTCGTGACATCGGGGGCATGTCTTGGCGATCGGCCCTTAGGCTGCGCCACCGCGTGCCGCCTCAGTCCTCCTCCAATCCAGATGCCCGCTGGGTCGACACGCACAATGCCTTCGCTTTGCGTTCGACGCCTCATGACCTCGATGGGGTTTCCGTGGCACTGATTGACGATGTCATGGTCAGCGGCGCCACCGCCCATGCCGCCGCCCGAGTGCTGAAAGATCATGGGGCAAAGACCGTCACCGTCTGGTTGGTGGCGCGGGGCGGCGGCTGACTCTTAGGGCGATCCACCCTAAAAAGAGACCAGCTGTGACGCCACGCCCAAAAAAATCACCAGCCCCACCCAATGGTTGAATAAAAAGGCTTGAAAGCACGCCTGGGGATCGCGCGATCGGATCATACCGATCTGGCGAGCAAACAGCCCCCCCACCGTGGCCAAGCTCAGCCACCACAGCCCGTCGGCGCCTCCCATCATCCCGGCCACAGCCAATAAAAGCAGCATGGTGACCATCAGCGCGATGATGGCTGCAATGTCCCAGCGGCCCAACCACAGTGCGGTGGACTTGACCCCGACGCGCTGATCGTCGTGGCGATCGGCCATGGCGTATTCGGTGTCATAGATCAGCACCCAAACCACGTTGATCGTCATCCACAACACCACATCAAGATGCAATGGCTCATTGAGGGCGGTGAACGCCATGGGAATCGCCCAGCTGAACGCCAGTCCCAATACCGCTTGTGGGCCATGCGTTAGGCGCTTAAACAGTGGATAGGTCGTTGCCAGCGCCGCACCAATGACCGCCAGAGCGATTGTGGTGGGGTTGGTCATGGCCACCAGCCCCAGCGCCACCGCCATGAGTCCGGCAAACAAGCCCAAGGCTTGATTCGGTGAGAGCTCGCCGCTGGCCAACGGCCGCGACCGCGTGCGCGCAACATGTGGGTCAATGTCACGGTCAAAGTAGTCGTTGATGACGCAACCGGCTGATCGCATCACCCCCACGCCTAAGACAAAGATGATCAAAACTCTAAGATCCGGCCAGCCGCCCGCGGCAATAAATAAGCCCCAAAGTGTCGGCCACAGCAACAACACCAAACCGATGGGCCGATCGAGCCGCATGAGACGAAGCCACGGGCCAAGGGGCGATGAAAAAAGGCGATGTTTGATCGAAAACTCTTGCATCAGCCCATTGTACCGACCCGCTGGCGCATCACGGTCGAGGCCGAATGGAGATGTCCCCGTGGCTGAGCCATGTCGTGTCGCCATCGCACGCCACCCCCAGCTGGCCTTGGTTATTGATACCGACAGCCATGCCCTCAATTGAGGGTTGGTCTTGTTCATGGACAACGATGGGGTGGCCTTTGAGGGCATCGAGCGCGTCCCAGCGAGCGAGGAAGGGGGTCAACCCCGTGGCTTCAAAAGCGCTCAGGTCATCATCAATCTGATCTATGAGGGCCAGCGCCAGCGTGTTGCGGTCAGTGACATCGACCAAGTCGGCCCAGGGTTGGTCGGGCGGGGTGTGCCGTGTTGAGCTTAATTGCGCTTGTAAAGCCAGATTCAGGCCCACACCGAGAATCAACCCAGTCGCAGCGCCGGGCTTGATGTTGACATCAATTAAACACCCACCCACTTTGGCCAAGCCTGAATCTTGTCGAATCACAATGTCATTGGGCCACTTCACCCAGACCGGATCGGGCACGGCTTGGGCGACTGCCAGCGCCAACACCAGGCTGAACGCGGGCAGCGTTTCTGGCGGATGGTGGGTCCAAAAGGGCATCGACAGATAAAGCCCCCCGCCGGGCGGCGACAGCCAAGACCGCCCGCGTCGACCCCGACCTTGAGTTTGTTCATTGGCCAACCAGATGTTGCCAGGCTCATTGTTCGCCCATTGGGCTTTGATCGCATCGTTGGTTGAGGGCAGTGATGGCGAGACCACCACGGGCGGCAGGTGGCCTCGGCGGCGTTGGTTCAGCCAGTCGGCATCCAACGCTGACGGATTCATGACGATCGGTCGCGACGGCGCCACAGTTTATGCGTGTCGAAGCGGTTTTCGTTTCCTTTAATAAGGCGCTGAATGTTGCCTCGGTGCGTGAGGACAATGATGGTGGCCACCGCAATTGCAAAGCTCATCAAGGCCGGCGGCACAGGGTCTGGCCCCAGCCACCAGACCGCCGGAATCAGCACCAACCCGGCCAAAATGGTCGCCAAGCCGACATAGCCGGTGATCAGCAGTGTGACCAGCCACACCAGAAACATCGGTCCAATGGAGGCCGGTGCCAACACCGCCACCGCGCCCACCGCGGTCCCGGCGCCTTTGCCGCCGCGAAAGCCGAAATACACCGGCCAGATGTGACCCACAATGGCCGCCAAGCCCCCGACGGCGCCTAAGGCCAGCCACGTGGCACGGGTGGCCGTGACGGCCTCAAGGGCGGCAGGGACCGCACCGGCGGCGAGTGCGCCTTTGCCAATGTCAATCACGACCACGGCCAATGCAAAGCGCCAGCCTCGAGTCCGAAGCGCATTGGTGCCGCCGGCATTGCCCGAGCCCACAGCGCGGATGTCGATCGATTGCAACCGGCCCAGGACCAACGACCCCGACACTGAGCCCAACAGGTAGCCCAGCACGGCCACCGTCAGCCCATGCGGCCACAGGTTGACCCACACACCGGTCAATGGCGGTCCTCAGGGGGTTGCCAGCGCTGCAGCCCGACCACCAGGCACCCTGGCCCGGCGTGCGCGCCCACGGCGGGGCTGGCCTCTTCGATCCAGCAGGCATCGACGTTCGGGTGGCCCCGCAGCAATAAATCCCGAAGGGCCTTTGCATCGGCTTTGGCGTTGTTGTGGCTGATGATGACGCGGTAGGTGTGGTCTTGGACCATCTTTTTAAGCAAGAACGCCGCATAGCGTTTGACGGCCCGCTCGCCTGAGCGCACCACGGAACTGGGCTTGAGCACCCCGTCTTTGGTGGTGAGGATCAGATGCAGGTTCAATCGTTTGGAGAGCGTATCCATCCAAGGCTTGACCCGTCCCCCGCGCACGCCCCAGCTGAGATCGCGCACCAAAGCAAAGGTTTGGATGCTTTGTCTGAGTTCTTTGAGCTTCGAGACGATGGCCATCACCTCCCAGCCTTTGGCCGCGGCTTCGGCTGCGTATAGAACCATCAAAGCCTGTCCGCAGGCCGCTGAGGCGGTGTCAAAGATTTCGATGTGTTCGGGATCGTGGCGCGCTGCGGTTTGGGCCGCTTGCAAGGTGCCGCTGAGTTGACCCGACACCGGCATCGCCAGAACGTGGAGCCCATGCGAGGTCAGCAGCTCGAACTGTCGGGTGAAGGCACTGGGGGGCGGTTGAGATGTTTGCGGTTGAAGTGTGGAGTGAGCCACCTGGTCATAGAACTCTGCTGGGGTGATGGTGAGTTTGTCTAAAAACTCCTCATCGCCGAAATTTAGACGCAGCGCCACGACATGGATGCCCAACCGATCAATCTCGTCAGTGGGCAGGTCCGCGGCCGAGTCGGTGACCACGGCGACCTGACCTTGCTGGTTCATCAAGGCATGCTGTTTGGTCATGTCGTCGGCTTTTTGTTGGCGAAGCTCGCCAAAGTTTGCGCAGATCCGAAACACCTCCCCAGGCGAGTCCGTGTGGATGTGCACCCGAGCCCGTTCAACGCTGCCGGCCACCACCAGCGAGCTGGCATCCAAGGCTTCGAGCTCTCCTCTGAGGGCAGGGATGTCCATGCCCTCGCCATCAATTAAGCACTCGGTGCAAAACCGGTGAATGTCGGGGGCTGTGCCATGTGCCCCAGTTGCGGCGGGCGAAGGCTCAGAGGACGCGAACTTAGGCAGGTGGGGCACTTTGCCCGAGCGGGTGAATTGCCACACCCCCTCCAAAAAGTCCACAAAGCCCTGGCCACCAGCATCCACCACGCCGGCGTCTTTGAGCGCGGCCAATTTCTTGGGCGTGTCTGCCAGCGATTTCTTGGCCCGCTTTAAACCACGCTCCATGAGTGTTCGGATGTCCTCGATGCCCTCATCTGCGGCCTGGCTTAATGCTTTGGCAAAGTCCTCCAACACCGTCGGTAGGGTGCCGGGCACCGGTTCGGTCATCGCCCCCCACGCAGATTCGGCCGCTGCGGTCGAGACGTGCGCCAGGCGCTTGGCATCAAGGACTTGATACTCCCGGCTGGACTCGCTCAGCCCTTGAAAATACTGGGCCATGATGGCGCCGGAATTGCCGCGCGCGCCATCCAGTGCGGCGTTGGCCATCTGATCGAGCAAGGCAGGCAGGCTCTTGGGCACATCGGTTAACGCGGCGCGGATCTCGGACAGCGTAAACGCCAAATTGGTGCCGGTGTCGCCATCGGGAACCGGGAAGACGTTGATTTTGTTGATGTGATCGCGGTGCTTAAGCACGTTGGCAATGCCCGCCAGCACGGCGTTTCTCAGCCGCGGGGCGTCAATGTGAGTGATGGGATTATGTTGGGGCATCAAATTCGGCTTTTTGTGTCAGTGATGCTCGCGCCCGGACTGGTCGGCCGCTTGCAGTGTCTGCTCGTTGAACGGCCAGTCCCAAACGCGTCCAGTGGTGGTCTCGACAAGCACAGGAATGCGCGTGCCAAAGCGCTGAATGAGGTCCAAGTCTGTATCAATGTTGACGGTATCATAGCGCCAGCCGCCCGCCTTGAGAAGGTTTTGGGCCACATCGCACAGGGGGCAGTCGTGGCGGGTGTAGAGAATCAAAGCCATCGGCAGTCGTCTCAGCGCAGTCTAAAGAAGGCCAAATTGTGCCAACTTAAGGGGTGGGGCGCAAATTATTCAGTCCTAATATCAAAAAAATCCCCCAACCAATTGAGCCTGAAGACAAAACAATTTTATTCAGTGAAAAATCGTCGTTGAGGGGTTAAATTTCTGTAATAAAAGGCTGATAATATGCTCAAGCTTTCGGTGTGAATGGACCACGTTCAATGGTGCATTCACGTTTTGTTGTGTTCCATTTTCTGGAGTCTGAAATGTTAAAACTACGCAGTTTCCTGGTGATGCTCGCGCTTTCTGCGGTCCTCGCCAGTCAGGCCATGGCGCAAACCACGTCCTCAAACCTTCGCGGTCAGGTCGTGGGTGCAGACGGGTCGCCCGTTGCAGATGCGTCCGTTGAGATTCTTCACGTCCCCTCCAGCACCGTGGCTCGGACTTCATCGGGTGCCTCGGGTCGCTTTTTCCAAAGCGGTTTGCGCGTGGGTGGACCTTATCAGTTGACTGTCTCAGGCAACGGGTTTGAGACCACCGTGTTTGAAGGCTTGTTCCTTGAGCCTGGCAGCCAGGATCCGGTTCGGATTGAACTGGCTGAGATGGGTGCGGTCACAGACCGGCTCATGGTCACCGGCACACGGATGGTTGAAGCCTCTGAGCTCAACAGCGGCGTGGGCTCGGTCTACAGCGAGCAAGACATCAGAAACTCCACCGGTGGCGATCGCGACCTGATCAACACCATTTTGCAAGATCCCCTGGCCACCTCAGATGGCGTGGGCAATTTGTCGGTGGCGGGCGTGAACCCCCGCTTCAACGGCCTGTCGATCGATGGCTCGCTGCAGCAAGACGACTTTGGCTTGGGCTCCAACACCTACGCCACAGAACGCTCACCCATTAACATCGACGCGGTGGAATCGGTCTCGTTGGTCGCTTCTGACTACTCTGTGCAAGCCTCAGGCTTCACCGGCGGCTTGGTGAACGTGGTGACCCGCTCGGGCACGAACGACTTTGAAGGCAACTTCTACTACGCTTTCAAAAATGACTCCATGTTTGGCGATGAGTATGCCGATCGCACTTTTGATCCTGGTGAAGTCGACGAGAAAGAATACGGCTTCGTTGCATCAGGTCCCGTGATCAAAGACAAGCTCTTTTTCTTGCTGTCTTATGACGAATTTGAGAGTGGTCGTCCCTATGACTACTCCAACGCTGACCGATTCGACGGTCGTCAAGCTGGCATCTTTGATGCGCTGAGAACGGTGGTCCAAGACACCTACGGCTACGATCCGTTGAGCCGTCCGCTGTCGGGCAACATCCCGATCACCTCGGAGCGTGTCTTGGCCAAGGTGGATTGGAACATTAACGACAGCCACCGGTTGTCAGCGACCTATCAGACCACTGAAGAGACCGACACCAGTGACGACTCTGATGAGTTTGAGTCGGCGTGGTACGACACACCGGTCGATCTTGAGTCTTACACGTTGCAGCTGTTTTCAGATTGGACGCCCAATCTGTCGACCACTTTCCGCTACAACTACAAAGAGTTTGTCCGTGGCCAAATCTGCCGCGGCGGTCCAGAAGTGGGCCAGCTGGCGTTTGAACTGACAGCCGACAGCGTGGCGGGCAGCCCGCTGGACGGTTTGATCGGTGATGAGCCGCTTGATGTCATCGCAGGCTGTGACGTGTTCCGTCATGCCAACGAGTTCAACGATGACCGTTCGCAGTTTTTCGCATCCGCCGACTACTTTGCTGGCGATCATGTGATCACTGTTGGTGCCGAGTACGAAGAGTACAACCTGTTTAACTTGTTTGTTCCGTTCTCACGAGGTGCATTCACCTTTGAGAGCTACGATCAGATTGTTAACCGCGCACCGGCTGACGTGTTCTATGTCAACGTGCCCTCAAACAACGCTCGCGACGGCGCGGCCGCTTGGGGCTATGACAAAACCACGTTCTTTGTGTCGGATGAGTGGTCTGTCAACGCTGACCTCCAGCTGAACCTTGGCGTCCGATATGAGCGCTTCGGGCAAGACGATCGGCCGACCTTCAGCCAAGAGCGTTTTGACACCTATGGCGTGAACACCGCCAACAACTTAGACGGCAAAGACTTGATCATGCCGCGTTTGGGCTTCTTGTTCACCGGGTGGGATCGCACCACCGTCAGCGGTGGCGTGGGTCTGTTCGCCGGCGGCAGCCCGCAGGTGTGGGTCTCTAATGCCTTTCAGGCGCCGACCAATTCGGCGTTCGTGCCGGGCGTGACCGACGCAGACATCTTCAATGTGCCACAAGCCAACCGCGACATTGTGGCGGCCGGGGGTGCAGGTCTGCCGATCGACTACATCGATAAGGACTTCAACATCCCATCGGATTGGAAAGCCTCTTTGCGCTACGAGCGGGCGTTTGATCTGCCGGGCATTGGTGAGAACTTCCGTTTCACGGCTCAGTATCTCTACACCCGGACCAACGATGGCTTCTTGTGGCGCAACTTGGCGCAGCTCCAGCGCGCAGAAAGCCTGCCCGTTGGGGAAGCCCCCGATGGTCGTCCCATTTATGCTGACTTGGAGGCGCTGGGCCTTCGTAACCTGACGCAGTTGACCAACTTCGGCAACGGCGACAGCCACGTGTTCACGTTGGGCTTGGGCAAAGTCTTTGAAAACGGCTTTGACTTTAACCTGGCCTACGCCTATCAAGACACCACCATCGTCTCTGAGGGCACCTCGTCGCGCGGGATTTCAAGCTGGCGCAGTCAGTATGACCAAGACCGCAACTTCCCAAGCCCACGCATCTCACCTTTCCAGGTCGACCATGCGTTCAAGATCAACTTGGGCTACGAGCGGCGCTTCTTTGGTGACCTGTTGACGCGTGTCGATGCCTTTGGCCAAATCACCACGGGCGATACCTATGGCTTGACGTTCAACATCGACGATGACAACCACTTGTTTGGTCGTGCCGGCGATGGCGAAGACCCCTATGACAACAACCCGCTCTACATCCCGGATCCAGCAGGTGATGCAGCGGTGGTGTATGCCTCTGGCTTCGACCAGGCTGGGTTCTTTGCTTTCGTCGACGACAAGAACTTGCCCACCGGCGAGATCATGGATCCGTACTCACGGACGTCATCGAAGTGGAACAACATCTGGGATCTTCGGATTCAGCAAGAATTGCCGGGCATCCCTGGGTTGGATCGGTTTGCCAAAGACAACAAGTTCAGCGTGGTGTTGGACATCGACAACTTCCTGAACATGTTGAACAAAGACTGGGGCAACTATTACAACGGCCCTCGGTTTGGTCAAGCGGCATTCGTTCGCGCGGATCTGGTCTCAGCGGCCGATGTTGATGCCAATGGTGTTGACGGGGCAACAGCGCTGACCGACGATGCCGCACGGACCACGTGTCAAGCGGCCAGCGATTGCGTTTACCGTTTCAACAGCTTCCGGGATCGTGGCACCAACTTCTTGAGTGCCTCACGGTCAATCTGGCAAGCACGTGTGACGCTTCGCTACGACTTCTAAGTCGAGCACGCTAAAAGACTCAGTTTGACTGGGTCACTTGCACGCCCAAAAGGCCAGCCTCAGCGCTGGCCTTTTGGTTTTTGGGCGAAAATAAAAAAGACACGTTAAACTACGCCCCATGGCAGTGAGTCTCTTTGATTTATTTAAGATTGGGGTGGGGCCATCGAGCTCACACACCGTGGGGCCGATGCGCGCGGCCAGCATTTTTGCGCTTCGCGTGGAACAAGCCGGCGTTTTGGAACACATCAAGCGCATCCAGGTTGAGCTGTTTGGCTCTTTGGGGCACACCGGCCGCGGCCACGGCACCGATCGAGCCGTGCTGTTGGGATTGGAAGGTGAGGTGCCCGATCAAGTCGACCCGGACCACATTGGCCGCCGGATGGCGGCGCTGGAGGCGGGTGATGCGCTGAACGTCGGGGGCCAACACCCCATCGCGGTGGACCTCAAAAAAGATTTGATTTTTCATAAGCGCCAAACCTTGCCGTATCACCCCAACGGCATGCGCTTTCAGGCGTTGGATTCAGCCGGCGAGTGTTTGCTGAAAAAAGAGTACTACTCGGTTGGGGGTGGCTTTGTCATTAACCAAGACGAGGCCGCATCGGATCGGATTGTGGCCGACACCAGTCAGGTGAAGTACCCATTCGCAAGCTGTGATGAGCTGGTCGGCATTTGTCAGCGAGAGCAGCTGACCATCGCCGAATTGATGCTGGCCAATGAGCAGACATGGCGAAGTGAGGCCAGTATTCGCTCAGGGGTTTTGGCACTTTGGGCAGCGATGCAGTCGTGCATCGAGCGAGGCATTGCCACCGAAGGGGTGCTGCCGGGCACTCTGAAGGTGACGCGGCGCGCGCCCAAGCTCTACGCCAAACTCAAAGCGCAGGCCAAGCGCGATGACTTAGACCCGCTCGATTGGCTGAATCTCTATGCGCTGGCCGTGAATGAGGAAAACGCCGCCGGTGGGCGGGTGGTCACCGCACCGACCAACGGCGCGGCAGGGATCATTCCTTCGGTGCTCCACTACTACCGACGGTTTATTCCCGGCGCAGACGAGCAAGGGGTGATCAACTTTTTGCTCACCGCCGGCGCCATCGGGATTTTGTATAAAGAAAATGCCTCAATTTCAGGGGCTGAGGTGGGCTGCCAAGGCGAGGTGGGGGTGGCCTGCTCCATGGCAGCCGGCGGGCTCACCGCGGCTTTGGGGGGCAGCTTGGCTCAAATTGAAAACGCCGCCGAAATTGGCATGGAGCATAACCTGGGCCTCACTTGCGACCCGGTCGCCGGGTTGGTGCAAATCCCTTGCATCGAGCGAAACGCGATGGGATCGGTCAAAGCCGTCAACGCCATGCGCATGGCGATGTCAGGCGATGGCAAATACCATGTCAGTCTCGATAAGGTCATCAAAACCATGCGCGATACTGGCCGAGACATGAAAAGCCAGTACAAAGAGACTTCGCGCGGGGGATTGGCGGTGAATGTCATTGAGTGTTGAGTGGGCGCCGATGACTCGCTGACAGCGACCTTGCAACCCCTGGCTTATGAGGCCGCTTACAAAGCGTCAGATCAAACCGTTTTCTTATCCCATTAGACGATCTGTTCGAAAGATCAGGCACATCAGGAATTTGAACGCATGGCAAACGCCGATTTTCTCAATGAAGTGAACAAGCGAAGAACATTCGCCATCATCTCGCACCCCGATGCGGGTAAGACGACGCTGACCGAGAAGTTTTTGCTTTTCGGCGGCGCCATTCAGCTGGCGGGGTCGGTCAAGTCCAGGAAAGCAGCGCGCCATGCCACGTCCGATTGGATGGAGATGGAAAAAGAGCGCGGCATCTCCATCACCTCATCGGTGATGCAGTTTCCCTATAAAGATCGCATCGTCAACCTTTTAGATACCCCCGGCCACGCCGACTTTTCAGAAGACACCTACCGCGTCCTGACCGCTGTCGACTCGGCTTTGATGGTCATTGACTGTGCCAAAGGCGTCGAGGAAAGAACCATCAAGCTGATGGAGGTCTGCCGATTGCGCGACACCCCCATTTTTACGTTTATCAACAAACTGGATCGTGAGGGCCGGGAGCCCATCGAGCTGTTGGACGAGGTTGAAGAAGTGCTGGGCATTGCGTGCGCCCCCATCACCTGGCCGATTGGGATGGGTCGCCGCCTTAGAGGGATTTATCACATGCTCGATGATGCCATTCACCTCTATGAGGCGGGCCAAAATTACACCCGCCAATCGCCCACGATCATTCAAGGCATCGACAGCGTTGAGGCCGATGAGGCCTTGGGCAACATGGCCCAAGAGCTTAGAGACGAGATTGAGTTGGTCAAAGGCGCCAGTCATGCGTTTGACCCTGATGCCTACCTCAAAGGCCAGCAAACTCCGGTGTTTTTTGGCTCGGCCTTGAATAACTTCGGCGTCACGCCGCTTCTGGATGCGTTTACCGAACACGCGCCCAAGCCCGAAGCGCGGCCCACTTTGGGGCGGATGGTTGAGCCCACCGAGACCAAGGTGACAGGGTTTGTGTTTAAAGTCCAAGCCAATATGGACCCCGCCCACCGTGATCGAATGGCCTTTATGCGGGTGTGTTCTGGGGTCTTTGAAAAAGGCATGAAGCTCCACCACGTGCGCATCAATAAAGAGCAGCGCACCCATGGGGCCTTGACGTTCATGGCCGATGAGCGCGCCGCCGCCGAGCGCGCTTACCCTGGAGACATTGTTGGTCTCCACAACCACGGCACCATTTCGATTGGAGACACCTTTACAGAAGGTGAAGCGCTTCAATTTTCGGGGATCCCAAGCTTCGCCCCTGAGCTGTTTCGTCGGGTCCAACTCCGCGATCCGTTGAAGTTGAAAGCCCTAACCAAGGGATTGACCCAGCTCTCCGAGGAGGGCGCGACCCAATTTTTTAAGCCGTTGGTCGGCAACGACTTGGTGCTCGGGGCGGTGGGGCTTTTGCAGTTTGATGTTGTCGCGTATCGGTTGATGGCCGAATACGGTGTCGAAGCGCGGTTTGAGGCCGTCAATGTGGTCACCTGTCGCTGGGTGGACGCCGACGATGACAAGGCGTTGCAAGCGTTTCGAGACAAAAATGAAAGCCATTTGGCTGAAGATGGTGGCGGGCGTTTGGTGTATCTGGCCCCCACCCGGGTCAATCTTCAACTCGCTCAAGAACGCCATCCTGAGATCACTTTTCGCGCGACCAGAGAGGTCACGGTCTACGTCTAGGCAACGCCTGGTAAGAGCGATCCGCATGCCCTGTGCTTGAAGCCGCCAAATCAGGTACGCTGAGCACTCAAAAGTCAACGGCTGGAGGAGCACCGCCCTTGTTTGCACAATTACATGGTCTTTTGGGGGTGGTCTTTATCTTGGGCCTGGCCTGGGGCTTGTCTGAACGGCGTGATCTGATCACCTGGCGCACCGCCACAGTCGGCATTGGGTTGCAGCTGGCCTTGGCCATTTTGGTGCTGTGGGTGCCGGCAGGCCAAGCCATTTTTGATGCGCTTGCCCAGGGGTTTGTGACGTTGATTGGCTTTACCAGCGCAGGTTCAGAGTTTGTCTTTGGTGCCATGGTCGATACCGACCGGTTTGGGTTTATCTTTGCCTTCCAGGTGCTGCCCACCATCATCTTTTTTTCGGCGTTGATGTCATGCCTTTATCACCTGGGCATCATGCAGCGCATCGTTGAGGGCATGGCCTTTGTCATGGCGCGCCTGATGCGGCTTTCGGGCAGCGAGTCATTGGCCACCGCAGCAAACGTGTTTGTTGGACAAACCGAGGCGCCGCTGGTGGTCAAGCCATTCATCATGGGGATGACCCGATCGGAGCTGTTTGCCTTGATGACCGGCGGCATGGCCACCATCGCCGGGGGCGTGTTGGCCGCATACGTCCTGTTGCTCGGCGGCAGTGAGCCCGCTCAGCAGGCTTTTTATGCCAAACACCTCATTTCGGCATCGATCATGGCCGCGCCTGCGGCGTTGGTGATGGCCAAACTGCTCATCCCAGAAAGCGAAGACTCAGAAACCTTGGGTCGAGTGAAAACACCCGTTGAAAAAACACACGTCAACGTGATCGAGGCGGCCGCGGCGGGGGCGAGCGATGGCTTAAAGCTCGCACTCAATGTCGGTGCGATGCTGCTGGCATTTTTGGCATTGATTGCGTTGTTGAACTGGCCGCTGGAATGGCTGGGTTCGGTCACTGGCCTCGAGGCGGTGCTGGGTGAGCCTTTATCCCTGTCGCTGATTTTGGGATGGCTGATGGCGCCGCTGGCCTTTTTGATTGGGGTGCCTTGGGATGAGGTGGTCGCGGTGGGCGGCTTAATTGGCACCAAAATTGTCGCCAACGAATTTGTGGCCTACGTGGCGCTGACTGATTTGCAAAGCCAACTCAGCGAGCGGTCTGTCCTGATTGCAACCTACGCGCTGTGCGGGTTTGCCAATTTTGCCTCCATTGCCATTCAGCTGGGCGGCATTGGCGGGATTGCGCCTGTGCGCCGACCTGATCTGGCCAAACTGGGTCTCAAGGCGGTGATGGCCGGGGCGCTGGTCTCACTTTTGAACGCTGCCTGGGCGGGGATCTTGGTCGGCTAGCTCAGCGTGGTTTGAACACCAGCGCGGCAGAGTTGATGCAGTAGCGTAGCCCCGTGGGTGGGGGACCATCATCAAAAATGTGGCCCAGGTGGGCATCACATTGACTGCACAACAGCTCGGTTCGGCGCATGCCTAAACTGTCATCAAAGCGTTGGGTGATGTTGGCCTCATCGAGCTCATCGAAATAGCTTGGCCAACCGCAGCCTGAGTGGAACTTAGACGCCGAGTCAAACAGCGGTTGATCACAACACACGCAGTGATAAATCCCGGCATCGTCGTGGTCATTGTATTGGCCTGAAAATGGGGCCTCGGTCCCGGCTTGGCGGGTGATGCGGTATTGCTCAGGCGTGAGCATTTGACGCCACTCATCGTCTGATTTTTTCATGCCAAGTCCTCGCGTTCGGCGACAGCGACCATCCGCTGCGACGACATATCGTAAGGCGTGCCCGTGTAGTCACCGTAAACACCGACCACCCGAAACCCGTGCTGAGCCAGCAAGCGGGTCAGCTCACCGCCTGACCACACTCGATGTGAGAACGTTGCTCGGGCAACGGATTCGCCCTCAATCAGCAGCCATTCGTTGTCCAAGCGGGTCATGTCATCGACCAGCACCGGGCGCTCAACCAGCAATCGGCCGTCCTCAAACTCAGTCAGATGCACCGGCTCTAAGGTTCGACACAGATACTCCAAGCCCACCAAGTCCAGCACCAAAGTGCCGTTTGCTCGAAGGCTTTGGTAGAGATTGTCCAACACCCGCCCATGGTCGGCTTCATCTTCAAAATAGCCAAACGTTGACCACATCACCAGGGCCCAATCAAAGGACTCAGGCCGGGCAAACTCACGCATGTCCGCCCGGACCGGTTCAATGCGCTTGCGGCTGTTGACATCCAAATCGGCTCGACGGTTTTCGAGCTGATCTAAAAGCGTTGGGCTGGTGTCCACGGCGCATACCGAAAAACCTGCCTCGGCCAACGGCAGGGCGAAGCGGCCGGGCCCGCAGCCCAGATCCAACACATCGCCCGAAAAACGGCCGGTGAGCGCCATCAGCTCGGCAAGGTGGTCTTTGGCCGCCGCAAACTGCGGCTCGTCAAACATCACCTCGCCAAACGTCTTCCAAAAGGGCTCATCGAGATACCAGTTGCGACTCAAAGCAGTTCCTCTATCATGTAGGGCTCGAATGTGGGCCATACTGGCACAGTTTGTGGCCCTGTGGTGATCCAGTGGAGTTGGGATTGACTAAATCGTACCTGATTGTCGTGGCAGGGATGGCGTGGGCGGCAATGGTGGGGCTGACCCCTGCCCATGCGCAATGGCTGGGCCAAAGCGAGCGATCGCTCACCCAGTGTGTGCCCGCCGATGACTTGATGCGCCGCGGCCAGATCAACCGTGATCCCAGTCTGCCGCTGTCCATTCGTGCGGCGGATCTCAACGCCACCCCCGATCAGCCCATCGAAGCCCACACCGACGTTGTGGTGGTGCGTGGTGATCAGCAATTGAATACCGAATCGATGGTCTATGACCCCACCACCGGGTTGCTCACTTTGCCCGGCGTGTTGGTCTACACCGATGCCTTCATCGCCATCGAAGCCCAGCGCGCCGAGGTCAACCTCGACCAATCCACCGGCTCTTTTGAGACCGTTGACTATCGCATCAACGGCGCCCAAGGCTCGGGGCATGCACGCACCGTTGAGTTGATCAATGAGCGCCAAGCCGAGCTGTCGGTGTTTGATTTCACGACCTGTGACCCCACCCAACCTGACTGGCAGCTGTTGGCCGATGACGTGGTCCTGGATCTGGACAAATCGGTGGGCACGGCCAAAGGCGCCCGCTTAAAGTTCAAGGGCATTCCGCTTTTTTATTTGCCGTATTTCACGTTTCCTTTGAGCGATGAGCGAAAGTCAGGTTTCCTCTACCCACGCTTTGGGCTGTCGAGCTCGGATGGTTTGGATCTGAGCATTCCTTGGTATTGGAACATCGCACCAAATATGGATGCCACCCTCACCCCACGTTGGATCCAAGACCGCGGCGTGATGCTTGGCAACGAATTTCGGTTCCTCAAACGCAATCAATCTGGGGAGGTGTCGCTGGATGCCTTAATCGGTGACGACAAAACCAAAGACGATCGGTATTTTGCCCAGGTCGACTACCGACTGAGACCGGCACGCAACTGGGCGTTCAACGCCCGACTTCGGCGGGTGAGTGATGCCCAGTATTTTTTGGATCTGGGGGGTGGATTGGATGCGACCGCGATTCAATATATGCGCTCAAGCGCGGCGCTTCGCGGGCGAGGGCAGTATTGGTCGATGCGGGTGGGCACCGACTTTTTTCAAGTGTTGGATGACCGCATCGCCCCCAGAAATGAGCCCTATCGACGCCTGCCGCGGGTGTTGTTGGACATCGATCGACCCTTGAGTGAGCGCGTTCGGTTTGAAATGGACAATGAGCTGGTGTATTTCCATCGCGATCAAGGCACCCGCGGCGCGCGCGTTGATCTTTGGCCGCGTCTGACGGCCAGTCACAGCGCCCCTGCGGGATTTGTTCGGGCCCAAGCCGGCGTGCGCACCACCCGCTATGCGCTGGACAACGCCTCAGTCGAGTCGGCCTCGCGAACCACGCCGATTGTCGCTTTGGACGGCGGTTTGGTTTTTGAGCGTCTGGCCGGTCAGGGCCAGGTCCAGACTTTGGAGCCGCGGCTGTATTACCTCTATGTCCCGACCAAAAACCAAGATGCGTTGCCCATCTTTGACACCTCAGCACTGACCTTTGGGTTCACGCAGCTGTTCCACACCAACCGCTTTTCTGGGGCGGATCGTCAGTCGGGGGCCAACCAGGTGACCTGGGCGCTGACATCGAGGTGGCTCGATGCGGCCTCCGGGCGAAGTCGCGCCGACATCAATGTCGGTCAGGTGATTTATTTTCAAGATCGGACCGTGCGACTGCCGGGCCAGCCCATCGATGCCACGAACCGCTCGGATCTCATTGCCGAGGCGAACTGGTCGCTGGCCCGATCGATCGCTTTGAAAGCGGGCTTGCAGTGGGACCCCGAGGCACGCGCGCTGTCGGTGGCCTACACCCGTCTGGCCTACCGCGGCGATGGCGGTCTGCAGGGTGCGCTATCCTATCGGTATAGAGACGATGTGCTCGATCAGGTTGATGCGCGGGTGCGCATTCCGTTGACCGGTCAGCTGAATTTGATTGGCCGCAGCGTGTACTCCTTAAAAGACAACGATTCCCTGGAACTATTGGCTGGAATTGAGTACGAAAGTTGTTGTTGGGCGGTGAGACTGACCGCGCGCGAGTACATCCGCGACCGCGAGATCACCAAGCAAACCGCCGTGTTTTTTGAGTTGCACCTCAAAGGACTGGGGAGCCTGGGTCGACAACCCTATCCATTATTTTAAATTGAGCTTAGTGAGAACCTATGTATTCGATGAAACGATTGATTCTGTCTGGCGTGTGGCTGATGTTGTTTGGCGGGTTAAGTGCCGCACCGCTTTCAGCGCAGCAACCCTTAGATGGCATTGTGGCGCTGGTTGAAGAAGATGTGATTTTGCAAAGCGAGTTGGATCAGGCCATCGACATGATTCTGGTGGAGCTTGAGACACGTGGCCAAGCCACGCCCCCGCGCAATGTGCTCGAAGAGCAGGTCTTGGAGCGTTTGATTCGCACGCGTCTACAGGTGCTGCGCGCTGAGGCCACCGGCATCCGCGCGTCCGATGCCGACGTTGATCGGGCGTTGGAGCGCATGGCTTCCCAAAATCAAATGAGCCTGACCCAGCTTCGCCGTGCGATGGAGGCCGACGGTTTGGACTTTGATGAATTTCGAAACCAGATTCGAGATGAGATCGTCGCCGATGAGCTCAGGCGTCGCGTGGGCAGCAGCATTGACGATGTCTCGGATACCGACATTGAGATTTTGTTGGCCTCCGATCAATTCGGTGGACAAGAATATCGTCTCTCGCAGATTGCCCTGGCCATTTCAGAAACCGCCACGCCACAAGAGGTTCAAGAAGTGGAGGCCGAGGCCGAACAGGTGCTGGCTCAGTTGGAAGAGGGCATGGATTTTTCATCTGCCGCAATCACCTATTCGCAGGCGGCCGACGCGTTGGAAGGGGGCGATGTGGGCTGGCGAAGCTTGAGTCAGATGCCGCCGGTGTTCGCCGATGCGGTGGCCGATTTGTCGCCGGGCGAGATCAGTGACTTGATCCGCACCCCCAACGGTTACATCATCTTAAAAGTCACCGATGTTCGAGATCCGCCACCGGTGATCGTCAAGGAATACCGCACCCGCCACATCATGGTCGAGCCCAATGAGTTGACCAGTTTGTCTGAGGCCAGACAGCGGGTGGCGTCGCTGCGCGAGCGGATTATCAACGGCGAGGACTTTGCAGACTTGGCGAGACGGTTTTCCACCGATGAGTCCAGCGCGAACATCGGGGGCGATCTGGGCTGGGCGCCGGCCGATGGCTTGGGACCGGCGTTTGAGCAGCAGGTCAACCAGCTGGTGGTCGGCGATGTGGAGGTGGCCCTGAGCCAGCCGTTCCGAACCCAGATGGGGTGGCATTTGTTGCTGCTTGAGGATGTTCGCGAAGTTGACCGCACCGAAGAGGCGACCCGTGAGCAAGCCCGCAACATCTTGTTCAACCGTCGGGCTGAAGAAGAAGTTGAGTCCTTTCTTCGTCAAATGCGCTCTGAGGCGTTTGTCGAAATTCGGCTTTAGGCGGTGGGGACACACGCCCGTCAGTCCACGGCCGTTCTCACCCCAGGTGAGCCTGCCGGCATTGGTCCTGACATGGTCTGCCAGTGGGCCGCCGAGGCCCCGTTGGATGTTGTGGTGGTGGCCGATCCAGGGTTGTTGCGGGACCGCGCGCAAGCCTTGAGGCTCCCCGTCGATGTGGTCGAGGTCGATGTCCTCCAAGCCACCGATTCGTTTCAGCGAGGCGAAATCCACTGCTGGCCGGTGTCGATGGCGGTGCCCAGCCAGCCGGGGACATTGGCGGTGGAGAACGCCCCTTACGTGCTCGCCTGCTTAGAGCGCGCCGGGCGTGCGTGCCTGGACGGCGAGGCGGGCGCGCTGATCACCGGTCCCATTCACAAAGGCATCATCAACGATGCGGGCGTCCCGTTCAGCGGCCACACTGAGTTTTTACAAGCATTGAGCGGTGTGCCTTCGGTGGTGATGATGCTCGCCTGTGAGCGGCCTGGTCAGGCCGATCTGAGGGTGGCGTTGGTCACCACCCACATGCCGTTGGCCTCAGTGGCCGCCCGAATCACCTCCGATGCACTCACTGAGACGCTGGAAATCGTTGAGCATGACCTTCGCACGCGGTTTGGCATTGACCGTCCTCGCCTGCACGTGTTGGGGCTCAATCCGCATGCCGGCGAAGGCGGTCACCTGGGCGCTGAAGAGCAAGAGATCATCGAGCCGGTGATCGATGCCATGTGCGCGCGGGGGATGGCTGTCAGTGGCCCGTGGCCGGCGGACACCGCGTTTGTTCCCGCCCGCCTGAACCAAGCCGACTGCGTGGTGGCGATGTATCACGATCAAGGTCTGCCGGTGCTCAAGCACATCGGATTTGGGCATGCGGTCAACATCACCTTGGGTCTGCCGTTTATTCGGACATCGGTCGATCACGGCACCGCGCTGGATCGGGCCGGTGAGGGCCGGGCGGACTTGGGCAGTTTGCGCGCCGCGGTGGCAGAAGCCAAGCGGCTGATGCACCGCGCACCATGAGCGCATCGAGCACGCCACACCGCACCAAAAAACGGTTTGGGCAGCACTTTTTAATCGACGATGGGGTGGTGGATGCGATGGTGCGCGCGATTGCGCCGGGGCGCGATGACCGATTGGTTGAAATTGGTCCCGGGCTGGGGGTGTTAACGCAGCCCTTGCTCGAGCGCGTGGACACAATGCGCGTCATCGAGATTGACCGCGATCTGGCCGCCACCTTGAAATCGCGTTTGCCCGTATCGGGTGAGCGCATTGAGATCATCAATGAGGATGTGCTCCGGTACGACTTCCCAGACCCGGGTCAACGCGTGGTCGGCAACTTGCCTTACAACATCTCCACCCCGCTGCTGTTTCATTTGTTTGCCTGTGCCGATCGTGTGGTGGATATGCACTTTATGTTGCAAAAAGAGGTTGTGGATCGGCTCGTGGCCACGCCGGGCAGCAAGACCTATGGTCGGCTGTCGGTGATGGCTCAGTACCACGCCAAGATGTGGCCGCTGTTTGATGTGCCGCCGGCGGCCTTTGATCCCCCGCCAAAGGTGGACTCATCGGTGATCCGATTGGTGCCGCGTGCCTTACCGCCGACGGCCCAAGCGTTGGCCGGCGCGCTGGAGCGGGTGGTTCGCGCGGCATTTGCGCAGCGACGAAAAACGCTTCGAAATAACCTCGCCGGGATCATCGAGCCCCACAGGATCGAAGCGGCGGGCATTGACCCTGGGTCACGCGCCGAGACGCTGTCGGGGGAGGCCTTTTTGCGACTGGCTGAGGTTTACCAGTCGAACAATCGCCAGTAAGCCGGTTTGACCGGTGCCATGTGATCGTGGCGCTCATTGAGCTCACCATCGCCGGTGGTGTCGATCAGATAATACGCCGGGCCCACGGCAGGAATGATCTTAACCATGTAGACCTGCCCACCCGCGCTGTATTCGTGCACCATCCGATCGTCTTCTTGGCGGATGTTGACTTGGGGCTGGATTTGCTCGTCGGGATCTTGGACCTTGGGCGGCAGGGGCGCATCCGCACTGGGCGGGGCATCCGCCGTTTGCGCGGCCAGCGGGGCGCTGGCGATCAAGAAAGCCGCCATGAACGCACTGCGCCCCCAGCCTCGGCGTGTCAGTGGCATTGGCCGGCGTCGGTGATGGCCTGGTGCCGGGGTGGCATCGGGTTGTTTGAGGATGTCTTTAAGTGACCGCATCATGCCTTCAGTTTACCAGAGCCCAAGCGCGCTTGAATTGGGTTTATGATGATCCAAGACCGAAGCGATAGACCCCAAGGCCATGACCCAACACCCCAAGCTGTGCCTCATCGATGGCTCGTCATATTTGTATCGGGCGTTCCATGCGCTGCCGAGCTTAAGCAACGCCGAAGGCCAACACACCGGCGCGATTTTTGGCGTGGCCAATATGCTCAAGCGCCTGCTGGAGCAACACCAGCCCGAGCGGGTGGCGGTGGTGTTCGATGCCCCCGGCAAAAACTTTCGTCACGAACTGTTTGCAGACTACAAGGCCAACCGTCCACCCATGCCCGATGAGCTCCGCTCGCAGATTGAGCCGCTGTATGCCTTAATCGACGCGATGGGGCTCAAGCGCGTGATCGTTGACGATGTGGAAGCCGATGATGTCATTGCGACATTGGTCACGCTTGCACGCGCAAGCGATGTCAGCGTGTTGGTCTCGTCGGGGGATAAAGACCTCGCCCAGCTGGTCGAAGATGGGGTGGTCGTCGAAGATTCGATGCAAAACAAAGCCTTCACGCCTGAGCGCGTGGAGGAGAAGTTTGGTGTCCCGCCTCACCTGGTCGGTGATCTTTTGGCGTTGACCGGCGACAGTTCAGACAACATCCCAGGCGTCGACAAAGTCGGCCCAAAGACCGCCGCCAAATGGCTGAACCAATACGGCGGATTGTCCGAGGTCATCGCCCACGCCAACGACATTGGGGGCAAGGTGGGTGAACGGCTGCGGGACGCCTTGGACACCTTGCCACTGTCCCGGTCGCTGGTGGCTTTAAAAACCGACGTGGCCCTCCCGGTCGGCTTGGACGACCTCACACCGAAAGACCCGGATGAGGCGGACTTGGTGGCATTGCTCAAAAAATTTGGGTTTGCGACCTGGTTAAAGCAGCATCAGTCCAGTGACTCGCCGGCCAATGACGCTGGGCCATCGCCCACCGACGCCGCTGCCGTTGAGGTCACCACCGTCACCCAAGCCAGCCAGCTCAAAGCGTTGGTCGATGCCATTGAAGCCGCAGCACTGGTGGCTTTGGATACCGAGACCACCAGCCTTGAGGCGCTGCAGGCTGATTTGGTGGGCATGTCCTTTGCCACTGAACCGGGCCGGGCGTGGTATGTGCCCATTCGGCATCAGGACCAAACCACCGAACTCAGCCCAGATGAAATCTTGGCTGCACTGCAACCGCTGCTCGAAAACCCCGACATCCGCAAAGTGGGCCAAAACCTGAAATACGATCTGAACGTGCTCCACCGCGCGGGCATCGCGCTGGCGGGCATCGCGCACGACACCATGCTCGCCTCGTATGTCTACAACTCCACCGGCACCCGCCACGACATGGACACTTTGGCCGGACACTACTTGGGCCGATCCACCACGTCGTTCGAAGCCATCGCGGGCAAGGGCAAAAACCAGCTGACCTTTGATCAGGTCAGTGTCGACGTGGCGGCGGCGTACGCCGGCGAAGACGCCGAGGTCACGCTGGCCTTACAGGCCCACCTGTGGCCGATGCTGGAGGCCTTGCCCAAACCGGCCGAGGTGTATCAGAGCATTGAGCTTCCGCTGATTGACGTGTTGGCGCGCATGGAGCGGGTGGGGGTGGCGCTGGACTGTGACAAGCTCCGCGCACAAAGCGATGAGCTGGCCCGTGAGCTGACCGCGCTTGAGGCCCAAGCCCACGAGGTGGCCGGTCGGGCGTTTAACTTGGGCTCGCCCAAGCAGCTCCAGGCCATCTTGTTCGAAGAGCAGGGCCTGCCGGTGGTTCGAAAAACGCCCAAGGGCCAGCCGTCGACCGCTGAAGACGTGCTCCAAGAGTTGGCCGGTGAGTATGAGCTGCCGGATCTGATCTTGAAACACCGAAGCGTGTCCAAGCTTAAAAGCACCTACACCGACCGATTGCCTGAAAAAATCAATCCCGACACCGGGCGCGTGCACACCCACTATCACCAGGCCGTCACGGCCACCGGTCGGTTGTCATCGCAAGACCCCAACCTCCAAAACATCCCCATCCGAAGCCCGGCGGGGCGACGGGTGCGGCAGGCCTTTATCGCACCCCCAGGGCGGGTGATGGTGGCGTGCGATTACTCCCAAATTGAGCTTCGCATCATGGCGCACCTGTCAGAAGACGAGCGGCTGCTGGCGGCGTTTGCGGCCGGTGAAGACGTTCACCGTGCCACCGCCGCGGAAGTGTTTGACTGTGCGCTCGATGAGGTCAGCGCCGATCAGCGCCGAGCAGCCAAGGCGATCAACTTTGGCTTGATGTATGGGATGAGCGGCTTTGGCTTGGCCAAGCAGCTGGACCTCACCCGCACGGAGGCCAGCGAGTACATCGACAAATACTTTGAGCGCTATCCCGGGGTGGCCAAGCTGATGGAGGCGGTGCGCACCCAAGCCCGCGAGCAGGGCTATGTCGAGACCTTGATGGGGCGGCGGCTGTGGACACCCGACATTAAAGCGCGCAACCCGCAGCGACGGCAAGCCGCCGAGCGCGCGGCGATCAATGCGCCGATGCAAGGCTCAGCCGCGGACATCATCAAGCGAGCAATGATTGAGGTGGATCGGTGGATCGAGCACGCTCAGGTGCCGGCGATGCTGGTGATGCAGGTCCACGATGAGCTGGTGTTGGAGGTGGAAGCCAACGCCGTCGACGAGGTGGCGGCGGGCGTGGTTGAGCGGATGGCGGGGGCCGCGGAGCTCAAAGTGCCGCTGGTGGTGGACACCGGGCAAGGCCCCGACTGGGACAGTGCCCACTGAGCGTGACGCGCGGTGGTGGCCATTGACAGCCGTTAACAGCGATCATGGTCAATCGTTGTGAACTTCAAAGCCGGTCATCAGTCTTAAGTTTTACCATGTGCATGGCGTGATCGCATCCTCCTCCCTAGGGTGCATCACAACAGGCTTGATGTTTCGTCCCCGAACCTTAAGCCTGCCTTGAAGGCCCCAGGTCCTCCCTCACCTGGGGCCTTTTTTATGGGCATGACCGCTATACTGTCGATCAAAGCCATCGAGACAATAGGGGCAAAAGATGATGTTGCATGTCGTAGTTTTGGCCGCTGGCGAGGGCAAGCGCATGCGCTCGCGCCACCCGAAGGTCCTTCAGCCGGTGGGCGGGCAGGCCATGCTTGGGCATTTGCTCGACACCGCTCAAGCATTGGCGCCCGATCAGATCCACGTGGTCGTTGGGCAAGGCGCGGCGGCGGTTCAAGACCAGTTTCCGGCGTTTTCGGGGGTGTGGGTCCATCAACGCGAGCGCTTGGGCACCGGGCACGCCACGCTGCAGGCGCTGCCGGGGATCCCAGACGAGGCCCGCGTGCTGGTGCTGCCGGGCGATATGCCCCTGGTGCGCGCTGAGACCTTAACCCGTTTGGTCCAATCGAGCGCGGATCTGTCGGTGCTGAGCTTTGTGGCGGATGACCCCACTGGCTATGGTCGGGTGCTGCGAGATGCCGATGATCAGGTCAGCGCGATTGTCGAGCAGGCCGATGCCTCACCAGAGCAAGCCCAGGTGCGTGAGGTCAATGCCGGTGTGATGGTGGCCAAAGGCCAGGCGCTGAAAGACTGGTTGGCGCGGCTTGAGCCGAAAAACGCACAAGGCGAGTACTACCTGACCGACGCGGTGGCCCTGGCGGTGGGGCGGTGTCAGCGGGTGGAGGCGGTGATCGCCGCCGATGGACAAGAGTGCATGGGCGCCAATGATCGGGCGGGGTTGGCCGAGTTGGAACGCGTCTGGCAGTGGCGACAGCGCCATGCGCTGATGGCGGCTGGGGCAATGTTGGAAGACCCCGCCACGGTGTGGGTCAAAGGCTCGGTGGAGGTGGGTCAAGATGTGCGCATTGGCCCCAACGTGACCTTCCAAGGTCAGGTGGCTTTGGGCGATGGCGTGGTGGTCGAGACCGGCTGTGTGATCGATGACTGCCGGCTGGCGGCGGACACCCATTTGGCGCCGTATTCGGTGTTGGCGGGGGTGGAAACCACCGGGGCGTGTCAGGTCGGGCCCTTTGCCCGCTTGCGGCAGGGCACGGTCTTGGCCGATCAGGTCAAAATCGGCAACTTCGTTGAGGTCAAACAGGCGAGCTTGGCCGCGGGGGCGAAAGCCAGTCACCTGAGCTACATCGGGGATGCCGCGATTGGTGAAGGCGTCAATATCGGCGCGGGCACCATCACGTGCAACTATGACGGGGTGGCCAAGCACACCACCACCATTGAGCCCGGTGCCTTTATCGGCTCCAACACCGCGCTTGTTGCCCCGGTCACCATTGGCTCGGACGCGGTGATTGGCGCGGGGAGTGTGATCTCCAAAGACGCCCCCCGCGATCAGTTGAGCCTCACCCGCGCACCCCAGCGGTCCATCGAAGGTTGGGTGCGCCCGAAAAAAACACGGTGAGCGGGCAGTGGTGCGTCGCACGGGGCGTCATGTGGCAGGCGATTCATCGATGCGGTATGCTTAAAAAGCCCGTTGAACGTGGGCCGATTGGCCTCGGCCAGCCAGACGCCCAGGCCGGCACCACGACCGCCACCACGACCGCCACGGACGGTCGGTGACGGTTTTATTAAGGCGATGAGGGCTTTTTGAATTGCCATTGTTGTTAGCATTGTGGCAGCGGCTTTTATCACCATTTAAGACGCACTGACCCAGATGAGACCACCTCATGAATGAATCGCCACCACTGCACGCCGCGCCCACTGAACAGCAAAAGCAGACCCAAAACTGGGCGCTGGCCATGCACCTGTCGCTGTTGGCGGGGTTTGTGGTGCCGCTGGCGGGCTTGATTGCCCCGATTGTGATCTACCTGCTCAAAAAAGATTCTCTGCCGGGGCTGGTCGATCACGGTCACGTGGTGTTTAACTGGCTTGTCAGCGTGATCGTGTATGGTTTGATCGGTGCCCTGTTGACGGTGGTGGTGATTGGGATTCCGATTTTGCTGGCGCTGGGGTTGGTCAGCTTGATTTTTCCGATCATCGGCGCGATCAAGGCTTCCGATGGGGTGGTGTGGCGCTATCCGCTATCAATACAGGTGTTTCGACCCACACCCCAGTCAAGTGCCCCATGAAAGTCCGTCATCAGCCGGCATCAACAGGGCAGTGCATCGCCCATCGACGCACCATGGTGGCCGTCATCAAGCCATGGCCGTTTCATCTCAACCAAAGGTATATGTGTTTATGAGTCAAGACCAAAAGCCACCTCTGGTGGTGTCCAATGTCGTCTTTTTTATCGTCATCAACCTGCTGGGTTTGGTTGTCGCCCCCCTGTATGGTCTGTATGTCGGCTTCAGCGGCTGGACTTGGGCGTTTGCCGCCACCGTATGGATCTTAAGCGGACTGTCCATCACCATGGGCTACCACCGACTGTGGTCGCATCGGACCTATCAGGCGAGGTGGCCGCTTCGCCTGGCGTTGGCCATCTTTGGGACGTTTTCTTTGCAAAACTCCATTTATGTGTGGGCCGCGCGCCACCGGATTCATCACCGTCACACGGATGATGTCGATCATGACCCGCACTCAATCAAGTCGGGGTTTTGGCATGCGCACATCGGCTGGATGCTGCGGCATTGGAAAACCTCAGAGGTGGACTTCAACCAGGTCAAAGACTTAGAAAAAGACCCCATCGTGATGTGGCAACACCGCCACTACTGGACTTTGGTGTGGGCCTTTAATTTGGGTCTTCCAATCGCTTTGGGTCTCATGGTGGGGGATGTGTTGGGCATGCTTCTTTTGGCCAGCGCCTTTCGTTTGGCGTTTTCTCAGCACTGCACGTTCTTTATCAACTCTTTGGCCCACACCTGGGGCAAGCGCACCTACAGCGATGAGGACTCGTCAAGAGACAACGGGGTGATTGCGCTGCTGACCTGGGGCGAGGGTTATCACAACTATCACCACAGCTTTCAAGCCGACTATCGAAACGGTCTTCGCTGGTGGCAGTTTGATCCAGGCAAGTGGCTGATTGCCGCCGCGGCGTGGTGCGGGTTGGCCCACGGTTTGAAGCGAACGCCGAAGTTCAAAGTCTTGCGCGCCCGACTGCAGATGCAGTTTAAGGAGTTGGAGGCTCGACTGAATGAGCACGCCGACGATGAAACCTGGCGCGCGACCTTAGAGCATGAGTACCAGCAGTTCAAAGACACGGTCGCGCAGTGGCAGGCGGTGCAGGCCGAGCGCGTCCAAGCGGGTGCTGACGCCTTGAAAGATCGCTGGGCCAAGACTCATTTTCGGACGCGGTATAAAGAGCTGGAGTATCGAATGAAGATGCAGGCGGCACGGTTGGCGAGCCTGCAGCGCATCACCCAATCGGCGACCGCGTAAGCTCAGTCGATGCGCGGGGCATGGTTTTGGGTGGGGTTTGTTGCCCTGCTGCCCCAGGCCCTGTGGGTCCGAAAAACCACACCGCGATTCTCCAAAGCCTCGGGTGAGCCTCGAGGCTTGGTTGTGGGTTCGCCAGATGATCCCCACAAAGCCCCCATCCAACTTGTGGGTCTGGGTGACTCAATTATTGCGGGGGTGGGGGCGCCCACCCACGCACAGGCGCTAATCGCTCAGGTGGCCCATGCGTTGAGTCAGCGGCTGTCGCGCTCGGTGGCGTGGCAGGCGGATGGCAAGATTGGGGCCGATGCGGTGGCCATTGCCGATCGTGCAAGCGGTGTGTTGGCAAAGCGCTGTCCTGATGTGGTGATCATCTCAACGGGGGTGAACGATCTGTTGGGCTTGGTCAAAATCCGCGACTGGCGGTCCAGGCTTGAGGCCTTGATTGCGGTGGTTCAGGATGCAGCGCCCGAGGCGATGATTGTGCTGTCTGGATTGCCCCCGATGGGGTGTTTTCCGAGTCTGCCTCGTCCGCTTCGTTGGCTGCTCGGGGCGCGGGCCCGCCACCTTAATGAGGTGCTGATGGCGACCGCGGCGAGTGTGGAGCGAGTTGAGGTGGTCTCGATTGACGCTGATGTCGCACCTGAGGCATTTTCTGGCGACGGGTTCCACCCAGGTGTGGTGGGCTATCGCCAGTTTGGCGAAAAAATGGCCCTGCAAGTGGCCGCGGGCTTAGAAGCTCAGCGCAATGCGGATGGGGTTAGCGCAGATTGAAAAAGGCACGGGCGGTGCGGGTGGTCTCTTCAATCAGTTGCGGGGTCGGGACGCCACGGGCTGAGGCCACCGTTTGGGCAATCCAGGGCAGCCATTGGGGCTCGTTGCGGTGGGTTTTCACTTTGGGGCGCAAATCCCGGGGCTTGAGATAGGGTGCATCGGTTTCGATCATCAGTCGATCGCTGGGGATCTCATGGACAAATTCTTTGAGATGGACACCCCGGCGCTCATCACAAATCCAGCCGGTGATGCCAATGTGGCAGTCCAGTTCAAGGTAATCGAGCAGGGCTTGATGGCCATCGGTGAAGCAGTGGACGACCGCGCCCACGAGCTCGCTTCGGTGGGCTTTGAGGATGGCGAGAAAGTCTTCGTGCGCCTCCCGCTGATGTAAAAAAACGGGTTTTTGGCACGCAATGGCCAGTTCGAGCTGACGCTCGAAGGCTTTGTATTGGGCCGGCCGCGGCGAAATGTCGCGGAAATAATCAAGCCCACACTCGCCCACGGCGACGACGTTTGGGTCGTGATGGAGTTCTTCAAGCACGCTTTCGGTGTCGTGGGTGAAGTCGACCGCGTGGTGGGGGTGAACCCCGGCTGTGGCGGTGAGGGTGCCGGGCCAGTCGTGAGCCAATTGAGCGGCCGCCAGGCTGCCGGCTTCGGTGGCGCCGGTGACCACCATGTGGCCCACGCCCGCGGCTTTCGCCGCCTCGATAACGTCGGGGCGGTCGGCATCGAAGCTGTCGTGGGTGAGGTTGCACCCAATGTCAATCAGTTCGCGGGTATTCATGGTGTCATTGCCAAAAAGATGGGGTAGAATATCAGATCTTATTGACATGCCGGCTTAGCTCAGTTGGTAGAGCAACTGATTTGTAATCAGTGGGTCGGGAGTTCGAATCTCTCAGCCGGCACCATCTCCCCGCGGGGGTGCATTCCGGACACATGGTTAACACTTTGTCCGAGGCGAACGGATTGGGGCTAGGTTTTACTCAGCCCTTTCATGATCAATGTAAACCCATACGGCGGCTTTCATACGGCAATTTGTCGCTATGACGGCGGTTTGCTGTCGAAAAATGAAGCATTTTCATTGAAATAATGTCCACCAAATCATACACTAAATATCCTAGTGTATTTTATAGTGGACATTATGAGTGATAGAGTTAAAGTCAATCTTCCGATCCCGGTGCGCCGTGCACTAATAAAGCTGGGTACTGACATCCGCGATGCGCGCCGCCGTCGCCGTATCCCGACGACCGTTATGGCCCAGCGGGCGATGATCAGCCGCATGACGCTCAACAAGATTGAAAAGGGTGAGCCCAGTGTTGGCCTGGGCATGTATGCCACGGTCCTTTTTGTTCTCGGGATGACCGATCGTCTGGCTGATTTGGCTGACCCAAAACATGACGCCATTGGCTTGAGCCTAGAAGACGAGCTTCTGCCACAGCGCATTCGTAAGCCCAAAAAACCAACGACGACCAGAGAAGACAGCTGATGGACCGTGAGATTTTTGTCTATATTGATCTACACGGAACACCGCATTCGGTCGGTCGGCTTTGGTCACGTATTCGCAAGGGTCGCGAGAGTGCGTCCTTCGAGTATGATCCCTCCTGGTTGGAACATCCCGAACGTTTTGCGCTTGAGCCTGCTTTGGCGCTTGCGCCAGGGCCGTTCCACACGCCACCGGCAAAGGCACTGTTTGGGGCCATAGGGGATTCCGCACCGGACCGTTGGGGTCGCGTGCTGATGCGCCGAGCAGAGCGCCGCCGCGCAGAAAGTGAAAACAAGACTCCGCGCACGCTTTTTGAAACCGACTTTCTGCTTTCTGTTGATGATGAGGCGCGGCAAGGCGCCTTGCGTTTTAAAACTGCGCTGGACGGTCCTTTTTTGGCACCTGCCAATTCTATGCGTATTCCGCCGTTGGTTGAGTTGCCTCGCCTGTTGACAGCTGCTGAACGGATGGCCAATCAACAAGAGGACGATGAGGACTTGAAACTGCTTATTGTTCCGGGTTCATCACTGGGTGGGGCGCGGCCCAAGGCATCAATTCGCGATCATGACGGCCAGCTCGCCTTGGCCAAGTTCCCCCACAAGGAAGACGATATTAATGTGGTCCTGTGGGAGGGTGTTGCGCTGACACTTGCCGAGAAAGCGGGGGTCGCTGTGCCTGTTTGGCGTATTGAGCAGATCAGCGGCAAGCCCGTCATTATTATCCGCCGCTTTGACCGTTTCGGCGGTGAACGCATCCCGTTTTTATCGGCCATGAGTATGCTTGGCGCGAATGACAATGAAGTGCATTCCTACCTTGAGATTGCCGATGCGCTTCGACAATATGGCGCTTCTACCAAAGAAGACTTGAGCCAGCTTTGGCGGCGGATTGTGTTCAGCATTCTAATTTCCAACACGGATGATCATCTCAGAAACCATGGGTTCCTGTACGGCAGTCATGAAGGGTGGCGTTTGTCACCCGCCTATGACCTGAACCCGGTGCCGGTGGACATCCATCCGCGCGTGCTGTCTACGGCCATTGATCTGGATGACCCGACCGCTTCGATTGATCTGGCGTTTCAGACGGCTGAATATTACGGCCTGAAAAAAGAAGATGCCCGAACCATTATCAGTGAAGTTGGTCGTGCGGTGGCCACATGGCGCGAAGAGGCCGCAAGGCTTGGCTTATTGCCCAAGGACATCGCCCGTATGCGGTCTGCTTTTGAGCATGCCGACGCTGATCCAGCGAAGTTTTAAAAAGCAATGTCCCTGAGATGAGCCGCTCACTCAAAGAAGGCCGTTTGGACATTTAAGGGGTGCGCTGTTGCCAGCCGACTGGACAGTGTCATGCTTTATGATGGGCGGGGCGTCAGGCATGGTTAAAGTTGCTTTTTTGCATCAGCTGAGCCAAGCTTTTCCAAGTCGGCAGAAAATCACAATCAACCAAGGGTGGTCGTGTGGAAAGTACACTTGTCTCGGCAGTCATCCTGCCCCTTTCACTTTTCATTGTTATGGCCGGGATTGGCTTAAGCCTCACCCTGGACGATTTTGCCAACGTCATCAAATACCCAAGAACCGTGATTGTTGGTCTATGTGGTCAGCTGATCTTGCTTCCCCTGATCGCCATGGCCATGATCTGGCTCATTCCATTCGCCACACCGTTGGTGGCCGCCGGATTTTTGATCATTGCATTGGCCCCGGGTGGAGCCACGTCCAACTTGTTCACCTTTTTGGCCAAGGGTGAGGTGGCCGCCAGCATCGCTTTGACCGCGGTGATCAGTCTCATCACCCCCTTTACCATTCCCACTCTTGCTTCTTGGTTTCTAAATGTCATTGAACCCGGGCAGATTCAGATCCCCATCGGTCAGACCATTGTTCAACTGTTCGCCATTACCTTTGTGCCTGTCACTCTGGGCATGGTTGTTCGCCGCTTCGCCGAACGCGTGGCGCATCAGATGCAAACGCCTGTCCAGATCTTTAGTCTCGTGACCTTGTTTTTGATCATCATCGCACTCATGGTCGAGAACTGGACGGTGTTTATCAGCAACTTCGCCATGATGGCCCCCTGGGTGACCCTGCTGGTGATCATGGCCTTTGCCGGTGGCTATGCACTCGCCCGTATTGCCGGTGTTACCGAGGCAGGACAACGGACTTTAAGCTTCGAGATTGGTCTGCAAAACGGCACCGCTGCGCTGTTGGTGACCGCGACCATTTTGAAAATTCCAGAGACCACCATCGCGCCGATGTTCTATTCCATCTTGATGTTTGTCTTTGCCGGACTGGCGTTGCTGATATTCAAGCGGATGGGCACACCAGCAGCCCGTGAGGCCACCGAATAATTGGTGAGGTAGGGTGAGGCTTAGCCTTCACTCAGAGGGTTGCACAATACCCCACACGCGTTGGTATCACTTTTTATTGCCAGCCATTGAGCCCAAACGAACAGACACTGCTCGAATGTGAGTGGTTGCGATGAGGTGTTTTGTCACATGCCAGAAGGACCCGAGATTCGACGCGCCGCCGATCAGATTGAGCGGGTACTTAAAGGACATGTTGCCCAGGACGTTCAATTTGGGTTGCCTCCACTGAAGCAATACGAAAAATCACTCACGGGTCAAAGCGTGCTGGGCATCGAAACCCGGGGCAAGGCCATGCTGACCCATTTCGATCATGGTGTGAGCATTTATTCTCACAACCAGCTCTATGGCGTGTGGCGCGTCGTCAAACGAGGCCATTTGCCCAACACCCGTCGCCAGCTGAGGCTCGCCATCCACACCGAAGAACACAGTGCCTTGCTCTACAGCGCCTCAGACATCAGCGTGTGGCAGACCACCGAAATTGATCAGCACCCGTTTTTGGCCAGAATCGGCCCCGACATTTTAAGTCTCGACCTCACTTGGCGGGAAGTGGCCAGCAGGCTTCAGAGCAAGAGATTTTGTAATCGAGCTTTAAGTTCGGTGTATCTCGACCAAGCCTTCTTGGCGGGCCTAGGCAACTATCTGCGAAGTGAGATTCTTTTTATCGCGGGCACACATCCAGCCAAAAAAGCGCGCGAGTTGACACGTGGCGAGCTTGGGAAGCTGGCCCGAACCACCCTCGATGTCGCGCATCGCAGCTATCAATTGGGGGGCGTTACTTTGCCTGAGCGTCAATATAAGGCGTTGAGACAAACCGGACTGACTCATGGCAAAGCCCGCTTTTTTGTCTTTGCCAGGGCCAGCCAGCGTTGTCGAGTGTGCAAGGCCAAAATCCAAAGAGAATCGGCCAATTCACGACGGATTTATATCTGTCCTCGTTGCCAGCCGGTTTAGCAGATGGCCGCGGTATTAAAAACGAGATGGTTGATGCCAAAACGCGCGCCGAGGCGGATTTAAGAAATATACTAAGCGCTGGTCTCCCAGTATGACGGTCATCTGGGCCAGCAACACGAACGGATAAACGATGCAGATTGGTCAACCAGAATGGATTGCCGTGATCACCACAATGATCGTTGTGTTGGCGGCGGTATTTTTTCATTTCGAAGCCATGGCGGCATTGAACCGCTGGACCAAACGTCAGCCCGTTGTTCAACGTCTCGATTACCATCACCGACCCACCTTGCTCAAAGTGGTGTTTGTTCTGTTGATGGTTCACATCATCGAAATTTGGTGGTTTGGCGCTGCTTTTTGGTGGTTGGATGGCCAGCCTGGCTTGGGCGAGATCACTGGCTATGATGAGATGAACTTTATGGAGTATGTCTATCTCTCAGCCACCACGTATACCACCGTCGGCTTTGGCGATCTCTTTGTCACCGGGCCCATGCGCTTTTTGGCGGGCACTGAAGCGCTGGTGGGATTTTTATTGATCACTTGGTCGGCGTCGTTTACTTATTTGGTGATGGTGCGGACTTGGGGCGAGGGCACAGACTCGCCGCTCTAGATGTGGCTAGGATGTAGATGACTAGATCGCTGGATTCATCAGCAGGAAGGCGATGCCAATGGCGCCGATCAGTAGCAAGATGCCCAAGCACCCACAGCCGGTGCGGATGGTTTCACCAAAAGAG
>CAJXNL010000013.1 GCA_913057195.1 uncultured Wenzhouxiangella sp.
GTTCAATTGCTCATTATTTTGGCGATTGTGCTGCTGATTTTTGGCACCAAAAGAATTCGCTCATTGGGCAGTGACTTAGGAGGCGCCATCAAAGAGTTTCGCAAAGGCATGGGCGATGACAATGCCTCCGACTCAAAAACCGATGAGGCATCGCAGGCTTCAGAGGACAACGATGCCTCTGATCATTCCAACAACAAACATCACTGAAGCAGTCGACTTTGGGCGGCATCGGTCTGACTGAACTCATTCTTTTGGCGGTGATCGCCCTGCTGGTGGTCGGCCCGCAGCGCCTGCCTGAGATTGCCCGAACCGCGGGTCAGCTCTCGAAAACTGCCCGCGGGGCGTGGCAGAGCCTGAAGTCAGAATTCCAGACCGAGTTGGATCTGGACCACAATCGCAAGGTCATGAAGCAATCAAAATCGTCGGCTTCACCCAAAACACCGAAAGACGATGATGTCTCCAAGTAGCAATGAGCCTGGTTTAGAGGGCGAGGTTGAGGGGGATGAGCTGACCCTCATCGATCATCTCTTAGAGCTCCGTACGCGGATTTTCAAAGCGCTCATTGCGGTGGTGGTCTTGCTTGTTGGGTTGACGCCCTTCGCGCGCGAGCTTTATGCGCGCTTGTCTGAGCCTTTGGTGAAGCATTTGCCCGAGGGCGCAAACATGATTGCCATTGATGTGGCCTCTCCGTTTTTTGCGCCGTTTAAGCTCGTGCTGCTGCTGGCGTTGCTGCTGGCAATGCCTGTGGTGTTATATCAAGCCTGGGCTTTTGTGGCCCCCGGACTTTATCGCGAAGAAAAACGTTTGGCGCGCCCGTTGCTGGTGGCTGCGGTGGTGTTGTTTTATGCCGGCTGTGCGTTCGCGTACTTTTTGGTTTTTCCGATTGTTTTTTCTTTTTTCACTGCCATGGCGCCCGAAGGGGTGGCCGTGATGACCGACATCAACCGCTACTTGGACTTTGTCATTGCGTTGTTCATCGCTTTCGGCCTGGCTTTCCAAGTGCCCGTGGTGACCATTGTGTTGGTGGCCATCGGCGTGGTGAGCGTTGCGGGATTGGCGAAAGCGCGTGGCTATGTGGTGGTTGGGGCGTTCACGGTGGCGATGTTGATCACGCCACCTGATGTCATTTCACAAACCTTGTTGGCGCTGCCGGTGCTGCTGCTCTACGAGCTGGGCATTGTGTTTGCAAGGGTATTGGTCCGACGGCCTCAAAGGACGAACTCATCGTCGTTGCCCGACGATTCATCTGATGACTGAGGCGACTCGGGGATCCAACCAAAAATATCGCAAAAGGCGACATATTGTGCACCCGCCAGCGTCATTTGCAGCCCCATGGTCATCACCAAGATTAAAATTTGAGCGAACATCACGCCCATCACCCCAGGCAGCTGTGCGAGAACCCCAACCAGCGAGACCAGCACCATCACAAAGCCGGTGAACAGCACCATTAGGGTGATGATAAAGCCGATAAAGGCAGCCGGGTTCATAACGATCGCTTTGAAACTCGCGCGCACTGCAGGCCACAGACCGACTTCACCGAACACGCTCAGCGGCACCGCAAAATAAAGGCCCATCACCAACAGCACCACGGTGCCTGCGGCCAGATACAAACCGCCCCCCATGCGCAAGTTTTCGGCCATGGCCACAAAGTTTTGGGGGTCTGCCAAGGCGGCTTGCAACTCAGCCTCGCTGACTTGACTGCCCAACCAGGAGGCGACAAAGCTCAGTGCAACCATTGCGCCGATGATGGTCCACAGACCCAAGAGCATCAGAATTGGGCGTGCTTTGGGCCGGTGCCATCCGCTCAGGAGAGTGGCTGAGGTCGGGTGTTGACGAGCGGCGACTTGGTCAAACGCCACCAAAACGCCGGCTGTGAGCAAAGGCGTGATCGCGGCCAGAATCAATTGCCCGATGAAAGGAATAATGGCCACCATGGACAGCAGCAACCACATCGCGCCGACGCCCGTTAGGGAGCGCGCACCCAGTCGCAAGAGCATAAACGACCGCATCAGCCAAAAGAAGCCCTGCCCAAACGTGACGCGTTGAATTCGGTCGTCAGGCCTCATCGTGCTTTCACTGCTGCAGATTCATGGAGTGCGTTGGTCGACCACGCTGGTGCCTCCCCGAATGCTTGAAGAATATCGGCGGGGTGGGCCACGCTTTGCCACATGTTTAAGTGAGTTGGGCTCATAAAGTGCTCTTTGACGCTGTGCTCTAAAAATGACAGCAACTCATCGTAATACCCCCGAGTGTTGATCAAGACAATGGGGCCTAAGTATTGACCCAAGCGTTTGAGGGTCATCACTTCAAACAGCTCTTCGAATGTCCCGCACCCTCCGGGCAGCGCGATGACCGCGTCGCTGCCTTCGAGCATTTTTTCTTTGCGGGTGCGCATGTCCTCAACGATCTCCAGCGATGTCAATCCTGGGTGACCTTGTTCAATCTTTGTGAGAAAAGCGGGCATCACACCGTGTACCCGGCCGCCGGCTTGGAGCGCACCGTTGGCCATGGCACCCATCAAGCCGTGACCGCCTCCCCCAAAGATCACCTCATGCCCCGCTTTGGCCAAAATCTCACCCAATAAAGCCGCGGCGCTGATATAGTCATCGTGGAGTGCCTGCGAGGATGCGGCATACACCGTGACACGATCAATGGACATGGGTCAATGCAGACTGTTTGTTGTTATGCATAAACGCTATTGTAATCTCAACAACCCGACGAGCGGGCGAACAGCCTTGGCCTTATTGCTGGCATCGGCGGTGTGGATGTTGGTCGGTTGCAGTCCTTCCAGCCCGCCACCGGCCGAGTTGGCGTTCGGCCAGGAGCCCTATCTTCGATACTGTGCCTCTTGTCATGGGAATCAAGGCGGCGGCAAGCCACCAACGTTCCCGCCATTGGCCCAGTCTGAATGGCTGACGTTGGGGTCCGATGCGTTGGGGTTGATTGTGTTGTATGGCCTAAAGGGCGAAATTGAAGTTGCTGGGCAGACATACAGGGGCTACATGCCCCCCATGCAGCACATCTCGGATGAGGAGATTGCCGCGCTGCTGACATACATGAATGAGGCCTGGGCAGACGGGGGTGAGGCGGTGAGTGCGGCGGACATCACCCGACTGCGCGGTGCATTCGACGGGCCTCGGGCGCCTTTGGATGGATATGAGGGCTTGATGGACGCTTTGGACGCCCTGTAAGTGGCTTGGCACCGCACCACATCGCCACCGGCGTCGCTGGTCATCATCGGATTGACGGTGGTGATCTATTTCCTTCAAAGCAGCGCGTTCGTTGATGCCTTACGCGTGTTTGCGCTGTGGCCGATGGAGACCCCTGAGCGACTGCGGTTCGGTCAAACAGTCTTGGAGACCGGATTTGCCTGGTGGCAACTGATCAGCTATGGGTTTTTGCATGGGGGTTGGGCGCATTTGTTTTTCAACATGTTTGCGCTGTATATGTTCGGGCTGCCCATTGAGCGTGCCTGGGGCACGCGGCGGTTTATCTACTTTTATCTGGTGTGTTTGGTGGGGGCTGGATTGGTGCAGCTTGCCGTGGCGCACGTCTCCGGTGAGGTCTATCCCACCATCGGCGCATCGGGTGCCGTGTTTGGCGTGCTGCTGGCGTTTGGGATGATGTTTCCCAACACCCCTTTGATGCTGCTGTTTCCGCCGATCCCCATTAAGGCCAAGTGGTTTGTTTTGGGCTATGGTGCGCTGACACTGTTTTTTGGGGTGACCGGCACCATGTCGGGGGTGGCACACTTTGCGCACTTAGGCGGCATGCTCTTTGGTTTGGGTTTGATTTTGTACTGGGGTCGGCAAGACTATCGTCGCCGCGGCTGACCCTATCAGAGGCCGGTCAGGACGTTGTCTTTTGCGCGGTGTTCTTTTTTGCCGAGGTTTTTTTGGCTGTCTTTTTCTTGCTTGCTTTCTTTTTGGTGGCTTTTTTCTTGGTCGTTTTTTTCTTCGTCGTTTTTTTCTTCGTGACTTTCTTAGTGGCGGCCTTTTTCTTGGCAGCTTTCTTTTTTCCGAATTTGCCGCGCCGCCCTTTCGGCGGGGCTTCAGCAATCAATTTTTGACAGGTCTCAAGGTCCAAGGTTTCGGGCTCGACGTCTTTGGGAACCTTGGCGTTGACGTTGCCGTCGGTGATAAAAGGGCCGTAGCGACCTTTTAGAATCTCAATGCCTTTTTCAGGGAACGCTTTGATGACGCGGTCTTTGAGCATTTGTTTGTGTTCGGCGATCAGCTCAAGCGCTTGCTCGCGTGTGACATCCAGAGGATCCACCTCTTTGAGCGAGACAAAGTTTCTTTGCCCATAGCGGACATAGGGACCAAACCGCCCAATGTTGGCTTGGATGGGCTCGCCCTCAGGTGTTTCGCCTAAGTCTCGTGGGAGCTTAAACAGTTCCAAGGCTTCTTCCAGGGTGATGTGGTCCATTTTTTGGCCCGGCCGAAGACCAGCGAATGCGGGCTTTTCATCATCTTCAGCCTGTCCAATTTGAGCGAATGGACCATAGCGCCCGACCCTCACGATGACCGGTTTGCCGGTTTTAGGGTCGGTGCCCAGCTCCCGTGCCAACTGCGCTTCTTGGCGTGACACCGTGTCTTCTTTTTCATTGACGCGCTCGATAAACGGCGTCCAAAACTCTCTCAGTAACGGCCGCCACTCATGCTCTCCTCGGGAGATGGCATCGAGCTCATCTTCGAGTCGCGCGGTGAAATCGTAGTCGACGTACTGTTCAAAGTGTTTGGATAAGAACTTCGCCACGACCCGCCCCGTGGATGTCGGTGTGAACCGGCGGTTCTCAAGCTCCACGTATTCGCGGTCTTTCAGGGTTTGAATGATGGATGCATAGGTCGACGGTCTGCCGATGCCGTATTCTTCCAAGGCTTTCACCAAGCTGGCCTCTGAGTAACGCGGTGGCGGTTCGGTGAAATGTTGCTCAGGTGTGACCGCTTGAAGCGCCACCCGATCGCCTTCTTTGAGATCGGGCAGGCGATTGTCGGTATCCGACTGCGCGTCCTGATATACCGATAAAAACCCCGGCTCAATCAAAATTGACCCGTTGGCTCTGAACGTCTCCTCGCCCACATCAAATTCAGCGGAGACGGTGTCATAGACGGCCGGGATCATTTGACTGGCCACCGCTCGGTTCCAGATCAACTGATAAAGTCGAAATTGCTCTTCAGTCAGATGCGATTTGATTTTGAGCGGCGTTAACTTCGCCGAAGTGGGCCGAATGGACTCGTGCGCCTCTTGTGCATTTTTGGACTTTGACTGATAAAAATTCGGTTTGTCTGGCACCAAGTGCGCGCCGTAGTCAGACTGGATCACGCCCCGGATCTCGCCGAGCGCATCGTTTGAAAGCGCCACTGAATCGGTTCGCATGTAGGTGATCAGCCCTTGGTTTTCACCACCGCCGATATCAATGCCCTCATACAGCTGCTGGGCCGTGCGCATGGTTCGCTGCGTGGTAAACCGCAGGCGCCGCGCGGCCTCCTGTTGCAACGTGGAGGTGATAAAGGGCGGTTGGGGACGGCGGCGTCTTTGGCTCTTTTTCATTCGAGCCAGGGTCAGCGTGGGGCCATTCGGCCCGGCATCGGCGTTGTCCTCAATGCGCTTGACCACATCGGTCGCGTCTTCATTGGAGGTGATGTCGAACTGTTCGAGCTTTTTGCCTCGGAGTTTGACCAGATTGGCTGAGAAGGGCTCGTCTTCATTGCCTAAGGTGGCGCCAATGGTCCAGTATTCCAGGGGATTGAACGCCTCAATCTCTTCCTCGCGCTCGACAATCATCCTAAGGGCAGGCGATTGCACCCGCCCGGCGGACAGGCCTCGGCTGACTTTTTTCCAAAGCAGCGGCGAGAGGTTGAACCCGACCAGATAGTCCAGGGCTCGTCTGGCCTGTTGGGCATCCACCAATGAGTCGGCCAGCGCTCTGGGGTGGGCCATGGCCTGATCGATGGCGCTTTTGGTGATCTCTGAAAACACCACCCGATGGATGGGCTTGTCGGCCGCAATGCCGCGCTCTTTTAGAATCTCGGCGATGTGCCAAGAAATGGCCTCACCCTCGCGATCTAAGTCGGTGGCGAGATAGACGGTGTTGGCCTTTTTTGCGCTGGAGACAATCTTGTCAACGTGCTTTTTGTTTCGATCGATGACTTTGTAGTGCATTTCAAAGTCATGCTCAGGGTCCACGGCCCCACCTTTGGGCACGAGGTCTCGAACATGGCCGTATGAGGCCAACACTTCAAAGTCTGATCCCAGGTATTTATTGATGGTGGTCGCTTTGGCTGGCGACTCAACGATAAGAAGATTTTTAGCCATCAGTGTCGGTAATCGCCTTCTTCATCGAACATCAAGTCTTCCATCCAAGCATAGTTGGCTTCCTGCCCTGGCTGGTTGAACAGCACCATCAACACCACCCACTTGACTTCTTCCATGGCGACTTCGTCGGCATCCAGCGCCATCAAGCGATCAATGACCAGTTCACGGCTGATGGGGTCAAGGACGCCGACGTTTTCGAGATAAAGCAGCAACCCGCGCGCGTCGACATCCAGTCGTTGCAACTCCTCGGCATTGAATATCCGACAGCTCTTGGGCACTCGAGTGGTTGGGAACGCCGGCATGCTGGCCGGTGTGTCTTCTTTGGGGCGATTCATGATCGCCACTTGGCGTTGCTCTGCCAGCTCATCCAGCCAGGCAAAGGCGCGCTCGATTTCTCTGGCTGAAAACCCGACCTCTTCAAGGCTGCGCGATAAAGTGGCGCGATCGGGGGTGGATTCAGGCTCTTCGTAGATGTAGTTCTCGAACAGATACATCAACAAATCGAGTACGTTTTCTTTCATTCATGGATCCTTAAAAGCTTGCGAATCGGCGCCACAGCACGCCCACTTGACCCCGCTGAGCCATCGAACACAGTGACCAAAGCCAGGATACCGAATTATCCCACCCATTGTGGCTCGCTGGGCGCTGATTCGAGACCATCGACCGCCGTTTCGGGGTTGAGGAGCGTATTTTCACTATGCGGGTGAATGGCGACCAGGTCAACCCCTCGCGGCCGACGGCGTTGTGGGTTGGCATGGGAGGGTCGACAAAAATCTGTAAAATGGAGACATTCAATTGCCAACGCCAATGTGCTGGACGGACCTTGGGCCGTGTCCAAGCCAAGCGTGATCAGTGACCCCAATATCTCATGGCCATGTTAGACATATTAGAGTTTCCCGATCCCAGACTCAGACAAGTCGCCGCGCCGGTGACCACGGTGGATGCTGATGCCCGTGCGCTGGCCGAGGCGATGATTGAGACCATGTATGCGGCCAAAGGCATCGGTCTGGCCGCGATTCAGGTCAATGATCGTCGCCGGGTGTTTGTGATGGACACCAGCCCCGGTCAGGATCAGCCACAGGTGTTTTTTAACCCCGAGATCATCGAGCGCAGTGGCGCCCAGGTCGGTGAGGAGGGGTGTCTGTCGATCCCCGGTGTGGTGGCTGATGTCGAACGTGCTGACGCGATTAAGGTTCGCGCCTTGGGCTTGGATGGTCAAGCCTTTGAGCTTGAGGCCGACGGGTTGAGCGCGGTCTGCATTCAGCATGAGATTGATCACTTGGATGGCAAGGTGTTTCTTGATCGCTTATCGCCCTTGAAGCGACGGATGCTCCAAAAGAAATACCAAAAACACCGTCAGCAGGCCTAAGCGACGGGCATGACGCTCAATATTCTCTTTGCTGGCACGCCTGAGTTTGGGCTGCCGTCACTGGCCCGTTTGATCGATCTGGGACACACACCGTCTGCGGTGTTGACCCAGCCCGATCGCCCGGCCGGCCGCGGACGCCGGCTGCAGGTCAGCCCGATCAAGCAGCTGGCCACAGACCATGGCATCGAAGTCTTGCAACCGTCTACCCTCAAAGGGTTTGACCTCACCGATCGATCGGCCGACCTATTGGTGACGGCCGCCTATGGCCTGCTGTTGCCCAAAGCCGTGCTGGATGCCCCGCGCTTGGGGTGTTGGAACCTCCATGCGTCCTTGTTGCCCCGCTGGCGCGGAGCCAGCCCCATTCAACAAGCCATCTTGGCCGGTGATCCGCAAACTGGGATTTCTTTGATGCAGATGGATGAGGGTTTGGACACGGGGCCTGTGCTGCTGCAAAAGGCGTTGGACATTGGCGAGGCCGAGACCGCCGGTGAATTACACGATCGCCTGTCGTGGCTGGCGGCCGAGGTGTTGGCCGAAGCCATCCAAGCGCTGGAAGCCGATGAATTGCCGCCGGCGTGGCCGCAGCCTGCCACTGGCGTCAGCCACGCGCCGCTGATCACCAAAGCCAATGCCAAGCTTGATTGGGCCCAGCCCGCCGAGCAGTTGGCACGCGCGGTGCGTGCCTACAACCCGTGGCCCGTAGCGCATACGGACATTTTTGCCGAGCGCGGGGTGGCCACGCTGCGCATTCTCGAGGCCCGTGCCGTGCCCATGCCCCCCGATCACTCGGGGCGAGCGGGGGCGATTGTCCCGAGCGATGGCTCGGCATTGATGGTGGCTTGCGGCGAGGGTGCGTTGGCCATTGATCGGCTGCAAGTCCCTGGCAAACGCCCAGTGGCTGCTCGAGACTTTCTCAATGCCCGCCCCGACTGGCGCTGAGCCGCGCTGGGCCGCGGCCCAAGTCGCACAGCGGGTCCTGGATCAGGGCCAGGCCAGCGATGCGGCGATGGAGGTGGTGTGTCAGGGCCTGACTCGTGGGCAAGACCGTGCGCTGGCGCGTCGATTGGTGCACGGTTTGATGCGCGATTGGCCCATGGTGTCTGGCCTATTAAAGGCTTTGCTGCAAACCCCACTCAAGCGTCGCGATCGTGGGGTGTACTTTATTTTGTGCATTGGCTTGTCTGAGCTTCGAGCCGAGCGAGAGCCCGATCATGCGGCAGTGAATGCGGCGGTGGAGGCGACCAAGCTGGCCAAAGCCAAGCACATGAGCAAGCTGGTCAATGCGGTGTTGAGGCGATTTTTGCGCGAGCGCGAGGCGCTTGAGGCTGATCAGGCCGATGCATTGACGGTTCAGTGGGGCCACCCAGCGTGGTTCATTCAAGCCCTCCAACATGACTGGCCAGAGGACTGGCAGCGCATCCTTGGTGCAGGCAATGTGTCGCCACCACTGACGCTGCGTGTCAATCGACGCCACTGGTCGCGTGATGATGCCTTATCGGCATTGACTCAGCATGGCCTTGAGGCACACCCGATCCCCGGACTGGCCGACGCCGTTGAGCTCGAACGGCGCGTGGCGATTCGTGACATCCCTGAGTTTTCGACCGGCGGCTGGTCGGTGCAGGATGCCAGCGCCCAGTGGGCGGTCGATTGGCTTCAACTCACACCTGGGCTGCGGGTGTTGGATGCGTGCGCTGGCCCGGGCGGGAAAGCCGCCCACGCGCTGGAACGGGCCGATATTGAACTCCACGCGGTGGATTCTGACGGTGAGCGATTGGCGCGCGTGGAGACAGGCCTGGCGCGTCTGGGGCTGAGTGCTCAGCTGATTCATGCCGATGCCACCTCGGTGGCATCGTGGTGGGATGGCGGTTTGTTTGACCGGGTGTTGCTGGATGCGCCGTGCTCGGCGACCGGCGTCATTCGTCGCCACCCAGACATTCGATGGTTGCGCCAGGCGGGTGATCTCTCAAATCTCGTCGCCACCCAGCGCGCGTTGCTGGATGCGCTCTGGCCACTGGTCAAGCCCGGCGGTATCCTTGTCTATGTCACCTGCTCGGTATTGGCTGATGAGAATGACCGGCAGATGGCCTCATTTGTAGAGAGACACAGCGATGGATCAATCCTCCAATCCCCACCCACGCCCACCGCGCCCGGACGCGCTGTCTCACCGGGTTGGCAGGTGCTGCCGGGTGAGGGTGGCTGGGATGGTTTTTATTTTGCTGCTGTTGAGCGCGTGTGACCGGCCCGCTGAAATCGGATCGTCGGCAGACTGGGCGCTGTCTTTGAGCGAGCCACAGATCGAGTGGCGCGGCGGCGTGTTGGGCGTGTCCACCGGCATTGCACTCACGCCGTCAGCAGCCATATTGGAAGCGCTGGATCATGGGGTGGCGGTGAGTGTCGTGGTGGCCACCCGCGTGCATCCTTGGCACGGTGCGCTGGCGGCCACTGACCAAACGCGCAATCACCGCTTTGAGATTCGTTACCTGCCGTTGATTGAACACCATCAATTAACGGAGTTAAAGACGGGTCAGACCGACACTTATCCTCGCTTGAGCATGCTGCTGCGTGCGTTGTCTGAGCGCCGCTGGCTCGACACCCACCTGACCCGTGACCAAGCCAGCACCGATGAGTGGCAAGTTCAGGTGCGCGTTGATATTGATCGCGAGCGATTGCCCGCGCCGATGCAGCTGTCTGCGTGGCGAGATGAGCGTTGGCGGAGTGGACAAGACTGGCTGACTTGGCGCGTGGGACCTGACCATCATGCGCCATAGCTTTGCTCGGGCGAAGTCCATCTTGAGCCGGCGGATGCACCCCTGGCTTCAGCGGTTGTTGCGGGTGTTGCCGTGGGCCTCCCTGCTGCTGATGTTGCTGACGGCCCTGTATTTGGTGATCAGCGTTGAGCAAGACACCACACAGCTGAGTCGACATGTGCTGTGGGTGTTTTTGTCTGCCACCGCGGCGCTGGTGCTGCTGGCGGCACTGATCGTGGGCCGGCTTTTAAAACTGCGCCAAAGAATCAAAGCCGGCGAGCCGGGGGCGCAGTTAACTGCTCGGCTGGTGAAGATCTTTTCAGCTTTGGCGCTGCCGCCTGTGGTGGTGCTGTATCTGTTTGCGCTGCAGTTTCTCAGTGAGACCGTTGAGGGGTGGCTGGATGCACAAACCGAACATGCGCTGTCACAGTCCATCGAGCTGGGTCAGATGTTTTTGGACTTTCGAACCCGTGAGGTCAGCGCCAGCCTGGCGCGGATCGCCGATGAACTGGACCAGAACTCGCCTGAGGACTGGGATGAGGCGTTGTTTTCACATGTTCGCTCCGCCGGACCGACGGAGTTGGCGGTGCTGGACGCCTCGGGGCAGGCGCGAACCTCGGTCAGCCTGGACCCACGGATTTTGATGCCTGATCTGCCCGATCCTTTTGCACTCAGTCAGGCGAGGGAGCAAACCACCCATGCCGCCGCTGAGCCAAGTGAGAACGGATTGGTGATTCGGGTGCTTCGGCAATTGCCGCGTCCTGGGCTGGGCCAATCGCCCTTGATTTTGCAAGCGATCTATCCCTTGCCCAGTGAGTTTTCAGGCATGGCGCAAGACATTGAGCAGGCTTACTATCGATATCAGAACGTGGCGTTTTTACGCGAGCGCTTGGAGCAAAGCCTGGTGTTGATTTTGTCGCTGGTGCTGTTGCTGACCGCGCTTCTTGCGCTGTTGCTGGCCTTTAACGCGGCCAGGCGAGTGACTCAGCCGGTCAAAGAGTTGGCGCTGGCCACCCAAGAGCTGGCGGCAGGTCGCTTCCCAAAAGCCTTGAAAAGCACCACCCCCGACGAGCTTGGGTTTTTGGTGGAGTCATTCAACACCATGACCCAAGAGCTGGCGCAGTCCAGACAGGCCTTGGAAGCGCAGCGGCGCTATTTGGAAGTGGTGTTGAGTCGGCTCTCTGCCGGGGTGATCGCGGTGGATCAAAACGGCACAGTGACCGCGCTCAACCCATCGGCCTGTGAGATTTTGATGCTGGATCGAGACGCCGATCACAATCAGTCCATTCATGATCTGATCACCGCTCATCCCAGATTGCAGCCGCTGTTTGATTTGATCATTGATCGATTGGAGACGCCAAGCGGTGAGTGGCGCCAAGAGATACAAATCGGCGACTCGCCCCAGGGCGCATCGACAGGCGAACGTCCTTTGGTGCTGGTGTGCCGAGGGTCTGATCTTCCTGGCGAAACCGGAGGGCACGTGGTGGTCTTTGACGATGTGACGGTCTTGGATCAAGCCCAACGCGAAGCAGCATGGTCGGAAGTGGCGCGCCGTTTGGCCCATGAGGTCAAAAACCCATTGACTCCCATCCAGCTGGCCGCCGAGCGGCTTGAGCACAAACTCGGTGACAGCCTCACCGATGAGCAAGCCGCGCTGTTGACACGGGCCACGTCAACCATTGGCACGCAAGTGGATGCCTTGAGGCGGTTGGTGGATGCGTTCGGTGATTATGCCAAGCCCAAACCCCCAAAGATGGAGCGCATCAATGTGGCGAGCATCCTCCAAGCGGTGGTCGATTTGTATACAAGCGCCGGTGAGTCTGCTCATTTCAAACTGGAGATTGAACCGTCACTCATGGTCACTGCCGATGCGGCGAGACTGCGCCAGGTGTTTATCAACCTCATTGCCAATGCCATCGAGGCGCAGCCCGGTCGATGCCCCACCATTTTGATTCGAGCGCAGCGCGGTGACGATTCGTCTGGTGCGGTGGTGTTCTCCTTTGTCGACGATGGCCCAGGCTTTGCCGATGCAATCAAAGCGCGCGTGTTTGAGCCATACGTCACCAGCAAAGAGGGGGGCACAGGGCTTGGGTTGGCGATTGTTCGGCGCATCATTGAAGAGCATCGCGGCGAGATTGATGTGAGCAATGACTCAAGCGGTGAGCTGGGTGGTGCGGTGGTGCGCTTATGGTTGCCGGGGCACGGGTGATATCGCGCCCATTTGGCGGTATCCTTGGATCGGCTCGCCGATGGAAGACATGAGACAATAGCGCTATGGCAACGGCATCAATCATGGTGGTGGACGACGCACCCGATATCCGTTCCTTGATCGGGGAGATCTTGGCCGATGAGGGGTACTCGGTCATTGAGGCTGCCGATGCGGTTGCGGCTCGGGAAATGCGAAGCCTCCACCACCCCGATTTGATTTTATTGGATGTTTGGATGCCCGGCGACGATGGCATCAGCCTTCTTCGGGAGTGGGCCGAGGCGGGGGCACTGAAGACACCGGTGGTGATGATCTCAGGCCACGGCTCAGTCGACGCTGCGGTGGAAGCCACGCGGTTGGGGGCCGTTGACTTCATCGAAAAACCCGTCTCCATGGCGAAACTTTTGGCCACCGTCGACAAGGCGCTCACCCAGGCAGAGCAACGCCGTGATGCGATCGAATCACCCAGCGTGAACCCAGAAGTGATGGAGCCTTTGGGGCGGTCTGCGGCAGTCCAGGCGCTGCGTCAAAAATTGGATAAGGTGGCTGAACACCTGGCGCCTGTGTTGATCAGTGGTGAGCCGGGTGTCGGGAAGTATCAAACAGCCCGCTGGATCCATGCCCACAGTAAAAAAAGCGATGGGCCTTTTATTTCGGTGAATGCCGAGCGCTTGGTTGAAGACAGCCATACCGATGGGGTGGTCTTGGGCTTTCAATCCAACGCCGCTGGTCTCTTGGCACAGGCCGCTGGAGGCAGTTTACTGATTGAGGACGTTGCCAAACTGAGCTCAGGTTTGCAAACGCAGCTCGCCCGATGGCTTGAGGTGCAGGCGGGCCAATCTCACCCCGCATCAAAGGGTGTTCGGCTGTTGGCCACCACTTCGGAGTCTTTGCGTGCGAAGGTCAGGGCAGGGCGGTTTGATGAGGGGCTGTACTACCAGCTGGGGGTGTTGCAAGTTGAGGTGCCACCGCTTCGAGAGCGCCGCGACGACTTGCCGGATCTGGTTCGTTTCTATGCTGAATACTACCCCTCGCGAGATGGTCTGGCGTACCGTCCGTTTTCGGTGGCGGCACAAAACAAACTCCGTCAATACGATTGGCCGGGAAATTTGCGAGAGTTGAGAAACCTCATCCAGCGCATTCTCATGATGGGTCATGAGGGCGAGGTCTCGGTCAGTGAGGTCGAACGGGCGTTGGCCAACGCGGGCCCGGCCGAGCACCATCCGTTGAGTGGTGATGTGCCCGATTGGTTTCGGTTGCCACTGCGCGAGGCACGCGAGGCCTTCGAGCGAGATTATTTGTTAACGCGGCTCAAAGCGGTCGATGGCAGCGTGGGCAAGCTGGCTGAAGCCATCGAGATGGAGCGCACGCACCTGTATCGCAAGCTCCGCCAACTGGGGATTGATCCCAAGCAGGTATAGACAATGCAAATCATCATTCTAGGTGCAGGCCAAGTGGGCACAGGAATGGCCCACAGCTTATCTCGAGAAGACAACGACATCACCATCGTCGATATCGATGCCGAACGACTGCGCCAGCTTCAAGAAAAGCTGGATGTGCGCACGGTTCAAGGACACGCATCTCACCCACAAACCCTGATTCGATCAGGCATTGAGGATGCGGATTTATTGATCGCATTGACCAACTCCGATGAGACCAACATGGTCGCTTGCCAAGTCGCCTACTCATTGTTCAATACGCCGATGAAAGTGGCGCGGGTGCGTGCCGCTGACTACCTTGAGCACCCTGAGTTGTTTGATCGCGAGCACTCGCCGATCGATGTTCTGATCAGCCCAGAACGTTTGGTGACCGAGCACATCCAAAGGCTCATTGAGATTCCAGGGGCCTTGCAGGTGTTGGATTTTGCCGGCGGCAAAGCCCAATTGGTGGCCACGCGCGCCTTTCCAGATGGACCGTTGGTGGGTCGTGAACTGAAGTCACTCAAAGAGAAGCTCCCTGCCGGTGTGGATGCCCGCGTCGCTGCGATCTTTCGCGATGATCAGGCCATCATTCCGGAAGGGGATACCACCATCGAAGTCGATGACATCGTGTTTTTCCTGGCCGCGACTCGAGATACCCCGGTGGTGATGCGCGAGCTTCGCCGCATGGGCGGGCCCGCGAACCGAATCATGCTGGCCGGTGGTGGCAACATCGGCGCCGGTTTGGCCAAACAGCTCGAGCGCAGTCATCATGTCAAGATTATTGAGCAAAACCCGGGGCGCGCTGAGGCCATTGCCGATGACCTTGATACCTCGATCGTGTTGGTCGGCGACAGCGCCGATGAGGATCTTTTGCACGAGGAAGGCATCGATGAAATGGACGTGTTTTGTGCCCTGACCAATGATGATGAGGCCAATATTTTGTCATCGATGCTGGCCAAGCGGATGGGCTGTGAGAAGGTGATCACACTCATCAATCGTCCAGCCTATGTGGATTTGGTGGAAGCCGATCGAATCGATGTGGCCATCAGTCCGCAGCAAATCACCATCGGTGCGTTGCTTACGCACATTCGCAAAGGCGATATGGTTCGCGTCCACTCGTTGCGACGGGGGGCTGCTGAAGCCATTGAAGCAGTGGCCCATGGTCAGCCAGGCAGTTCAAAGGTGGTGGGCAAGCTCATTGGAGAGATTGATTTGCCGCATGACACCATCACCATTGGGGGAATTGTTCGCGGTGATGAAATCATCATCGCGCACCATGATGTGATGATCCAAAACGACGATCACGTGATCATGTTCGTGGCCGATCAAAAAGCGATCAAAACGGTCGAAGCGTTGTTTTCGCCTGATGCGGTGTTCGCCTAGATGAGAGTGAACGCCTATGCCCCGGTCCAGCGGGTGGTCGGTGTGCTGTTGGCGCTGATCAGCGTCAGTTTCTTGCCGCCGATGGTGGTGTCTTGGGTGGTGGGCGACGGCATTGGCTGGTCGTTTGTGGTCAGTTTTTTGCTCGTGTCTGGCGTGGGGGGGCTGCTCTACTGGCCCGTCCGGCAGGCCGATCGAGACCTTCGGATCAGCGATGGGTTTTTGGTGGTCGTGGCGTGCTGGGCTGCGGTGTGCCTGGCTGGCTCTTTGCCTTTTGTCTTGGGGCTGGAGGCGTCTTTGGCCGACGCCATCTTTGAATCGACATCGGGGATCACCACCACCGGTGCGACCGTGTTTTCAGGTCTGGACGCCATGCCCGTATCGATCTTGTGGTACCGCCAGCAGCTCCAGTGGATGGGTGGGCTTGGGATTATTATTTTGGCCGTGGCGATCTTGCCCATGCTGCGCGTCGGCGGGATGCAGGTCTATAAAGCCGAGGCCACCGGGCCGATGAAAGAAAACCGCCTGACGCCCAAAATCGCCGAGACCGCCAAGGCGCTGTGGCTGATCTATATTGCATTGACCATCATTTGTGCAGCGGCCTATTGGGCTGCGGGCATGTCGGCGTTTGATGCGCTGATGCACAGTTTTTCGACCATCGCCACCGCGGGTTTCTCGACCCACGACGCATCGATTGGTCATTTCAATAGCCCACTCATTGAATGGCTGGTGATTGTTTTTGTGTTCATAGCCAGCCTCAATTTCGCGCTGCACTTTTTAGCGCTGCGCCGGGCGAGCATGCAGGTGTATCTTAAAGACCCTGAGCTGAAATTGTTTGCCGCTTTGGTGGTGTTGATCAGCGTATTGGTCACGGTGCTGCTGTGGCGTCAAGATGTTTCGGGTGGGTTCTGGGCAGCGCTTCGAACGGGCGCATTTCATACCGTGTCGTATATCACCACCACCGGATTTGCGACTGAAGGGGTGTACCTGTGGCCTGGGACCTTGCCGCTGCTGCTGTTGATGATCAGCGCATTGGGGGGTTGCGCGGGGGCGACCACCGGCGGCTTTAAAATGATCCGCGTTTATTTGTTGACCAAACAAGGCATTCGTGAGTTGAAGCGGCTGGCGCACCCTCGCTCGGTGGTGCCTTTGAAGCTCGGTGGGCGAACATTGGATGATGAAGTCGCGAATGCGGTGTGGGGCTATGTGTCGCTTTATATCGTATGCATTGTTGTGTTGACGCTGTTGGTTTCAGGGCTCGAGGCTGATTTGGTCACCGCTGTGTCGGTGGTGTTTTCAGCCATGAACAATCTGGGGCCTGCGTTGGGTGGGGCAGGCGCCAACTGGGGTGGCTTAAGTGACATCACCAAAGGATTGATGAGTTTTGCGATGCTGTTGGGTCGGCTTGAGATTTTTACAATCTTGGTGCTGTTAACACCGACGTATTGGAAGCACTGAATTGGAGGTTGCTGTATGGACGTGGCGGCCCTTGAGAACATGATTGAGCAAGGCCGAGACAGTTATGAAGCCCGCTTGGCGGTGGGGCAGGCGTATCTTAAGCGCGGCCAATTCAGCCACGCGGCTGCACATCTTAAAGTGGCCACCACCACCGAGCCCGATAAAACCGTGGGCTGGCAGTTGTTGGGGCAAGTTTGGCGTGACCAAGGCGAAGACGCCGCGGCCCGTGCCGCGTGGGAGCGAGGGATCGAAGTGGCCTCAGCCAATGGCGATGAGCAAGCCAAAAAAGTGATGCAAGTCTGGCTCAAACGCCTGGGGTGATGCCTCACGCCCTGCCAATTCAGTCAGCAAACACTTCGTTGAGAATGCCGGCTAATCGGAGTCCACTGCGCGCCAGCTGCAGTTCTGCTGCGGGCATCCACACATCGCGATAGGTCTCATCCATGATCGGCACCGGCGTTGTGCGTTGCTGACCACCTTCATGCTCGCCGTGCCGTGGCACCGGGTAGAGGCCTGCGAAAATATACCGCCTGGCTTCAGTCACCCAGGGCTTGGGATCAGTTTGGGTGATCCACAGCGCTTTTTGCGCATCAGAGTAGCTTCGGTTCAGGTGGTCGGCGTATTCGCGGGCACTGAACCGATCCAGGCGAGGCTCAATCACGTTGAGGTCCCAGTATCGGTGTAAGTTGTAAGGCTCGTCTCGATAGATCACTTCAAAATCATTGCCACCGCGGTCGTCAGCAAAGCCTGTGTGCAGCGGTTGGTGAATGTCACCGACAAAATGCACTAAAAACTTCAAAGCTTCGATGCGCGTTTGTCGGGGCAGGTCGTCATCCCTCAGTGCTTGCTGATATTTCAAAACCGCGGTGTAGGCCGTGCCTTGCGGCAAATGAAGATCGTCATGGCTGGGCCGAAGTTGGTCTCTGGGCCCGTTGACATAATGATAGGGCGCGGTATCGCGTCTCTCGCCCCGAACGCGGTCTGCCCAAGCGGCCACCTCGCCGAGGCTGTCATCGCCCAGCAGCGCTTCAACAGCGGTTTGAGCTTCAGCGCTCAGGTGGATCTCAGCCAGATGGCCGCTGGTTTCGTGGGCGTAGCGTGACCACCCGAGCGATTCGCTCATGGGCACCCACCAACCAGTGATCAGCAAGCAAAGGGAGGCGGCTTGTGTTGAACGCAAGACAAATCGCATAAAGTGGGCCCAAATACAATTTAAGGAATCAGTATCAGTTTACCAACACTTTGACCCGACTCGATTCTTTGATGGGCTTTTGGTGCATCAGCCAATGGGAACGTCTCAACGGGTAAAGGCGTTAACTCGCCTGATTCAAAATGGGCCAACACCCAATGCATGCCTTCGCGCAAACTCGGGGCGTGGGATTGCAAAAAGCTCAGATTCGCAGCCAGCACACTTTTGTTGTGCTGGGTCATTTTTAAAGGGCTAAAGCGTGGCGTGCGACACCAATCCCAGGCCAATTTAAGCCAGTTCAACCGACCATTTTTGGGCAGCATGCTGGCAAAGCCATACACCACCACTCGCCCGGTGGGCGCCAAGTGGGCATAGCTTTGCGCGAGTGTGTCAACGCCGTTGGCGTCGAACACGGCATCATAGCCGTCGGGTGAGCATTCTCGCGCGCGTGACCACAGGTCCTGATCAGTGCGGCAAATGACCTCATTGGCCCCCATCGCGCGGGCGTGATCGATTTTATGGGCGGCACCGACAACACCGATGATCTGTGCCCCCGCCAGGCGCCCGATCTGACACAGCGCGGAGCCGACCCCGCCGGCGGCGGAGTGGATCAACCACTGTTCCTTGGGGCGCGGATGGACTTGTCGGTGGATCATCCACCAAGCGGTCAAAAACACCGTGGGCAAGGCCGCGGCCTCAGCAAAGCTTAAATGCTCGGGCTTTTTAAACACCCCATCGGCGGGCAGCGCCAGGTGGCTGGTGTAGCCGCCGAATAGGCTCAGACCAATGACGTGATCGCCCACTGACCAGCGATCCTGGGCGGCCTCGCCGACTTCGATCACTCGACCCGCAACCTCAAACCCCGGAATGATCGGGTATCCATGGAGGGCTTTGGCTGAGGCATACAGGCCCATGCGAATGATTCCATCGGCATAGTTGACCCCGACCGCTTCGCAAGCAATCACGACCTCATTTTTATGGGCGCGGGGCACTGGACCTTCGTGGCACACCAACGCCTCGTAACCGCCAGGCTTGGCGATTTCAATGTAGCGCCGGCTCAGGCCTGAGGTCATGGCGCGTCTCGATGGTTTTGAACCAGTGCGCACAGCCGCTCGATCCCTTGCAAGATTCTGGGGGTGGGGCGGACCAGCAGATTGGGATCCACCACGCTCAGGGTGGTTTGGGCCAGTGCGCCATCCAGGTGGGGTGTCCACACTTCAAAGGGCGCCACCGGAGGCCCCGACACGTTGGGTTCGTGTCCCGACACAATCATGTCCGGCTTCGCTGCCAGCACCGATTCGGGATCAACGCTGAGGGCTTCGCTGTCGACATGACCAAATACATTGACCGCATCGCAGCTGGCGAACACTTCATTGATGACGTGGCGCCCCCCAAAGGTATACAACGGGCGAGCGGCAATCTGATAGAACACGCGAACCGGCTCAGCTGTGCTGTTTGGTGGTGCGCGGTTTTGCCACTGAGCGAGCGCTTCGGCATACGCTTTGGCCTGCGCCTCAGCCCTCTGAGCGGTGCCAGCGGCTCGGCCGATGTGCTCAATCGCGGTTTTGATCTGGTCGAGTGTTTGGGTTTCAATCCAAACCACCTCCACCCCCAGGCCTTGGAGTTGTTCAGCCACCTCTGGCGGCGTGCCGCCCCGCCAAGCCAGGGCCATGTCCGGGTCCAATGACACGATGGCTTCCATGTCAAAGCGGAAAGCATCGCCAATGCGAGGCAGCTCAAGGGCGGCTTCGGGCCAATGGCTGTAGGCCACCACCCCCACCACCTGCGCCCCCGCACCGGCGGTGAACGCCAGTTCGGTGAGGTGTGGTGCCAGCGTCACCAGTGTGGGTGGGTCTTTCTTTGCCTGCACCAGATGAGGCCAAGCGGCCAACCCAATACAGCCGATGAGGACCCAGTAGGCGATGCGAAGCCTGACCTTAAATCTGATAGGCATACGTCAATGTGGTGGTCAGGACCAACCACAGCATGATCATCAGTGGCAAACCGACACGAACAAAGTCATTGAACTTATAGCCGCCGGCGTTCATCACCAGCAAGTTGGTTTGATAGGCCATGGGCGTGGCAAAGCTTAAGTTGGCGCCAAATAAGACGGCCAAGACAAATGGCTCAGCGGGCAGCATCAACTGTTGCGCCACCGAGATCGCAATCGGGGTGCCAATCACCGCGGCGGCGTTGTTGGAGACCACGTTGGTCAAGGCTGCCATGGCGAGCATTAAAAAGCCCAGGATCACGAATCCAGGCACCCCAAAGCTGATGGCCAAAAAGACCTGCGCCAGCCAGTCAGCAGCACCGGTCTGCATCAGCGCCATGCCCAGTGCCAGGCTGGCAACAATGATCATGATGACTTGCACCGACAACGCCCCCATGGCCTCTTTCCAGGTCAAGGTGCGGGTGATCAGTAGAGCCAGCACACCCAACACGGCGCTGATGGCAATCGGCAATATTCCGACCGCGGCCATCAAAATGACCCCAGCCATGATGCCCAGTGCCAGCGGGGCTTTGGCCGTTTTCGGCAAATCAACCCCGCCATCAAGCACCAAAAAGTCCGTGCCTTCTTTGAGCACGTTGAGGTGTTTGGCGGCGGCTTGGACCAACAGCACATCGCCCGACTTCAAAACGGTGTTGTCCACACCGGTGGCGCGTGTTTCGTCTTGTCGATCAAAACGGTGCAGCGCCAGCAGCCGAAGTTTGTAGCGAGACAGCAGTCGTGCTTGGCCAATTCGCACGCCCAGCAAAGACGAGTTTGGCGTGATGGCCACCTCAGCGATGGTTTGGTTTTGTTTGGCATAGTCCAGCGGGTGGGCCTCATCCACTTCAACGTCGCCTGAGAACAGCTTGCCACCGAGCAAGTGGGCAAACTCTCGAAGGTTGTCTTGGGTGTTGGTTGTGGTGATTCGGTCGCCGGCCGCCAAGACCACATCAGGCAAAGGCGTGACGAACACCCCAGGCCCGCGCTGGATTTTTTCGACTTTGAGCTCACCGCGGCAGGCATCAATGGCGTCTGCCAACGTGCTGCCCGTGGCCTGGCTGCCCTCATCCAAACGAATTTGGGCGGTGTAGAGCCGCTTCACCGGTGATTTCATTGGCACCTGTCGCTTCGGCAACAGCTTGGGTGCAATCAACCATAAATACAACACCGCCACACCCCCGGCGATCGCCGCCGGCAAAAAGAAGTCAAACATCTGAAACTCAGCCACGCCCATATCGGCCGCCACACCCACCACCAGCAGGTTGGTGGAGGTGCCAATGGTCGTGGCCATGCCGCCGACAATGCTGATCAGCCCGATCGGCAAGAGCATGCCCGAGGGGGATCGCCCGGTGCGAAGCGCCACCCCCAACAGGATGGGCAGCAACATCACCACGATGGGGGTGTTGTTAATAAACGCGCTCAACACCGCACACACCAAAAGCGTGCCCAGCATCGACAGGGTGGGTGACTTGCGCCACAGGGTGGTCAACAATCGCCCCACAGGCTCCAGCGCGCCGGAGCGGATCAGTCCCTCACCCAGGATCATCAGCGCCGAGACGGCAATTAAGGCTTGGTGGCCAAACCCTTGAAAAAAGTCACTGGCGCTTAGGGTGTCGCCGTTGGTTCGGGTGTAGGGGAACAGTTCAAACCCAATGGTTAAAAGCGCCAGCACCACCAGAGAACTCGTTTCGAGTGGGATGCGCTCACGCGAGAACAATGCCAGTGCCACCAGCACCAGCATCAGCACCATTAACGCGTGTATGTTGGGCATCAAAATGGACATCAGCGCCATTCTACGGTATTGCAGGTGACAAAGCCCGTGCGATAATGACAGCGATGTCAACCACTGCAATGACCCATCAGATTGATCCTGTCGCCATCAGCCTGTTTGGCTTTGATGTGTATTGGTATAGCGTGATGTACCTGGTGGCGTTTGGCCTGTTTTGGTGGTTGGGCACGCGCCGCGCACAGCAGCCCCATGCGCCGATCAACCGAGACCAAGTGGGCGATCTTTTGTTTTGGGGGGTGATCGCTGTCATTGCCGGTGGCCGGTTGGGATATGTGCTGTTTTATGTGCCCGATGAGCTGCTGGCCAACCCTGCCATGGTGTTGAACATTCGAGACGGTGGCATGAGTTTCCACGGCGGATTGATCGGCGTGATCGCCATGATGTGGTTTTATGGCCGTCATTTAGGCATTGGCTTTTTTCGCCTGTCTGATTTTGTGGCGCCTTTGGTGCCCACAGGTTTGGCCGCGGGGCGCATCGGCAATTTCATTGGGGGTGAGCTGTGGGGTCGGCCCAGTGATGTGCCCTGGGCGATGGTGTTCCCAGCCGCTGGTGATGGGCTGGCGCGCCACCCATCACAGCTTTATCAAGCCGGGCTCGAGGGCTTGGCGTTGTTTGCGCTGCTGTGGTGGTACAGCCACCGTCAGCGGCCGGTGGCCGCGGTCAGTGCGTTGTTCTTGATGGGTTATGGGGCGTTTCGTTTCTTGGCCGAATTTTTCAGACAGCCCGATGCGCATCTTGGGTTCGTGGCTTTGGATTGGATGACTCAGGGTCAATTGCTGTCACTGCCGATGATGGTGGCGGGGGCGTTGATTATGGGGTGGGCTTATGCCCGTCGATCACAGGGCATTGCCAAACACTAAAAGGCGCCAATGGTCCGAAGACCGTTGGGCCTACATTTAAGGATTGAGCATGGACGCTTATCATCAACTGTTACAACGCATTTTAGATGAGGGGGTTCGGCGTGAAGACCGAACTGGCACAGGCACGGTGTCGATTTTTGGTCACCAAATGCGCTTTGATTTGTCTGACGGGATGCCGCTGGTCACCACCAAAAAGCTTCACCTTCGCTCAATCATTCACGAGCTTTTGTGGTTTCTTCAAGGCGATACCAATGTGCGCGCGTTACAAGCCGTGGGGGTCAGCATTTGGGATGAATGGGCCGCCGAAGACGGTTCGCTGGGCCCATTGTACGGCGCGCAGTGGCGCGCATGGCCGACAGCCCGCGGCGAGAGCATCGATCAGCTCAACGATGTTGTCGATCAACTCAAAGCCCGCCCCAATTCAAGACGTCACGTGGTCAGTGCCTGGAATCCGGCCGACTTGCCCGATGAGCGCGTGTCCCCTCAAGAGAATGTGGCCCAAGGGCGGATGGCACTGGCGCCTTGCCACTGCCTGTTTCAGTTTTACGTGGCCGATGGGCGCTTGAGTTGTCAGCTTTACCAGCGCTCGGCAGATTGCTTTTTGGGCGTGCCGTTTAATATTGCCTCATATGCCTTGTTGACTTACATGGTCGCGCAAGTGGTGGATCTTGAGCCTGGCGAGTTTATTCATACCTTTGGCGATGCCCACATTTACCTCAATCACCTCGATCAGGTGCATGAACAGCTCTCGCGCACGCCTCGAGCGTTGCCGACCCTTTCCCTTAATCCGAACAGGCGCCGGCTTGAGGACTTTGTGTATGACGATTTTGAGTTGGTCGGTTACGACCCGCACCCGGCCATCAAAGCGCCCATTGCCGTTTGATTGAATGGAGTGAGCGCATGAGCCAACCCCGAATTCACTTGGTGGCCGCCATGACTCAAGACCGTGTGATTGGTCGTGATGGCGCCATGCCGTGGCACTTGCCCAGAGACTTGGCCCACTTTAAAGCGGTCACCCTCGGTCACCCGGTCATCATGGGTCGATTGACGTTCGAGTCGATCCTTGCCAGCTTGGGCCGGCCCTTGCCTGGCCGGCACAACATGGTGATCAGTCGGGGTCAGCCTGAGGTGCCTGACGGGGTGGGGGTTTACTCAAGTGTTGATGAAGCGATCGATCAATGCAAGGTCAATGGGGCGGATGTGGTTGATGTCATTGGGGGCGGTCAGATCTATGCGATGACGTTGCCGATGGCCGATCGGCTGCATTTGACATTGATTGATGCCGATGTGGCAGGCGATACGTGGTTTCCAGACATTGATCTGTCTCAATGGCGCGTCGTCCACACCGACACCCAGCCCGCAGATGATCAAAACGCCTATCCAATGACCTTCGTCACGCTCGATCGGCCGAGCCCTCCAGCGAAAGAGTCTTTGCAAAAATGAAACGCCAGATCTTTGTGGGTGATGTCCATGGGTGCATGGACACCCTGACCCAATTGCTGGACACGCTCCACTTTGATCCGCGCAACGACCGATTGCGCTTTGTGGGCGATCTTGTGAATCGGGGCGGGCAGTCACTGGCGGTTCTTCGATACGTCGTTGATCTGGGTAAAGCCGGTGACTGCGTGTTGGGCAATCATGATCTGGCGTTGCTTCGTTATGCGCATCAAAAGCCCAGCCAGCGCAAGAAAAATGATGAGTTTGAAGCGGTCCTCGCGGCCAAAGATGCCACCACTTTGCTGGATTGGCTCAGGCATCGGCCGCTTTTTTGGTCGAATCAGCGCCACAGATTGGCAATGGTCCACGCCGGCATTGACCCAAGGTGGGGTGTGGCGGCGACCGCGGCACGGGCTGATGAGCTCTCGCATGCGTTGATCCATGAGCCAGCGGCGTTTTTTGAGCACATGTATGGCAACTCACCTAAGCGGTGGCGAGCGCATCAGCCGCATTTTAAGCGGCTGCGCGCCATCACCAACGTGTTCACTCGGATGCGGTTTTGCGCCCCCGATGGGCGCTTAGACTTCCAGTCAAAAGGCAATCCCAAAAAACCACCCAAAGGATTTTCGCCGTGGTGGGTTCATCGGCATGCCGATTGGAAAGACTGGTTGATTGTGTTCGGCCACTGGTCAACGCTGGGCCTGATGGTCAAAAAGCGGGTGGTGTGTTTGGACAGTGGCTGTGCATGGGGCGGCGAGCTCAGCGCGTTGGTGTTCGATCCTGATCAAGCCCATCATGACATTGTTTCGGTCCCGGCCAAGCGCTGAGACCTGCCTACGTGGGGCTTATGCCACGTTCATTTGCTCGCGCAGCGCGCGCACCACATCGGCGGTGTCTGGTCGGTGGCCTGTCCAATGCTCGAATGAGAGCGCGGCTTGCTCGACCAGCATGCCCAGCCCGTCGACCACCCAGCGGTCCGCTTGCATCGCCCACGCCCGAAATGGCTGGTGCGCTGGTCCGTAGTTGAGGTCATAACACCATGCTTTGGGCGCCAAGGCATCCAAGCGGGGGAGGGTGAACGTGCCCAGGTGGCCTTGGGCACTGGCTTGGATCATGCCATCGAAGGGACCAAGGTGCACCGGCCCTGGCCCGTTGGGGTCCAACGGGTGAGCGCTTAAGCGCGGATCATTGAACCGCTCACAGAGCCTTTGAGCGCGCGAGAGCGTGCGATTGAGCACCGCCACGGTCGCCACGCCAGCGGCAAGCAGTGGCCCGATGATGCCCGCACTCGCGCCGCCAGCCCCGATGATGAGAATGCGTTGATCCCGCAGCGTCAAGCCTTGGGTGTGAATGTCCTTGACGAGGCCCACACCGTCGGTGTTGGTGCCCCACCAGCCGGTGTCGGTGCGCACCAAAGTATTGACTGCACCGGCATCGGAGGCCGTGTCTGATCGTGCTTGGCACACGTTCAGCGCGTGTTCTTTGAGCGGCACGGTCAAGTTCAGGCCCTTAAAGCCGGCTGCATGAAGCCTTGCCAATTGATCGTTAAGACCTTCCACAGAACAGCGAATGGCTTGATAGTCGACCGGGATGTGGGCCTGTTGAGAAAACAGGGCATGGATGGTGGGTGATCGCGAGTGCTCGATGGGATCGCCCAGCACGGCCAATTGCATCGGTGATTGGGCCATCATGCCACCCGATCCAAATAGCGCATCGGGCTTAAGGCCTTGATCATCTGTGGGTCCATGGCGGCACCGCCTAAATGAATCGACTCGCCAATGTGATCGGCCAGCAGGTCGGCGCACATGGGCGTGTGGGTGATGCCTCGCGAGCCATGGCCCACGTTGAGATAGACATGCTCGCCCAGGGCGGGCACTGGGCCCACCAGGGGCAGGCGGTCGGGGGTGGTGCAACGAAATGCGGAGCGATGACCGACAACGCGCATCGACTCGCCGCCCAAAGTCTGCCAAATGTCGGGCAGGTGCACTTTGAGTTGTTCGATGTTGTGTTGATCGTCGGCCGCCACACTCGTGACGTGTTGGTTGTGCAAGTCATACGTTGCCCCCACACAGTGCCGGCCGGCCAATGCCGGGGTGACGTACCCCAAGTGACAGTGCGCTCGCGTTAAGCGGTCATGTTCAGGACCGGCTTCGATTTCGGTCACCTGTCCGCGGATGGTGCGCAAAGGCAAGTCGGCCAGTGCGGGGTAGGCCGTGACCCCGTGGGCGTTGGCCAGGATGAGCGCATCGCTGTCGCCCGCTTCCAGTGAGGTGATCGCGGTGGCCTGGTAAGCAATCTGTGGGTGATCCAAAAGCCGTTCAATCCAGGCTTTGGGGTGGATGTACCCGGCGCCTTTCAAGCACGCGGTCTGATCGTCAATGAGGGCCAACAGGGCCTCGGGCCAGGCGCCCGTGGCATGCGCTTGATGGGCATTTTTGCGACGTCGGTCTTGTTTGAGGTGGAGCATGACATCGTTGAGCTGGCCATGGTCAGGGTCATCGGGAAACCCCAGCCGCCGAAACCACGCCAGTGCCCGAATCAGTGCGTTGAGATAAAACCGATTTTGAGACTGCAGGTGGGGTGAGGGTGTGGCATAGACCACGCCCGCTAAGTTGCCAGACCCACCGCTGGCAGGCCCATTGGGGTCACAAACACTCACCGTCCAGCCGCGTTGGGCCAAGGCGCGCGCGGTGGTGGCCCCTGCCAACCCCGCACCCGCGACCACGGCGTGGCCGCCGCGTTGGCGGCGGGGCGTGTGGGTGCCTGGGTTGATGCCCTCGATGCGGTGTTTTTTGTCCCCAAATCCCGAACATCGCTTTACGATAAAGCCTGCATCGGCCAAGCCGCGTCGGACCTCACCGGCGGCGCTGAAAGTGGCCAGCGTCGCCCCGGGCACTGAGCGGTCTTTAAGGGCTTTAAAGAGGGCCGAGGTCCACATGGTAGGGTTTTTGGCAGGCGCAAACCCATCCAAAAACCAGGCATCAACCAGGGCGTTGGATTGCTGAAACAGCGCCGTGGCATCGCCCCAGACCAAGGTCAGCAGGATGCGATCACCCAACGCCACCCGATGGTGGCCGGGACCAGGGGCAGGATATTGGGCCATCAGGCTGTCAGACCACGATTGAAGTGCGGGCCACTGAGCGACGGCGCGGGCAAGGTCGTCGCGTTTGAGTGGGTGCAGATCAACCGATACGATCTCAAGTCGCGCCCCCTTGGGTGCGTGGGTGGCGAAGCGCTCGGCGGCCAGCAGCGCGTTGAGCCCTGTTCCAAAGCCCGTCTCACCGATCACAAAGACCCCATCGTTGGGCAATGCTGCAAACCGCTCCATCAGTCGGTTGCCTTCGATAAACACGGTTTGAGACTCGGCGAGTCCATCGCCATGGCCAAAATAGCCATCACCAAAGGCCACCGCGTAGGGGACTGGACCGTTCCAGTTCACCTGGGCCGGCTCGATGGGATCAAAAAAATCGCGCATGGGGTGATCATAGCAATTGATCCATCGCAGCGGCGTTTGACGCCGTGTGCCGAGCCCCCCGAGGGGGTGGGGTGATGACAATGGCACCTGGTTGCCACGCCCCGCGCCATTATGTTATATTGTTTCAATTCATTCTGTCAGCGGGCTTGTGTGATGAAAGTGACTAAAAAAGACGCCGTGGCCTTGGACAAAGCCGCCATCGGCGTGTCTTTATTGTGTGTGGTGCATTGCTTGAGCATCCCCTTTATTTTGGCTTTGGGGCCTGCGCTGAACTTGTGGTTTTGGGGGAGTGAGGGATTCCACGCCGCACTATTGGCGGTGGTGTTGCCGTTGAGTTTGGTGGCTTTTTGGAGAGGTTACCGCACGCACCGAAACGCCAGGCTCTGGACGCCCGGGCTGATGGGTCTGGGGATTGTGACCGTCACTGCGATCTTGGAGCACTTTTTGATCGGACCTGGGACAGCCGCGGTGATGACCTCCGGGGGCGGATTGTTCTTAATCGCGGCGCACCTGATGAACCTCAAAGACCAACGGGCGTGCTGCAGCCCCTGATTCACGCCCGCCAAGCGCCGGTTGCCTTCCTGAAAGCGCCAGTGGTAAGGTGCCAAAGCGTCATGTTTTGGGAGGGTTAATCCATGAGCGAAGCGTTTTCGTCATTTAAAACGTTCTATCCTTACTATCTTTCAGAACACCAAGACCTTCGCTGTCGCAGGCTTCACTTTGTCGGCACTTGGCTGGTGATCTTGGCCGCGGTTTTGGGCTTTGTGCACTCTGCGTGGTGGTTCGTGTCGATGCCTTTGTTTGGTTACGGATTCGCATGGATTGGTCACATGGTGTTTGAGAAAAATCGGCCCGCGACCTTTTCTTATCCGCTGTACAGTTTGGCTGGCGATTGGGTGATGTTTTTCGATATCCTCCGCGGACGGGTTAAAATCTAAGGTTGAAGCGATTGCGGTGGTTCGCCGCCGGGCAGCCAAAACAGCACTTCAACGCGATCATCATCAGCAACTGTCAATTCGGTAAAAGGACATTTCATGAGTGAGATACGTTCAGATCGGCGCTACAGCGAAAGCCATGAGTGGGCCAGCGAGGAAGATGCCGGTGTGGTGAAGGTGGGCATCACCGATCACGCCCAAGGCCAGCTGGGCGATCTGGTTTTTGTCGAACTGCCCGAGGTGGGTGCTCATGTGGCTCAGGGCGACGCTTGCGCGGTGGTTGAATCGGTCAAAGCGGCCTCTGACATTTACTCGCCGGTGACCGGTGAGGTCATGGAGATCAACGATCAGTTGGGCGATGCCCCCGAAATGGTGAACTCAGATCCGTACAACGACGGTTGGCTGTTCACGGTCAAACTTGAAGACAACCAAGAGCTCGGCAACCTGATGGATGCCGAGGGCTATGCGGCGCATACCGAGGACTGACCGAGGACGGATGGGCGCGGTCAGTACGACCAATCCAAACGCCGGTAGATGAACCCCATCAGCCACGCTGGGCCAATCAATAGAAATTGAAGGTCTTTGAAAAACGAGGGCTTCTCACCTTCAATTTTATGGCCGATAAACTGCCCAATCCACGCCAGTACAAACACCACCAGGGCCACCTGCCACAGCGCGTACGGGGCGGTGTTGTCGACCGCCCAGCAAATGAGCAATGACAGCACCATAAAAAGCCCGATGCCCAGCGACAGCTTCGGCGAGAGCATAACGTAGTAAAACTGCGCTCCAAGCGCCCCCACCACGGCCCAATTCAGTCCGCTCATCGGCGAGGGGATCGACCAGATTAAAGCCAGCACAGACCAAAAAATCAGCGGCACACAGATCCAGTGAATCGCCTTGTTGGTGGGGTTGGTGTGGCTTTGTCCATAATCGTCAAACCAATCATCTGCTGAGCGCATGGCTGTTCTCCGGTTGAAATTCCAGTGGCTCCACTCTAGCTCAATCGGCCAGCGCCTGCCAAGCGGCCTGGATGGCGCGATCAGCGTCCACCAATTCGCCAGGATCTTGCGCGCGGGGCACACGGTCAAGCCATTGATGATGCTGGGCTTCAATGAATCGGTGCCAATGGGCCACCAATGCCGCTTTCAGTGACTCAGACAGGCCGTCGAGTTCAGCCAACTGTTGATCGGGAAGGCGAGCATCAACCAAGACCGGATTCAGCCGGCTCTGTGTCAGCACGCCAAACTCAGCGATGAATTGGATGTCGTTGAGGCGTTGTTTGATGTCTGACTCTTGGCGTTGGCGTTTTTGCTTTTGGCGCATCTGGATCATGGCTTCGGCGGTTTGGCCACGGTGACGGGTTTGTGTGAGTACCCCTGCTCGGATTGTGTCAAATGCCGATTGCAATGTGGTGTCTCCGGCCATCCACCTTGCCCGGATCAGGGCCTGATGCTCCCACAGCCAGGCATGCTGTTGCTGATAGTCGGCAAACTGATCGATGTGGCTGACCAGCAGGCCCGCACGCCCATTTGGCCGAAGTCGGGTGTCCATCTCAACCAAGCGGCCGCCGGGCAGGGGCAATTGGACCATCGAGATCAGCCGCTGCGCGATTTTGATGACGCGAGCGGTGGACTCGGGTTGGCGGTGTAAGAACACGCAGTCCAAATCGGAGGTGTAGTGCATGGTTCTTGCGCCACCGTTGCCGTAAGCAATGACCGCCAACGGCGGGTCATCGACCAAACTGTCAAGGACGTGTTGGACGCAAGTCTCGATGACGTCGGTCAACTGCTGACTGGCGTGCGCGACGCTGATGCTGCGTCCAAGCTCTGCCAGCGCAGTTTTGAGAAAAGTGGTCTGGCGCCAGCGACCCAATTGATTTAATCCCGTTTCGGGATCATTGGCATTCAGGGTCGGGGGAGGTGGCATGGTGAGTCGGTGGGTGGGGTCGATCAAGTCGTCCAAAAGTTGGGGCGAGTCAATCACCCATTTGGCGATTTTGTCGCTGGCCTGAAAGACTCGAATCACTTGTTCAGTGATTTCAGGGCGCTCGTGCAGCAATGCCAAATACGCTGAGCGTTGCGCGATTTGTTCAATCAAAGCCACCACATCATCCAGTCCAAGGGCCGGCTGGGGTTTGGTCAAGAGCTTTTCGATCAGTTCAGGCATCAGCCGATCCAAGCGAATGCGCCCCTCCCCAGACAGCGGGCGTTTGGCGAGGCGCTCGGCCAGCCGCTCGAGGGGTTCAACGAAGGTTTTGGGCTCAGCCTTTAAGCCTCGCTCAACCAATTCATCCGCCCAATGGGGGGTGGGCGGCCAGTGGATTGTGGATGCGGGGCGATGGGTGTGTTCAATGAATTGCCCGTGGAAGGTGGCGGCGACCCAAGCGCGGTGATCATCCAGCGCTTTGAAAAGCGCTGTTGGCTCACCAAAGCCCATCAATGCGGCCAAGCGGTCTTTGGCGGCGCCGTGTTGCGGGAGCTGATGGGTTTGCTGGCCGGTCATCGCCTGAAGGCGATTTTCCACTGTCCTGAGAAAGGCATAGGCCTCGCGCATTTGGCGTGCGGTAATCGAGTCAAGTTGGCCGAGTCGCTCTAGCTGGGCGAGCGCAGGTAAAAATCCAGCCACTTGAAGTTCCGGGCTTCGTCCGCCTTCTAAAAGCTGCAGACTCTGCACCAAAAACTCAAGCGTTCGGATGCCTCCGGGACCGCGCTTGATGTCACGCTCAATGCCTTGGCCCTGACTTTGGCGGTCAATTTTGTGGTGGAGTGCACGCAAGGAATCAAAGATTCCATAGTCCAAATAGCGTCGATAGATGAAAGGACGCAGCGCGTCGAGCAGCTGTGTGGTGGTGCTGTTTTCGCCCGCGGCGTGTGCGGCTTTCAACCAGGCATAGCGCTCCCAAGTCCGCCCTTCGCTCAAAAAGTACGTCTCCATGGCGGGCAGCGACCACACCAACGCACCGGCGGAGCCAAATGGGCGAAGCCGGGTATCCATGGCCCAGACCCGGCCATGTTCGGTCACCGAGTCCATGCGCTGAATCAGCCCTTGGGCCACCGCGCTTAAGTATTGATTGGCCCCAAGCCGGCGTCGACCCGTGGCGTGGCCATCGCCTTGATGAATCATGACCACATCAATATCGGAGTTGAAGTTCAACTCATCACCGCCCAGTTTCCCCAAGCCCACGACGGCCAGTCGGATGGGCTCACCCTCAGCATCCAATAAGGGCCCGTGCTCGGCGGCGACCGATTGTTCAGCCGAGGCCAGCGCCAGAGTGAGACAAGACCGTGCGATGGCCGACAGGCGTTGACCCACCGCTTCGATCCCGGCGTGACCGGTGATGTCCTGCACGAGGACATGGATGGATTGCTCGACTCGGTACCGTCGCAGCGCGGTCCAGAGGGCGTGATCGCTGTCGAAGGCCTCGAGCGGGGGCAGGGGGCGCGGCGCCGCCCAAGCGGTCTCCAATATCCCGGGGAATTGCCGCTGGGCGTTGGCCACGTAGTCGCTCAATTCAATCAGCGTGTCGGGGGTCATTTCAACGGCATTGAACAGGCGCGACTCGGTCATGGCTCCATTATGCCCAAGCCGCGTCGCGCATAAAAAAACCCCGGCAAAGCGCCGGGGTTTTGGGTTTTGACAACTCGATGGGTTGTGTGGGCTTACATCATGCCGCCCATACCACCCATGCCACCCATGCCGCCCATGTCAGGGGCACCAGCGCCGCCGCCCTCGTCTTTCTGAGGTTGGTCGGCAATCGCCGCTTCGGTGGTGATCATCAACCCGGCCACAGACGCTGCGTTCTGCAGTGCTGAGCGGGTGACTTTGGTGGGATCCAAGATGCCTTCGTCAATCATGTCGACGTAGTCACCGGTGGCCGCGTTGTAGCCATAGTTGCCTTTGCCATCGGCGACTTGGGCCAACACCACCGACGGCTCGCCGCCAGAGTTTGACACGATCTTGCGAAGGGGCTCTTCCATCGCGCGCATGGCGATCTTGATGCCCACAGTTTGCTCGTCATTTTTGCCATTGAGGCCTGAGATGGAGCCCAAGGCACGCACCAAAGCGGTTCCACCGCCAGGCACCACGCCTTCTTCAACGGCCGCACGGGTGGCGTGCAGCGCGTCTTCAACGCGGGCTTTTTTCTCTTTCATTTCGACCTCTGTGGCCGCGCCCACTTTGATCACGGCGACGCCGCCAGCGAGTTTGGCCACCCGCTCTTGCAGCTTCTCGCGATCGTAGTCGGACGTGGCGTCTTCGGCTTGAACCCGAATCTGGCTGACACGTGACTCAATGGCCGCAGCATCACCGGCACCATCGATGACGGTGGTGTTTTCTTTGTCGATTTGGACTTTCTTCGCTGAACCCAGGCTGTCGAGTTCAGTTTTTTCCAAGCTCAAGCCGACTTCTTCAGAGATCACCTGACCGCCGGTGAGAATGGCCATGTCTTCCAGCATCGCTTTGCGACGATCGCCAAAGCCAGGGGCTTTCACAGCGGCCACTTTCACAATGCCGCGGAGGTTGTTCACCACCAAGGTGGCCAGCGCCTCGCCTTCAATGTCTTCGGCGACGATCAGAAGGCTTCGGCCTGCTTTGGCGACAGACTCCAGCAACGGCAACAAATCACGGATGTTGGAGATCTTTTTGTCGTGCAGCAGGATGAATGGGTTCTCCAGATCAACCTGCATGGTTTGCTGATCGGTCACAAAGTAGGGTGACAGATAGCCTCGATCGAACTGCATGCCCTCGACCACGTCAAGTTCATTTTGCAGCGACTGACCTTCCTCGACGGTGATCACGCCTTCTTTGCCCACTTTGCCCATGGCTTCGGCGATGATGCTGCCGATCTCTTCATCCGAGTTGGCTGAAATGGTGCCCACCTGGGCGATCGCTTTGTCATCAGAGCACGGGGTGGAGAGTTTCTTCAACTCCTCAACGGCCGCGGTGACCGCCTGATCAATTCCGCGCTTGAGGTCCATGGGGTTCATGCCTGCAGCCACGGACTTAAGGCCCTCACGAAGCATGGCATGCGCCAACACGGTGGCGGTGGTGGTGCCATCGCCGGCGGCGTCTGATGTTTTCGAGGCCACTTCCTTCACCAACTGGGCACCCATGTTCTCAAACTTGTCTTCCAGTTCGATTTCTTTGGCCACCGAGACACCATCTTTGGTCATGGTGGGGGCACCGAAGCTTTTTTCTAAGATCACATTGCGACCCTTGGGGCCCAAAGTGACGCTGACCGCTTTGGCCAATGTATCCACACCTTGTAAGATGCGGTTACGAGCGTCTTCTGCGAAACGTACGTCTTTAGCACTCATGGTTGTTGTCCTTCCAAGTTAAATCAATTTGTATCTTTGAATGAATCGTCAATTGAAGCGGGTCACTCGACGACAGCCATGATGTCGTCTTCACGCATCACCAAAAGCTCATCACCGTCTGCTTTGACCTCAGTCCCTGAGTATTTGCCAAACATGACGGTGTCGCCCACTTTGACATCCAGCGCTTTTTGTTCGCCGTTGTCTAAGATCTTGCCATTGCCGACAGCCAGCACCTCACCCCGCATGGGCTTTTCCGTCGCACTGTCGGGAATGACGATGCCACCAGGACTGGTGCGCTCTTCTTCAACGCGTTTAACGATGACGCGGTCGTGTAAAGGACGCAATTTCATGGGTTCTTTCTCCCTTCCAACTCTCACAATTTGGTTGATAAATGCCCCACTCACCGACCGGTTTGCTTGAGACCAGCCCAGTTGTGACCCGACGGTGCGGGGCTTGTATGCGGCAATTGCCCTAAGCTTTTGGGTGTCGTTGCCCTCTGAGACTGAAACGACGCCCGCCAAGCCAATCACCTAAACGCCCCTTGTAGATGGAGACCCCCAAAGTCCTTTTCAAGGGGTGGGGGGCATCTTTTCAAGAAACTGCGCCAGGGACGCTACAATGGGGGGTGATGAGTGACCCAAATTCTCTTTATCTTGTCTACACGACGGTCGAAGACGTGCCTCAAGCCCGGCATTTGGCCAAGGGCTTGGTGGAGTCGCGCTTGGTGGCGTGTGCCCAAATCCAGCCTAAGTGTGAGTCGGTGTTCCCCTGGGACGGCGAGATCCAGTCTGCCAGCGAAGTGGGGCTCACCCTCAAAACCACCCAGCGCTGTTGGCCGTCAGTCAAAGCGTGGCTTGACGAGCACCACCCCTATGAGGTGCCTGAGGTCTTGGCGGTGCCGGTCAGTGATGGGTCAGCGGCCTATATGGCTTGGGCCCGCGGGTGGTTGGCGGATGGGACCAACGATCCGTCATTGCGCGGTGGCACGCCTTGATCGGCGGGCGCCCCATTCGCGACATGGTTCGAGCGCTGGGCGGTTGGTGTCTGGCGGCCACCCTCGCCACCCAGGCCGTTGCACAAATCTCACCACAGGATCTTTTGCCCGTCGAGGAGGCGTTTTCAGTCGAGTTGACGCGTGTCGAGGGGGCGGTTGAGCTCCATTGGCGCATCGCGCCGGGGTACTACCTCTACCGGCATGCGTTTGAGGTCAGTGCCGATGGGGTGTCTGTGGGGACACTTAAGCTGCCACAGGGGAAGATCACCAACGATGAGTTTTTTGGCGAGACGGAAAGCTACCGCGGTGAAATGACCATGGTGGTGCCGCTGCTCGATGCGCCGGCTGAGGCTTTCGATCTCAAGCTGGTCTCACAGGGGTGCGCGGATTTGGGGGTGTGCTACCCCCCTCATCGGCAAACCCTGCGCGTGCCCGCCGCGCCCATTGCGCACGGCCCGGGGGATAACCTGGTGTCGTCGGTGGGCCCTCAGAGCGCGATGGACAGTGGGTCAATGGGGGCGGGTTTAGAGGGGTTGGTGGGCGAATCAGCCCTGCCCGCCGAGGTGGCTTTCCAGGTGGACGCGCTCGCGGTCGAACCTCAGGTGGTCTTGGTGCGGCTTCGAGCACAGGACCGTTACTACATCTATCGTTCAAGTCTTGACTTTGTCAGCCCGTCGGCCGATGCAACCGTGGTCGGTTTTGAGGCCCCTCAGGGCCAAGCCATTGAAGATGAGTACTTCGGCCAAACCGAGGTGTATTTCGGTGAAGTGGAGGTGCCCGTTGAGTTGACGCGGTCTGACCGAGCCGCAGCGACGATTGATTTTGAGGTGGCATTTCAGGGGTGTCTTGAAGACGGCATTTGTTACCCCCCCATGACGCGTGTGCTGTCGGTTGACCTGCCTGAACTGACCGAGGCCGAAGGGCAGAATGATGCCCCCCAACCTGAGGCGATGACTCAGTCTCGTCAGGCGTCGCCACCGCCTGTCGCTGAGCAGGACCGTTTGGCCCGTGCGCTGGCCGAGACACCGGTATTGGCCTTAGTACTTTTCCTGATCGCTGGGGTGCTGTTGGCCTTCACTCCGTGCGTGTTTCCGATGGTGCCGATATTGTCGGGCTTGATTGCGGGGCAAAGCGAGGACATCGATGCCGTTCGGGCGTTTCGATTGTCGCTGGTGTATGTGTTGTCGATGGCGTTGGTCTACACCGCGTTCGGCGTGGTGGCAGGGCTGTTTGGCCAGAATTTACAAGCGGTGTTTCAACACCCGGCGGTGTTGGTCAGCTTTGCTGGTTTGTTTGTGCTCTTGTCGCTGGCGATGTTCGGATTCTATGAGCTTCAGTTGCCCACCAAGCTGCAAACCAAACTCAATGAGTTGTCCAACCGCGCAGAGGGCGGGACATTAATGGGCGCGGCGATCATGGGCGCGCTGTCGGCACTGGTTGTGGGGCCCTGTGTGGCGCCGGCTTTAATGGGCGCGCTGATCTACATTGGCCAAACCGGAGACGCGGTGCTGGGGGGCGGTGCGCTGTTTGCCATGGCGATGGGCATGGGCATTCCGCTGGTGATTTGGGGCACCTCAGCGGGGCGTTGGTTGCCCAAAGCCGGCGTTTGGATGAACGCGGTCAAGGCCGTGTTCGGGGTCGGGTTGTTGGCGCTGGCGATTTGGATGTTAGAGCGGGTGGTGCCCCCGACGCTGACCATGGCGCTTTGGGGCAGTTTGGCGATTGCTTGCGGGGTGTACCTGGGCGCGCTGACGCGTTTGGATCCCACGGTCAGTGGATGGCGCAAACTGTGGCAAGCGCTGGGTGTGATCGTGCTGGTGATTGGCATTGTCCAGTGGCTGGGGGCACTCAGCGGTGGGCGAGACTGGACGCGTCCATTGGGGCACTGGCAAAGCGAGGGCGCGGCTGAGGCCGCACCTTCGGTTGAGTTTGTGGAAGTTGAGACGTTGCCCCAATTGGAAGCGGCGGTGGCCGCCGCTGACGCGCCCGTGTTTCTTGATTTCTATGCCGACTGGTGTGTCGACTGCGTCCGTATGGAGCGGCGCACCTTTGTGGATCAGGCCGTTGCCGAACGTTTGGCGACATTGACGTTGATCAAAGTGGATGTCACCGACTACACCGATGCGCATCGAACCATCCTCAGCCATTTCAATTTAATTGGTCCGCCGGCAATGCTGTTTTTCCACAACGGCCAAGAAATAACTGAGCTTCGCCGCTTTGGGTTCATGGCCCCCAACGCCTTCTTATCTCACTTGGATGCAGTGGACTTGGCGGCTCAGTCTGTGTCTGAGTGACCGTGTCAGCAAACCACCGGATATAATGGCGTCTTTGTCAGCCTGCCATTGAGTCAACGCGAGTTTTGATATGCACCCATGGATTCAAGCCAGCTTTAAATGGATCGCCATCGGAGCATTGGGCATTGCCTTGGGTGCGGGTTTGGCTTATTTCACCCGACCCGATGTTCCCGACCCGGGCAGTGAAGGGGCGAGCGTTGGCGATCCGCGGCCGCCTTTACAGCACACCACATTGGACGGCGAGATGGCTTCGATTGACGCGTTCGATGGTCAAGCGGTGCTGGTGAACTTCTGGGCCACATGGTGCGCCCCCTGCCGGCGGGAGATGCCGCTGTTGCAAAGCGCCTATGACACGCACGGACAGGACCTGGTGGTGCTGGGGGTGGCGATGGACGATGCAGAACCCGTGGCCGATTTCATCGCCTCATTGGGGATCACCTACCCAATCTGGGTGGGCCAGACTGATGTGTCTGCCGCGCAGCGGCGTTGGGGCAATGCGGCCGGAGCATTGCCGTACACGGTGCTGGTGGATGCCCAAGGGGTGATCCGCTGGCAACACTTGGGCGAGGTCAGCCGCGCGCAGCTGGATGAGGCTTTGGCGATCATTTTTTAAAGCCAAAAGACGCGCCTAAGATACGCTAACGAATGGCGATCTTCGTCGATTGTGTAGACAAAATGCCAACTTTTCGGCACAATGGAAGATCTTGTCTGCAATGGCTGAGTGATCTTTCATGCGTATTTTGGTCCTCCACGGTCCCAACTTGAACCTTTTAGGCCAGCGCGAGCCGGCCGTCTACGGCACCACCACCCTTGATGATCTCAATACCGAACTGCAGCGTTTCGCTCAGGCCTGTGGCGTCGAGCTGGAAATTGTCCAGTCCAACGCCGAGCATGCATTGATCGATCACATTCAGCACGCTCCAGAGCGCGGTTTTGAGGCGCTTTTGATCAACCCAGGCGCGTACACGCACACCTCCGTGGCCATTCGGGATGCGCTGAGCGCGACAGGCATCAAGTTTGTCGAGGTTCACATGAGTCAAGTGGCCGCGCGCGAGCCTTTTCGTCATCACTCGATGATCGCCGATTTGGCAGCCGGAACGGTGTCTGGATTCGGCGCGGATTCTTATCTGCTGGGTTTGCAGGCTTTGGTGAACCAACACGGCGATGGCGGTGGTGAGACGGACGGATGAGCATGGATCTTCGAAAAATCAAAAAACTGATTGAGCTGTTAGAAGAGTCGAATCTGGCTGAAATTGAAATTCATGAGGGTGAGGAGTCGGTGCGCTTGAGTCGCCAGCGTCCGGCCTCGGCCATCCCGCAGCCGGCTTCTGTGGTCGTGCCCGAGGCGGCTGAGGCGAGTGCCTCACCGGTGCCCCAGTCAAAGTTGGCAAGCGATGATGGGGGCGCTGCAAAAGATGCGTTGCCGCCTGGCGATATCATCCGCTCGCCCATGGTGGGGACGTTTTATTCTGCTGCCAATCCTGAGTCTCCACCCTTTGTCAGCGTCGGCACCACTGTCAGCGAAGGGGATGTTTTGTGTTTGGTTGAGGCGATGAAAATGTTCAACCAAATCGAAGCGGAGGCCGACGGCGAGGTGGTCGCGGTGCTGGTTGAAGACGGTCAACCCGTTGAGTTTGACGAGCCCTTATTTGTTATTGCACCCGCCTAATGTGCATGTTCAGTCACGCCACGTTGATGTCAATCAAACCCAGAGGTCGCCATGGCTCGGTTTAATAAGGTGCTGATTGCCAACCGAGGTGAGATTGCTCTGCGAATTTTGCGTGCCTGCCAATCGTTGAACATATCCACCGTGGCGGTGCACTCGACCATCGATCGCAATTTAAAACACGTCGGCATGGCTGACGAGTCGGTTTGCATCGGCCCTGCCTCAGCCGCCGACAGTTATATGAACATCCCCGCAATCATTGCAGCGATGGAGGTCACCGACGCTGAAGCAGTTCATCCTGGCTATGGGTTCTTGGCAGAAAATGCGGATTTTGCTGAGCGGATTGAAGAGTCGGGATTTACGTTTATCGGCCCACGGGCCGAGACAATTCGCTTGATGGGTGACAAAGTCTCAGCGATCCACGCCATGTCGCAAGCCGGTGTGCCGTGCGTGCCAGGCTCTGATGGGCCTTTGGATGACAATGATCAGCGAAGCGCCCGTGTGGCTGAGGAGATCGGCTATCCGGTACTCATCAAAGCCGCAGCAGGTGGCGGCGGTCGAGGCATGCGGACCGTGCACCATGCCGAAGATTTGATCTCAGCCATTCAAACCACCCGCCAAGAAGCCGAAAACGCATTTGGCGATGGCACGGTTTATATGGAGAAGTTTTTGGCCAATCCGCGCCACATCGAAATCCAGGTGCTGGCCGATGCGCATGGCCATGCGGTGCATTTGGGTGAGCGCGATTGTTCAATGCAGCGCCGCCACCAAAAAGTGATTGAAGAGGCGCCTGCGCCCGGCATCACTGACGAGCAGCGAGCACACATTGGTGCAGTCTGCACACAGGCGTGTCAACGCATCGGCTATGTGGGGGCGGGAACGTTTGAATTTTTATATGAAAACGGTGAGTTCTACTTCATCGAAATGAACACCCGCATTCAAGTTGAGCATCCAGTGACAGAATGCATCACCGGGATAGATTTGGTGCGCGCCCAAATCGAAATTGCCAGTGGTGAACCGTTGCCCTTTGGTCAAGATGACATCCAGTTTTCTGGACACGCGGTTGAGTGTCGAATCAACGCTGAAGATCCCGAACGCTTCTTGCCTCAACCCGGCACCATCACGGCCTTTCATGCACCGGGAGGGCCTGGCATTCGGGTCGACTCGCATGTCTATGATGGCTACACCGTGCCGCCCAATTATGATTCGATGATTGGCAAGCTGATTGCGCACGGGCCAAGTCGCAAGCAAGCGATGACACGCATGCGTGTTGCGCTAGACGAGATGGTGCTCAAAGGCTTGGTGACCAACGTCGGACTTCACCAGCGCTTGATCCGAGACCCCGGGTTTAAAGCCGGCGAGACCAACATTCACTATCTGGAATCGAAACTGGCAAAGTGACCTTGTGCGTTGATGGCCCGCGCCAACGCGACGCGATCAAGGCCCAGTGGGGGTGGCGTGTCTGGCCGCTGCCAAGACGGCAGCTGCGTCAAATAAATCCCCATGGATGCAAAGCCGGTCGCGACCTGTTTGGGGACGTGCAGCTGCACGATGCAGCCTTCAAGCGATGCCTCCCCGACCTCTGTTATGGCCACCACGGGCGCCTCTTGACCATCCCACATCACCGTCCCCAAAGGCGCCACCGTCGGCGTTGCCCCACCGCTGGAAGCGTGCGGATCGTCTTCAGAGCGGCTGATGCGATTGGAATCGGTCAGCGGCGACATGCCATCGGCGGTCATCACCGCACAGACTTCACTGGGGATGAGCCCCCAACTCGAGGCGGGATCCTCGCCGACTGTCAGCCACACCGACGCGCTGTCTTGTTGAGGCTGCGGCGCCAATAACGATGCGTGGGGCAGGCGATCAAGCGGCGCTTCAGTCAAGAGCGGTCGCGTTGGCGCTTGGGTCTGGAAAAGATGCTGGTGCAGCAGCCGCTCGCTGAGCTGGCTGGCGTCGTTGTCGCATGACTCGGGCGATGGGTGGGGCGCCGATTGGCGAGCGAGCAAGCGGTCAATGCGCGCATACCACTGGCCCCAGTCGGCCACTGGCGCGTGGGCAGGCAGCTCGTTCAATATCATCCGCCCCAGCCAGCCCAGGCGGCGCATTGATGGGCTCAAATGCGCCGATTGAGCCACGCTGGTGAGTGCTTGGGCCAGGGGTTCACGCTCGCCACGGTCAACGAACGCCCAAAGGGCGTGCTGGTAAGCCTGTCGCAGGGTCGGTGATGGGTTCATGGTGTCATGACTCAGGGCTTGGCGCGGGTGGGGTCTGTGAGGCTTGCGCGGTCGCGGTTAGGGTCTCTAAGGCGCGCTGAACATCGGTCAGGGCGTCAAGGGTTTGGGTGCATGATGCGATCAACGGCTGGAGTTGATGGTCAATGGCTGACAGCGCGGCCAGGGTGGCCTGATGGCGTTCTTGTCCGGGCTGATCGTGCCATTGAGTCACTTGTTTTAGCACATCGCGCGCGCGCGTCAGCGGCGCGGCGAGGGTTTGATCCAAAGCACTGTCGATGGGCTCATCTTGCCTGGTTTCCAAGCTGGGTTGATCCGCCGGTGAGGCGGTCTGGAGCTCTTTGAGGCGCTGATTCAGTTGATCAATCCGTTCGGAGTGCCGTGCGCGGTGGTGGGTTTGCACATCGAGCCAGGCCATGTCGAGTCGTTGTTCGATGTCGTTGAGTTGAGACCGCAACGCTGAATCACCTGGATCGGTCTTGAGGGCGTCGATGCAGTCGTTGAGCTCAGCTTGCAGTGACTCTAGGACATCGCGGTGATATTCAGTCGCTTCCAGCGCTTGCAGCGTCGCCGCCAACGCTTGGCTGGTCGCGGCGTGGTGCAGGCGAGTGGCGTGATCATCACGAACAGCCGACTGGGATCGGGGCTTCCGGATCCAGGCCACGAGCAGTGACAGCACCCAGCCCACGGCCATGGTGAACGTGGCCAGGACCCAAATCACCGGCTCGACGTTCAAGGCCCATTCGAGGAGAGGCTTTAGCGGCTCTGGCGTCATCGTGATCCTTTGCGCTCGTCAGGTCGGTAGAATACCCTTATATTGAGTCATGGAGGCGTTATGCGTCGCAACCTCATCATGGTGATGGATGACATCGCCGACATCAAGCCCAGCAAAGACACATCGTTTGCATTCTTACTTGAAGCCCAGCGACGAGGCTATGCCTTGGGTTATGCGCGCATGCACGGCTTGTCACTGCACGGCCCAAACGCCCACGCTGAATGCCACCCGTTGACCGTGACCGATGACCCCAATGACTGGTACAGCTTAGGCGAGGGCCTCACGCACGTTTTTGGGGGTGACGATCTGGTGATGATGCGCCAAGATCCCCCGGTCGACGCCGACTATCTGTACGCCACGCTGGTGCTGGATCGGGCCAAGGCCCAGGGCGCGCACGTGGTCAACGATCCCCAAGCGCTTCGTGATTTTAATGAGAAGCTGGCAATCGCTCAGTTTGGTGATTGGATGCCGCCCACGGTGGTCAGCGCCTCTCACACAACCCTGAAAGGGTTTGTTGATGAACACCAAACGGCGGTGCTTAAACCCCTGGACGGCATGGGCGGCCGCGGCATTTTTTTGGCCCGCTCGGGCGAGGCGAACATCAATGCGATCCTTGAGACATTGACCGGCGGTGAGCGCCACATGGCCATGGCGCAGGCTTTCTTGCCGGAGATTGCCTCGGGTGATAAACGCGTGTTGGTGGTCAACGGCGAAATCGTGCCGGTGATGCTGGCGCGGATTCCCGGTGAAAGTGACTTTCGCGGCAACCTGGCCCAGGGGGGGCGGGGCGAGGCACAGCCGGTGACTGAGGTCGAGCGAGCGTTGGTCGCCGACATTGCCCCCACGCTGATCGAGGCCGGCGTTGTGTTCGCCGGTCTCGATGTCATCGGTGATCGATTGACGGAGGTCAACGTCACCAGCCCAACTTGCGTGCGCGAGTTGGACCAGGCGTTTGGACTGAATATCGCGGGCCAACTTTTTGATGCGCTGGAAGAATAGCCCAGACCCATCGAATGACCGCCTGTGGCCAGCCCTTTTGGGCGCGGTGCTGATCCATGTTGGCCTGGTGGTGCTGGTGGACTGGGATGGGTTCACCCCAAGCAGCGCACCATCGATGGATGTGGTCTGGGTGCCCACCGTGCCTGAGCCTTTGGCGCCGGCTCCTGAAGCGCCTGATTTTTTGGCCAATGCCAACCAAACGGGCGGACAAGAGAACGAGTCCGATCAGGCCTCTGAGCCTCCAAGCGGGCGCGCAGATCGCCCCGATGCCGCAACGCCTGATGCCCAGACGCCGAGCCAGGCGCGTGTCGATGAAGATGCGGATGAACCGGGTCGCGTGTTGGATCTGTCGGGGGCGTTGCCCAGTCGAGACAACAACGATTGGGCTCACTCGGCGCAGCGCTTGGAAGCGGACCCTCGCCATAAGCGGATCAACGCATCCACCCGCGAGCATCGATTTGCGGCCTATATGGCCGCATGGACCCAAAAGATCGAGCGTGTGGGTCGGCTGCATTACCCACAAGAGGCGAGACGGCGAGGGCTATCGGGGAGTTTGGTTTTGAGTGTTGAGCTGTTGCCCTCAGGGCAGGTCGATGAGGTGATCATTGAACGCTCCTCGGGGCATCCATTCTTGGATGAGGCCGCGCGTGAGATTGTGGCCATGGCGTCACCTTTTGCGCCCCTGCCGATTGAACCTGGCGAGCTCGATCGACTCACGATTACCCGAACATGGCAATTTTCAAGTGGGGGTGCCTTTCGCTGATAGAATGACAGCATGAGTTATTTAGAACAGCAGTTTTTAGTGGCGATGCCTGATCTTGATGATCCTAACTTCACCCGCGGCGTCATGCTGATGGCACAACACAATGACGATGGGGCGTTGGGGTTGGTGATTAATCGCCCTTCAAATTTGCACTTGAGTGATTTGTTTGATCAGATGGGGTTGGACCATCCCGACCCCAGCGCGGCTGAGAAGCTGGTGTTTGAGGGCGGGCCACTGCACCGTGAGCGGGGGTTGGTGCTCCATGAAACGGAGGCTTCAGATCCTGAATGGGATTCCAGCTTGCACGTCGGCCGGCGGCTGAAAATCACGACTTCCAAGGACATTCTTGAGGCCATCGCCGAAGGCAAAGGGCCATCACGATTCCTGGTGGCATTGGGCTATGCCGGTTGGGAAGCCGGCCAGCTTGAACAAGAGATTCGGGACAATGTGTGGCTGAACGTCGATGTGCAAACCGACATCGTTTTTGACGTGCCGGTGGAGCAACGTTGGGCGCAAGCCGTGGCAACACTGGGGTTTAGCGCCGACGCCTTGCAGCCCTCAGGCGGGCATGCCTAAGTCGGGCACAGCGCTCGCGCTCGACTACGGCAAAGCCAAGACCGGCGTGGCTGTGGGTCACCCACTCACCGGCTCGGCTCAACCTTTGAACCCGCTCCCTTCAAAATCTCAAGCCCAGCTGCTGGCGGGTCTGGCTGAGCTCTTCCGCGCTTGGCAACCGGCCCACGTCGTGGTAGGTCTGCCATTGGCCTCCGATGGTTTAGACACGCCGATGAGCGAGACCATTCGCGCGTTCGGTGACACGCTCCAGAATGCCCACCCAGGGGTTGAAGTCATCTTTCATGATGAACGTTTGACCTCACAAGCAGCAGCGAGTGTGCATGCAGATCGGCGACAATCCGGTCAATCCAGGTCGCGCGATGCCCAAAAGCTCGATTCGGTGGCCGCGGCGTTGATTTTAGAGTCGTGGATGCGCGAGCAGCAGGAGGCCTCATGTCACTGAATGCTTTAATAGATATCGATGCACTGAGCGATCAGCACATTGAACGCATCATCGATCGGTCGGTGGCCTTGCTCAACGGCGCTGAGCCTTTGATCAGAAGCCACATCATGGCCAATTTGTTCTTTGAGCCAAGCACGCGGACCCGAACGTCATTCGAGATCGCCGCCAGGCGGTTGGGGCTTACGGTCATCAACATGGACGGCCCTCGGTCATCCATGACCAAAGGCGAATCCCTCATCGATACCTTGGCGACGCTGCACGCCATGGGGGTGGAGTTGGCGGTGCTTCGTCACGGACAAACTGGCATTTGCCATGAGATCCTCAACCATCTCCCCGACGGGCTGGCGTTGATCAACGCCGGCGATGGGTGTGGGAATCATCCCACTCAAGCACTTTTGGACGCGGCCACGCTCACCAGCTTGGGCGTGGCGTTTCGCGATGCCAAGATTGTGATCGTGGGTGATTTGCGCCACTCGCGCGTGGCGCGCTCGAACATGGCGCTGTTGTCGCGACTTGGCGTTGGGAACATCACGCTAGCCGCCCCAGAGCCCTGGCTGCCTGAGACGGTCCCTGACGGTGTGATGGTGAGTCAATCGAGCACTTTGGACGACGCCTTAGACGACGCCGATGTGGTGATGATGCTCAGAGTTCAGCAAGAGCGCATGGATGAAGGGGTCGACTGGGCGGCCTACCATGCCGACTGGGGGTTGACCACCCAGCGTTTGACCCGAGCCAAACCCGATTGCTGGGTGATGCACCCGGGTCCGATGAATCGAGGCATTGAAATCACCGATGAGGTCGCCGGCGGTGCTCAATCGCTGGTGCTCAAGCAGGTGCAAATGAGTGTTTGTACACGCATGGCCATTTTTGAGTCGATGCTGGCTTAACCTCCAGGGGCGAGTCGACTACAATTGAAGTTATGACCACCGAATCCATTGAGCGCCCACTTCGCCGCATTCGAAGTTTTGTGCGCCGCCCCGGTCGGTTAACGCCTGCACAAGACCATGCCCTCAATACCCTACTGGCCCAGTATCAGTGGCAGCCCAGTGACATGGCAGATGGCGGGCCTTGGGTGATGGAGATCGGCTTTGGCAACGGCCAAGCGCTGGTGGAAATGGCCCAAGCTGAACCGGATCATCGATTCCTCGGCGTTGAGGTGCACCCACCTGGGGTGGGTCGGCTGCTCAAAGCACTTGATGACCACGGCATCGACAATGTTCGCGTGGCGATGGTTGATGCGGTCGACTTGCTTTGTCATGACATCCCCGATCATGGCTTGGATGAGGTTCGAATTTATTTTCCGGATCCGTGGCCCAAAAAGCGCCACCACAAGCGCCGGCTGATTCAACCTGATTTTGTGGCGCTGCTGCATGCCAAACTCAAGCCCCATGGGCGGGTGCACTTGGCGACCGATTGGGCGCCTTATGCCGAGTGGATGGTGACGGTCTTGGCCGGGCATGGCGGCTTTGATCGCGTTTGTGAGCCTGAACTTCGACGCCCCAGTACGCACTTTGAGCGGCGCGGTCAACGGCGCGGTCACACCATTGTGGATTTGGTTTACCAGACGCAGGTGGGGGCGCTTTGATGGCGGTATCGGGTCTCACGCTCAGCGCGGACATGGTCTTGGTGCTTTTAATTCTGGGGCTGACCATTGGGCTTTTTGTCTCTGAGTGGATCCGAATTGATATCGCCGCGCTGTGTATTTTGGTGCTGATCGGTTTGCTGGGCTTGGTGCCCTCAGATCAGCTGTTCAACGGTTTCGCCTCGAACGCGGTGATTTCATTGATCGCGGTGATGATTTTGGGGGCGGGTCTGGATCGGACTGGCGTCATGAACCAGATCAGCGTCTGGATCTTGAAGTGGGGCCGAGCGTCATCCCAGCGGGTGGTGGCGCTGGTGGGCGCATCGTCGGGTGTGGTATCGAGCATGATCCAAAATGCAGGCGTGACGGCCTTGTTTATGCCGGTGGTGGGCCGTGTCTCCAGCCGTCGTCAGATCCCGCTGCCACAGCTTTTAATGCCCATGGGCTTTGGTGCGATGGTCGGTGGCACCATCACCATGGTCGGCTCTTCGCCGCTGATTTTATTGAATGATTTGATGTTGACATCCAACCGTTCGCTGCCGCCAGGGGCGGAGGCGCTGCAAGGGTTTGGGTTGTTTGCGGTCGCCCCTGTGGGGTTGGCGCTGTTGGCCACCTCGGTGGGGTATTTTTGGCTCTTTGGTCAAAAATTTCTCCCCGCCAGCGACATCAAGGGCAGCAGCCAGCCGGCCAACACTGAACATTACTTCGCCGATGTCTATGGCATTGAAGGTGAGGTGTATGAGGTGTTGGTGACGGTAGATTCGCCGCTGGTGGGCATGCGCATCAGCGAGGCAGAGCGCTTGCCTGGTGCGCCGCTTTTTCTCGGCATTCAATCCACCGATCAGCCTCGGTTGGCGCCGCCGGCCGATGAAATGGTCTGGGTGGGCACGGTGTTGGGCGTCATGGGCCCGCGTGAGCAGGTCGGTCAGTTCGCGTTGGATCATCAGCTGAAACTCCAGCCGCGGCTAAAGACCTTCGGGCAGCTGTTTAACCCCACGCGCGCAGGCATCTCAGAGGTGGTCATCCCCCCCGGTTCACGTCTGATTGGTCAAACGATTGGCGATTCCAAACTTCGCTCCCGTTTCGGCATCTCTGTTTTGGCCATCAATCGCCGCGGGGAGATTCTCCATGATCGGTTGAGAAACGAAGTGTTGCAGCCAGGGGATTGTTTGGTCTCTCACTCGACGTGGTCAGACTTGGCAGAGCTGGCCGATGACAAGGACTTCATCGTGGCCACCGACATTCCCAAACAAGAGCAACGTCCTCAAAAGGTCATCCATGCCCTCGTCTTTTTTGGTTTGTCCCTGGCGTTGATTGTGTTTACCGAGATTCGGTTGTCCATCGCGCTGCTGACCGGTGCCGTGGGCATGATCCTAACGGGCGTGTTAAGCATGGATGAGGCCTATCAATCGGTCAGCTGGAAGACGGTTTTTTTGATGGCCAGTTTGATTCCGTTGGGGTATGCCATGGAGGCCACGGGGACCGCAGCCTGGTTGGCTGAGCAGGTGGTCGAGATGCTGGGCACCATGCCTGGCTGGGTGCTCCAACTGGCGCTGGTGGTATTGGCAACGGTCTTTACCCTGGTGATGTCCAACGTTGGCGCCACGGTGTTGTTGGTGCCCATCGCGATCAATCTGGCCATCGTCACCGGCGGCAGCCCCGCGGTGTATGCATTGCTGGTGGCGCTGGGAGCAAGCAACGCTTTTATTTTGCCCACCCATCCGGTGAACGCCTTGATCATGGGACCGGGAGGGTATCGGGTCAAAGATTTTATTCGGATTGGCGGGTGGATGTCGGTGCTCTACATTGCGGTGGTCTTGGTGGCCGTCAATCTTTTGTTTTAGTCAGGGGCTTTGAGTTTGGCCATGATCGATTGCGGGGGCCATGGTTTGAACCGGTCAAAAAGTCATGGGTCTCTGGCGGGGGCATTGGCCTGATCAAAGGGGCACGGGCGGGCCTGGGGAGACGAGCGCCGAGATGGAACCAATGCCGATTAAGGGAGTCTAGATCACCATGGATCCACATGCCAAAGAGAAATTCCAACGGGCTTTTTATCGCCGGTTCCAATCGCCTTTCGAGCCACCCCAGATGAGCATCTGGGCACGCATTGGCGTGTTTTTGGTCACCATCGCTGTGCTGTCAGTGAGCTTCATGCTGGGGCTGGTGTTTCTGGCTGTGGCCGTGGGGCTGGTGGCTTTGGGCTTGATCGCGCTGGGCATTCGTCGGCTCCTGGGCAGCAAAGCCGCCCCGCCCAATCAGGATGATGACATTCGTGTCACGTATCGCGTGGTGCATCGTCGCAAAGACGACTAGCTGCCAATGAGACCACAAGGGGCCTGGCAATCAATTCCGAATGGGCCGGGCCGGTCAGTGGTTGAGGATGCCCACAATCAGCAGCACCGCAAAAATGACGCCGACCCAAAGCGCCATCGCACCGATGGGCCAAGACTGACCCAGGTGGTCCAGAGGCCATTTGGGTTGAGCCACCCACCGAGCGAGCTGACGCAGCGGCGCCGTGATGGCCTCGAGGATGGCCTGGCCAAGCCGGTGCAATGCCTGCGGCAGTTTGACCAATAGAGCGCGATAAACCACCTCGGCATCAGGCAAACCCCCGGTTGAGGGGTGGGGCAAACCCAAACCAAAACGAGCCAAACCGGCATACACCAACCCTGCACCCCCCAAAAGCATGAGTTGAGCGATGACTTTTTTGCTGGTGAGCACGGTGGTGGTGCTGTCAAACGGACGGATCAAATCCAGTAGGCCTGGCATCAGTCCGGCCATCAGCAACATCAGGGCAGGGATCATCAACGCCAGCTGCTGGATGCCCGCGACGGGTCGGGGCGGCGCTTGGCCCGGTTCGGTGGGAGGCGTGATGAACACGCGCCAGAAAATGCGCACCCAGGCGTACAGCAGCCCAAGCACCGACAGCGACACCAACACCCAATAGAGCCCGCCGGGCAAAGTTGACGTCTCAATGGCATCGAGCATCAGTTTCTTGCTCATAAAACCGCCGGTCAGTGGCACGGCCATGTTCGCCAACGCGGCAACCGCGACACAAGCGGCCACGATCGGCCAAGGTCGGCCCAAAGCCCCCAACCGATTGGAATCGGTGGTGTTGAACTGCCCCCATATGAGGGCCATGGCCATGAACATTGCCATTTTAAAGAGCACATCCATGACCACATGCAAAGCGACGCCGTCCAGGGCCGTGGGCGTGCCCACGCCGATGGCCACCACCATCAGGCCGAGTTGGACCATCATCGAGTAGGCCAATACGCGTCGAAGGTTGTTCTCCAGCAACACGTGGGCCACCGGCCAAATCGCCATCACCACGCCAATGGGCACCAGCGCCGTCTCCCCAGGGAAGACCCGCATCAAAGCGACCACCCCCACTTTGGTTGTGACCGCCACCAGCACGGCCAAACCCGCCAGGGACGCTTTCGGATAGGCGTCGACCAACCAAAGGTGAACCAAAGGAAACCCCGCTTTGATGCCAAACCCGATCAGCAGCAGCGCGCCCGCCAGTCCCTCGAGGGCCACTGGCCCCACCATCCAGCTGCCGGTGTGGCTGGCGTGGGTCAAGATCCCGGTCAACACCGTCACGCCCGCAGCGATCTGGAACAACAAATAGCGCACACCGGCGGCGGTGGCCGCGTGATCGCGCCGGGCAAAAATCAGCGCTGAGCCGCTGAGGGCAATGATCTCAAAACAGATAAAAAAGCTGATCCAATCCCCTGCCAGAACAGTGCCGATGCCGCCGGCGAAATAGGCGAGCATCGCCCCATGCTGCCAACGGTCGGTCACCGGGGCGATAAACAGCGCCCCAATCAAGGCCGCGACATGAAACAAACCCACCATCAGCAGACCCAAGGCATCGGGCTGAATGGGGATTAAGGTGTAGTCCATCCACTCGAGGCTGACATTCACCGCAGGACTTAAGGTTTGCCAGGCGATCCAAGCCGACACCAGCGGGGTGGCCACGGTGAGCCACCACAGCTGGCGCTTGGGCACCACCGCCATCAAGCACGCGGCGATCAAAAAGATGACCGTGGGTGAAAGCAAGAGCATCCAATCACTCATCGCTGAGTGTCCCGTGGTGCTTCATCGCTGATCGGGCGATCGCCACAATGGTCAGCGCCACCACAACGGCCGCCGCGCCCACCAGCGCATAACTGATCATCGCCATCATAAAACCAGTCCTTTGGCCAGCTCATACAGTGGCTCAGGGTAGAAAAACAGCAGCACGCACCCACCGGCGGTCACGCCCATGGCAATTCTCTGCGCCAGCGGGGCTTCGTGCAGACCCTCAGTGGGGACACCCTCGGCGGCCGGTGCAAAAAAACCTCGGAGCGGAATGATCAACAGATACAAAATGTTGAGCAATGAACTGATCAACAGCGCACCCACCACGATCCACTGCTCGGCTTGGAGGCTTCCCAGCAGCAGATACCATTTTGACCACATGCCCCCGAATATCGGCAAGCCAATAATCGACAAAATGCCAACGGTCATGAAGGCGAAGGTGTAGGGCATCACCCGACCCAAACCATCAAACTGCTGAATCTTCTTGCGATTGGAGGCGACTTGAATCGCGCCGGCAGAAAAGAACAGCGTGATCTTGGCCACTGCGTGCATGGCCATTTGCATCACCGCACCGATGACGGCCAGTGGCGTGGCCACCATGGCCCCCACAACGACATAGCTCAATTGCGCCACTGTGGAGTAGGCCAAACGTGCTTTGAAATCGTCTAACGTGAGTGCCACCAACGATGCCGCCACAATCGTAAAGGCCGCGACCCAAGACACCCAAATGCCTGCGCCGGTGTCGCTCAATGTCTCCACACCGAACACGAAGATCACCACCTTCAAAACGGTGAACACCCCGGCTTTGACCACGGCCACCGCATGCAACAACGCGCTGACGGGCGCGGGGGCAACCATGGCTGAGGGCAGCCATTTGTGGAAAGGCATCAACGCGGCTTTGCCAATGCCGAAGGCAAAAAGGCCCAGCAACACGGGGACCCAGTGGGGCGCAATGTGCCCATCGACAATGCCGCCGGATTGAAAGGTTAAGGTGCCCGTGGCGGCATAGGTCCAAATGATGGCTGGCAGCAGGAGTCCCACTGACGAGGCGAGCAAATAAAACAGATACACCCGCCCCCCACGTCGGGCCTCTTCGGAGCCTGAGTGGGTGACCAGAGGATACGTCGATAAGGTCAAAATCTCATAGAAGATAAACAGCGTGAGCAAGTTGGCGCTGAATGCCATGCCGGCAGCAGCGCCCAAGGCGATGGCATAGCAGGCAAAAAAGCGTGCCAAATGCGGGTAGTCCATATGCTTCATGTAGCTTTGGGCATACAGCGTCGCCACCAGCCACAGGCTGGCGCCGATCAAAGCAAACAGCAGGCCCAAAGGCTCGAGCGCAAACCCAATCGACACGCCAGGCAACAGTTCACCCAACGTTTGGGTGGCACCCAGCCCTGACATCGTGGGTTCGATGTGTCCACAAACGGCCACAAAAAAAGCAATCGAAGCCAGCCATCCCAACCCATCACGCAGTCTGGGGTGGTTGTGAGACGCCGCGATCGCCGCGGCACCGATAAAGGGAATGGCGATCACCCACATCGGGGCCAGTGTCGGAAGCGCGGCCATCTAAAACCCGCCCAACAGCACTTGTGCGGCTTGCTCGGCCGCGCCCAGACTCAGCCGCGTGTCGAGGCCAAAATAGATATTCAGTGCGACCATCAACCACAGCGGAATAAGCAATGCCTTGGGGGCCTCCGCCACGGGTGATTGTTGATCACGGGGCGCTTGAAACCACGCGGCTTCAATGACGCGCCAGATGTACACCACCGCCATCAACGATGTGATCAAAATCAGCACAACCAGCCACACCTGGCCGGCATCCAGCGCCCCCCAGATCAGATACCACTTGCTCACAAAGCCAGCGGTGGCAGGCACGCCGATTAAAGACAAACCCAACAGTGCAAACGCGGTCATTGTCCATGGCATCTGGCGTCCCACGCCATAAAATGCTTCAATTCGGGCGGAGCCGGTGCGGTACATCACGGTGCCCAGGGCCATAAACAGGCCGGCTTTCATCAACGCGTGATTGAATAAATGCACAAATGTGGCGGTCAGTCCGATGATGCTCACCAATGCCACCCCCAAGACCAGATAACCCACCTGAGCCACCGATGAATAGGCCATCATTCGTTTCAAATTGGGCTCAAACATCGCCACCCAAGATCCCACGACCATGCCTGCCACTGCCAAGACCATCATGATGTCGGCCAGCGGCAATGCCCCAAAACTGTAGTCCCCACCGAAAATGGTGTAGATGAACCGAAGCATCACATAAAGCGCCACTTTCGTTGCGGTGCCGGCCAAGAACACGGTGATCACATTGGGCGCAAAGGCATAGGCGTTGGGGAGCCACAAATGCAACGGCAGCAGCGCCAGTTTTAAGCCCAAGCCCACGATGATGAACGCAAAGCCTGCGCGCACGGCGTTGGTGTCGGCCACCGCCGGGATTCGTTCAGCCAAATCGGCCATGTTGAGGGTACCGGTCATCATGTACAAAAAGCCGATCCCAATGAGAATGAAGGTCGCACCGATCGTGCCCATGATCAGATATCGAAACGCCGCCAACAGGCCACGGCGATCTTGCCCATAGGCCACCAGCGCATACGTGGACAGCGACGAGATTTCTAAAAAGACAAACACGTTAAACGCATCGCCGGTCAACGTGATGCCCAAAAGGCCGGCCAACGCGAGCAAAAACAGGGCATAGAAAATCCCTTGTCGTTCAGGAATCTCTTGGTCTGCGCTGCGTTTGCCCCAGAGCAGGGCCAGTGAAGCGATGCCCGAGACAATTAAAGCCACAAGCGCATTGGCATGGTCGACTCGATACTCGATGCCCATGGGGGGCGCCCAATTGCCAAACGCGTAGCGCATCGGCTCTGGGCCCAAGCCCAACCAAACCAAGGCGGCCAGGATTGTGCTGGCGGTCGCGGTGGCGAAGGCCAAAAGCCATGGGGCGGTTTTGCCGGGCAACAGCGCGCTCACCCCAGACAAAATCAAGGGCATCAAGACGATAAACGGCATCCACTGGGTCAGCGTCATGGCGGGCTTAAGGCTCCTCAGGCTCGTGGCTGGGATCACCAATCAAGTCGTCTTCAATGGTGCCGTAGGCCTCTTGAATCCGAACGGCCAGCGCCAATCCCACCGCGGTGGTTGCCACGCCCACCACGATCGCTGTGAGGATGAGCACGTGCGGCAGCGGGTTTGAGTGCAGCGCCACCCCGTCTCGCAAAATCGGTGTTGCCCCACCGATGACCTTGCCGGCGGAGATGAACATAATGAACACCGAGGTTTGAAACAGCCCCAGGCTCATCAGCTTTTTGTCCATGTTGCCGTGCGCGATCACGCCGTAAAAGCCGATCATCATCAGCAACACCACAACCCAATAGTTGAAGTAGCTCAAAATCACCGTCATGGCGCGTCCTCATCTGTCCCGTCTTGCTCGCGTTTGCGACGGGCAAACATCGTAAAAATCAGCATGACGACCGTGGCCACTGTGATGCCAATGCCCAGCTCGACGGTGATGATGCCTGCTTGCTGCGCGGCTTTGGGATCGGCCAACAGGGTCGAAAAGTCCAAAAAGAGCCCGCCTTGAGCCACATTTAAAAGCCCGACTGCGCAATAGAGCATCACGCCCAACACCATCAGGACAAACATGGCCCGTTCGGGGATGACCTCAAGGCCGAGGTCAAGCCCAAAAATCAACACAAACAAAATCCATGCGGCGGCAAACACCACACCCGCTTGGAATCCCCCGCCGGGCGAGTACTCGCCATGGAACTGTATGTAAAGCGCAAACAGCATGATCAATGGAATCAAAAAGCGCGCAACAATGCGAAGGATTTTGTTGTCACTCATGGCGATGCCCCATGCCATTGCGTCGGCGCCGTCGGGTGGCGGGGACACTCAATAGCGCATAGACCGCCAGTCCCGCTGTCAAAATCACAAAACCCTCGCCCAAGGTGTCGATTGACCGATAGCTCGCCAAAACCGCAGCCACCATGTTGGGGATGCCCATATCGTCGTAGGTGCTGGCGATGTATTGCGAACCCACATGGGCCTGTGCGGGGCTGGTGGCATCGCCAAATTCGGGGAGATCGAGGGTGGCATAGACCAAAAAAGCGCCTGTGATGCCCACCACAGCCAGCGCAAGCCAGTGGTGTCGAGCTGAGCTGTTGGGCGGTGCCTCGCGTCGGTCAACCATTGTCAAAGTGGCCAAAAACAGCAGCGTCGAAATCCCCGCGCCGACAGCGGCCTCGGTCAACGCCACATCACCGGCGTCGAGCACGACAAACAGCCCCGCTGAAATCAGGGAGTAAATGGCAAACAGCATCGATGCGGTGAATAAATCACGCACATGGACGATGGCGATGGCCACCACCACCAAGAAACTTAAAAGCCCAATGTCGATTAAGTATTCGATGATTCGTTCTCCGAACCGTGGTGGTCATTCGGTGGCGCTGTTTGGCTGTCTTGAGTGGGCTGGACCCCATCACTTAAAGCCGCCCGCGCGAGTGCGTGCGTGGCGGTGGGTGCTGTGAACAATAAGAACAACAAAATGAGTGCAAGCTTGAGCGTCAACAGACTCAAGCCCGTTTGCATGATCAGGCCGGCGATGATCATGAGTGCGCACAGCGTGTCGGTCATGCCGGCAGCGTGTAAGCGGCTGTAGAAGTCGGGAAAGCGCAAAACACCCAACGCACCCAACACGCCGATCAGCCCTCCACCCAGGAGCAAGCCACCTGAGATCAAGTCAATCACCACTTCACTCATGGGCGTGATCTGAGCCAGAGGGTGGGGTGTGGGTGGCGGCCAAGTCACCACAGCGAGCGAGCTTCATGACGGCAACGACCGCTAAAAAGTTGATCAGCGCATACACCAAGGCCACGTCGACCAAGTCGCCGTTGCCCGAGAACACGGAAATCAGTGCCACCACCAACACGGTCTTGGTGCCAATCACGTTCACCGCCAAAATTCGGTCATAAATGGTGGGGCCTTTGAGCGCGCGGACCAGGGCCAAAGCCATGGTCAAAAAAACCAGCAGCACTGAAATGACATACACCCCCATCATGGCGATGGCCGCTTCGATTGCGCTTGGCCTTCCAACCACAGCACTTTGTTGGCCATTTGACCCGACAAGAGCCCCTCAGCCGAGGCGTCATCGAGCGCGTGCACCCGCATCTTGTCGGGCGTGATGTCTAGCGTCACAGTGCCTGGCGTTAACGTGCACGAGTTGGCGTATGTCACTCGGGACACTGCGGTGTGTTGGCACACGGGCACCTCAATGACGTGCGGGCGAATCTTGCCCGGCGACAGCACGCGCCGCGCAACGTGGAGGTTGGCGGTGACAATCTGACCCACCAGCCAAGCCCAGTAAGCAAAAAGCTTGGGGAAATAAAGTCCTGGGTTGTGCTCGACGCCCACCACGTCCATGCGAAGTGACAACCACACCACCAGAACCACTGAGCTGGCGCCCAAAATAAATAGAAGCGGCTTGTAGACGCCGGAGATGGCGAGCCACAAAGCAATGAGGGTCAATGTCAAAGACAAGGCGTAGCGCATATGGCCTCAGATATTAGCAAGACCCGAGCAGAAGTTTTTGAAAATCGGTCTCTGGGATGGGTGAGGCGGGGCGCTCGGGGTCACAGATAAGGTGAGAACAGCCAGCAGATCGAGTCGCGAAGGCGGGTCACAAACCCGCGACCGTCCACGTCGTCCAACGTCACCGCGCGGCCCGCCTGTGCGGCCGTCTCAACCAGCGCATGCATCTCCTCGGCAAAGGCGTCGCCATAGACTTCCACTTGAAGCTCAAAGTTGAGCCGAAGACTCCGGACGTCCCAGTTGGCTGATCCAATGACCGCATAGGCTTGATCGATGACCAGGACTTTCCCGTGGTGAAACGGTGGGGGTTGATAGAACACCCGCACCCCACGAAACAAAAGTTCCCAGAGCATGTTTTGAGTCGCCCAGTGAACAAACGGGAGGTTGTTGTCACTCGGCAACACCAGCACCACATCAATGCCCCGAATGGCCGCGCCTTGGATGGCGCTGACCAGCTCTCTGGGGGGCAAAAAGTAGGGCGTCATGATCCTCACCGAGTGCCGGGCCTGCGACAGGGCGGCAATAAACAGCATGGTCAGTCGGTCGAGGTCTTCGTCCGGTCCGTCGGTGATCACCCGCGCTTGCACCGGGTGCCCCAAATTGGCCTCGACCGACCGAGGGGTGCAGGCGGGTGGCAACGGGTGGGCATAGGCACTGGCCATGGCCCAGAGGCGCTCAAACTCCTGGCGCAATTGGGTGACGGCGGGTCCAATCAGTCGAAAATGCAAATCATTGGTGGGGGTGGTGTTGTTTGGGTCGTCAATTCGGTGCCGGTGCGAGATGTTGATGCCTCCAGTCATCGCAAACTCACCATCCACAATGAAGATCTTGTGGTGGCTGCGCATGTTGATCGACAGCGATGGCGGCAACAGCGACGGCGGCAAGAACAGCCCCACGGTCGCGCCGGCCTGTCTGAGCGCTCGAGTGATTGGGGGCATCGAATAGAATCGACCGACGCCATCGATGATGATACAGACCGCCACGCCCCGCGCGACCGCGCGCTCGATGGCTTGAACAAAGGCCTTCCCTGTCTCATCGCGATCGAAAATGTAGGTGGCGATCAAGACCTGGTGTTCGGCGGCGTCGATGGCGCTGAGCATTGCCTCAAAGGTGGCTTGGCCACCCACGAAAGTCTCCACAACGTTGTCTGTGACCAGCGGGTGGCGGCTTAGGGCCTGTCCGGCTTGCCGGAGCGGATGTCCGGGGTCGGCGGCGTGGGCCTGGCGCTCGGCATCGGGGCTCAAGTGATGGGGCGGGGTCTTTGACGAGGGGGCGTTGGGCCGTTCACTTTGATGGTGCAGAGGGCCGCCTCGTTCGGTGCCAAAGACGGCCAGGTTTAAGCCCAAGCGTTGGGCCCGGCCCCGCGCTCGGTTCAGCCCGAACAAGACGTACAGCACAGGCCCGGCCAAAGGAAACAGCAAACACACCGCCACCCAGCCAAACGCCGCTCGGGAGTCTCGCTTAAACAGCAGCGCATGCAGTGCTGTGGCGGGGGCCAGCACGGCATGGAACAGCAGGACGATCCACGTTTCAGCGGTCATGCCGCCCAGTGTAGCGGGTTCACTGAAAAAGGGTGCATCGTCACACGCAGTCGGCTACAATACTTATCCTTCTATCCGAATTGAGAGATATAGTCACATGAAAGGCCGCGTATTTACCTCAGAATCGGTCTCTGAAGGCCACCCCGACAAGATGGCAGATCAGATCTCGGATGCCATTTTGGACGCGATCTTGACTCAAGACTCGAACGCCCGGGTGGCGTGCGAGACCTTCATCAAAACAGGTGCAGTGATTGTGGGCGGCGAAATCACCACCAGCGCCTGGGTGGATCTTGAGGAACTGATTCGCCAGGTGGTGGTGGATGTGGGCTACGACAGTTCACGCGTGGGCTTCGATGGCAGCACCTGCGCGGTGATCAACATGATTGGCAAGCAGTCGGTTGACATTGCCCAAGGCGTGGATCGCCAGCTCCCCGAAGAGCAAGGGGCCGGGGACCAAGGCCTGATGTTTGGCTATGCCTCAAACGAGACTGAGGTGCTGATGCCGGCACCCATTTACTACGCGCACCGCCTCGTAGAGCGTCAAACCGATCTTCGGAAAAGCCACAACAATCCGCTGCCGTGGCTGAGGCCCGATGCCAAAAGTCAGGTGACCCTTCGATATGAGGGCAACGCCCCTGTGGGCGTGGACGCGGTGGTGCTGTCCACCCAGCACGATGAGGACGTGGGCCTAGATGACATTCGCGACGGTGTGATGAAACACATCATCGAGCCGATTCTGCCTGCGGAGTGGCTGAGCGATGAGACCCAATTTCACATCAATCCCACCGGCAAGTTTGTGATCGGCGGCCCGGTGGGTGATGCCGGCTTAACGGGCCGCAAAATCATTGTGGACACCTATGGGGGGATGGCTCGCCACGGCGGCGGGGCGTTCTCAGGCAAAGACCCCTCGAAGGTGGATCGTTCGGCCACGTATGCCGCGCGTTACGTTGCCAAGAACGTCGTGGCGGCGGGCTTGGCCGATCAGTGCGAAGTTCAGGTCAGCTACGCCATTGGCGTGGCGGAGCCGACGTCCATCTCAGTGACGACATTTGGGACAGGCAAAGTGGCCGAAGAGGTGATTGAGCGATTGATTCGTGAGCATTTTGATCTTCGCCCTTATGGCATTGTGAATATGCTCGATCTCTTGCATCCCATGTATCGACCCACGGCCACCCACGGCCATTTTGGACGTCGGTCAGAACGCATTGAAGCGGCTGGCGGTGCGTTCGACAGCTTCCCTTGGGAAAAAACAGACAAAGCCGAGGCACTCAAACAAGCGGCGGGGCTTTAAGCCCATCATATTCTTTATTCATTCATCAACGGCGACTGACACAGTCAAAGGATTACCTCATGAGCGCTAAACACGAAGACACCGTCAACAGCGTCTTGTTCGACAGCACGATTGCATCTGTCGAGCATGACCACGTCATCAAAGACCTCAGCGAAGCGGCGTTTGGTCGCAAAGAGCTTGAGATCGCCGAAACCGAAATGCCCGGTTTGGTTGATATTCGCGATGAGTTTCGCGCCGATCAGCCGTTGAAAGGCGCCAAGATTGCAGGCTCGCTGCACATGACCATTCAAACGGCCGTGTTGATCGAGACCCTGGTCGACTTGGGCGCCGAGGTTCGGTGGGCGTCATGCAACATCTACTCCACCCAAGACCACGCTGCTGCGGCGATGGTGGAGCGCGGCATTCCCGTGTTTGCTTTTAAAGGCGAGAGTTTGGTTGAGTATTGGGAGTTCACCCACCGCATCTTCCAATGGCCTGACGGCAGCACCGCCAACATGATTTTGGACGATGGCGGTGACGCCACCATGCTTTTGAACCTGGGCTCAATGGCAGAGCAAGACCCGTCAGTGTTGGACAACCCAGGCAGTGAAGAAGAAACCGCACTGTTTGAAGCGATTAAAAAGCGTTTGAAAACAAACCCGGGCTGGTACACCGAGGCACTGAAAAATATCCAAGGGGTCACTGAAGAGACCACCACCGGCGTTGCGCGGTTGTATCGCATGCAAAAAGAGGGCTCGCTGAAGTTCCCCGCGATTAATGTCAATGACTCTGTGACCAAATCTAAGTTTGACAACCTCTATGGTTGCCGTGAGTCGCTGGTCGATGCCATCAAACGCGCCACGGATGTCATGGTGGCTGGGAAGACAGCGATTGTGTGTGGGTATGGCGATGTCGGCAAAGGCTCGGCGCAATCCCTGCGGGCCTTAAGCGCGAATGTCTGGATCACCGAAGCCGACCCCATTTGTGCGCTGCAAGCGGCCATGGAAGGCTATAAGGTCGTCAATATTGAAGATGAGGGCGTGATTGAAGCGGCTGACATCATCGTGACGGCGACCGGCAACTTCAACGTGATCCGCCATGACCACATGCTTCGCATGAAAAACGAAGCCATCGTGTGCAACATCGGTCACTTTGATAATGAAATTGACGTGGCCTCGCTCGAGCAATATGAGTGGGATGAAATCAAGCCTCAAGTCGATCACATCACCTTCCCCGATGGCAAGCGCATCATCTTGCTGGCTCAGGGGCGTTTGGTGAACTTAGGCTGTGCCACCGGTCACCCCAGCTTTGTGATGTCAAACTCCTTTACCAACCAAACGCTGGCACAAATCGAGCTTTGGAAAAATGGCGATCGGTATGACAATGAGGTGTACGTGCTGCCTAAGCACCTCGATGAGAAAGTGGCCATGCTGCACTTGGACCGGATCGGTGCGCGTTTGACTGAGCTGACCCCAGCTCAAGCTGACTATATTGGCGTTCCGCAACACGGTCCGTTTAAGCCAGAGCACTACCGCTACTGATCGGTCGTGGGGTCAGGTGGATGGTCCGTGGGTGGGACGAATAGGTGAGTTGATGCCGTGTCCGGTCAGCTTTGAGTTCTTCCCGCCGCACGAGCCTGAGCATCAGGCTCGTTTGTTGGCGACGGCCGAGCGCTTGGCCGCGGTCTCACCGGAATATGTCTCCGTGACGTTTGGCGCTGGCGGGTCGACCCGCCAGCGCACGCAAGAGACCGTTTCGGCCTTGTTGGCACAGACCGGATTGAATGCCGCCCCACACATCTCGTGCATGGCCGAAGATCAAGCCGGGATTGTTGAGCTTTTAAAGACCTATCGCGACGCCGGCGTCGATCGGCTGGTGGTGCTTCGTGGCGATCGCCCATCGGGCGGTGGTCGCGGGGTATTCGCTCATGCAATTGATCTGGTTCGGTTTATCCGCGACCAATTTGGCGAGGATTTTCATCTTGAAGTGGCGGGCTATCCCGAACACCACCCCGAATCTCGATCGCCAGAGGATGATTTGAAGCACTTCAAGGCCAAAGTCGACGCCGGTGCCGATGGCGTGATCACCCAATATTTTTTTAATGCCGAGGCCTACTTTCGGTTTGTCGATGAGGCCGAGGCTTTGGGCGTGAGCGTGCCCATCGTGCCTGGAATTATGCCGATCACCAACTACGCCAGGCTGGCACGGTTCTCCTCAACCTGTGGTGCGGAGATTCCGATGTGGATGGCCAAACGCCTCAAGGCTTGGGAAGACGCGGGCGACGATGCCTCGCTGAAAGCGTTTGGTCATGAGGTGGTGGCCCGATTGTGCCAACGCCTGATCGATGGCGGCGCGCCTGCACTGCACTTCTACACATTAAATCAAGCCAAGCCAAGCTTGGCGCTGTGTGACAGCTTGGGCCTTACTCAGACGGGTTAGCGACCTCGTCACCATAAATGGCGATGGTCATTTGCCCGTTGGTGTCAATCGATGCTCGGTACATCCCTTCGGTGTTAAACGGCATGGCGATGTGGCCTTGCCGATCCATGGCAATGACGCCTCCGTCGCCGCCAGCGTCGACCAGCACACCATGGATCACCTCATCGGCCGCCTGATCCAACGACACGCCTTTGTGGCGCATGCGCGCGCAGATGTCATACGCCACCACATGACGAATAAAAAACTCGCCGTGACCGGTCGCGCTCACGGCACAGCTGGCGTTGTCAGCATACGTGCCTGCGCCGATGATGGGTGAGTCACCGATTCGGCCAAATCGTTTGTTGGTCATGCCCCCCGTTGAGGTGCCGGCCGCCAGATTGCCGTTTTGATCGAGGGCCACCGCGCCCACGGTCGAGTACCACCGCGCGGTGTCGGTGTTGCCGGCACGGGCTGAGCGTGCGTCTTCCCACTGCTGGTATCGAAAGTCAGTGATGAACCAGTCAGACTCAATGAACTCCAGGCCTTGGGTGGTGGCGAATGCCTCTGCGCCGGCGCCGCTGAGCATCACGTGCGGCGAGTCGGTCATCACAGCATGCGCGGCCCGTATCGGGTAGCGAATGCCGCCGTCTTGAGTGCTTGCGCCCGCAATGGCGCCGGCTTGCCCGGTGGCGCCATCCATCAGTGAGGCATCGAGCTCAACAAACCCTTCATGATTGAGCACCGCGCCGCGTCCGGCGTTGAACTCCGGGGCGTCTTCCATGACGTTAATCGCTGCGATCACCGCCTCAATGCTGGTGTCACCTGCGCTGAGCCGGTCGTGGCCCGCCTTGAGCGCTTGCTCTAACGCCCCCCGAATGGCCGCTTCGCGATCGGGCGTCATCGCCTCGCGGGTGATGGTGCCTGCACCACCGTGGATGACAATGGCCACCGAGGCATTGTCTGAGCCGGTGTTTGAATTGGCTCTAGGGGCGCTGGCCTGGTCGGTGTTGGCCACGGGCGCCTCTGGCTGACAGGCGCTCAACAGGATCAAACCGGTGGTGATGATGCTAAAGCGGATCAAAGAAGTCATCGGGGGTGCCTTTTGTTTAGGTTGCGCCGTGCGATCTGGGCGGATGTTGAGACCAGTATAGAGCGGCATATATCTTGGGATCAATGGCGTAACCCTGGTGATATCGGTTCTCGAGCCAGACATCGATCTCCGCTCTCGGGATCTGATGCACCGTGATGTCCTCCGAGGCGTCTCCGCCGCCTGGGCCGACTTGGACCAGGGCTTCGGCCCAAACGAAGATGACATATTCGCTGCTGAGGCCGGCGGAGGTGGGGACCGACATTCCCTGTTTTAATGATCCCGCGCGCCAGCCGGTTTCTTCCTCAAGTTCTCGACCCGCGGCATCCAGCATCGACTCTTGCTCGCTGCCATCCACATCGCCAATCAGGCCGGCTGGGATCTCGATGGTGGTTTTTTCGATGGGCTTTCGGTATTGCTCAACCAGCAACAGTTCATCGTTTGGGGTCCAGGCGATGATCGCAGCCACGGGGTGGTGCCGAGCCACAAATTCCCAGTCATCGCGCTCATTTAAGACCAGATAACGGCCGGTGTAGAGGGTTTTGGCTGAA
>CAJXNL010000014.1 GCA_913057195.1 uncultured Wenzhouxiangella sp.
ACCTGATTGTTCAGCGCATTGAATCGCATCAAGGCATCGAACGCCGCCTCATATTGCCCCAGCGCCTGATACACATAGGCAAAACCTTCATACACCGAGCGCTGCTCATAGGGCCGATCCATGGAATTTAGAATGGTTTCGGCTTGCTCATATTTGGCCAGGGCTTGATCGTAGTTTTCCTCTAAATAATAGGTCACGGCCTGATTGATGTGATTGATGCCCACACCATAATCCAAGCCCAATGATTTTGAGATTTCCAACGCCTGATCGAAATACTCCAGCGCCTGCGGATAATCGCCCATATCCCGGAGCACGTTGCCGAGGTTGTTATAAAACATGGCCTCGACCACCGCATCATCCAAGGCACGCGCTTGCGCCAACCCGTCTTCGTAGACCGCCAATGCTCGAGCGTTTTCATTGACTTGCCGATAGGCCGCCGCTTGCGATAGGCGCACACGAACCAACAGCGCCGTTAAGCCTGCCGCATCGGCGACCTCCTCAGCACGTGAAAAATACCGAAGTGCTCGCTCGGTCTCATTCAACCGCCGCGAGACATCGCCCAAAGACAAAAACAGCTCGCCTTGGGTGATGGGTTCAATCCCCTCCACCTGCAGCCCGTTCAGATACACCTCCAGCGCCTGCTCAAACGCCCCAGTCGCTGCGTGCACATCCCCCACCCAGCGCTGAATATCGGCCGCCAAGGGCTGATCTTGCGCCAGCTGACGCGCTTTGATCAAAAACTCCAGCACCCGATCGTCCGCCGCCACCCCAAAAGCCAGCCGACCGGCGCCAAAGTAAATGTCTCTGGCCATTTGGAGGCGAAGACGCGGTGCAGTCTCGTCCACCCAATCCATCAGCCGGGTCACCTCATCGGTCGTGAGGACCGACTCGCCACCTGCCAGACGCGCCTCAATCCACGCACCCACCGCCCGGGGGTCAGAAAAATCAACGGCCTCCAACGGCTCACTGCCCGGCGCCGATGACGATGCCTGAGCGATGCGCACCTTTTCGTCCATTTGAGTCGAGCTGGACTCGACCGGCGTGGGCGGCGCCTGTTTCGATGATTGTGTCGACGACTGTGCTGACGACTGTGGTGACAGCTGCGCCCCACCCAGCATCGGCCATCCAAGGCACAAGCCGCACAGCAGCATCCAAGCCAGCGCGGTCTGATGTCCGATTGTCGATCGCTTATGCACTGTTGACCACTCGGTAGCAGGGTTCATAGGCGGCTCCCCCGGGCAGCTTCATCCGATGATCTCGGACAAAGCCGCTTAGTAGCTCATCCAACGCCTGCATGATTTTGGCGTCTCCTCGAATTTCGAATGGGCCATGCTCACGCACCGCCGCCACACCGGTGGGTTTGACATTGCCCGCGACAATGCCTGAAAACGCACGCCGCAAATTGGCTGCCAGTCGGTGAACAGGCAAATCACCCGCAATCTCCAATCCTGTCATCGCCTCATGGGTGGGCTCAAAGGGGTGTTGAAACTCCGGATCAATGGTCAACAACCAGTTGTAGTAGAACGCGTCGTTGCTCTCCATCCGCCAGTGCTTGACTTGCTCCATCCCCTCGGCCATGGCCCGCGCCACCGCCGGCCCATCGTCAACAATGATGGTGTACAACGACTGAGCTTGGGCCCCCAGCGTCATGCCAATGAAGGCATCAATCTGCTCGAAATAAGCCTTGGCACCCTCAGGCCCTGTGAAAATCAACGGAAACGGCATGTCGCGATTGGCCGGATGCAACAGCACGCCCAAAATGTATAAGATCTCTTCTGCGGTGCCCGCCCCGCCTGGAAAAACCACCACGCCGTGGCCCAAGCGGATGAACGACTCCAGTCGTTTTTCAATGTCGGGCATGATCACCAAGCGATTGACGATGGGATTGGGCGACTCGGCAGCAATGATGCCTGGCTCCGACAGGCCCACGTACTGACCCGGCAAAATGCGTTGCTTTGAGTGGCCAATGGTCGCCCCTTTCATCGGCCCTTTCATCGCGCCTGGGCCGCATCCTGTGCAGATGTCCAGGCCTCGAAGGCCAAGTTGATAGCCCACCTCTTTGGTGTATTCGTATTCCTCTCGGCTGATTGAGTGCCCTCCCCAACACACCACAAGCTGCGGCTCGCGCTCGGCATCCAAGGCGCGCGCGTTTCTTAAAATATCGAAAGTGGCTGAGGTGATGCCCGCAGAGTCATCGAGATCAAAATACGGATTGGGCTTGACTTCGGTGTGGTAGTAGATGATGTCTCGAATGACCGAAGACAAAAGCTCTCTGATCCCTCGAATCATCTTTCCATCGACAAACGCCCCACCTGGCGCGTTGTCAAGATCGATCCGAATGCCGCGATTGACCTGGTGAATTTCAATGCTGAAGTCATGGTAATCGGCCAAAAGCTGCTCAGCATCATCGCCTTGCAGACCAGAATTCAACACCGCCAACGCACAGCGTCGGAGAGTCGCGCCCATCTCAGAACTGGCATCAGACAACCGAGCAACCTCGGCTTGGGACAGTAAATTTAAGGCCCCGGCCGGATAAACGCTGGCCGATACTTTGCTCACCGGGTGCGCGTCTTGGGCAAAAGTTGCGCGCGGCTCATTGGTGTACGTTCGCATCCGGTCAGAATAACCGATTTTTATTGATCATTCTATTGTTGTGATTTGATTTTGGGTGACCATCTATCGATCATCGCGTCAAAGTGAGCTACACTATGGCCCACGTTCGGGGTGTAGCTCAGCCTGGTAGAGCACTGCCTTCGGGAGGCAGGGGCCGGAGGTTCGAATCCTCTCACCCCGACCAGCCCAACCTCGCTTCACCAGTCCACGCGGCGCGCACGCCGCGCCAATCACAACGTCTCAAGGCCAATCCTATCGACCTCGTCAGGCCATGCCTCAGTCAGTCAGAAAGAACCGACCACATTCAGCGTCCCGTGCCGCGGTGCACCCACACTCGCCTGATGGGTGGCATGCGCATGCGGGAAGTACAGTTTATCGGTGAGGTTTTCGATATTCAGTTGCAACCGCAACCGATCGGAGATCGTGTAGTACAGCGCAGCATCAAACCGCGTATAGCTTGGCAAAAATGCGGTGTTGGCACTGTCGATGAAACTCCGCCCTTGATAAGTCGCACCCACGCCCACGCCCAACGCATCGCTCACGTCGAACTGCCCCCAAATCGAGGCCATGGTTTTTGGCAATTCTCTCGGCGTTCGTCCCGTTGGGCCGGTTCGCTCGACAATCTCGCCATTGAGCCGGCTGTAATTGGCAGTGACCAACACCCGATCGGTCAACGCGCCGGTCAGCTGAAATTCCACACCGTCAATTTCAGCGTCAATCACATCCAGCGTGGATGGGTCAAAATCTGCGACCTGAGGCGAGGATTGTTCGTTTTCGAAGACCGCTGCGCTCAAGCTCAAGCGATTGGTGGCGTCCCATTTGATCCCGAATTCTTGGTTGGTGAAGGTATCGGGGTCCAAGGCCTGCTTTGCCCCATTGATGTCAGCATACTGCTCGCCACTTCGAGGCAAGAACGACTTGCTGTAACTGAGGTAGATCGAGACGTTCTCTTGTGGCTTGAAAATCAAACCGCCCCTGGGCGTCACTTCCTCATCCACCCGAGTGCGCGATGCCAACACCGTTGGATCATTGTCAAAGACCTCAATGTCAAACCGGTCAAAGCGCGCGCCCAAGACCAGATCAACATGATCGTTGAGCTGGATTTCGTCCTGAATAAAAAGCGAAGTCACCTGCAAATCCACGGCGGTGTCGTCATTGAAATCGCTGAAATCCACTCGGAACGACTCACCCAAAGCGTTGACCCCACGCCCACCGTCAAACGCCAGCGGTCGGGTCACGCTGAACGATTCTCGATCGGCCTGGGTGGTTGAAAACACCGGATTGAATCTCGACTGATCAGAGGCCGTATCAATGAACTCAACGCCCGCCATGAGGGTATGTTCAATGTCGCCTGTCATGACTTCTGCGATGAGATTGCCAGAGACAATCAAGTTTTGGCGAACGGTGTCATCAATGTAGCCATCAAGCTCGACCACCTGCGAGCCGGGATCATAGTCGGTGGCGTAGTAGTTGGCATAGACCTTGTCATAATCCCCATAAAAGAGATTGATGTTGCCTTTAATGCGATCGGTGAACAAGTGCTCTGCATTGGCACGCACCACATGGGCCGTCAACTCATGATAGTTGTTTTGAGGATCGGCAAAGACAATGTCTTTTAGGGCCTCCACTGGGCGACCACGCGCCGTTGGAATCCCCCGGTCAATGAAACGTTGATGATCGATGTACTCATAGGCGATGTCGATGGTGGTGTCATCTGACAGGGCATATCGAAACTTCGGATTTATACCCACTCGGTCGCCGTCATAAAAATCGCGGTGATTGTCGACATATTCAACCATCGCGTTGAAACGAAGGGCCGAGCGAGGGCCGGTCGAGACGTTGCCATCGATTCGAGTGGCGTAGCCACCAAAGCCATCAACGCCGGCGGTGTAGTCCAAAAATGCCTGGTCAAGCCGGGGCTTTTTGGTCACGCGGTTTAATATGCCGCCGGTGCCACCGCGTCCAAACAACAACGCATTGGGCCCGCGCAGGATCTCGACTTTTTCAATGTTGTACAAGGGGCGGTAATACTGAACATCATCGCGGTTCCCATCAACGAAAAAATCTGCCGTCGAGCGCACCCCCCGAAACACCACCGCATCTCGGTGACCCTCGCCTTGGGAGACATTCACCCCTGGGGTGTATTGGATGATCTGCTCAACGCTGTCAAACCCCCTGGCGGTGATTTCTTCGGCGGTGATCAGGCTCAGACTCTGCGGCACATCAATGATGGGCGTGGGGGTTTTCACCGACTGCGACTCATTGACTGACAGGTATTGCTCTGCCTGGACGGTGACTCGATCGACCACGTCACTTGACGACGACTCAGCGTCTGGTGTGAGGGCTTCTGGCGCCACATCGGCCCAGACCCCCGCGGACACCGCTAACAACCCCACCATGCTGGCGCCCGCCAGCCGGCTTAACATCAAACGAGACCTCATCTATCGTGCTCCTTAGCCATTGATCACTCGGCCGCCAAACGACCGGGCGCCAATATAGCACGATTTTAGTCCTGTATTGCTTCAAATCCAAACGAAATCTTGACCTGACCGACCAGCCAGGTCGAGACCCATCAGCTTTTTGAAGTCAATCCTCCCACGGCTCGGTACGCCAAAAGCGCGGCGGCTTTTGGTCAACCACCTCAACAATCAACCGATCCTCACTGACCCGGCGGTGGCGATCGATGCTGGTGACGCGAATGCGATGGATGCCAATGGGCAAGTCGCTGGGCAGCCGCGCGGTCCAAAGGTGCATGTTGTGCTCTGGCATGCGCCGACCTTGGGGGCGGGGCGTGCCTTGTCGCGAGGTGCCCTTGAAGACCTCAAACCCATTGGCGCGGTCATCGCCTTGCAAAGAGCGCACCGCCGAGCGGGCCGTGCTCATCAACCGCCGGGTGGAGAATGGATCGGCGTACATCGGGCCTTGGTTCATGCCCTCGCCCGCCCCTTGCTGGGTGCGCTGCATGGTTTGTTTCGGTCCACCGTTCAATCGGTAGCTGACCTCAGTGCTCGCCGAGCCCAGCCAAACGTTGACCGCCAGCAGCACGCCATCGGCCAGCTCGTCGGGCGTGACCACATTCAAATCCCCCAAGTCATGCAGCGAATACGGCGGAACGGCGTCTGACGATTGCGCTTCCTCAGAGGCCATCCAAGCATCGAGGGCTTGATGCATCCGCCGAAACCGCGGGGTGTTTAAGCTCACCCACTGACGCCGATTGGGATCAATTCGTGACCCTCGATAAGACTCCACATAGTCAGTGCCTTCAAACGCCAGCATTAATACGCCTTTCGGCGCACCCATCCGCTGAAGCGCCATTGGGATCGAGTTGATGTCCAAATCCCCCTGATACCAACCGCCAGAGGCAGCACCCGCGACGATGTGGCGAAACGGCAGCTCAGCCACACCGGTTTGCGCTTCCCAACCCTCAAAAGACTGGCCCGGGTCATGGTTTTCCAGCGAGTGGGTGTGGCCAGACAAACTCAACCCTGGACGACCCGCCAGCAGCGCGTGGAGCTCGCCGGCGTTGTCGGTTTGGTGGATGGCGCTGGCGGTGTCCACAAAAGACACCAAGGGGGCGTGATGCATCAACACCACGCGTTTGTCTTTTGGCGTCAGCGCCAGGAGATTCTCCAACCAGCGCATCTGTACCGCCTCCACCCGCGCGTTGTAGGCTTTCCGGTCTTGGTTCAGACACCGCTGTCGACCCGGGCGCTGCGCATCACGCTCGCTGCAGGGGTAGACAATGTTATTTAAGGCGACAAACAGCACCTCGCCCACTTCGAAGGCGTAGTAATCCGGCATCACCTTCGATCGCCAAGTATCGGCGCGATCGGCTGGCGTTGTCGCATCAAAATCCATGTCGTGGTTGCCAAACACAAACCACTGCGGCACGCCGACTTGACGACCCAAAGCCATCACCCGATCGAGCAGCGCCAAATCATCGCCCACCACATCGCCTAGATAAATCATGCAATCGCCATCACTCAACCCAGCAGACATGATGTCCACCAACGCGCTGTCTCTGAAATGCCCCACCTCGTCGTTTGAATACGCCTGGGCATCACCAATCACCGCGCAGCGAAACGCATCGGTGGGCCCATCAACCCGGCTCAAGGCAAAATCAATCGATGCCGGCAGCGGCCCGGTCGGTGCCAACCCACCAAATCGAAGATCACTGGCCGAGCCTGCTGGCTTGTGGGTGTAGGCAAACTGCGGCACAAAGTCGTCGTTGGTCGGCACCGACCATCCCGCCGGCTGAATCACCATCACCGACATGTCATCGCGCACCGGCAACCGGTAGCGGCCGTCGGCATCGGTTTCAACCACCGCCAACCCATTGCTGACTTTGACATCGGCCACCCCCGGCTCTGCAGCTTGGCGCACGCCGTCGCGGTTGAGGTCATGGAAGACAATCCCCGTGACCGACTCTGGGGCTTGGCTGAAGCTTGGGCCTGCCAGCATCAGGGCGACCAGGCCCGCCACGCACGCGAAGCGGAAAACTGCCCCTGAGAATCGGGAGGTGTGGGGGTGGGTTTGAGATGTTGGCATGGCGCTCTCCACATTAAGTCAGGTTGGACTGATTCATTCGGCTTGGGCGATGCAAAGCTCGCTTTGAGGGTGGGACATCAGTGGGTGTCGGCATCCAAAGGCTGGAATAAAAACTCCAAGTCTTGGGCCTTAAGATCCACCGCGCCGCCGCCGCTGATCAAGCCGTCAATCAGCGCGCGCTTGCTGGCCTGCATCGCCACAACCTTTTGTTCGACCGTGTCTTCGGTGAGCAAGCGATACACAAACACCTTGTGGTCTTGCCCAATTCGGTGCGCACGATCGGTGGCCTGATCCTCGACGGCCGGGTTCCACCACGGGTCATAATGAATGACCGCATCGGCGGCGGTGAGGTTCAAACCCACCCCGCCGGCTTTCAAACTGATCAAAAACAGCGGCGCTTCAGAGCGCTGGAACCGCTCAACCACATCCTCCCGATCCTTGGTCTGGCCGGTCAGGCGCACATAGTCGATGCCCTCAGCCGCCACCTCGTTTTCGATCAGATCCAGCATGCCAACGAATTGTGAAAATAATAAGACACGCCGGCCTTCGTTGATTAACTCAGGCAACAGCGACATCAACAAAGCAAGCTTCGCTGACGGCGGCGGCTTGTGCTCGTCGTCTTTGAGCAGCCGTGGGTCGCAGCAAATTTGGCGAAGCTTCAACAGCGCATCGAGCATGACCATGCGACCGCGCTCTGGGCCATGATGCTGAAGCGCATAGCGCACTTTGTCATGCAGCTGGATCCGCTGGGCCTCATACAGGCGCCGCTGGGCTGGGTTGAGCGGGACAGATCGAATGATCTGGGTTTTTTGGGGCAGCTCAGGCGCGACCGCCTCTTTCGTGCGGCGCAAAAAGAAGGGCCGGATGCGCTGGGCCAGCAACGCATGGCGGTCACGGTCATGATTTTTTTCAATGGGCTGGCGAAACCACCGCCGAAACTGCTCGCGGTTGCCCAACAGCCCCGGCATCAAAAAGTCATACAAACTCCACAACTCGCCTAAGTGGTTCTCCAATGGCGTGCCGGTCAGACACAATCGGTGGTTGGCTTTCAATTGGCGCACCGCGGTGCTGACCCCCGCGCGGGGATTTTTGATCGCTTGGGCCTCATCGAGGATCAGCAGGTGCCAGTGGTGTTTTTTGAGGATGTTGACATCGCGCGCAATCAGCGGATAACTGGTGAGAACCACATCGGCTCGAGCCAGCGCCTGGCGCTTTTTCTTGCGCTGGGTGCCGTGCCACAGACAGACATTCAACGATGGCGCAAACCGCTCGGCCTCGCGGCGCCAGTTGAACATCAACGAGGTGGGTGCAATCACCAACGTGGGTTTTTCCGCGCGCTTTTCAGCCTTTTCGATCAGGATGTGGGCGAGCGTTTGGATGGTCTTGCCCAGCCCCATGTCGTCGGCCAAAATCCCCCCAAACCCAAAGCCGCGCAAAAACTGCAGCCACGCCAAACCCACTTGTTGATAGCCCCGCAGCGTGGCCTGCAAAGCGGCTGGTGTCGGACGCGGCTCGATGCTTTCAAACTGCTGAAGCTCCTGGGCCAGATCGGTGAGGTCGCGGTCCCCGCGGAGCTGCCAACCATCGGCCGCCTGGCCAATGTCGCTCAGCCTTGAACGCGGCAACCGCAATCGCCAGTGCTGGAGATCCAAAGCGCCGGTGGGCTCGGCCCGTTTGTCGAGGATATCCAACAGTCCCGTCAACGCGGCGCGCACCCGCCACACGGGCACCTGAACACGGCGTTGGGCATCCAGTGCAAGCAAAAGATGCGGCGATTTCTTGCCGCGTCGGGCGCTCGATGAGCTTAATAGCTTTTTCAGTTCTGCCGTCGAGGCTTGCTCGACATAGCGCATCAGCGCCGGCAGCAAAGAATGCGACTCGCCGCCAATCTCCACGCCCAAGTCAAGATCAAACTGATCGCCCTGAGCGGTTTTGAGCTCCCCATACCAGCGCCTGGGCTTGACCAAACTCAGCGCCAGTGCCTTCGATTGACTCACACGCCAACCTTTTTTCTTCCATCCCGACAGCGTGGTCTGAATGGCCAGCCAACGCGCCTCATCTGCGCCCAAATCAGCGACCACCCACACCCCGTGATGGGGCGCTTGATAGTCCACGCCTTCAATGCGCTCCAAAGGCAGCAGCCCCAACGCTTCCAACGCCTCCACCGACGCGCCCTCCGCGTCCCGGTCGCGCTCGATGGCCCACACCACCGCCCGATGGGCACCGGACTGGGCCGACTCAGGGGCCGTTTGGGTGGTGCGGTCACTGTGCCAGTCGACCGTCGTGCACCCGTAATCAAACGACAGGCTCACCGCTGGGAGGGTGACAAAGCGACCGGCGCGCGCGATGGTGATGTTGTGCATCGTCGCCACGGGTGTGGGTGACTCGGCCGAATGCTCGGTGCGCTCGATCGCCTGCGGCGTCGGCAAGGCTTGGCTCACGGACTGAGTTGACCAGGGCTTGACCTGACTTGCCCGCAGCGGCTCACCGGCCAAGTAATCCAGCGCCTGCGCCATCTTGGGCTCGATCTCAATGGGGTGGGTAGTGCCGGTGTCAATGTCGATCCACCAAGGCGGGTTCAGGGGCAACACGCAGCCCGCTTGGGCGGCGCTCGAATCGCGAGGTGACCAAATCAGGGTTTGAGCGCCATCCTCCCTCAGTTGCCAACGCGCTTGACAGGCCATGGCCTCGCCCAAACGAAGGGGCAGCCCTTGGGGCTCATCCTCCCCACTTTGTGCGTCGCAATCCATGCACAACACCGCGCGCTTGGAGTCAATCATGGCCCGCACGAGCTCGCCTGACGACAGCCCCAGTGGGAACCACACCAGCCCAGGGAGCTGGGCGCTGCGGTCGGCCAAATCGTGCAGCACGTCGCGGTCTAAATCACTGATCCACGTGCTCGCACGGGCCTTGGCCTCATCCTCAATCAGCCGCTGTGGTGAAAATGGCGCCGGCGCACCAATGATCCCCGCCAACGGCGCGCGCACCGGACATACGCTCAAATGGGCCTGATCGGCCGACAGGCACAGCCGGTACACCAATCGATGATATGGCCGCGCCTGCGACGATCGCTCCGCCCGTTTGCCCGAGCCGCTGGCAGGGCCCGATGGTGGTGGCTTGGCGCCGGTGTGTGTGCTCATACACCCCTAAGTTGGCATGACAAACCCCCATCATAACCCCAACCTTGGCCCCAGGGCGAGCCAGGTGGCGTTGGCCAGGCACCGGTGCGCTAGACCACTTTCCCGGGGTTAAACACGCCGTTTGGATCCAGGGCCTCTTTGAGCCGCCGCATCGCCCAGAGCTTGGCGGGGTCCCCTCGCTCGGCCAACGCCTGGCGGCGCAGCAACCCCACCCCGTGCTCCGCGGCCAACGCACCGCCGAACGCATCGACTTGATCAAACACATACTCAACAATCGCCGCCTCGTGTTCGACCAAGGCCTGGGGCTGGCCGGCGGGCGGGACGAGATTGAAGTGCAGGTTGCCATCGGCCAGGTGGCCAAACGCGCACAGGCGAACCCCAGGCACGCGGTCTTCGAGACCGGCTTGGGTGTGCTCGATGAAGGCCCCAAACGCGGGGGTGGGCACAGAAATGTCGTGCTTGAGCGCGGTCCCCTCGACCTGCTGAGCATCCGAAATGCCCTCGCGAATCATCCACATCGTCTGCTCGTCACTTTGGCTCTGGGCGATCACCACGTCCAACACATCACCGGCCTCGTACGCGGCCATCAGCGTGCCCATCAATCGATCCTCCAGTGGGGCTTCGGGGTCTGGGCTGTCAATGCCAATCAAGACCTGCCATGGACAGGCCTCATCCAAAACCGGGCGCGTGCTCAGACCCTGCTCGGCCCGGGCTTTGGCCACCAAATCAATCGCCAACGCGGGCATCAACTCAAACGCGCGAAGGTGATCGGCCAACGCCGAGCGCACCCGATCCAAAAGCGCCAGCGCCTGATCGACCGAGGCCACACCCACCCAAGCCGTGGCGCTGACTTTGGGCGCGGGGACCAGCGCCAAACTCGCGGCGGTGATCAGCCCCAAAGTGCCCTCGGAGCCGACCAAGAGGTCTTTCAATGAATAGCCCGTGTTGTCTTTTCTCACCTCACTTAAACCGTGCCAGATTTGGCCATCGGCCAGCACCGCCTCCAAGCCCAACACCTGGGCACGCGCGTTGCCATAGGCCACCGTCAACACCCCGCCGGCGTTGGTCGCCAAGATCCCCCCGATGGTCGCCGATTGACTGGACGCCAAATCCACTGCCAACCGAAGCCCATGCTCCGCCGCCGCCGCTTGCGCCACCGACACGGGCACGCCCGCTTCGGCCACCATCAGGGCGGACGCCGCATCCACCCGACGGATGGCCGCCATGCGCCCAAACTGAACAATCACCTCAGACCGCTCACCTTGGGTCACCGCCCCACCGACCAAGCCGGTGTTGCCCCCTTGCGGCACCATCGCCACCCCTTGCGCGGTGCACGCTTGGACCATCGCCACCAAACACTCGGTCGAGGCGGGGCGAAGCACGGCCAACGCTTGGGAGCGATATCGCCCCCGCCACTCGCGCTCATAGGCCCCCAGATCATCGCGCTCGGGGCGCAGCACGCTGCCTGCGCCCAGACGCTGCTCGAGCTCGTCCAACCAATCAGTCGAGGGCATCGAACGCCTCACGCGTGAGGTTCACCGGACCCGATGGGGTGATGTGAACGTTGTCTTCAATGCGTATCCCGCCAAACGGGGTCAGCGCCTCCACCAGTGCCCAATCGATCTGCGCCCCCGCCGGCGCTGCTTTCAAGTCACTGAGCAACATGGGAATGAAATACAGGCCCGGCTCGATGGTCACCACATGCCCGGCCTCGAGCACCCGTGTCAATCGAAGCATGGGGTCAGTTGCAGGCGGTGGCGCGGCTTGGCCCTCGGGCGACACCAACCCCGCCACATCGTGCACCTGCGTGCCCAAAAAATGCCCCAAGCCGTGCGGAAAAAACGTCCTGGTGATGCCCGACTCGACCAGGGCATCGGCCGATCCAGAGGCCAGCCCCGCTTGGCGCAGGATCTCAGCGATGCCTCGGTGGGCCTGGTGGTGCATGTCAACAAACGAATGGCCCACTTGGGCACTGACACACAGGCGCCGCTGCAAATGATCCATGGCGTCCACCAATCCTTGAAAAATCCCCCCAGCCTCAGAGGCCACAGGGCCGACGTGGGTGCGGGTCACGTCGCTGGCATACCCAGCAACATCGGCCCCCGCATCCAGCAAAAACGTCCGCGCCTGTTGCGGCCGTTCGGTTTGGCGGTGTTGATAGTGCAACGTCGCCGCGTGCGCGTTGAGCGCCACAATCCCATCGTAGGGCAGCGTTGCAGGGTCTGCGTTTAATCCCCGGATGTAGGCTTGAAAGATCTCAAGCTCACTGTGACCGGCCAAAAAGGCCTCGCGTGCGGCTTGGTGGCCGCGCGCGGCTTGGCCGTTCGCCAGAAAAATTTGTCGGCACTCATAGTCGCTCTTGCGGGTCCGATCGTCGTCCAATGCCTGGAGCAGCTTGGGTGGATTGATGGCCATGTGCTCACCCAGGCCCGCCAAGTGCGCCTCATCCCCGATCGCGGCGGTCGCCTCAACGCGGGCCAAGCGCCCCATCCACTCGTCGGCCGTTTTGACGATGCGCACATCAAACTGATCGGCCCACCATGCCTCTGGCGGCGCCGGCGGCGAATGCCAGAAATCATCGGGTTGCAGATACCACAAGAGGGGCTGCTGACCAGCGTGGCATTCCAGCATGCAGTCGGGCGCGTAGGGCAAAGGCAACCACGCGGTGAAATGCCCATGCGCGCGAAACGGCATCGCCCGGTCATCGAAGCGCGGATAAGCCACCCGGCCTGAGTGAATGAACAACACATCAAACCCCGTCTCATTCAATAGATGATCCAGCCGGTCGCGCTTGTGGCGAATGTGGGCGGCGTACAGCGCGTGATCGCTCATTAAAAACTCCGGATTTCAGTTACACTGGGCATTCATTGTAGCTTGATAGCCTGCTTGGACAGCGGCCTGAATTGATCCCAGCCGCGCGCTTAGACAAACCATGACCATCTCACTGTACAACACGCTGACGCGTCAAAAAGAGACCTTCGTCCCGAAAGATCCCCAGCGGGTGACGATGTATGCCTGCGGGCCGACGGTTTATCACTACGCCCACATTGGCAATGCGCGACCGGCGGTGGTGTTTGATCTGCTGTATCGATTGCTCTTGGGCCAATTCAAGGAGGTGGTGTATGCCAGAAACATCACCGATGTTGATGACAAGATCAACCAAGCCGCCGAGGATCAAGGCGTGGATATCGCCACGATTGCTCAGCGTTACGCCGATGCCTATCACGCTGACATGGCCGCCCTCGGGGTCGCGCCGCCAACGATTGAGCCGCGCGCGACCGATCACATGGGCGAGATCATCGCCATGATTGAGCAATTGATCGACAAAGGTGCGGCCTACGTGGCCGAGGGTCACGTGCTCTTTTCGGTGAGCACTTTTAACGACTACGGCCGATTGTCCGGTCGCGATCGGCGCGAAATGCTGGCGGGCGCGCGCGTTGATGTGGCCCCCTATAAAAAAGACCCTGGGGATTTTGTGCTGTGGAAGCCCGCCAAAGACAATGAGCCAGGCTGGCCCAGTCCGTGGGGTCGGGGCCGGCCGGGGTGGCACATCGAGTGCTCGGCGATGAGCGCGCATCATCTGGGCGAAGTCATCGATATCCACGCCGGCGGTCAAGACTTGATCTTTCCTCACCATGAAAATGAGATCGCCCAATCGCGCTGCGCCCACGGCACCGACCACTTCGCCCGCTACTGGTTGCATAACGGCTTTGTCACAGTCGATGGCAAAAAAATGTCCAAGTCGCTGGGCAATGTCTTGACTGTCCATGCGCTATTGAAAGACTGGCCCGGTGAGGTGCTTCGCTATGTGCTGCTGACCGCCCATTATCGCCAGCCCTTGGACTGGTCGGACAAGGTGGTCAAACAAGCCCAAACCAATCTCGATCGCCTCTACCAACGCCTGGCCGACCATGGTCCCATCACCCCTCACTCAGGGGCGATCGACCCCGATCGGGTGGATGCTGGCGTGCTGGCCGCTTTAGAAGACGACTTGAACACCCCCACCGCTTTGGCCGCCCTCAACCAACTGGCCAAGTCCATTGACCAGGCCGAGCCCGCCGATCAACCGAAGCTGGCGCAGCGGTTGGCCGACAGCGGTCACGCCTTGGGGCTGTTGCAAACACCGCCGGCCACCTGGCTGGCCCAGCGGCAAAACGAAGTGGCCATGAGCGAGTCGGCCATCGCCGCCAAGATCGAGGCGAGAAACGCCGCCCGCGCGGACAAAGACTTTGCCCGGGCCGATGCCATCCGCGATGAACTGGCCGCCGCGGGCATTGTCATTCAAGATGGACCCGAAGGCACGACCTGGGAGGCCGCGAAACGATGAGCCAAGACCCCAAAGCCACGCAAGCTGACATCATCGCCGAGTTTGAGTTTTTTGATGATTGGATGGACAAATACCAGCATCTGATCGACTTGGGCCGGCAGATGCCCCCCTTTCCCGACGCGCTCAAAACCGATGACAACATTCTTAAAGGCTGCCAATCCAACGTGTGGTTTGTCTCAACAGGCGATCGTGATGAGCTGGCGTTTCAGGCGACCTCGGATGCGGCCATCGTCTCAGGCTTGATTGCGCTGCTGCTCAAAATCTACTCCGGTGCCAGCGCGCAAGCGATTGTCGACACCCCGGCTGACTTCATTGACGCCATTGGGTTGAGCCAGCACTTATCGGCCACCCGAGCCAATGGCCTCTCGGCCATGCTCGAGCGCATCCAGGCGACCGCGCGCTCAGCACTTGCCGCCGAGGGCCCCTCTCCCGATCGGGCGTCTTAAAAGCCGGCTGGACTACCGGTCGGCGCGCTCCAATACGCTCAAGGCCACCCGACGGTTTTGTTGGCGGTTGGCCCTTGAGGTGTTCGCCACTGCCGGACTCGACTCGCCATAGGCGCGCACTTCCAGCCGACGCGCGGCCACGCCTTGGTCGGTGAGGTGTTCAAACACCGCTTGAGCGCGCTGTCTGGACAGGTTTTCGTTGTAGGCCTCTGAGCCGATGTCGCAGGTGTGTCCACCCACTTCGATCAGCACCAGCTCGTTGTGCGCTTTGAGCACCTCGGCCGCCTCGTTCAGCGTCTGGGTGGCTTCAGGTTTCAGGGCATGCGAGTCAAACTCAAACAGCACCATGGCATTGAACTCAAACAGCGGCTCAGGCTCCGGCGTGGGCTGAACCACCGGTGCGCGCTGTGCGACAGGCTGTGGCTTGGGTTGCGATCCAAAGTGATACACCAGTGACGCTTGCACCATCAGATCGTCAAACCCTGAGCTTTGATCAAACGTCGCTCGGTCATTGTCGTGGCGCCATGCCGCCTCAATGCGCGTCGATAGTTTTTCAGAGTAGCGATGCGACACCCCCACGCCGGCTGTGGCATAAACGTCGCGGCCTTGGTCAAAACCGTTGTCGTGCTCTTGAAGCCCCGCACCCAACATCAGATACGGGCGGGTGGCGTGGTCAGGCCGAAAATAATAGCGGCCCACCACGCCATAGCCCAACTGGCGGGTCTCGGCCACGCCGGTGGGCGTTGGACGATCAAAATCCATGCTGTAGCGGTCAATTTGGACATCGATGCCAATGTGATCGGTGAGCATTCGCCCAAAGCTCAATCCATAGATCAAGTGCCCGCTGCCATCGACCTCACGCTTGCTGTCTTCCCAAACCAACCCAGAGGAGATGCCCACATACCAGCGCGTGTCCGGCGCGTTGTTGGCCTGCGGTTGTGCCATGGCTGAGGTGGCGATCGATGTCGCAGCAACCAAAGCACCCAGAAGATTTCTTTTCAACATGCACTGCATCCTTAAATTTATGGGGCCTCAAGATCAACGGGGCCTTAAGATCAATGGGGCTCTAAGATCAATTGAATGAAAACCGGTGGAGCGCCCCGCCGCGCGTCCGTCCCGGCGTGAGGCATTGGGCATTGAGCGAGACGTCAGCGGCTGTCTTTCATTTGCTTTTGCTTCAACTCCCAACGCTCTTGGGCATCCAAGCACAACGTTGCAATCGGGCGCGCCTCTAGGCGAGACAAACCGATTTCTTCGCCGGTCTCCTCACAATAGCCATAGGTGTTTTCATCCACCCGCGCCAGCGCCTGATCAATTTTGTTCAACAGCTTTCGATATCGATCACGGGTCCGAAGTTCCAATGAATTTTCCGTTTCTCGACTGGCCCGCTCCGCCTCATCGCCAACATCGCGAACCTCGCGCCGCAAGTTGTCGATCGTTTCTTGTGATTCTGCGATCAGATCATCGCGCCATTGCAAAAGTTTTTGGCGAAAGTACTCCAAGTGCTTTGGGCACATGTACTTTTCACTTTCTTTTGGCTTATACCCCTTGGGGAGCTTGACTGGTTTTTTAGCTGTGGCCATTCAATCTCTCAACCTCTTGATAACGTCAGTGACTCGAAACAGCATCCGAATCCTTGTTTGGAGCCGACCGATTATATATCCTTTGAGCATGTCCCTGACAAGTCTTCTGCAAGGATTCATAAAAGCGTATCGCTACCTGCTCTCACCGTGGATCGGTGGGCAATGCCGCTTCAGCCCCACATGTTCGGTCTATGCCGAGCAGGCCATCGAGCTGTACGGCCCTTGGCGAGGAAGCTGGTTGGCCATGAAGCGACTCGCGCGCTGCCACCCGTTGTGTTCAGGCGGCGAGGATCCGGTGCCCGGGAATGAAGACGCGCCCTAACTTGGCGTATGCTGATCCTAACGCCAAGACTTGATCAGGGGGCTGACACGGCCATGGACACTGTCGCTGCGCCGGTGACCACACTGGCAACCATTGAATCCATTCTGCCAAGCGCTCCGGGTTTGATCACCGCAGCACTTTTGCTGATCATCGCCGCTGTGCTGTGGTTTGTCTGCCCTGGACCCCTGGGGCGATTGGCGCAGTGGGCAGAACGTCGGCGGGGTGGCTTGACAGTGCGCCGCGCCCGCCACGATGGCGTCAGCTGGCATTGGCTTGAAGGCGGCCAAGGCGAACCCCTCGTGCTTTTGCATGGCTTCAACGGTGACGCCCATCACTTTGCCCGCGCCGCGCGCCATTTGGGTCAACACTTCCGACTCATCGCCCCTGACATCCCCGGTTTTGGTGAAACCCGGCTGAGCCAACCCATCTCGCACCGCATCGAAGACATCGCCCAACGGCTCCTGGCTTGGCTTGATCATCAACAGGTGGACACATTTTATTTGGGCGGCAATTCCATGGGCGGCTACATTGCCATGGCGATGGCCCAACAAGCGCCCGAGCGCGTGCGTGCGCTTTGGCTGCTGGCCCCTGGGGGCGTGCATCAAGCGCCACTGTCTCCGGTGCTTCAGGAGGTCGCTGAGGATCGGCACAACCCGTTGGTGGTGCGCAACAGGCAAGATTTCGAAGTGCTTTTGGACTATTGCTTTGTCCAACGGCCTTGGATGCCCGGGCCGCTGATTCGTCACTTGGCCCACCGGGCCCATCGAACCTGCGAGCAAAGCCTGGTGATTTTTGATGCCATGCTGCATGACTCACCGCCCCTGGAACAGCTCGCCGATGGGCTGACCACGCCCGCCTTAATTTATTGGGGACAAGACGATCAGGTGCTCCACCCGCAAGGCGCAGCCATCATTGAAGGCTTGATGCCCCACGCGCACCGCATTGTGGTCTCAGGCATGGGTCACCTTCCGATGATTGAATCCCCTCGCGCCAGCGCTGAGGCCTGGCTGGCGTTCACCGAGCAGCTCGCACGCGAGCGTGACGGGGCACCCGCTTAGCCGCGGTAACGGTCAATCTTGGCCATCAGTTCGCCACGCGACAGCGGCACATCAAGGCGGTGTTTGGCCAACGAGGCACACAGCCTTGCCACCATGCGCTGACCGGCCCGCGGACGCGTGCCCACGCGTGCGCGATCAAAATCAATGAACCACCAGCGCTCGGCCTCGTCGCACAGGACATTGTGGGCGTTCAGATCAGGGTGATAGACCCGCGCATCCACCAAGGCCGCCAAGGCCCGCGCGAACCCCGCCCAATCCAACGATTGGCCCTGGGCCAGGCGATGGGCCAGCGTCTGCGCGCCGTCGATCCACTGGGTCATCAGCGCCTGTCGGTACCCCCACACACTGAACCGCTCGACGCTGGCCAGCAGCGGTCGGGGCACCCCCAAGCCTGCTTGATGCAAACGATCGAGCAGCCGAAACTCTCTCAGCGCCCGGGTTCGCTCAAGCCCGTTATAGACGTAGCGATCTCGACTGATGCGCGCCACCCAGCCGCCGCGCTGATAGCGACGCAGCACCGCACAATCCACCCGCGCGTGGTCTCCAAGCTCAATTAAGACAGATCCCCCGCGTCCGCCGAGCCGCTGTCTCACCCGCCCCAATGCATCCCAGTGCGCGCGTCTTGCCCACTCAAGTTCAACCCGATCGAGCTGGCTTTGATCGTATACCATGGTGACATCACCCGCCGTGGCGTCTGACCCGCGCCATGTCACCATCGAAGCGGGCGTGGGCGTGCGCTCGAGATCAACCATCGGCGCCGCGTCTGGATGTATCCATGACACAAGACCATGCCATGACTGATCCTGACCCTCGATCCATCTGTGTGATTCGTTTATCGGCTCTAGGGGACGTGTGCCACACCGTGGCGATGGTGCGTGCGCTCCGCGATGCCTGGCCCGAGACTGCCATCACCTGGATCATCGGCAAAAAAGAAGCGCCATTGGTTCGCCATATAAAAGACATTCGTTTCATTGTATTCGACAAGCGCCGAAACCTTGCGAGTGTGCTGCACATCCGTCGAGCCCTTGCCCAAGAGCACTTTGATGCGCTCATCCTGGCCCAAACGTCCTTGCGCGCCAATCTGTTGAGTCTGGCCATTCGCGCCCAACGCCGGGTGGGTTTGGGTGGCCGCCACGCCAAAGAGGGCCATCGGTGGGTGATCAACGAAGCGATTGATCTGCCCGAGCGCATCCATCAAGCCGAGGCCATTTTTGCGTTCGCGCCCCATGTGCTCAACCGGCCCTCGATGGCGCTGGGCCAGGTCAACCGCGCGGTGCCGGTGCCGCCCGAGGCCGAGGCCTTTGCCATCGAGCACCAGCCCCAAGGCCGACACGCGGTCTTGATCTCGCCGTGCTCATCCCATCCACAGCGCAACTGGCCGGCCGAGCACTACGCTGAGGTGGCCGATTGGGTCACCGCGCACACCGGCCGTCCGGTGATTCTGATCGGGGGCCCCAGTGAGACAGAACGCGCCATGGGTCAGGCCATTGAAGCGGCCTGCAAGCACCCTGTCACCAACCTCATCGGCCAAGACACCCTTGATCAAGCCCTGGCAATGATGGCGCGGGCGGCGTGCGTCATCACCCCAGACTCGGGACCGGCCCACATGGCCGATGGTTTGGGCACCCCCGTGGTCGGCGTCTATGCGGCCACGCGCGTGGCTCGCTCGGGTCCTTGGGCATCGCAAACCTGGTGCGTCGATGGTTTCGCCCTCGCCGCCAAGCGCTTTCGCAGCGCCGGCGAAGATCAACTCCCGTGGGCGTGTCGGATTCAGGCCGACGGCGTGATGAGGGTGGTGCCCCCAGCCGCGGTGATCCAATCGCTCAAACGGTTGTGGGGGCTTTGATGCGGGGCCGCTGATGGGCGACCCATCAGCGGTATTCTGCGTACGACTTCTCTTCAACCAGGCGAGAACCCAAGGCCAGATTGATTTTCTTTTTGACCTCGGCGCGCCGGTCATTGGTTTGATAGACCGCCCGCGCCAGTTCAATGAATCGATCGTTGAAGTCCTTGTTCGATTCACAGACCCGAATCTCATCTTCGATGGCCCACAGCGACTCATTGATTGTTTTCAATTCATCGCGCAGCGCGTCCAGGCCCGGCGCTTCGAGGCCAGCATCTGACCAAATCTCACTCAAGACACGCCACTCATGCTCGATGTTGTCGAGCTTATCGGCATCGGTGATGCGCACGCGCTTGATCTCTAGAATGGTGAGCTTATCGAGAAGCTCACCTGGCGAGACAGGAGCCAACAGTTGCATGATCATCGCCCCGCTTATTCGGACGCGTCGCTGTCGCCACCGCCTTTGTTCAGCGACTTCATCGACAGACGGATCCGGCCTTGCTTATCGACTTCCAAGACCTCGACTTTGACTTTGTCGCCCTCGGACAAGGCATCAGAGACGTTTTCAACGCGCTCATCTGAGATCTGCGAGATGTGAACCAACCCGTCTTTGCCCGGCAAGATCGTCACGAAGGCACCGAAGTTCATGATCTTGGTCACCGTGCCCTCATACACCGCACCCACCTCCACATCGGTGGTGATCTGTTCAATCCGGTGGCGCGCCTCATCGGCGGCCTCTTTGTTGACCGAGGCGATGGTGACCGTCCCATCGTCTTGAATGTCAATGGTGGTCCCGGTTTCTTCGGTGATTGCACGAATTGTTGCCCCACCCTTGCCGATCACATCCCGAATCTTGTCGGGGTGGACCTTGATGGTGAACAATCGCGGCGCGTACTGGCTCATCTCTTGACGCGGCTCGTTGATGCACTGGTTCATGTGATCCAAGATGTGCTTGCGGCCTTCTTTGGCCTGCGCCAGGGCCACCTGCATGATCTCTTGGGTGATGCCATCGATCTTGATGTCCATCTGCAGCGCCGTGACCCCGTCCTCGGTGCCCGCCACTTTAAAGTCCATGTCCCCCAAATGGTCCTCATCGCCCAGGATGTCACTCAACACCGCAAACCGATCCGCGTCCTTGATCAGGCCCATGGCAATGCCCGCCACCGGCGCTTTGATCGGCACCCCGGCATCCATCATCGCCAAAGAGCTGCCACACACGCTGGCCATCGAACTTGATCCGTTGGACTCGGTGACCTCTGAGACCAACCGCAGCACGTAGGGGAAATCCTCAGGCTTGGGCAACACCGCCACCAAAGCGCGTTTGGCCAGTCGGCCGTGACCAATTTCGCGGCGCTTGGGCCCGAGCATGAAGCTGGTCTCCCCAACACAAAACGGCGGGAAGTTGTAGTGAAGCATGAACTGGTCTTTGTACTCGCCTTCGATCGCATCAATGATCTGCGCATCGCGCCCCGTGCCCAGGGTGGCCACCACCATCGCTTGGGTCTCGCCACGGGTGAACAAAGCCGACCCATGGGTTCTGGGGAAAATGGAGGTGTGCATATCCAAAGGCCGCACCGTGGTCAAGTCGCGGCCATCGATTCTGGGGTGACCCGACAGCACCCGATCGCGAACATAATGCTTTTCCAAAGCCGAGAACGCATCGCCGACTTCACCGGCGTCCAACGCCTGGGCATCGTCTTCGGGGCACAGCTGATCAATGACGCGTTTTTTAAGCGCATTAATCGCTTCGCGGCGCTGCACTTTGTCGGTGTGTTGATAAGCCTCATGCAAATCATCTCCGACAAGCGCTTTGACTCGATCGGCGACGCCTTCAGGTTTGGGTTCGGGCTGCCAATCCCAAGCGGGCTTGCCGGCCTCAGCCGCCAACTCAGCGATGGCTTGGATGGCCACTTGCATCTGCTCGTGACCAAACGTCACCGCGCCGAGCATTTCTTCTTCGGTCAACAAGTCCGCCTCAGACTCCACCATCAACACCGCCTTGGAGGTGCCGGCCACCACCAGGTCAAGCCGCGAGTCTTGAAGCTGCGTTTGGGTGGGGTTTAAGACGTAATTGCCGTCGACAAAGCCGACCCGCGCACCCGCAATGGGCCCTTGGAAAGGCACGCCCGCCAGGGCGAGGGCCGCCGAGGCGCCCAGCATCGCCGGGATATCGCCATCGACTTCCGGATTGGACGACATGACCGTGGCGATGACTTGAATCTCGTTGTAGAACTCATCGGGAAACAGTGGACGGATGGGCCGATCAATCAGCCGCGAGGTCAACGTTTCTTTTTCGGTGGGCCGGCCTTCGCGCTTGAAAAATCCACCTGGGATTTTGCCGGCGGCGTAAAACTTTTCTTGGTAATTGACCGTCAGTGGGAAGAAGGCCTGGCCAGGCTTGGCCTCTTTTCGGGCGACGGCGGTGACCAACAGCACGGTGTCGTTCATGTTGATCAAGACCGCGCCATCGGCTTGACGCGCCACGTGGCCGGTTTCAATGGTCACATTGTGCTCGCCGAACTGAAAGGTTTTGGTGTGCTTATTCACTTAATTGGACTCCAATTGTCTCTTATTCAATGCAAAACACCCCGGGACAGCGAGGCTGCCGGGGTGTTTCAAAGGCTTTCTCAAAATAGTGAGGCCGGATCTTAACGGCGCAGACCCAGCCGCCCGATCAAATCGCGATAGCGCTGGATGTCTTTTTTCTTCACATAATCGAGCAAAGAACGGCGCTGGTTGACCAGCTTTAAAAGACCCCGACGCGAATGGTGGTCTTTTTTGTGCTCAGCAAAATGCTCGGTGAGGTGCTCAATTCGCGCGGTCAAAAGCGCCACTTGGACTTCGGGTGACCCCGTGTCTCCTTGTGACAGCTGGTGGGTTTTCACCACCTCCGCTTTTTTTTCTGCAGTCAACGACATGGCCTGTGATCTCTCCAGCCTCATTTGTAAGTGGGTTGATCTTAACTAAAAGATCAACAAATAACGCGACCGGGCTTTTCCTTAAAGCCTGCTCAAGTCCCCCAGCACGCCGATTTTTTTCCAAAGCCACGGCGTGTGGTGGCGAACAGTCTTGGAGCAAAAGCCCCGATCGCACGATGTAAGCACGCTATTGTAGCCTTTTATTTGGGTGGCTGACAAGTCGATTCCACGGCGCAGGCCAACCGGCAAGGGCCCAAACCGAATTGATGGTCCGCACCCGAATCCGACCTCGGCGCCAATTCACGCTAAAATGCCAAGACCTTGAGGTCATGGTGCCCGCCGCGCCAGATCGTATCAAGAACGACCACACCCGGGAGTCCCGCCAATGGCGACATTGACAAGCCAGATCAACCCACATGAGGCCGAATTTCAAGCGCGTCAGACGCACCATCGGGCCTTGGCGGAGGACCTGGCCGCGCTCAGACAGCGACTGGCCGAGGGCGGATCGCCGGCCGCTCGGGCCAAACACACCGAACGCGGCAAACGCCTGCCGCGCGAGCGGATTGACCTGCTGCTCGACCCTGGAAGCCCATTTTTGGAGGTGGCCCCGCTGGCGGCGCACGGCTTGTATGACGACAGCGCGCCGGGCGCGGGCGTGATTGCCGGCATCGGGCGCATTCACGATCGCTTGTGCATGGTCGTGGCCAACGACGCCACCGTCAAGGGCGGCACTTACTATCCGATGACCGTTAAAAAACATCTGCGCGCTCAAGAGATTGCATTGGAAAACCACCTGCCCTGTCTCTACCTGGTCGATTCAGGCGGGGCGTTTTTGCCGCTGCAAGATGAGGTCTTTCCCGATCGCGATCACTTTGGACGGATTTTTTATAACCAAACCCGACTGTCTGCGCTGAACATCCCTCAGATCGCTGTGGTCATGGGCTCTTGCACCGCAGGTGGGGCCTATGTCCCGGCGATGTGCGATGAGGCCATCATCGTCAAAAACCAAGGCACCATTTTCTTGGGCGGCCCGCCGTTGGTGAAAGCCGCCACGGGCGAAGAGGTCGACGCCGAAACCCTGGGCGGCGGGGATGTCCACACCCGCCTGTCGGGCGTTGCAGATCACTTGGCCGACAGCGACGATCACGCCCTGGCTTTGGCCCGTGATCTGGTCTCACACCTCAATCGCCCCAGCGCGCCACCGCCGCCACAAACGCCACAGCCGCCGCTGTTTGATGCCGAAGACCTCTACGGGATTGTCCCCACCGACACCCGCTATCCTTACGACGTCACCGAGGTCATCGCGCGGCTGGTGGACGCATCCGCGTTTGTCGAGTTTAAGGCCCGCTTCGGCACCAGCTTGGTGTGTGGGTTTGCGCACATCGAAGGCTACCCGGTGGGCATCGTGGCCAACAACGGCATTTTGTTTGGTGAGTCGGCACAAAAAGGCGCGCACTTTATTGAACTGTGCAATCAGCGCGGCATTCCCCTGGTCTTTTTACAAAACATCACCGGCTTTATGGTGGGTCAAGCCTATGAGCACGGCGGCATTGCCAAAGACGGCGCGAAGATGGTCACCGCCGTGGCCAACGCCAAAGTGCCCAAGTTCACGGTCATCATCGGCGGCTCATTTGGCGCGGGCAACTACGCGATGTGTGGGCGCGCCTACCAACCCAGGTTTCTATGGACCTGGCCCAATGCACGGATCTCAGTGATGGGCGGCGAACAAGCCGCCAGCGTCTTGGCCACGGTCAAACGCGACGCCATCGAGGCCCAAGGCGAGTCATGGTCTACCGAGGACGAGGCGGCGTTTAAAGCCCCGATCCAAGAGACCTATGAGCGTCAAGGCCATCCTTACTACGCGTCCGCACGTCTTTGGGACGATGGCGTGATCGACCCCAAAGACACCCGCCAAGTGCTGGCTTTGGCCCTGGCCACCGCGGATCAGGCCAAAGCCTTCGACAATCACCGCGCCATGGATTATGGCGTGTTCAGGATGTAGACCATGACCCAAGAGCCGCCCCCCACCCATGCGTCGTCGCCCGTGATGCTCGCCCACGATGCTCGGGGCGTGGCCACGTTGACCCTGAACCGGCCCCAAGTGCACAACGCCTTCAACGCCGAGGTGGTCACGGCGTTGACAGACACCTTCAATGCCATGCACGCCGATCCGCCCAGAGCGTTGGTGCTCACCGGCGCGGGCGCCAGCTTTTCTGCCGGGGCGGACCTCAACTGGATGCAGGCCATGGTCCATGCCAGCCAAGCCGACAACGTGGCCGACGCAAGGCGCCTGGCCCAGATGTTTCGCCACCTCGACACCCTCCCGTGCCCCACCGTGGCCCGAGTCAACGGCGCTGCCGTGGGCGGTGGCGTGGGCCTGATTGCCTGCTGCGATCTGGCGGTGGCCATCGAGGACGCGCGCTTGGGCTTAAGTGAGGTTCGCCTGGGACTGAGCCCCGCCACCATCGCGCCATTCGTGGTCGCCAAAATGGGCCTGGCTCAGGCTCGGCGCTGGATGCTCACCGCCGAGCGCTTCGATGCCAAGCAGGCGGTGGCCCTTGGCCTGATCACCGACATCACGCCGGCCGATCAGCTCGATGGCCACATTGAGGATCTGTTGGCGCTGCTGTTGGCCGGTGGCCCCAGCGCACAGGCCCACACCAAAGCCATTCTTCGCGCGCTGTCCACACTGAACGACCCTGACGCCATCGATCAAGCCACCGCCGAATGCATCGGCGCGCTGCGGGTCTCGCCCGAGGGCCAAGAGGGTTTGCGGGCGTTTCTGGACAAGCGCGCGCCCCAGTGGTTCAGCACCACCCACACTGACCCATGAGCGCCATGGGCCGGGTACTGATCGCCAACCGCGGCGAAATCGCGTGTCGGATCATTGACAGCTGCCAGCGCATGGGCCTGATCGCCATTGCGGTCTACGCTGAGCCTGACCGGCATGCGCGCCACGTTCGCTTGGCCGACCAAGCGCTGGGCATTGGCCCGGCTTTGGCCCGAGACTCCTATCTCAATATTGATGCGATCATCCAAGCCGCGCGCGACAGCCAGGCCGATGCCATTCACCCCGGCTATGGATTCTTAGCCGAAAACGCCGACTTTGCCCAAGCAGTCATCGATGCGGGGTTGGTCTTCATTGGACCCCACCCCGAGACCATTCGGACCATGGGGTCCAAAGCAAAAGCCAAAGCGCTGCTCGGTCCAGAAGGCGTGCCGTTGATCCCGGGCTTTCATGGTGACGCCTCGTCAGACGAGGCCTTGATCGATGCCGCACAAGCGCTGGGCATGCCGCTGATGGTCAAAGCCGCCGCCGGCGGTGGAGGCAAAGGCATGCGCATTGTCAAAGACCCCGAGGAGATCGCCGATCATTTGCAGGCGGCCCGACGCGAGGCCCAAGCCGCCTTTGGCGACGATCGGCTGATTCTTGAGCGCTATCTCAATCGGCCCCGACACATTGAGGCCCAAATCTTAGGTGACATGCATGGCCGGGTGATTCATTTGTATGAGCGTGACTGCTCCAGCCAGCGACGCCACCAAAAAGTGATCGAGGAGGCCCCCGCCTCGCGCCTTGACCCCAATCTTCGCCAAGCGCTTTTGGACGCGGCCGTGCAGGCTGGACAAGCGGTCGGCTATGTCGGCGCGGGCACGGTGGAGTTCTTGGTCGACGAAGACAGCGCGTCGTTTTATTTTTTGGAGATGAACACACGTCTACAAGTCGAGCATCCCGTCACCGAATTGATCACCGGATTCGACTTGGTCGAATGGCAGCTTAAAATTGCCATGGGTGAGGCACTGCCCGCACAAGAGACCGTGTTGCCACCGACCGGCCACGCGTTCGAAGCAAGGGTGTATGCCGAAGATCCCGCACGCGGATTTTTGCCTGCCACTGGCACTATACGAGCGGTGCATTGGCCCGCGGATGTGCGCATTGACAGCGGCATTGACGCGGGCGATGCCGTGGGCATCGACTACGACCCGCTGCTTGCCAAAGTGATCGTCCATGGCCCTGACCGAGCGAGCGCTTTGGAGAAGCTCCAGCGGGCTTTGGCGACGTGTTGGATCGATGGGGTGACCACCAACCTGGGTTTTTTGAGTGCGCTTGCCGCCGATCCAATGATGGTGGCGGGCACGGTGGACACCGGCCACCTGGATCGGGCACTGGCCAATCAACTCGCGCCCGATGCGCGCCTCGACAACACCGCGGCGATGATTGGCGCATCGCTCTGGGCGCAATATGAGCAGCGACGGCTCCACCAGCGCCTGGGCGCCAATCCTTGGGCGGCCTCCACCGGCTGGCGCGCCAGCTTGCCCTCGATGGGCCAAACCTGGTGGGTGGCATCGCTGGATCAACCCGACCAGCCCCCCACGGCCATTGCCCTGTTAGATCACGGCCAAGGCGCCCGCGTTGAGCGCGACAGCGATCAAAGTGACGGCCATGAAGCCGGCCGCGTCTACCCCATCGAGTGGCATGCTTTGCATTGGACCGAAAGCTCTTACCACACCCTCGTCGAGATCAGCTTAAGCATCGACCACCACACCATCGATGCCATGGCCCATCTTCATCCGCGCGGTCACGTGGAGTGGGTCAGCGGCGGCCAACGATATCGGGTCGCCATCCAGCAGCAGTGGCTGGGTCGGGAGGATCAGATCGAAGCCACGGGGGCAATCACCGCCCCCATGCCAGGCCAAGTCACCGCCCTTCATGCCCGCGTGGGCCAAACGGTCCAAACCGGCGAGCTGTTGGCGCTGATGGAGGCGATGAAAATGGAGCTGTCTATCCGCGCACCAATCGATGGCACGGTGGCTGCGGTCCATGTGCGCGTCGCCGATCGCGTGGACGCCGCCGCTGCCCTGATCAACATCGACCCTGCCGACAACGACAGCTAAGCTTAGCGCGTCGGCGCACCCCGCTTAAGACCGGTCACCCGCTGGAATCCGCGGGGCAGCTTGCGACCGCGCTGGGCCCGCTCGCCCCAGTAGTGGTCGGTGTCATCCCAGGTGACTTTCATGTGACGTTGGCCCGCCCAGACTTCGGCGTGCTCGCCCTCGGCCAACACCACCGCGCCGACCAGGCGCTCGCCCTCACTTCGGGCCTTGGGTGGAATGTGAATGATCTTGTTGCCTTTGCCTTTGGCCAGTTCAGGAAGCTCCTCCACATAAAACGCCAGCAAATGGCCCGCCGAAGTCACCGCCACCAAGATCCCCTCTTCGGGGTCTGTGATCGATGCAATCGGCAATGCTCGGCCCCCTTTGGGCACGCTCAGCAGGGCTTTGCCGGCTTTTTGTCGCGTGTGCAGGTGGCCCAAGGTGGTCACAAACCCATGCCCCTGATCGGAGGCCAGCAGCACCGCGTGCTCATCATCGCCCACGGCCACCCCGACCACGGCGGTATCCGACGCGATGGCGAATCGACCCGTTAACGGCTCGCCAAGGCTGCGCGCCGATGGCAGGCTGTGGGTGGGCAAGCTGTAGCTTCGACCGGTGGCATCCAAAAAACACGCCAACTGATTCGAGCGGCCCCGCGCATAGCCAAGCAAAGCATCGCCCTCGCGGAAATTGAGCTCGGCGGGGTTCACCTCGTGGCCTTTGGCCGCCCGAACCCAACCGTTCTCACTGAGAATGACCGTCATCGGCTCGGCCGGCACCAGCTCGGTTTCGCTGAGCGCTTGGGCGGCCTCGCGCTCAACCAGCGGTGAGCGTCGCTCATCCCCATAGCGTTTGGCGTCGTCTTTCATCTCATCGCGAATCAGGCGGGTGAGCTTTTTCGGCGAGGCCAAAAGGCCCTCCAAGGCCGCGCGCTCACTTTCGAGCTCATCGCGCTCGCCTTGGATTTTCACCTCTTCGAGCTTGGCCAAATGGCGAAGCTTCAGCTCTAAGATCGCCTCAGCCTGTGTTGCAGTCAGACCAAAGCGTGCGACGAGCTCAGCCTTGGGCTCGTCTGATTGACGAATAATGGCGATGACTTCATCAATATTGAGATAGGCCACCAACAGGCCTTCTAGGATATGCAGCCGATCCACCACCTGATCAAGGCGGTGCTCCAAACGCCGCGTGACGGTTTGACGACGATAGTCAATCCAGGCTTGCAACAGCGACTTCAAATCGCGCACGCCAGGCTTGCCATCGTTGCCGATGACATTGAGGTTCACGCGAATCGATTTCTCAAGATCGGTGGTGGCAAACAAGTGCGCCATCAACGCCGCCACATCCACGCGGTTGGACTTGGGCACAATCACCAAACGCGTGGGATGCTCATGGTCCGACTCATCCCGAAGGTCGGCCACCATCGGGAGTTTCTTGGCCTGCATTTGTTGGGCGATCTGTTCAAGAATCTTGGCCGGTGAGACCTGATGGGGGAGCGCGGTGATGATGAGCTGATCGCCCTCTTGGTTCCACACCGCGCGCTGGCGAATCGGTCCATGCCCAGTCTCGTAAACCGTTGCAATCTCCTCGGCACTGGAGACAATCTCTCCCCCGCCGGGAAAATCGGGCCCTTTGATGTGTTCAAGCAGGGCCGACAGAGGCGTTCGGGGCTTTTCTAACAGCAAGGTGGTGGCGCTGACCACCTCATTGAGATTGTGCGGCGGGATGTCGGTTGACATCCCCACGGCAATGCCTTGGCCGCCATTGAGCAAGATGTTGGGCAGCCGGGCGGGCAATAGCTTGGGCTCTTTCAATGAGCCGTCAAAGTTCGGCACCCAATCGGCCGTGCCCATCCCCAATTCTTGGAGCAGCACTTTTGAGTAGGCCGACAGGCGCGATTCGGTATAGCGCATGGCCGCAAACGACTTCGGATCATCGGGCGAGCCGAAATTCCCTTGGCCATCGACCAGTGGGTAACGGTAGGAGAAAGGCTGGGCCATCAACACCATGGCCTCGTAGCACGCCAAATCACCGTGGGGGTGAAACTTACCAATCACATCGCCCACGGTGCGAGCGGATTTTTTATGCTTCGAGGCGGCCGACAACCCCAGCTCGCTCATCGAGTAGACAATGCGCCGTTGGACGGGCTTTAGACCATCACCGACATGGGGCAAAGCGCGATCCAAAACGACGTACATGGCGTAGTCAAGATACGCGCGCTCGGCGTAATCACGAAGTTCAATCGGCTCGAAAGAATCATTGAGGGATGTGTGTGTGTTCATGGCGATTATTGTCGCCTAAAACACGCCCTTTGGCGAGATCAGATCGGCCCGCGCCATTTCCTCATATCATCCAATGACGCTCGCACCCCCGCCCCCAGGCGCGCTTTGTTAGCGGCTGAGTTCGGGCCTTAAGGGGCTATAAGAAGCCGCCCAATGCCAACGCGATCAGCACCGCAATCATGCCCGTCAGCCCGGTGAGAATGAGGCTGGGCTGCCAGCGGCTTTGCGCTTCTTGGCGCGACAGCCACTGGACGGGTGAGGTCAGCGGGGTCTCCGGTCGAGCCTCGCTGGCCTTGATGGCGCGCAGCAACTCTTCAATTAAAGGATCAGAAAAATGGTGGGGGTCAAACTTGGTGAGGCGTTCGCGGGTTAACAGGCGGTGGATGTAGGCGTCAACATTGATGTATTTCATCGACCACTTATCAAACAGCCGTTGCACGACCGGCCGCTTCCACAACAGCCACACCTCTTGGTGACGATCGTCTTCTAAAATTCGATCATACAACGCCTCAACCGCATCGCGCTCGCCTTCCAAGGCCTGAAAGAAACAGCCATTGTCAAAGCACAACACCCCGGTGATGCCGTCTTGAATGTTGCGGGCTTGGGCTTGGCGAATAATTTCGTCAACGGTTTGGTGACGCGCACCCACGTGCTGGTCACAAAACGTCGCCTTGCTGGCATAAACCAATCGAATTAAATCTGACATGCTGGTGCTTTATGCACGCCACCACACTCAACATCACGATCAGGTGGGCGCCAAAAACCTCAATTGCGAACTGAGCGACCAACATAGTCCAGACGTCTCAACAAAGCGTGAACGGGCCGCTGATGCGGCCCGTCACGGTCTTAAGCCCATCACCCTAAAGAGGGCGGCACGATCTTAGGCGTCAGGCTTTTGAAATTTTAGCGTGAACCGATCGCTTTCACCGATGGCGGCATAGTCTTTGTCATCACCGTCGGCGACGCGCAGCGAGGGCGGCAGATTCCATACGCCATTGGGATGATCGGCCGTATCCAGCGGATTGGCATTGATCTCAGAGCGCGCCACCAGCTCGAATCCACTGGCCCGTGCCAACTCAATCACCTCGTCTTCATGGATATAACCACTTCGATAATCGGGATCGCGTGGGCGATCGGCCGGAAGACGATGAGAGACAATGCCCATCACGCCGCCGGGTTTGAGAACATCGAACGCGGCATCAAACACCGCCGGCAACGCACCATCACGCGCCCATGAGTGCATGTTTCGAAAACTCAAAACGCGGTCAGCCGAGCCTGGCGATCCCAAATCGCTGCGCTCGGGTGGATTGAATGGCAACACTTCAATCTCACCAAACGCATCGGGGTTTGAAAACCGCTCATCAAAGCCCGCGCGAATGCGGCGATACATGTCGCTGACCTCACCGCTCATGTCCCAGTGGGCCGCAATCAGTTGGCCATTGTCTTTGAGATAGCGCCCCAAGATCTCAGAATACCAACCGCCCCCTGGGGAGAGCTCAACCACCCGCATGTCGGGCTGAACATCGAAAAAGCTCAAAGTCTCTGCTGGGTTTCTGAACGCATCACGTCTGCGCTGCGCCTCAGGTCGGTTCGGATGATTGATGGCGGCGAGCAACGCCGGGTTGGGTTCTAAAGACGCTGAATCCGGCGCGGCGGCATCGGCGACCGATGACATGGCAGGCTCACTCGAGTTGGATGAGTGGCCACTGTCTTGGGCTGGGTCAGGTTCACTGGCTGGCTGACAGGCCATCAAAAACGCGGCACTCAGCACGACAGCCCCACCCCATTTGATCGTTGTACGCATAAACAGGCTCCTTAGGTCACGGGTGTCAGGCCACACGGCGGGTGGGTCCCTCCCGCTCACAGGCCTTGCGCGTTGATTGTGACCGAAGCGCTCGGTCAGCGCAAATCACCGCTGGGCGTGATCTGAGGGCAAGGCTCGATCGGCTGGCGCCGGCTGGTGACTTCATACAGCGGCTGCCCACGCATGGCATATTTGTGCTCAAACGCACTCCATGCATGATCCTTAAGCGTGTCTGGGCTTAAGACCGCACAGTCGATGTCGGCTTGCTTGGACCAGTGGAGTGCCAAGCGCCACTCTTTAGCAAACACGCATGAGTTGGTGCGCATCGTCAGCCGCTCGCCCACCGCCAACAGCACCGGCCAGACGGGGTGACCGTGCCAACGTTTTTTAAGATGAACCGCTTTGGGATAGGGATTGGGGTAGAGCACATGGTGCGCCTCAACAGGCCACTGGGCCGACACCACCAACCGCCAAAAATCGCTCAGCTCGGCGCGGACAAACATCGCGTTGGGCTCATCACAACCGGCCTTGGCCAAGCGATGGGCAGACCGGTCCACGCCCACGACCCAGTGATCGGGGTGGGCTTGGGCCAGCCGCTGCGTTGACTGGCCAGTGCCACAACCCGAATCCAAAATCACCCGATGCGGCGTGGATTGGATCGTGGCATGCACCTGGTCAAACGCCCATTGCGTGTGTGCTCGAATCGGCTGCATCCACGCGGTTGAGAGGTGGCGCAAAACAACCTCTTTCAAGCGAGGATGGGGGACGACCGTTGGGCGGTGAAGGCGATCCATGGACATGACAGGTGGGCGCAAGGCGACGCAAAGACAAGCCTAATCGGCTTGGCCCAAGCGCGGATCGACATGGGCAAATGATGGTGGGCCGTGAAGGACTCGAACCTTCAACCAATAGGTTAAAAGCCTACTGCTCTACCATTGAGCTAACGGCCCGCAAGCCGACAATGATAACTTGAAAACGTGAAAGACTCAACGCTTAGGCTTGTTTGACACGCCACCGGCACTTGACCCCTCGGCCATGGCAGCCTCACGCCGCCTTTGCTAAGCTGGCGCATTACTGTATTGATGTGACAGACCCACCCATTGACAATGAATGCGGCCAACCCGCTTGGCCGGCCATTCCACCGACAGAGCCGATGAGCCCAGCCACTGACGTAATCCAATGACCGATTCCCATCACCCTCCCGTTGGCATTGATGCGCTGGCCTTGGCCTGCCCCAAAGCGTTTATTGCCATGGACACTTTGGCTGAGGCCCGCGGTGTGCCGAGCGCCAAATACACCCAAGGCTTGGGCCAAGAGAAAATGGCGATTGCATCGCCCGTCGAAGACACCGTGACCCTGGCCACGGCGGCCGCCCGTCGCGCACTCGAGACCTTTGATGTCGATCCGCAATCCATCGGCACCTTGATTGTGGGCACCGAAACCGGCGTCGACCACTCCAAACCGGTGGCGGTGTATGTCCACGAGCTTTTGGGACTGCCAGAGCGCTGTCGGACGTTCGAGACAAAGCACGCCTGCTATGGCGCAAGTGCGGGGCTGACCACTTCACTCGACTGGATTGCCTCAGGCCGCGCGCGCGGTCAAAAGGCATTGGTGATTGCCGCCGACATCGCCAGCTATGGCCTCAACACCCCCGGCGAGCCCACCCAGGGGGCAGGCGCGGTGGCGATGGTCATCGGTGAGCACCCTCGGCTGTTGCGCATCCACCCCAACACCATCGGCGACTACACCCGTCAAGTGATGGACTTTTGGCGACCGCTGTATTCGAAGTATGCACTGGCCGATGGGCACTACTCCATCGAGTGCTACCTCGAAGCGCTCGCCGGTGCGCGGGCCGCGGCCCTCGACGGTGGCGATGAGGTGTTTGATGAGCTGCTGGCGTGTCTTTATCACGTGCCGTTTGTCAAAATGGCGCACAAAGCCCATCGCAAAGAACTCGAGTGCGTCCACCATCGGCCCTTTGATCTCGACACCGCGGACGATCAAGCGCGTTTCGATGCCAGCTACCAACGCCTGGTGGCCCCTTGGCTGTCTTTGAATGCCCAGGTGGGCAACATCTACACCGGCTCGCTGTATTTGGCATTGATGGATCTAATCAGACAAAGTCAGGCCTCGTGGGCCGATCGGCGGGTGAGCTTGTTCTCGTATGGATCAGGCTGCGGGGCCACCTACATGCTGGGCCAAATCGCGCCTTCAGCGCACCAATGGGCCGGCCACTGTGACCCGCAGGCCGATCTGGACCAACGCCGTCGGCTGAGCGTGGGCGAGTACGAGGCGATGATTGCCGCCGTTGAGCGCGCCGAGCGCGCCGAGAAGCTCGACCCCAGCGATTGGGGGGTCTTGGAGGGCTTGGCGTATGTGGGCACTCAAGACCACCAACGCCAATACCGCTGGTTGGGGCGCGATGCATTGACGCCCGCCGTCTGATCAGCGCTTGAGGGTCTTTTTCACGGTCTGCCAAAGCGCCTCTTTGCCCTCCAGATCGAGGTCCTCTAAGGATTGGCCGCGCGCTTGGGCCACGGCCTCCATCTTACGAAACCGGGTTTCAAACTTCCGATTGGCCCGCCGCAGCGCCAGATCAGGATCAAGATCCATGCGCCGGGCGACATTCGTCAGCACCAGCAAAGCATCGCCCAATTCATCTTCGATCGAATCGACATCGCCGGTCTCAATCGCTTCTTTAAGCTCATCGATCTCCTCGTCAAGTTTGACCAACACCGACGGCATATCGGGCCACTCAAACCCCACGCGGGCAGCGCGTTTTTGGAGCTTTAAGCATCGCGTGAATGCCGGCAGCCCCGTGGCCACGCCCGCCAAAACGCTCTCGTCGGCATCGCCTTTCTCAGCCCGCTCTTGAGCCTTAATCCGCTCCCAGTTGGCCGCCACCGCGTCCGGATCAGTGACCGTGGTGTCTGAAAAAATATGCGGATGGCGTCTTTCGAGCTTATCGATGATGTGCTCGACCACGGCAGCAAAATCAAACGTTCCGCGTTCTTGACCCAAGCGCGCATAAAACACCACTTGAAACAACAAATCCCCGACCTCATCCGGCAGCGCCTCAAAGTCTGACCGCTCGATGGCGTCGGCCACCTCGTAAGCCTCTTCAATGGTGCATGGCGCAATGGTTTTAAAATCCTGCGCCAAATCCCAAGGGCAACCCGCGCTGGGGTCTCGAAGCGCGGCCATGATCGTCAACAACCGATCCATTCGACCCACGTCCACCGATGGTGTGCTCATAAGCGAAAACCTCTCCTGGCCCGCGCCAACGACATGTGCGCTTTGGCACGCATTAAAAGATTTCACCAATGCAGCAGCGCACGCTGCCGCCGGCTTTTTCAATTTCATCCATCGCCACCGGATGGAGCTTAAAAGCGCTGCGCTCAAGCTGATCAAGGGTGGCCGGTCGCAGCCGATCCATGGCGGTTTGCGAAATCAGGACATCTTCGAAAGTCACCGCCAAGCAGTTGCCCGCAAACGCCCTTTTTTCATCGTCAGAAATCACAACCGCCTGCCCGTCAAAGGCTTCAATAATCGCATCAGCCGCCGCGGGGTCGACAAACGCATCCGGGCAGATGATCACCGTCCGTGATGCCAACACACTCATCACCACATTGGTGTGGTACTCCGATGGCTTTAAATCAAAACAAAACGTCAAGCCAAGATCAAAGGCCTGATGCATGGCCTCAGCGCCCCGCCAATCCACCCGCGGCGTCATGCCACAAAATCCCACTCGCCGCGCGCGGTCAATCACCAGCGCGCCGGTCAGTTCAGCCACGCAGTCTGTCGTGGACAGGTCCACACACTCGTACTCCATCAAGTCCTCGAAAAAAGCACGAATGTCTCGACGCTGGGCTTCTTGCTGGCGTTCGGGGTGTTTCATCGCGCCCACAATCAATCGCTGGCGGATGGTGGCGAACACGTTGTTGGGAAACAGATCGTCGGGGGTTTTGGACTGACCCACAAAGCGCACCACCGGGACCCCCAATTGCGCGATGCGCTCGGCCAAAGCGCGGTGTTGGTCCAACGCCAACATCGGATCGACCGACGTGTGCGTGTCCATGTACGCGTTATCCCTGGCGGTTTGGTCGCTGATCCGAAAGCCACTGGGCTCGACCAAAAAAACCGCCTTGGGCACGCTGGCCCCATCGCGAGTCACCCCACCCCCTCGCACGGCCTCGCTAAACGCTTTGGCATCGTGGACAATCACGCCGCCACCGGCATTAAATTGCCCCTCCGTCGATCAGCCCCTCACCGGGCCAGTCCAGCCCCTCCAGCGCTGGGTTGAAACAGCTCGGCTCGGGGCAGGCATCGAGCAGCAGCTGTGGGGTGGCATCGGGCCGATGCATGGTTTGACTTAAACGCTGCCGCCACCCGCGCGCCCCTGGCTGGCCATGAAACAACCCCAGCATGTGGCGGGCCACCTGGTGCACTCGCCCGCCTTGTTCAACGTGGGCGTGAGTGTAGTCCACCATCCGCTCGACCACCCAGCGCCGAGAAGGGGGCACCGGTTGGCCCAGCTCAGCGGAGACTTCCGCCAAAAGCCAAGGCATTTGATAGGCCGCCCGACCCAGCATGACGCCATCAAAGGTCTGAAGCTGATCGACCACTTTGGCCACCGAATCAATCCCCCCATTAATGATCACTTCAAGATCGGGGAAAGCGCTTTTCAAAGCCGCCACCCGCGGATAATCCAAAGGAGGCACCTCTCTGTTTTCTTTGGGGCTTAGCCCCTTCAGCCATGCCTTTCTGGCGTGCACCACCACCGTGGTGATCCCCGAGGTGATCGCCTGATCGATGAACGCCAAAAACGCGTCTTGAGAATCCATCTCATCGACACCGATGCGACACTTCATGGTCACCGGTGCATCCGTGGCTTCGGTCAGCGCCGACAAACACTCCGCCACCAAAGCGGGCTCTTTCATCAAGCACGCGCCAAAGCGGCCCTTTTGAACCCGATCAGAAGGACAGCCCACATTGAGGTTGATCTCATCATAGCCATACTCACAGGCCACGGCAGCGGCGCGCGCCAGTTCATCGGGCGCCGAGCCCCCCAGCTGCACCGCCACAGGGTGCTCGCTGGCATCAAAGCCCAATAGCCGGTCTCGGTCGCCATGAATCACCGCGCCGGTGGTGACCATTTCGGTGTAGAGCCACGCGGTGGGCGCGAGCAAACGGTGGAAGTAGCGGCAGTGACGATCGGTCCAGTCCATCATCGGCGCCACCGATAACGTGCGCGGGGGAAGCGGGTGTTGTGTGGCGGCGGCTGACATCGCTTCATTGTAAATTTTATTTATAATGGGCGCATGGACAAACAAGCCACCGACCGCATCCCCGTTCTCTCACTGACCGATTTCACTGGCCAGCGAGACGCCTTCACCGACACCTTGGGTCAAGCCTATCGCCAGTTTGGGTTCATTGGCATCCGAGACCATGGCATTGATCAGGCCATCATCGACGAGGCCTATGCGCAATTTAAAGCCTTTTTTGCCTTGGACGACGAGACCAAAGCACGCTACCACCGGCCTGGCATCGGCGGCGCGCGGGGCTATACCGGCTTTGGGGTGGAGCAGGCCAAAGACCACAGCGTGCCTGACCTAAAAGAGTTTTATCATGTCGGCCGCGAGATTGAACCCGGCCAGCCCAACCCATGTCCCGATCAGCTCCTGGCCAACATCTGGCCAGAAGAGACCCCTCAGTTCAAGCAAGCCGCGGTCGATCTTTACAACGCGCTTGATGCGGTGGGGACCACACTGCTGTCGGCCATGGCGATTGATCTGGGCCTGGATGCCGACTGGTTCAATGACAAAGTCAACTACGGCAACTCCATTCTTCGCCCAATCCACTACCCGCCGATTGAGGCGCCCCAGCCCGGTGCGGTGCGGGCCGCACAACATGAAGACATCAACTTGATCACGCTGCTGATCGGTTCGAAAGAACAAGGCCTGGAGATCCTCACCCGCGATGGCGACTGGATTCCGGTCGATACCTTGCCCGGCACCATCGTCGTCAATGTCGGTGACATGCTGCAACGTTTGACCAACCACGTGTATCTATCGACCACCCACAAAGTGGCCAACCCCGATGATGATCACTCCACCGCAGCCCGGTATTCGATTCCCTTTTTCCTTCACCCCAATCCGGATTTTTTGATCAAGACCCTGCCCGGCTGCATCAGCGACGACAACCCCGATCGCTACCCCGAGCCCATCACCGCTCACGGGTATTTGATGGAGCGCCTCAACCAGATCGGCTTGTTGAAAAACTAGCTCAAGGGATGGGGCCGATGGCCTGGGGTGGATGCGGCCTGGCAGCACCCATCGGGTGACGTCAAAGCCTTGAAGCTTATTCGAAACTTAACAGTCAGCGAGACTCGACGCCGGTTTCGGTCGCCACCAGCACTCGATCCGCCCCACGGCGGGCGAAGATCCCGGAACTGACCACGCCGGCAATCTGATTGATGGCGGTTTCGGTGCTCACCGGGTCAACCAAATCCAACCCCCGCACATCCAGAATCAAATGGCCATTGTCGGTGGTGATCCCATCACGAAGCGCCGGTTGCCCACCCAGCGCCACCAGCTGACGGGCCACATAGGCTCTGGCCATCGGGATCACCTCCACCGGCACCGGAAACTCACCCAACACGTTCACGCATTTGGTTTCATCGACAATGCAGATAAACTCGCGAGCCGCCGCGGCAATGATTTTTTCTCGAGTCAGCGCCCCACCCCCGCCTTTGATCATGCGCCGATGCCCATCGACCTCATCCGCGCCGTCGATGTAGAGCGACAAATCCCCGGTGTGATTGAGATCAAGCACATCCACACCCATCGCATTCAGACGAGCGGTGGTCTCATCGGATGACGAGACCGCGCCTTTTAAAGGGATCTTGGCCGTGGCCAAAGCGTCCATAAACGCATTGACCGTCGATCCTGTGCCCACGCCCAAAACCATGCCCGCATCGACGTGCGCCAATGCCGCTTGGGCCACTTCTATTTTCAGTCGCGCTTGGCTCATTCCATCAGCCGGCGTGCTCAAGCCCAATCAGGTAGTCCCATTGGGCATCGGTCACGGGCATGATGGAGAGTCGGTTGCCCTTGCGAACCAACGGAAAATCGCCCAAATGATCGGCGTGTTCTTTGATCTCAGTCAACGAAATGACCCGATCCGTGTGGCGAACATACTGGACATCACGAAGCAACCAGCGAGGCGCCTCAGGCGAGCTTTTCTCATCAAAGTACTGTGAGTGCGGGTCAAACTGCGTGTGGTCGGGGTAAGGCTCAGAGGCGATGGTCATGATCCCAACAATGCCTGGGACCTTGCAGTTGGAGTGATAGAAAAAAGCCCGATCGCCCACACGCATTTGGTCGCGCATAAAATTTCGGGCCTGGTAGTTTCGAATCCCGTCCCAAGGCTCGATGCCTTTCGGACAGGCTTTCAAATCGTCGATGCTGAACGCATCAGGCTCAGACTTCATTAACCAATTCATGGCGCTATTCTACCCACAACCGCCCCCGGTCTGTCACCACCATCGCCATCGACACATCCCACGACTCAACGGGCAGCGCATCGACCTGCTGAAAGGCGTAGCCCACACCCACCTTAAGCGGGCTTGACGCCGCCACAGAGGCCAGCGTTCGATCGTAAAAGCCCCCGCCCATTCCCAGGCGCGCGCCCGCCGCCGAAAACCCCACCAGCGGCATCAGCACCCAATCGAGGGTCTCGATCGCAACGCGGGGTTGATCCACCGGCTCAGGGATCCCAAAGCGGTTGGCCGTCATGGGCACGTTGGGATCATACCGATGGAAGGTCAGCGCGTCCCCCTTGAGCGCCGGCAGAGCCACTTCACGACCCGACTCGATGAGTCGGTGCGCCACAGGCAACAGATCCGGCTCGCCGCCGTGGGCGACAAACATCGCGATGGCGTGGTTGGGGTGCGGGGTCTCCAACACCGCACTGAGCACATGCGCACAGACCTGCGCATCCAGCGCGCGGCGGCGCGTGTCCGTCAACGCTTGACGCGTGGCTTTGAGTCGCGTTCTCAGGGCCTGTTTCAGGTGAGCGGGGTCGCTGGGCGCGGCCGTGGCCTCGGGTGGGTGTTTGGGCATGGTGAACCACTCAGCTCAAAAATAAGACGCCCTCCGCCGATGCCGCTGTGGTTCAGTGACCTTGAACCAATGGGTTCAAGTGGGTCGGCTCTTGGCTGCTTTAGGCGATTCGCTTTAAAACGAATATGCTCACCACATCCAAATCCGCCGTCCCGAGGTCAATCAATAGGGACAAGGCATATTACATTCCCACTGGCGAACACCGCAGAGAACGTCAGGGGAGTCAGTCTATTCTTTTCACCCCGCTTGATCAAGCGAGGCCGCCAACTGCGCGATGCGCTGATCGATGCTTTCGGCGTGGTGTGCCCGCTCTTCTTTGAGCTGTTTGTTTTCAGCCGCCAAGTTCAGCGCGCACATCACCGCTATCTTTTCGATTGAGGTCACTTTCCCGCTGTCACGAATGGCGCGCATTTGCTCATCCAACGCCAGTGCTGACTCCACCAAAGTCCGTCGCTCATCTTCTGAGCACATCACCCGAAACTCACGATCTAAAATGCGCACGGTCACTGGCTCTCGACTGACACTCATGAGCCCAACCCCGCCAGCTCCAGGGCCTTCAACCGTTCAATCATCGCCTCAACGCGCGAGCGCGCCTCTTCGTTGCGCTGCACCAAGGCCGCGCGCTCTGCCACCAACGCGTCTTGGCGCTGGTGCAGCAGTCGATTCTCCTCTTCCAAAGCGGCCACGCGGTCATTCAGCGTGGCCAAGTGCTGAGCAATGCGCTCCAGCTCGTGCGCGGTTTTTTGAGCATCGCCGCCAGCGGCGTTGGTTTGATCTGTACTCATTGACTTACCCCGTGTCCTCAATCCCGACTGATCGGCCATGGCATCTGACAAGCTTGCCACCGATTCATGCCGATAAGGCCACTATCATAGAGCCTTTCAGGCCGCAGCGACAAGCGCTCACCCACCTCAGCGGTGATAAACTGGCCGTTATGGAATCGCAATCCCCCGACACCCTGAACTGGGCGCTGGCGCTGGCCCCCAGTCGCGATGCCGCTGGCATCAGCGAGGCCCATGGGCTGATGACCGGCCTGGTGGCGGCCAGTCCGCAAATCGACATGGACACGCTGTGGCACCACTGGGCACTTTTGAACCTCAACAGCGATCTGGCGGCCGATGACCCCGCCAATCCCAAAGACGAGTTCTGGCCCCACCTTAAGGCCGCGTTGGAAGGCATTCAAAACGCGCTGCAATCGCCTGACATGGCTTTCGACGCGCTGGTGCCGGCCACCGATCAACCCTTAAGCCAGCGCACCGAAGGCCTGGCGCACTGGTGCAGTGGCTTCTTGTCAGGCTTTGGCGCCAGCGGCGGCACCATCCAAGACAGTGAGGCGCAAGACGCGCTTGGGCTTCTCGGCGAGATCGCGCGTGCTGCCAGTGAGCCCGACGCCGACGACGCCCCCAGCGAAGACGATGAGCGCGCGTTCAGCGAGCTTGTTGAGTTTGTCAAAGTCGCCGCGCTCTTGCTCCACGATGACCGGCGCGCGCAACTGGATATCACACCCTCCGCGACGCCCTCGACGACACCCGATGGATCCCACGCCTAATTTCGACGCCGAGGCGCACCTCAAACGCCGCCAGCGGCTGATGGCCGAGGTGGGCGATGATGCGGTGGTGGCGATTGCCGCCGCACCGGTCAAGCTTCGCAACAACGACGCCCCCTACCCCTATCGCCAAGACAGTGATTTTTTATATTTGACCGGACTCAATGAGCCCGAGGCGGTGCTGGTGCTCACCCCAGGCGCCAAAGTCGAGCAAACGTTTTTCTTGCGCGCCAGCGACCCCGACAAAGAGCGCTGGGATGGGGCGCGACTGGGCATTGAAGGCGCAAAAGAGGTGCTTGGGATGGACGCGGTCTTTGATATTGAAACGCTCGATGCCAAGCTGCCAGGGTTGATGTCCCACCGCTCCAAGCTGTACTACTTGATGGGCCAACACCAACAGTTTGAACAGCACCTCAATGAGCTCCGGGCAGACATGCACCAGCGCAGCGACATGGCCGGACCCACCACGGTGGTGTCCTTACAGCCCCTCCTCCATGAACAGCGCCTGATCAAGTCTGCCGATGAGATCAAGCACATGAAACGCGCCGCCGCCATCTCTTCACAAGCGATGCAGCACGCCATGACCCGTGCGCTGAGCGCGTCCAATGAAACTGAGCTGCACGCCACCTTGCTTCACACCTTCACCGAACACGGCGCCGTGCCGGCTTATCAACCCATCGTCGCCGGCGGTGAGCGCGCATTGGTGCTTCACTATGTGACCAACAACCAAGCCTTAAACCCCGATGCGCTGGTGCTGATTGACGCCGGCTGTGAGGTCTGTGGGTACGCCGCTGACATCTCCCGAACGTTTCCTGTCAGCGGGCGATTCACCGACGCCCAAAAAGCGCTTTATGAAGTCGTCTTAACGGCCCAAGCGCGCGCCATCGAAGCGGTGCAAGTCGGCGCGTCTTACCACGCGTTTCACGAGGCGGCGGTGGCGGCATTGACCGAGGGTTTGATCGAGCTTGGCCTGTTGTCGGGCAGCGTGGACGACAACATCGCCCAGGCCCACTACCGACGGTTTTATATGCACAAGACCGGCCACTGGCTGGGGCTCGATGTCCATGACGTTGGCGACTACCGAATCGATGAGCAGTGGCGCGTGCTTGAGCCCAACATGGTCTTGACCGTTGAACCCGGCCTCTACATTGACCATGGCGATGACATCCCCCCCGAATTCCGTGGCATCGGCATTCGCATTGAAGACGACGTGCGCATCACCCGTCAAGGGCCCGAGGTGCTGAGCCGCGAAGTGCCCAAGACCATCGAGGAGATTGAGCGATGGATGGCGTGAGCGCTTCAAGGGCCGAACAACGCCCCTACGACGCGCTTGTGTCCGGGGCAGGGTTGGTCGGTTCGGCCGTGGCGTTGGGCTTGGCCCGCATGGGCCAGCGGGTGGCTTTGATCGAGCCTCACGCGCCCGCGCCCGTCAGCGCCCCCGAGCACGATCGGCGCACCCTGGTGTTGAATGCGGCCTCGATCAACCTGCTCACCCACCTTGGCGTCATCACCGACCGTCTGCCCCGTGTGCCGATTGAACGGATTGTCATCAACCGCCAAGGTGGATTGGGGCATTTGATTTTGGATGCGCATGAGCACCGCGCCCTCATCGGCGATGACACCGACCCCGAGCGCCCTTATTTTGGGCAGGTGGTGGTGGCGGCGGCGTTGGGCGAGGCGCTGCAGGCGTGCATCACCGCTCAACCCAATATTGATTGTTTAACGCCTGCGACCGTCAGCGGGTTTGTCCAACACGCCGATGCGGTTGAGGCGACGCTGGCAGACGGCACTCGACTGATCGGCTCAGGGCTCATTGGCGCCGACGGCAATGCGTCTTTGATCCGCCAATTGCTCAACGTCGCCACCGAGCACCACGATTATGGACAAAGCGCCATGGTGTTCAACTGCCAAGCCGCGCGCCCACAGCCCCACACCGCGTTCGAGCGGTTCACGCCGCAAGGGCCACTGGCGCTGCTGCCCCAAGCCCACGGCCGCTATGGGGTCGTTTGGATTGATCACCACCGCGCCATTGACGAGGCGATGACTTGGTCGGATGAGGCCCTCTTAGACCGCCTTCAGGCTCGCTTCGGCCCGCGGCTGGGCGCCTTTTCCAAAGCCAGCCCGCGACAACGCTACCCGTTAATTCAGCAGCGCACGCCGCAGCCGGTGGATGGGCGGGTGGCGCTGCTGGGCAATGCCGCCAACGCTGTCCACCCCGTCTCCGCCCAGGGGCTGAACCTGGGCCTTCGCGATGTCGCCGGCTTCATCGACGCGGTGGCCGCACACAGCGATTGGCCCGAGGCGTTGCAAACTTATCAACATCAGCGCGCCCAAGATCAGCGCGCCACGCTTCGCTACACCGACACCTTGGCGCGAACGTTTGCCCATCGAAGCGGGTTGATCCGAGGCTTGGGCGGTTTGGGTTTGGCGCTCCATGCCGCGTGGCCTGCCCTACAAAACCGTCTGGTGCGAAGCGCGATGGGTTTTCGTGAACCCCGCGCCGAGTGGACCCGCCCGGGCTCAAGCCTCGGCGCCTCGAAGGTGGCCCGATGAGTGCAGACGACACCCTGTTGGTGGTCGGTGGCGGGGTGACGGGCGCCACCACGGCCGCGCTGCTCGCCCAAGCCGGATGGTCGGTGGCCGTGGTGGATCGACGCGGCTTTGACATGCACTCACCGCAGCCGAACGATCGCGTGGTGGCGCTTGGATTGGGGGCCCAACGCGTGTTCAAACACTTAGGGCTCTGGTCTCGGCTGATGGAAGGCGCCGTCACCCCTTATCCCACAATGGTGGTGGAGGCCAAAGGCCACCGACTCACCTTTCATGCCGATGCCCACGGCTTACCCGAGTTGGGATTTATCGTGTCCATCCCGTGGCTTGAAGCGGTGTTGGCAGAACACATTCAAGCCCAAGAGAACATCGAACTTCATGCGCCGGCGACGTGGTCTGACTTTAAAGTCACCGATGACGGCGTTCGGCTTTATCTGGGCCCCAACCCCCAAACGGTCACTGAGACCTTATCCGGTGCCTTGTTGGTCGGCGCTGACGGCGCCGGGTCAGCGGTTCGTCAACGCGCCGGCATTGAGCACACCGCCATTGACTACAACCAGCAAGCCCTCATTGGCCCGGTGGTGACCGCGCGGCCCAACCCCGGCATTGCCTGGCAGCGGTTCACGCCGTCGGGGCCCTTGGCGCTTTTGCCGTTGCCCAACGGGCAATCTTCGATTGTCTGGTCGATCCCCACCCATGAGGCCAGCGCACACCGATCGCTCCCGCCCGATGAGTTGGTTCAGGTGGTCAATGACGCCCTCGGGGCCACGCCCCCCGATCCAATGGGCCTCATCCAGGCCATTGACGCCCCGCAGTGGTGGCCTTTGAAGCGTCAGCGAGCGCATCGGCTCCAGCAGGGCCGAGTGGTGCTGGTGGGCGATGCGGCGCACTCGGTTCATCCACTGGCCGGACAGGGCTTGAACTTGGGCCTGTTGGATGCAGCAGCATTGGCCGAGTGCCTCCAGCCGGTGATCGAGCACCGCACAACCGGCGCTTGGACCCAAGCGCTGGCTCGATACGGCCGCTGGCGGTTGTCGAACACCACGGCAGCCGGCGAAGGCATCCACTGGATCAATGCTTTGCACCACACCCCCATGGGGCTGGGGCAGCATGCTTTGGGGCTGGCGCTGGCCGCGGCCAACCGGGCCTGGCCCATTCGCCAGGCGCTGATCAAGCGGGCGACCGGGATTGATGCCGACGCGCCTTTGATCTGTCGCTGAGTATGCCGTCTTCGTCTCGACCCACGCCGCCCTTGTCAGCCACCCTTGGCCTTCTTGCCGGGGCGATCATGATCTCGTTTGCGGCGGTGTTTGTGCGTTTGTCTGACATGCCGCCCACCACCTCGGGGTTTTATCGGATGGTGTTTGGGGCATCGGCGTGGCTGGTGTTGCTTCTGGCCGTCCCCGCGATGCGCGAGGGCTGGCAAAAGACCTGGCCAAGCTCGATCTTGATCGGCGCGTTTTTTTGTGCCGACATCTGGTTTTGGCACCAATCGATTGCGTTCATTGGCCCGGGGTTGTCGACCCTGCTGGCGAATTTTCAAGTCTTTATCTTGACGATGGTGGGCGTGGTGTTTTTTAAAGAGCACGTGCACTGGCGTTTTGGGCTGGGTGTGGGCTTGGCCATGGCCGGGCTTTGGCTGCTGTTTGGACGCGAATGGACCGAACTGAGTTTGCAAGCACGCTCAGGGGTGTGGCTGGGATTGCTCACCGCGTGTGCCTACGCGCTGTACCTTCTAAGCCTTCGAGGCTTTCAAATCAAACACCCCACCGTCCGACCTGAAGCGCGGCTGATGCAGGTCACGCTGTGCTGCGGTGTGATGCTTGGCATCATCAACGGCATTGAGGGGCATGGCTTTGCCATTCCCTCAACCCAATCTTGGCTGGCTTTGATTGGGTTGGGGCTGTTTTGTCAGGTGCTCGGTTGGCTGCTGATCACCAAAAGCCTGCCTCAGCTCCCCGCCGCCGTGGTGGGGTTGTTGCTGCTGATCCAACCGGCCGCATCAGTGGGCTGGGATGTGTGGTTTTTTGAATTGGACTTGTCCACCGGCAAAGCGTTGGGTGCTGGCTTGGCCTTGGTGGGCATTTATTTTGGTCTCCGGGCCAGCAGAGGTTCTGATAGCATAGCCAAACCATGACCAATCCCTACATCAACGTGGCCACAGAGGCGGCGCGCCAAGCCGCCTCCTTAATGAAAAAATACGCCACCCGCTTAGAGTCCATCCCCATCGAGCGCAAAGCGCGCGCCGACTACGTCACCGATGTTGATCGCGCCTGCGAGCACGTGATTAAAGACCACATTCTCAAGCGCTACAAAGACCACGCGTTTTTGGGTGAAGAAACAGGCAAAGTCGGCGACAGCGACCACGTCTGGATTGTTGATCCCATCGATGGGACCACCAACTATCTGCGCGGTCTGGGGCACTATGCGGTCTCGATTGCCCTTCAAGTAAAAGGTCGTATCGAACATGGGGTCATCTATGACCCCAACAAAGACGAGTTATTCACCGCCTCACGGGGCGAAGGGGCGTTTCTGGACGCACACCGGATCCGGGTCAGCGGCCGCGCGTCACTCGACGGCGCGGTCTTGGCCACCGCTTTCCCGTTTCGGTATCGACGGTTGATGCCGGCATATCGCGCCATGTTTGATGATTTGTTTGAACACATCGAAGACATCCGCCGCCAAGGCACGTCGTGTTTGGATCTGGCGTATGTGGCCTGCGGCCGACTGGACGGCTATTGGGAGCTCGGCCTCAAACCTTGGGATCTCGCTGCCGGCGCACTGATGGTCCAAGAGGCCGGTGGCGTGGTCATGGATGTGGCCGGCGGTGAGCGGTGGCTGCAATCAGGCCACATCGTGGCCGCCCCGTTTAAGTTGATCACGCCCATGCGCCACGCGATCGAGCCCCATCTCACCGAAGCAATCCAGGCCAAGCTCAAAGACCCGCCCCACCTCGCCTAAAGGGGGAAGACCGCGCGCGGCTGAAGTTGACCGTGCACGCACTGGGCCAGCCCCACCACCACGCCTTGATGAAAGACGCACACCCAATCGAGCTCACCCATGGTTTGGGGGGCTTTCATGGCCACCATCCGGCCTTGACGAAAATCCACCAGTTGCTCGGGCGATAAGGCCACTGCGGGCCAGTCCGGCACCGCCTCGTTGATGGGTCGAAGACACGCCCAGCGCTCGGTCTGTTCCATCTGTTCCAGTGTTTCCAGGCGATGGGCCGCGGTCAGTTCAAACGGCGACGCTTGGGTGCGTGTCAGCTGACACAGATGGGCCCCGCAGCCCAAGCGCTCACCGATGTCTCGGACCAGCGATCGAATGTAGGTTCCCTTGCTGCACCGCACCGCCACCTCAAATCCAGGGGCGGTGGCATCGTCCAGGTGCCAGGCCACCAGCGCAAGATGGTCAATGCGCACCGACCGCGGTGGCCGCTCAACCACCTGCCCCTCGCGGGCCATGGCATACAAGCGCCGCCCTTGGTGCTTCAGCGCAGAATACATGGGAGGCACCTGCTCAAGCTCACCGACAAACTCGGCCAGCACCGCCTCCACGCCCGAGGGGCTGAGCGATGGAACGGGGCGCTGCTGGACCAGGTTGCCCTCGGCGTCTTCGGTGTCGGTGGTCTTGCCCAAATGCAGTCGGGCGCGATAGGCTTTGTCGGCGTCAACCAAGTGCGCAGCAATGCGGGTGGCGTGTCCCAAACACACCACCAAAAGCCCGGTGGCCATGGGATCCAGCGTGCCGGTGTGGCCGGCTTTTTTGATGCCGAACAGGCGCTTGATGCGGCCTAAGACCTGATTGGAGGTCATCCCTTGGGGCTTGTCGACCAACAGCAAACCGCCGCCTGGTTGTGCGCGTGCCATGGCTGAGCCGTTACGAGCGCCGTGATTTGGCGAGAAGCGCCTCGATTCGCGCGCCCGCCTCAGAGGCCGTGTCTTGGAAGAACTTAAGGGTGGGCATCATCCGAAGCCGCGTGCGCTTGGCCAGCTCGTGACGAATCGATCCGACGTTTTCGTTCAAAAAGTCCAACAGCGGATCCACCTCATCGGCCTGATAGATCGCCACAAACACTTTGGCATGGGACAGATCTCGGGCGACCTCAACATCGGTCACGCTGAAAAGCCCTGGGGGGATCTCATGCTGAAACGACTGCTGGATAATGGCGGCCAATTCGCGGCGCAAAAGGCCCGCCACCTTGTCAGCGCGCTGAACCACGCCCATTCACCGATCGCGCCATCGAATCAATCATTCGATGGCTCATCCAGGGTCCGCTGAACCTCAACGCGCTCAAAGCATTCGATCTGATCGCCCACCTGAACATCGTTGTACTGCTTGACGCCAATGCCGCACTCGGTGCCCGATTGGACTTCCTTGGCGTCGTCTTTAAACCGCCTCAGCGACTCGAGCTCGCCCTCAAACACCACCACGTTGTCGCGAAGCACGCGGATGGGGTTGGCACGCTTGACCACGCCATCGACCACCAAACACCCGGCAATCGCGCCGAGCTTCGATGAGCGGAACACGTCTTTGACTTCGGCCAGACCGATGATCTCTTCGCGGGTCTCGGTGCCCAGCAAACCCGTGATGGCTTTTTTGACATCGTCGATGACTTCATAAATCACGCTGTAGTACTTCAGCTCCAAGTCTGCCTCTTGGATCACGCGGCGCGCGGCCGCATCGGCGCGCACATTGAAGCCAATGATGATCGCCCCAGAGGCCTGAGCCAGGCTGGCATCCGACTCGGTGATTCCACCCACGCCGGCAGCGATCACCTCGACTTTAATTTCGTCGTTGGACAACCGAGTCAGCGCGTCACGAAGCGCTTCCACTGAGCCTTGCACGTCGGCTTTGATCATCAAGTTCACGGTTTGACGGTCGCCGACTTGACCTTCTTCCATCTGATCGAAGAGATTTTGGAGTTTGGCGGCCTGTTTCTCCGCCAGGCGCCCTTCCCGAGACGACTCTTTGCGGGTCTCGGCCGCATCCCGCGCTTTGCGCTCATCGGCCACGGCCAACACATCATCGCCTGCGTTCGGCACGCCCGACAGGCCCAACACCTCTGCCGGCATCGATGGGCCAGCGGATTTGATGGCCTGTCCCGTTTCATCAAACATCGCCCGCACTCGACCAAACTCTTGGCCCGCCAAGAGCATATCGCCTTGGTGCAGCGTGCCGTCTTGAACCAGCACCGTGGCCACCGGTCCACGGCCTTTATCCAGCGCCGATTCGACCACCACGCCGCGGCAGCGTCGCTCAGGTGAGGCTTTGAGTTCGAGCACCTCCGCTTGCAAGACGATGGAATCAAGCAGTTGGTCAATGCCCTCGCCACTGATGGCAGAGACCGGCACAAAAATCTCTTCACCGCCCCACTCTTCGGGAACCACTTCTTCGATCGCCAGCTCTGAGCGCACCCGCTCAGGATCCGCCTCGGGTTTGTCCATCTTGTTCACCGCCACGATCAGCGGCACGTTGGCTGCACGCGCATGCTGAATGGCCTCTTTGGTCTGCGGCATCACCCCATCGTCGGCCGCAACCACCAACACCACAATGTCGGTCGCCTGCGCGCCCCGAGCCCGCATCGCCGTAAAGGCCGCGTGTCCCGGCGTATCCAGAAACGTCACCGTGCCGTTGTTGGTCTGGACGTTGTATGCGCCGATGTGCTGGGTGATCCCGCCGCTTTCGCCCGCCGCGACTTTGGCGCGGCGAATGTAATCCAAAAGTGAGGTCTTGCCGTGATCGACATGGCCCATCACGGTCACCACCGGTGGCCGCGAGACCGCCTCAAAGCCATCGTCGGCAGCCTCTTCAAAGAGCTCTTGCTCGATGTCTTTGTCTTCGGCCGGCTTGGCTTCGTGGCCCATCTCTTCGACCACCAAAATGGCAGTGTCCTGATCCAGCGGCTGGTTGATGGTGACCATCGTGCCCATCCCCATCAAAGTCTTGATGACTTCACCGGCTTTGACCGCCAACAGCTTGGCCAAGTCACCAACGGTGATGGTCTCAGGGATCTCCACCTCACGCTTGACCGGCTCGGTGGGCATTTGGAAGCCATGCTCGGTGCTCGCGGCGGTGCTTGGCGCACGCCGCTGTGGCTTGGCCTTGCGACGCTTGCTCTTGGGCGCGACATGCAGCTCTTCACGGTAGCGCTTGCGACCCTCATCGCCGTCGTCTCGTGGGCCTTTTCGCTTGCGCTCAGCGTCTTTCTCGGCGGCCTGCTTGGCGACTTTGGCTTCCACCTTGGCTTGCGCCTCAGCCATTGCGCGCTGACGCTCAGCCTCTTGACGTTCGGCTTCCTCGCGGGCCTCACGCGCCGCCCGCTCTTCGGCTTTTTCTGCCGCCAACGCTTCGCGTCGGGCGGCCTCTTCAGCCTCTCGCTGGGCGCGTTCTTGCTCGCGACGTTTCGCGTCCTCGGCGGCCTGACGCTCAGCCGCTTCGCGCTCGGCCTGCGCTTTGGCCAAGGCCTCTGCGGCCGCTTCGCGTTCGGGATCGTCTGAGCGGGTGTCTTCCACCGCCCCGCGTTTGACATAGGTGCGTTTCTTGCGCACTTCAACGTTGACCGTTCGCGACGGTTGAGCACCGCGGGTTCTTGCTCGCCCCGCGCCACCGCTGGGGACTTTCAGCTCAGAGACCGTTTTGCGCTTGAGCGTGACCTTGCTTGGCGCTGAAGGCCCTGTGGTGTCGTCGAGCTTGCCGTGACTGGTGCGAAGGTAAGCCAGCAGCGCTTTCTTATCGTCATTGCTGACCCCCGCCTCAGGTCCTGAGACTTCAATCCCCGCTTCTTTGAATTGCTCGATCAGGCGAGAGACTTCAACGCCCAATACATCAGCGAGTTGTGAGACGGTCACATCAGACATGCAATCTTCCTTTAGGTGCGCTTTTTAAATTTTACTCTTCGTCAAACCAGTGTGCACGGGCAGCCATGATGAGCTCAGCGGCCTGCTCGGCCTCGAGCCCCTCGATGTCCTCAAGCTCATCGGTGGCGCAGTCGGCCAAGTCATCGCGCGTGCAAATGCCTTGCTCCGCCAGCGCGTACGCCAGGGTTTCAGTCATGCCCGCCAGATCCAAAAGATCCTGCTGAGGCTTGTTGCTCTCGAGCTTTTCTTCTGAAGCAATCATTTGGGTGAGCAACGCATCGCGCGAGCGTTGGCGGAGCTCAGCCACGATGGCCTCATCAAATTCCTCAATCGCCAACAGCTCAGACTCGGGCACGTAGGCGACCTCCTCGATGTTGGTGAAGCCCTCAGCCACCAAGATCGTGGCAAGCTCTTCATCGACATCGAGTTTTTCTTTAAACATTTCCAGAACAGACCGCGATTCAGACTCGGCTTTTTCATCGGCCTGCTCGACGGTCATGACATTCAGCGTCCACCCGGTCAACTCAGCCGCCAAGCGCACGTTTTGGCCACCTCGACCAATCGCTTGCGAGAGGTTGTCTTCTTCAACGGCGATGTCCATGCTCTTGGAGTCTTCATCGACCACGATTGAGGCGACCTCTGCCGGTGCCATCGCGTTGATCACAAACTGCGCCGGATTCTCATCCCACATGATGATGTCAACACGCTCGCCGGCCAGCTCGTTGGACACCGCCTGCACCCGCGAACCGCGCATGCCCACGCACGCCCCGATGGGATCGGTTCTCGGATCCAAGGCATGCACCGCAATCTTGGCGCGCCGCCCAGGGTCTCTGGCGGCCCCTTTAAGTTCAATGAGCTCTTGTCCAATCTCGGGGACTTCCAGTTTGAACAGCTCAATCAAAAACTCAGGCAAGGTTCGGCTGACAAACAGCTGCGGGCCGCGCTGGTCGGGGCGGACCTCATAGAGATAACCTCGGATGCGGTCTTTCAACCGGGCCGTCTCGCCGGGAATGGCGTGGCGAGCGGGGATGAATGCCTTCGCGTTCTCACCCAAATCAACAATCATGCCGCCGCGCTCCATGCGCTCAACCTGGCCATACACCAGCTCGCCAACGCGCTCGGCGTAGGCCTCCACCACCAACTCGCGTTCGGCTTGGCGGACTTTTTGAACGATGACCTGCTTGGCTGCTTGCGCGGCGATGCGACCGAACTCAGGGGGCTCCATCGACTCTTCGATGTAGTCGCCCACCTCGAGTGAGGCGTCTTGCGCCTTGGCATCGCTGAGACGGATTTGGCGATCGGCCGACTCAAAAACCACCTGGTCTTCATCCATCTCTGTGCTCTTGGGGCCGTCGGGCGCGTCATCTGGCAGCACCTCCCAACGACGAAACGCTTCATAGGCACCGGTTTGATGATCAATGCTGACCCGGACGTCAATGTCTTCAACACTGCGCCGCTTGGCCGCCGAGGCCAGCGCCGCCTCAATCGCCTCAAAAATAATGCCTTTATCCAGTCCCTTCTCGTTCGAGACGGCTTCGGCCACCTGTAAGATTTCTTTGCCTTGGTCGCTCATGGCTGGTTTTTCGTCCTCACACGCAAACGCTTAAATTTAAGTTTTCAAGTGAATCACCGAGCAACTTTAAGTTGCCCTTCTTCGGTCCTGGCCGACTGACTTCTCGCCGACCTCAATTGTTGGAACTTCTTTTGTCCTTGGCTTGTTTGAGCCATTGATCCATGTCGGGTTTGAGCTTGGCTTTGGCGACCTGCGACAGCGGCAAAGCCTGCTCGCCCTGATCGGTGAGCATGACCACGCTTGCACCGACCTCATCATCGATCACCGAGACCAGCGTGCCCTTGAATGCCCGCTGGCGCCGCCCGCTGGTCTCATCGACCAGTGGCGCCACCAAATGCACTTCCGCACGCTCGCCCACGAACCGCTCGAAGTGCGAACGGCGAAAAAGCGGCCGCTCAACCCCAGGCGAAGAGACCTCTAAGCTGTACTCACCCGAGATCGGATCTTCAACATCAAGCCAGGCCGAAACCTCGCGACTGACCCGCTCGCAGTCGTCCACATCGATGCCGCTGTCGCTCAGCGGCTGATCAAGGTGGCCATCGGCCCGAGCATCATCGGGCTGATCGATGTAGACGCGCACCAATCGGTTTTTGGGGTTGGAGACATACTCCACGCCCACCAGCTCATAGCCCAAATCTTCAACCAGCGGCGTCAGCTGCTCGGTCATGTCATCGGCAATGGCCATCAATCCACCTCTTTGGGCGCCCAACGGGCCCTCAACAACGCCACTTGGCCACAAACATTTGGCCACAAAAAAAGCCCCTATCACCAGGGGCTTTTTTCAATAAAACCTGGTCGCAGATCGCTCAGACCGCTTCACTGAGTCGCGTCACGATCAATCAACGCATCCTCAGCACACGGTCGGCATTGACGATAGGGCCATCAACGCCAATCTGCTCAAACTAGTCGGTCATTGTACTGCGTTATCGCGAAAGTCTCAACCGAAGGCGGCGATCGCCCCGCTGCATTTGCTGGCCCCAACGGGTGCGGGGTCTGCTTTGGGGGCAATGCGTGCTGGGGGCGGTCTGGACCAAGACCGATGTTTACAAGGGATCGGTGTCCAATTGGTAGCGGGGGCAGGATTCGAACCTGCGACCTTCGGGTTATGAGCCCGACGAGCTGCCAGACTGCTCCACCCCGCAACTG
>CAJXNL010000015.1 GCA_913057195.1 uncultured Wenzhouxiangella sp.
GCAGATCCTGCTTGGACGTCCGGAAAAATTGAGGCGGTATCCGACTGTTCGACACCGTCGACAACGGCCAATCTGACACTTTGCCCTGGCGAACTTCCTTTCCCTTCACAAATTGGGTTGCTGTCCGTATCCGACGCCCCAACCAACCTGTCAGCCACTCCTGTGTTTACAGGCATTGATCTGTCCTGGAGCGCACCGACAGACTTAGGCAATTCAAAAATCGTGGGCTACCGCATCGAAAGCTCTGCCGATGGTGCCACTTGGACGACCGAAGTCAGTGACTCGCGGTCACCCGTGACAGAATATTCTCTTGACACGCTCAATATTGGTTCCGCGTACCACTTGCGTGTCAGCGCGTTAAATGCCATGGGCGCTTCTATCCCGGTGACGACCGCCTCGGCAGTGACCGCGGGCACAGTGCCGGGCTCGCCGACCAATGTGACTGTAGGGACAGTGCGGACCACTGAAGTTGATCTGAGCTGGTCTCCACCGGGTGTTTCCGGCGCCTCAGCAATCAGCGATTATGAAGTGCAATATTCCGATGATGGGGGAGCGACCTGGCAGGTGTTCAACGACGGCGTTTCAGCCGCCAGCAGTGCAACGATCTCAGGATTAACGGAAGGTCAGAGCTATCGTTTCCGAGTCTTGGCCAAGAACACAGAAGGCGCCTCATCGCCGTCAACCACAACATCCGATGTGGTCGTCGGTGACGTGCCTGGGCCACCGACCAACTTAACCCGAAATGTTTGGGCTGCGGATGAAGTGGGCTTGACTTGGTCTGCCCCCTTTTCCTCAGGCACAGGGCCGGTTACTGGCTACAAAGTTCAATACTCCACCAACGAGGGCGCCACCTGGATTGAGTTTTCGACAACTCTGTCCACCTCATTGACGGTAGACGGTTTGACAGAGGGGGACAGGTATCAATTCCGTATTATTGCCGTGAATGCAGTGGGAGAATCCTCGCCCAGTGCTGTTTTGACCGAGCGGGCAGGCCTGCTACCAGACACACCAGTGAACGTTACAGCCACCGTGCAATTTGATCAACAAAACATTGCTTTGAAATGGTTTGAACCAAACTCTACCGGCTCAACGGCTCTTCAAGACTATGTCGTTGAAGAAAACATCAACGGCGCTGGCTGGCAAACGCGCGCCATACCAACTGTAAATGGTTCGCCCATCCAGCTCTTTATGGCCGGCTGGAGCATTGGTGACTCAGTGAAATTTAGGGTGGCTGCGACCAACTCAATTGGACAAGGTGGCTTCACTGAGTCATCGACAGTCGTTTACAAAGGCCCGCCCACGCAGCCGCTGACCCCATTTACCCTCGCATGTACACCGTCTCCTTTGATGCTGTATTGGTATGAACCGTTCAATCTCAATGGCTCCACCATCAGCGAATATAAGATTGATGTGTCTACGGATGGTGGGCAAACGTGGTCTGTGGCATCTTCGGGAACCGGGAGCACGGCCCTATCGTTTGCCGACAGCAACGTCAGCCCAGGCACCAATTATGTTTATCGCGTCGCTGCGATCACGACTGACGGGCTGATATCGCCTTGGTCCAGCACCACAACGCCTGAATCACCCATACGTTTTGCCAGTGGCTGCGGGACCTCAACCAACCCATACCGGATTGAGACTTGGAAACAATTGCATGATATTCGTGAGGAGCTCAGTGCGCATTATCGTCTGAATCAAAACCTCAACAATGCATCATCTGGCTATGCGGATTACGTCAAAAATGGCGCGAATCTGGCTGATGGCGGCAAAGGTTGGCAACCAATTGGATCACAAAGCACGCCTTTTACGGGCAGTTTCGATGGCAATGATTTGTCAATCTCTGATTTGGAGATTCAAAGACGTGAAGAAGAAGAGATTGGGTTGTTTGGCGCGATAGATTCTGGGGCCATCATCAAAAATTTGGCCCTTATAAATGTTGCCATTGAGGGAGAAGACTACACCGGTGGTCTCGTGGGGTATGCCAGTGGGGGCGCAGGATCGATTGAAAACATAGTCGTGAGCGGTCAGGTAACATCGAGTGAAAATCGGGCGGGCTGCTTGATCGGGGAGAATCATGTTGACATCACAGCGGCTCACGTTGACTGCTCGGTCACTGGAAAAAGAATCGTAGGCGGCCTGCTGGGCCACAATACGGCGAGCATTGAACTGTCATCGTCCGCTGGCAGTGTGTCTGGCAGCATGCAGGTGGGCGGCTTAATTGGGGAGAATGGCACAGGCGTGAGTGACTCGGCACTCATCGAAACCAGTTTTAGCCGCAGCGATGTCAATGGTGGCCCATATGTTGGGGGGTTAGTCGGCTTGAATTACACCTCAGTCAACAACACCTATGCAACTGGAAAGGTCACAGGTTCTGATGCCTCAACTGTGGGTGGGCTGATCGGCGCGAACGGTAATCCAACGGTGTCTCTGTCTGGTGGTGACGTGACCAACAGCTATGCCGCTGGCGTTGTTGTTGGTGGATCCGTTAACGCCGCTTTCATTGGGCACAGTGAGGGCGATGTGACGTACACCAATAACTTCTATGACCGCGATGTATCGGGTCAGTCATCAGCCACTGCCTCGAGCGCAACCGGTTTGACCACCCAACAAATGAAAAATGTGGACACCTATGCTGATGCGGGCTGGAACTTGACGGCGACGACAGGCGTGTGGGCGATCGAGCAAGGTGATCGTTTGTCCTACCCTTACTTGCAGAGCATCAACTACGACAGCCCGGGCGCCACCCCGGAAGTTCAGCCCATTCCTGGGTTGGTGACGTTGCCCGGGCCACCCACAGGGGTCAGTGCGTCGGCATCCATCGGGCAAGCCACTGTTTCTTGGACCGCGCCCAGTGATTTTGGTGGGGCCGCCATCACCGAGTATCGCGTGACATCTGCGCCTGAGGGGCTGACCTGCACGACCTCTGGAAACAATGTGGCCTGCACTGTGACGGGGTTGACCAACGGCATCGCCTATACCTTTAGCGTTGAGGCGATCAACATGGTGGGTGCTGGCCCGTCATCCGTTGCGAGCTCTGCGGTGACGCCGTTGGGCCCGCCACAGGCACCGACGATCTCGGGTGTCACCGCAGGCGACGGTCAAGCAATTGTCTCGTGGAACCCACCCAGTGACGATGGCGGTTCAACCATCACAGGCTATCAGGTCACCTCGACACCTGGCGGTCTGACCTGCTCGACCTCAGGCGGGCTTTCTTGCACAGTCACGGGCCTCACCAATGGGACGGCCTATACCTTCCAGGTGACTGCCACCAACGCGGCGGGCACCAGTGCCGCTTCAACGCCGAGTGCGACGGTGACACCTGCCACGGTGCCCGATGCACCACCAATCTCGAGCGTGAGCGCAGGCGATGGTCAAGCAACTGTCTCGTGGAACCCACCCAGTGACAATGGAGGCGCGGCGATCACCAATTATCTTGTGGTGTCATTTCCAGAGACACACACGTGTGTGGTCGCAGGGAACGCCAGATCGTGTGTGGTGGATGGCTTGACCAATGGAACCGAATATACGTTTCGGGCTGGGGCCACCAACCGAGAGGGCAATAGCGTGCTGTCTGATGAAAGCTCGCCGGTCACCCCTGCATCCGTACCAGCGCCGCCCAGCATCACTTCGGCCGTGCCAGGCGATGCAGAAGTCACCGTGTCTTGGAATGCGTCCAGTGATAATGGCGGCTCAGAACTCATTGGCTATGAGGTGACCTCGTCTCCGGGCTCGGTCACCTGTGAGACAGATGCGCAAGGCACGTCGTGTACGGTCACCGGCTTAACCAATGGCACCGCCTATACCTTTACCGTGACTGCCAGTAATTCAAAGGGCACCAGCCCAGCCTCATCCCCGAGTGCGCCGGCCACCCCAGCCACCACCCCCGATGCGCCCACCGGGGTGACCGCCACGCCCGCTCATCAGCAAGTGACGGTGGATTGGAGCGCGCCCAAAAATGACGGTGGTGACGCCATTCTCAGCTATCAAGTGACATCCAATCCAGGAGATCATCAATGCACCACAACGGGTGAGACATCGTGTCTGGTGAGCGGCTTGACCAATGGGACGGCCTACACCTTTGCGGTAACCGCCACCAACTCATTGGGCAATGGCCCGCCCTCTGAGGTGACTGAAGCCGTCACCCCCCTGATGGCCTTTGATGGTCTTCGGTATGACGTGATTGAAAACACCATGACCGTTGAAGTCACGGGACGAGCACCGGGCAGTGCCGTGACAGCCGTCTCGATCCCCGACACCATCACTATGGATGCCGGCGATTACACTGTCGTGAGAGTCAAAGACCATGCCTTTGATGCTGCCAAAAACAACGAAAGCCAATCTCTCAAGCGATCAAAGGGCACGCTGCCCGGTGCAAGAAAAACGGCGAGCAATGCCGTCGTTGAGTTGGTGCTCTCGTCCAGTATTCAAGAAGTGGGTGCGCAAGCTTTTGCGGGCAATGCGTTAACCAACTTAACCATCCCCGAAAACATCACCACCATTAAACAAGGCGCCTTTAAAAACAATGCGCTTGAAGAAGTGACTTTTGAAGGCCCGTTTGGTGATTTTGATCTTGCGATGTTTGAAGGCAATGGGAGTTTGTCGAAAATCACGTATGACTGCACCAACACCATCGGGTGGCCGAAGACATTCAATACCGGCAACACCAGCATCAAAGCTGTCCCGAGCGGTTGCACTGAATCGTCTGTTACACCGCGCCAAACTTCCACTGGCCCGGAGACATCAACCACCATCCATCCGGTGCCTGTGGGCGGCGAGCGCATGTGGTGGTTCTTGATATTGACATTGATGGCGATGGGCGGGCTGGCTTTGCGCCGCTGAAGCCGTTTCCATCCCTTCGGATATTACCGCGAAGCGCCTCACAGAACTGCTGATTTCCTTGCTGACAGTCTGCCGGCCGACGTTGAGCCGCTGTTTGGTGCAGATTCGTATACCAGTTGATCGACATTGAGTCTCAGCTGAGACAATTTCAGCGAGGGTGTGGTGTTACGCGCTGCATTGTGATTCAGCTTCGCCAAAAAGAGAGATGCTGCAGGGCTGGATGAAAACGCAGCGTAAAGCGCCTTGAGATAGCGCCCCTGTCTCAAATCTTACAAAAATTGTCTCAGATCTTGGGTGCTGGGGTTGAGTCCATGCGATGACTGGCCTGGATTGCTAGCGTGACGGTGACACGTCAACCAACTACGCAAATCAACAGGGAATTTTGCAGATGCGCATGGCAAAAAACGGTCTCGAGAAGACAAAAAAGGGGGTGTTTATACAAATGGGTGGGCCTCACATCGAGTCAATTCAGAGATTGTCATTTCTGGTGGGGCTTTGCTTCTTTTTAGCGCCGACTAAAGCGCTCGCTCAAGACTTTGCTGGGGGCGATGGAACGTTCGGTAATCCTTACCAGATCGAGACGTGGGCACATCTACAAAACATGCAAAATGATCTCAGCGCGCACTATCGCCTCAACCAAGACCTCAATGATGCCTCACCCGGCTATGCGACCCATGTCAAAGATGGCACGGTGCTGGCCAACGGAGGTGCGGGCTGGAAGCCGATTGGCTCATTAAATGCCCCTTTTACTGGCCATTTCAATGGCAATGGCTATCACATCGATGACCTTTATATCAATCGCCCTGGGGAGAATGAACTGGGATTATTCGGTCACATTGGAGTCGGCGGATCGATCAAAACAATCGGGGTTTCAATCACCATCGACGACGGGGCTGGCGGCGCAGGTGGCAACATTCGGGTTGGGGCGGTGGCGGGCGTCAATGCTGGAAACATACAGGAAACATACTCGCTTGGTGATGTCATCGGCATTGACACTGTCGGCGGACTGGTTGGAGATAACAGCGGCACGATTAGAGACAGTTACTCCATGGTCGCCACCACAGGCAACGTGGTGGGTGGCTTGGTAGGAAAAAACACAGGCACCGTGGACAAGAGCTACAGCGTGGGGTTTGTGACTCCGCCAGGCGGGAAGCGCGATACCTTCGGGGGCTTGGTCGCAGACAACACCGGTGGAACGGTGACCGATTCCTATTGGGATCAGGAGACCACTGGCACTGGCGGAACCGGGAGCAAAGAGACAGCGCGCATGAAAATGCGTGAAACTTTCCCAACTTGGGATTTTGTTTCCATCTGGGCCATCGAGAAGGGCGCATCGGCCTCCTACCCCTACCTAAGAAACGCGACTCAGGCTCCAATCCCGGGACTTGTTGGTCTGGCAGAATATTTCGGAGGCGGTGATGGCTCTGTAGACGCTCCTTTCGAGATTGAGACATGGACACATCTGCACAATATTCGCCAAGCACCTGACAAACTATTTCGATTAGTCAATGACTTATTGCCCAGCACGGAGGGCTACACGACATATGTCGCTGATGCGAACGGGTTGGTTGATGGTGGGAAGGGTTGGACACCCATTGCCTCATTTTCAGGTCGACTCACCGGGGCACGTCCAGATGGTGTCTTCAAAATCGAAGGACTGAAAATCAACCGCGCTCAATCTAATGTGGGTCTATTCTCAGTGTTGGAACCAACAGCGGTGATCGAAGATCTCATCTTGACCGAGGCTTCAATTACAGGGCAAAGCTCCAGTGGCATTGTGGCGGGCACCAGCAAAGGACTTTTGTTACGCGTCGGTGGCGGCGGCAGTGTGAACGTCAACAGTTCAGGCGGCGGGCTGCTGGGCACGATGACGGCGGACCCGGCGCAAGCAGAGGCCCCCGCTGTTGAGCGATCATTTGCGCACGTTGATGTGACTGCGGCTGGAGACACGGCAGGTGGCCTAGTTGGTTTTGTTGCAGGCATCAATGGGGGAAGCTTTGTTTTAGATTCCTATTCAATCGGTGATGTCACAGCGACCGATCAAGTGGGGGGATTAATCGGTGTGTCCGATGGCATTGTTCGCCGAGCTTACGCAGCCGGCCAAGTGAGCGCAACGGATAACACAGCCTCAAAGGTCGGTGGATTGATTGGCCGCCCAATCAATACCACCAATGTCACGGACAGCTTTTACGATACCGAAGCCACGGGTCAGGCGTATGACCCGGCAACAGATGTTGGCAGTGGTCAGCCATCCGCATCGATGAAAAATGTGACAATCTTTGTGGATGCGGACTGGAACTTCAAAGCAGGCAACGGCGTTTGGATGATAGAGGATCAAGAACGTGTGTCATATCCTTACTTGCAAGCCTTCAGCTATGATGGAACCGACAGTTCAGAGGACGGACTGGATATTCCTGGTTTGCTTGCAACTGTGCCAGCGTCGTTACCCTCGCCATCAGGTTCCTCTCAACAACCCGAAACAACGCACCCTGTGCCCGTCGGATCGTGGCAGACTTTATGGGTGCTGATGATGGTCATTTTAGGCTTGGGCTGTCATGCACATCGCCACGGCAAACCTCAGTGCTTAGAAACAACAGCCGCCTGATAAAAAGTAGCGCTCTCAAAGCGATTTATTTTGTTGGAATGAGCCATGATCCCAATGCATTTAAGGCATCGGTGCACATATGGGCAACGAAAAGGCGACTGTGCTTTCTTGAAATGGTGCAGTTTAAATTGCCAGAACAAATCATGAGCTGTGCACAGCCGCCATCAGGTCTGACCTTATTCAAAAGTTACGCGGGATTACTGTTGGTGCTGATACGAGAAACTTGCCCCAAGTTGCCGGCCTTGGATTGAGTCAGCCGCTGCATAGCGTCAGCATGATGGCAAGCTGAAGTCATAAAACCAATTATGTTTTGTCATCGACCCTCTGCCAAATTGGGCCCAATGCTTTTGGGCCGTAGGCGCGATTTGATCAAGCACATTTTGTGGTGCGAATGATGGGTGGCGGCATAGGTCTTAGCCCATGTTTCAGACAGCCTTTTGATCATCTTTAGATGTCAATGGATGTTAATTTTCTTGTTCGTGTGACGCGCTGGTCTCCAAAGAGCATGTCGCATGCGGCTTGATTTTTTTGATCTCGGCCCCTGCTTTTTTCTGGGCCTCCATAAGGTCATAGGTCTGCTGCAGCCGTAACCAAAAGCCAGTGGATAGGCCGAAGCATCTGGCCAGTCGAAGGTCTGTGTCTGCGCTGATGTTTCTTGTTCCCCGCACGATGGCATTGAGTCGGTTTGAAGGCACACCAATGGCTTCGGCCAGTGCTTTCTCAGACAGTCCGAGTGGTTGGAGAAACTCCTCGTCCAGAATCTCACCGGGGTGAGGGTTGTATTTGACTTGGGTCAGCCTGCTTCACTCCTAATGATAATCAATTCATTCAACATCATAAGCACCGGTATCACGCCAATAAAAACAGATTCGCCATCAATCATTCACTCGAACGCTCCACTGCCCGAGACGGTTGCCGCTTAAAGATTTAAGCCTGTTGTTAGGGGGGAATGCGAAAGTCGCTTAGACAAATTGCAGCGTCAATCAACCTCAGTTTCGTCAGGGCTTTTTTGGCAATAACAGGCGGGAAAACAACCGAAACCTCCTGATTCCAGGCCTTTTGTGTCTCTTTGCAATGAAATGAACATATCATTTCATTGTCACTAGAGGCCGCACGTACACAATCGTTGTTATTCGACGCCAGAGAACTTTACGCCAGTCAGCTTCGCCACTGAATCATGCCAGGTGGTCAGATCATCGAGACCGAATGCTGACAGTTTTTGATGCCCGCACGCGCGTGCCATCACCTGCATCAAGTGGGTGGAGGTGTCTAAAAACTGAGCCAGCTGCTCAGCGCTTTGTTGCACATTCAGCCGCGCCCGCAGATCTTCTCGCTGTGTGGCGATGCCCGCCGGGCAGTTGTTGGTATGACAAATCCGAGCACCCACACAGCCCACCGCTTGAATGGCGGAGTTGGCGAGTGCAACCCCATCGGCGCCCAGCGCCATGGCTTTGACAAAATCCATGGGCAAGCGAAGTCCCCCAGTGATGATGAGTGTCACGCGCCCGGAGGCGTTTTGCTTATCTAAGTATCGTCGCGCGCGGGCCAGTGCGGGCAACGTCGGAACGCTGATGTGGTCTCTGAACATGGCCGGTGCCGCACCGGTTGCGCCACCGCGTCCATCGAGGATGATGTAGTCGGCGCTTGCATCGAGTGCAAACTGAATGTCCTTTTCAATGTGATTGGCCGAGAGCTTAAACCCAATCGGAATGCCGCCTGAAATCTCGCGAACGCGGTCGGCAAAGTTTTTAAATGCTTCAGGTGTTCGCAGGTCCTCAAAGGCCGCCGGTGAGATGGCGTCTTCCCCTGCGGTGAGGCCTCGAACTCGGGCGATCTCGTCGGTGTTCTTGACCCCAGGCAAATGCCCCCCGGTGCCGGTCTTTGCCGCTTGGCCGCCTTTAAAGTGGAAGGCCTGGACTTTTTCAGGGATGGCTTCATTCCAGCCAAACTTTGCGCTGGCCAACTCAAACAGATAGCGCGAGTTCTCGGCCTGTTCTTCAGGCAGCATCCCGCCCTCCCCCGAACAAATCCCCGTGCCCGCCAGCTCAGCGCCCTTGGCCAGGGCAATCTTGGCCTCAGGCGACAGCGCACCGAAGCTCATGTCAGAGACAAACAGAGGTTTGCTCATCACCAAGGGTTTGTTGGCTTCGGGGCCAATCACCAGCTGTGTATCCACCTCTGTTCCCTCATCCAAGGGACGGCGATCGAGCTGGGCGGTGAGTATTTGGAGATCATCCCAGCGGGGCAGTTGATCTCGCGGCACCCCCATGGCCACCATCGGCCCGTGCTGGCCAAACGTGTTGAGATCCTCGCGGGCCATTTGGTGAATCAGCGCCACTTGGGGCTCTTCGGGTGTGGGCTCGGCCACGGGCATGCCCTCTTCGTGCTTTCCCTCATCCCCACTGTCTTGGCTCACCGTCTCCGATGGCTGACCCACCTCATCATCGCTGAACTGTTTGTGACTGCCGTCGCAATACGGTGGGTTTTGGGTGTGTTTGCACTGACACAGCCAGGCCGTTTCATCGGCCGGTGGGGTGAACATCAAGGGTTTAAAGTCGGTGCCCCGGTGCGAGCCGTCACAAAACGGCTGGTCTTTGGATCGCCCGCAGGTGCACCAAGCGATCTTTTGGCCTTTTTTAAGGGTGACTTCAATCGGTTGGTTGTTGGCCACGACGGGATCAGACATCCAAATCTCCTGATGAAAAGTTTAAAACGGCAGCTTGGCGAGCAAGCGCACCAGCCGGCGCGTTTTGTCGCTGAAAAGTGAGGGGGTGTACCAAGACCCGGCAGCGCGCTTGGAGATTTCACCCAGAGTGGGGTATGGCGAGATGACCTGGGCCATGGCGCCAATTTTGAGGCCTTGGCTGATCATCAGTGTCCAAGGCGCGATGAGCTCACCCGCATGGGGGCCGACCAGGCTCACGCCCAAGATGCGCCCTTTGGGCGTGGCCACCACTTTGACCTCGCCTGATCCGCCGCCTTCGGCCACGGCCCGATCGTTCTCAGCCATCGACCAACGAACGACTTTGACTTTATCGCCGTGGGCCTCCCGCGCTTTTGCCTCGGTGAGTCCCACTTGGGCCAGTTCAGGGTCGGTGTAGGTCACCCACGGCAATGCCGAAGCATCGGCTTTGGCCCAGCCCATTTTAAAAACGGCTTGTTTGATCACCACTCCGGCTTGGTAGCCTGCCCAGTGGGTGAAGTGCGGCCCATGGGCGACGTCGCCAATGGCAAAAATGCGTTTGTTGGTCGTTTTTAAGTGGCGGTCGATGACAATGCCGGCCGCATCGTGGTCGACCCCGGCCCGATCGAGGCCCAAGCCGTCGATTTGAGGACGGCGACCGGCGGCCACCAATAGATGGGAGCCTGTGATCAGCTGAGGCGCATTGTCTGCATGCAGGGCCACGCGAACCTCGCCTGGGCCGTGCGTCACTCGCTCAATGGTGGCCTGAGAATACAGCTCGACGCCTTCACGTCTAAGCGCCTCACACACCCTCTCGGCGTGCTCAGGTTCAGCGGCGGGCAAGGGCTGATCTTTTTCAATCACGCTGACGTTGATGCCCAAGCGTCGGTGTGCCTGTGCCATTTCCATGCCAATGGGCCCGGCGCCGATGATGATCAAGTGCTCAGGCGTTTGTTCCAATGAGAAGATGTCTTCATGGGTCAGCGCTTTGTCAGGATCTAAGCCCTCAATCGGCGGAATCACCGGTTGGGATCCCGTGGCCACCACAAAGCGCTTGGCTTGAATGGTTTGATCGTTCACCACCACGCGTCGATCATCAATAAAACGCGCCTGACCTTGAATGACTTCAGCGCCCAAGCCTTCGAAGCGCTCCACCGAGTCGTGCGGCGCGATCTGGGCGATGGCCTGGTGAACGTGGGCTTGGACCCGTTGATAATCGACGTGCGGTTCATGGGCCTTCACGCCCAACGCCTCGCTCGAGCGGTGCGCCTGCGCGGCCTTGGCCGCAGCCAGCAGCGCCTTGGAGGGCACACACCCGGTGTTCAAGCAATCCCCGCCCATGGCGCCTTTTTCAATCAGCACCACATCAACGCCGAGTTGCGCGGCCCCCGCGGCCACCGACAGCCCGCCCGAGCCAGCCCCAATAATGCAAAGATCGCAGCGTCGAGTGGTGGTGCTCATGGTGCGGTCCTTTGGTGAGACGTCCAGTGCCGATACAGCGTCGGAATCAGCACAAACACCCCCAGCAGGCCCAACGCCACCAGCATTTGCGGTGAGACCAGATCAGACACCGCGCCAATCTCTCCAAGCTGCTGGCCAAAGTTCACGAACACAAACGTGCCTGGGATGATGCCAATGAAGGTGGCCAGCATATAGGCACTGACGCGCATGCCGAACAAGGCCGGCACAATGTTGACCAAAAAGAATGGAAAAATCGGAACCAACCGCATAAACAGCAAATACCCCAACGCGTTGGACTGCATGTGCGAGGCGACTTTTTGATAGAGCGGTCCCGCGCGTTGTCTAAGGGTGTTGCCCACCGATGACTGGGCAATCAAAAAAACGGCGGTCGCGCCCAGCGTTGCACCGGTGACCACCGCGGCAAGGCCGATCCATACCCCAAACAAAAACCCCCCGAGCAAGGTCAACAGTGTGGCGATGGGCAGCGACAGGGCGACGCAGGTGGCGTACGTGATGACGAACAGACCTACGCTGGCCACGGGACGCTCGAGCGCCCAAGCTTGAAGCGTGTCGCGGTTGTCTTGGATCCACGCCAAGTCAAACCGATCCACCCAGCCGCTGAAAAAAGCGATCGCCATCAAAGCGATCAAGCCCAACAAAGCCGCCCATTTCATCATTGGATTGCCCTCAAGCCGAGCAACTGCCGCCGCCGAGCACACAAAACTTCGCGCAGTGCGGGTGGGCCAGGTGCACCGACCCCAACGCCTCTTTCAGGGTGTGGCCCAAGTTAAAGCGCTGATCATAGGCAAGCAACGTACACGCCATCACACTTAACTGCTCATCACCCTTGCGCTTGACCACCATCCGAGACGAGGCGCACATCACATCGTCGGGGTTGACGCCCAAGATCGACCAGCACTGGGTGGTGATCTCCGGCACGGGGGCGTTTTCATCCATTTCTGGGAACAACACCAGTGCGCTGGGGTCTTGGGCGTCGATGTTGATGTTGTGATGAGCAAACAGCTGGGCATACCCGGCTCGAAGCGTTGTCTCATCTTCACCCCAGCGGGTGCGCCCGGCCACATCAATTTTGAAATTATTCTTTGAGAGCCATTCCATGCCCAAGATGGTGGGCTTCCAGCTTCTGGCGCCGCGCTCTTGTTCGTGCATCGCTGGATCAAAGTGGTCGATCGAAATGCGAAGCGTTAACAGGCCAGGATACATTCGGTTGAGCGTGTCGAGCCCTTCGGCGCATTTCATCATTGGGCGCATGGCATTGGTCAATACCAAGCACTCAAACCCCCTCGATAAGATCGCATCGATGATCGGCAGGATCTGCGGGTTCATAAACGGCTCGCCGCCGGTCAGCCCAATCTCTTGGGTGGGCAGCTCGAGTGTTTCGATCTCATCGAGAAAAGCGATCACCTCATCGGCGGTGATGTAGACCAAAGCATCATTTTTCGGCGATGACTCAATGTAGCAATTGGCGCAGGTGAGGTTGCATAACGTACCGGTGTTGAACCAAAGTGTGTCCAATGACTTGAGGTTCACCCACGCGCGTGGCTCGCCTTGGGCGGTGGTCTCCAGATCCTCAAAGGGCTTGAGTTTGATCGGGATCGACACGTGGTTGGGGTGAGTGACACTCATGCGTGCGCGCTTTGCTCTGTTTGACTCATAACGGATGATAACGCGCGCAACGTCAACACATTGCCTGATCACGCACCATGGATCGCCTGGGTGGCAGTGATCAAAGTTGGTAGCGTCCCGACAGCGCGCGGTGGGCGCGCCTGACAATGCCAAACGCGGACCTGAGGTAGCGCTGGTGAAGCCTCGACAGCTCATCGGGGTCGACCAAGTGATTGGGGGTTTGGCCGGCTTTAAGACATTTGACTTGATGTTTGAGTCGAACATTGCCGATAAACCGCAGGGCATGAATGAGGTCGTCGGCGTCTTGGGCGTTCATCACCCCCTGCTCGCCGGCCTGTTGCAGGCGCATCTCGGTGTGGGTGGCCGTGATCGCGCCTTCGAGTGCGCGCACCCGGGCAAGATCGACAATGGGCAACACCCCGCGTTTTTTTAGGTTAATTCCTGAATCATCATCGCCTTTGCCTTCTTGCACAAAGCGATTGAATAGGCCAAGCGCCGGGGTGTGGCGCATGGCCTCGGCGGCGAGAAACCGCAAAAAGATGCTGGCGTCTTGCGCGTGGTGAAGAATGTCGTGTTGCAATGCTTCCAGCAGTTGGGCGTCACCGCCAATCGCGCGTTGATCGAAAAAGATCGAGCAGTTCATCACCGACTGTGGGTCGGGTTCGCGCATCCATTCAGAGAATGTTTGCTCCCACGCCGCCAGGCTCATGCGCCATCGCCCCATGGCCATCACCCCGCCGTTGCAATACACATAGCCACAGGCATTGAGCCCGTCACAGACGAATCTTGCGAGATTTTCAAAGTACTCAGCGCCGGCAGGGTCGGGCTCGCTTGCCAGAATCAAGCCATTGTCTTGGTCGCTGATCAAGCCTTGCTCCATCCTCGCTTGTGACCCAAACGCCACCCAGCACCAGTCCATCGGCGCTGGGCCCAGGCGGTCTTGCGCCAGGGCCAGCAGCCTTTGGGTGATGGTGTCGGTGAGCATGCTGGCCACCCGCCCCACCTCTGTGACCTCGCTGCCATGGTCGACCATGGTGGCCAACACTTTCGGGCCGAGGTGAGACAATTCAACCAACCGCGCCTGGCTGTCGGCCCGCGCAATGTCTCTGGCCAAGCGAAGGGGGTGGGGCGCTTGTGTCCGCAACAGGTCACCGGCGCTGATCAGCCCAAGGAGTTCACCGGCCTGTCCCATCACTGGCAGATGGTGAATCTTTGATTGCATCATCAAAAGCATCGCATCATCGATCCGAGCATCCACAGATACGGTCTTGAGCGTGCGGCTCATGATGGCCTCGACCGCTGTTTGTGGGTCCAGCCCCACGGCGAGCACCTGGCTTCGAAGGTCGCGGTCGGTGACAATGCCGACCAGTTCACCTTCGACCAGCAGCGGCAAGGCGCTGATGCGGTGCTGGGCCATTGTCGCGGCGACCGATTGAATCGTGTCTGTCGGATGACCGGTAATGGGGTTGGCCAGGCTCAAGTCTGTCAGCCGTTCGGTGTGGCTGGGCAGGAGTGAGCGAAGCCGGTCGCCGGGGTCATGGCTCAAAAAGCTTGTCACTGCCGCAGCTTCATCCATCAACGCTTTAAGCGTGTCCGCTGGGCAGTGAGCCAGCTCAACCGCGCTTTGCGCCACGCTTCGGTAACCGTTGCGCGCCAATGCCGGGTCATCAAACACGATGGCATGGCCAAAGACCTCGCCGGCGCGGCGTGTCTCTAAGCGCTCACCTTGGGGTGTTTGGATTGATACTTCGCCGTCCAAAATCAACCAAAGTTCTAAACCTGAACGGGCAGATCTCGGGGCGTGATCGCCGATCACAGTGTCGGCCGGCTGGGAGAGACACTCGAGCTTGGGTTTGAGCCATTCGCGCTGATCAGGTGTCAGCTCTGAAAAAGGCGGCGCGTGATTCAGCCAGTGATCGAGTCGGCTGGGGTCGTGGTGTTGGCGCATCAGTAACTGGCCCGTTTTTGCCAAAGGGATCGCTGGGCCTGCAGCGCCTGCGCGAGCGTTTTGATGCCGCGCTCTTCCAAGATCGGCAACAGTTTGACCAGGATCTGAGCGGTCATTTGGGCGTCACCCAGCGCGCGGTGGCGCCCTTCGACCGCCACCCCCAATCGGCGGGCCAAATCGTCCAGGTTGTGGCTGTCTTGGTAGGGGTGTGCCAGTGCAGACAGCAGCAAGGTATCCAGTGTGGGATGGTCAAACGCCACCCCGCATGCGGGTGCTTTGAGCGCCAGGCACTGCAGGTCAAAATCGGCGTTGTGGGCGACCAACACGGTGCCTTCACAAAAACGATGAAAAGTCGGCAGCACCGTGTGGATATCGGGCTGGCCATCCACATCCGCTTGAGCAATGCCGTGGATTGCGGTGCTGGTGGTGGGGATGGCGCGTTTGGGGTCGATCAGTTGATCAAACACCTCTGTGCTCAAGATGCGCCCGTTGACCACGCGAACCGCGCCCAGCTGGATGATTTCATCGCCTTGGCTTGGGTTGAGCCCGGTGGTTTCGGTATCAAACACCGTAAAACTCAGCGTGTTGAGTGGGCGGTCGGCTTGCGGCATTTGCGCAATGGCGGCATCGAACAGGTGAAAGTCGTAGTGCTCTGGCCGGCTGTCATGGCTTTGGGTGAGGGTCTCAGGCAAGGCCTCCACCGGCGGGATGCGGGGCAGACAAATCGCCACGCGCCCGGCCGCCAACGACCAGCGACCCCCATGATAGGCAATGACCTCAGCAATTGTCTGCCCAAGCGCATTGGCTCTGAGGGATGGTTTGTCCACCACCGACGCCAGCCAATCGTTCAGTGAGGTGTCATCGCCAGGATCTTCTTCGGCGCGTGAGAAATCAATGTTGACCACGACCTCGTGATCGTCAACGCCCACATCGACCGTGATGGCCTGTATCGATGGATGGTCATCGAGTGCATCCAGCAAAGCCACCACCGCACGCACCAATGACATGCCATCCACTCGGAGCCAAACCTCTGCCAATCGGTCTGTGGTGGCAAAGCGCACCTCCCGACGCAGCGCCGCGTCTCTTTGCAACGCGTGTTGAATTGCCTCGACCCAATCTTGCGCTGACAAGTCTTCCAACGGGAAGGGTCTGAGCGTTCGTTTTGGCAACGTCGCGAGGTTTTGGGACAGCAAAGCTGCAGACGCGTGTATGTCTTCGAGTTGGGCCTCGATGGTGGGAGAGCTGTTGACCGAAGCGCCATCGCGCAGCGCTTCTTGAACGCCAGCCAACTGCTCGGTCTGGCGGGTCGCCAGTTGCGCCAGCGTGTGCAAACTCTCAGCGTGTTCTTGTTTTAGTTTGACCTCATCGGTGATGTTGTCGATCACCAAAATCATGCCCTCCATGGCTGTCGATGATGCGCCTTGGCGCCGCACCGGACTGATGTGAATGCGATAGGTGCGTCCCGTGGGGGTTTGCATCAGGCATTGGGTGGAGGTCTGGTGATCCCCGCGCATCATTCGCCGCTCGATGGTGCTTTTGGCATGTTCGAGCAGTGGGCGGTCGATGATGCCATCGAGCGGCCGGCCAAGCCCAATCAGCTCACCACCGTGGCCTCGGTTCTCAGCCTCGGCCAGGCGCTTAAATTGCAAACGCGCGCGGTTGTTGTAGAGCAGGATTTGTCCGTCGCGGTTGGCGACGATCACCGACCGGTTGAGCTCAGCCAGCAGGGTGCTCAGCCAAGCGCGCTCGTTTTCGGTTTGCGCCACCGCTTGGTTGACTTGCTGCTCGAGCGCTTTGGAAGAGACTTGGTCGCGTGCCAACAGGACATTGAACAACTGAACCAAGCGATCCATGTGGGGGATGGCGATGGATTCAATGGGGTCACTTCGGTGCTGTTTGAGCCGAATGTCCACCGCATCCGCTAAGCGCTCGGGCTCGAGGAGGTAGCGGTGCATGGCCCAGCGAAGCGCTGAATAAATTGGCACCAAAGACCCGGCCCACAAAAAAACCAGCAGCCCCCAGCGACCATCCATGGCGGTCACAATCGTTTGAAAGTCATTCGGGTCGAGCACCGCCCACAACAATCCCCCGGCGGCGATCAGCCACAGCCCACACACCAGCGCGATCGCCGCCAGCGTGACCCACAATCGCCAAGTCAAGGCCCTCATGGGATGATCTTAGCGCAAGCGGCCTCCAACGCGCGGTCGCCCTCGGGCAGGTCGCGCCAGTTGGCGCCCACCAGCGACCCGTCGGGTGCAAACGTGACCTCTGATGACAGATCAGCGCGCTGACGCCGGTCGCAGGCATACACCACAGGGATCTCACGAACCGGCATCCAACGGCCCAGCAGCATCACGGTGGTCATGACTTGGTTGGGCTGATCGGCGTTCAGCCGGCTGCGGCGGGTGTCCACTGCCACCAAGCGAAACGTCACCGGCGCCAGGTAAGTCCAGGGCCGGTACCACATGCGATCGGTGCTTTGCGCGGTGATGACAACCCCGTCGGGCAATCGCTCGATGGTGCGATCGGCCCAGCTGTATTCCAGATAGACCATCATGGCGATCATCGAAAGCCCAGCGCTGGCCGGCACGATAAAGCTTGGCAGCCGTTTGCCCGAAGCCCATCGACCGGCCAGAGCCAATCCACCGACAGCCAGGCCCAAGGCGATGGCAGCAATAAACTCATACAACATGGTTCAATCTTGACCTGTTTGGGGCTTTAAAAACAACTGCCCGGCGCGCCTTGATCGAGGCGCCACCGGGCGGTTGTTGGCTCAGGCCAATAAAGCCCGATCAGTGGTCAATCGCGCCGGTCGCCCCTCGAGGCACGCGGATGCTTTCGACCAGTTCCTGGATTTCGGTTGGGGGTGCTTGGGTCATTTTCATGACCGCGAAAGCCACCACAAAGTTAATCACGGCCCCCACCGAGCCAAACGACAGCGGTGAAATGCCGGCCAGCCAATGCTCAGCCGTGTTGGGCAACATGTTGGTCTCTGGAATAAAGAACCAGCCCAGGTAGGTGAAGATGTAGAGCAAAGTGGCGATCAAGCCTGCCAACATCCCCGCCACTGCGCCTTGCATGTTCATGGACTTAGAGAAAATGCCCATCATTAACGCCGGGAACAAAGTGGCGGCAGCCAATCCGAAGGCGAGCGCCACGACCTGGGCAGCAAACCCGGGTGGATTGAGGCCCAGGTAAGTGGCCAAGGCAATGGCGAATGCCATCGATATCCGCGCATACATCAACTCTTGGCGATCCGAGATCTTGGGCATAAAGACCGACTTTAAGAGGTCGTGACTGATGGCTGAGGAGATTGCCAGCAGCAAGCCAGCGGCCGTTGATAATGCCGCCGCCAAGCCACCTGCGGCAATGAGTGCCAGCACCCAAGGCGGCAGCTGGGCAATCTCGGGATTGGCCAACACCAAGATGTCGCGGTTGAAGGTGACCATCTCGTTGCCTTCCCAACCGCGGGCTTCGGCGATGGGCGCAAAGTCCTCAGAACGGTCGTTGTAGTACTGAATCAAACCGTCGTTGTTTTTGTCTTCAAACGCCAGCAGCCCGGTTTGTTCCCAGTTGGTCATCCAGTCCGGTCGCTCGTCATAGGCAATGGGTTGCTCCGCCGTTCCGCTGGGGAAGATGGTGGAGATGATGTTCAACCGAGCCATGGACCCGACCGCGGGTGCGGTCAGATACAGCAACGCGATAAACACCAGCGCCCAGCCGGCTGATTTGCGGGCATCGGAGACCTTGGGCACCGTGAAAAAGCGGATGATCACGTGGGGCAGGCCGGCGGTGCCGATCATCAACGACAAGGTGAACAAAAACATGTTCATCGTTGAGCCGTGGGAGCCGGTGTAGTCTTGGAACCCAAGCTCCATCAACACTTGATCGAGCTTGGCCAACAGGGGCAGCCCAGACTCGGCGTGGGTGGAGAAAAGGCCCAAGGCGGGCACGGGGTTATTGGTCAGCTGCAGTGAGATAAACACCGCCGGGATGGTGTAGGCAGTGATCAAGACACAGTACTGCGCCAGCTGGGTGTAGGTGATGCCTTTCATGCCCCCTAAGACTGAGTAGATAAAGACCACGGTTGAGGCAATCAACAAACCGGTGGTGTTGTCGACCTCCAAAAAGCGCGAGAAGGCCACGCCCGCACCGGTCATTTGGCCGATGACGTAGGTGATGGAGATCACCAGCAAACAAATGACGGCGACAATCCGCGCGGTGTTGGAGTAAAACCGATCGCCAATAAACTCTGGCACGGTGAAGCGTCCAAACTTCCGAAGGTAGGGCGCCAGCAATAAAGCCAGCAGCACATAGCCGCCCGTCCAGCCCATCAAAAAGGTCGAGTTGCCGTAGCCCACAAAGGCAATCAGGCCGGCCATTGAAATAAAAGAGGCGGCCGACATCCAGTCGGCCGCGGTGGCCGCGCCATTGACGATGGGGTGGACTCCCCTGGAGGCGGCGTAATAATCTGAGGTGTTGCCCGCACGTGCCCAAATGGCGATGCCCACATAGAGCGCGAAGCTTGCGCCGACCACAATCAAGTTCAGCATAAATTGACTCATGACCGGCTCCTTATTCTTCGTCGACACCGAACCGACGATCAAGCCGGTTCATGTACCAGGTGTAGTAAAAAATGAGACCAATAAAGCTCAAAATTGAGCCTTGCTGGGCGAACCAGAACCCGAGGTCCGTACCACCGATGGTGATGGGCAGTGCCGCCAGCAAGGGACGCAGCCAGATGGCAAAGCCAAAAGAGACCAGCGCCCAGATGCTCAAACAAATCAAAATGATGCGAATGTTGGCCGCCCAGTAGGCGGTCGTTTGGTCGTTCTCCATGGGGTATTGACTCCTTCAATGACGGGTGAGGGCCAAGCGTTTAATGTTTCGCGGCTTGCCGGTCAACCCAAAAACATCCCACAACCACTGTAGTCAAGGTCATGACCGAACACGTATTGGACTAAAGTCCAGTATCCGGGGCGTGGCCGAACTGGCTAAAAGGGAGCCTTGGAGTCAGTCAGCGGCATTAATTTGATTTAAATCAGCAGGAGACAATCAATGAAATCTGTGTGTATTCGGTTAGGCCTGGGTTTGGCGGCCATGCTGTGGGTGAGCGTCTTATGGGCCGATGGACCCACTCGGGAGGCTGAACTGGAGGCGCGGGTGGCTGAATTGGAGCGCTTGGTTGAGCAACTGCTTGACGCTCAAGACCAGCAAGCACAACGCCAAGAGGCCATGGCCGGCTCCGGGGGGCGACACGCAGAAGTCGAGCAACGCCTCACCCAGCTGGAGCAGGACAAAGCCGATCGGCCTGCGGGTTCGGGCACTGAGTTTGAGTTTTCAGGGTTTATTAAGCACGACATGATGATGACCCGATACAGCGGCGGCAGTGTGCCCGCCAATAACTTGATCCGTGACTTTTATGTGCCGGCTTTGGTGCCGGTGGGTGGTGAATCGTCCACGACTGACTTTGATACCAACATTCGCCAATCCAGGTTCATCTTTAACGTGTTGAGGCCCGATGAGGGTTTGCAAGCTTACTTAGAAATGGACTTTTCGGCCAACACGGGAGGCAATGAGCGATTGACCAATACGACCAGCCCCAATGTTCGCCAGGCATTCTTGCGCTGGAATGACGTGCTGATTGGTCAAGCTTGGACCACCTTTTTTAATGTGGGCGCGCTGCCAGAAAATTTAGACTTTATCGGGCCATCTGAAGGCACCATCTTTGCGCGTCAATCGCAGGTGCGTTGGACACGGGGCAACTGGCAGTTCGCGATTGAAAACCCAGAGACCACGGTCACCCCATTCGGCGGCGGTGCTCGAATCGTCACCGATACCGCCAGCGTGCCTGATTTCGTTGCCCGCTATAACCATTCAGGCGATTGGGGCTCATTCACCATCGCAGGCTTGGGTCGACAGCTGGCCATTGATCGCGCCAACGGGACCGACCGTCAGACCGCGTTTGCGCTGAGTCTGTCAGGTAAGTTCAATCTCGGCAACAACGACTTCCGGTGGATGGCCTCCGGTGGATCGGGCATCGGTCGCTACCTTGGACTGAACACCGCCAACGATGCGGTGCTCAACGCCAACAACGCGCTCGATACCATTGATGCCTACGGTGGTTTCGTGTCGTATCGCCACCACTGGAATGACCGGTGGCGTTCCAACTTCACCTACTCGATGTTCCAAGCCGATAACGACACGGACCTGACCGGCTTGGCCGTCACTGAATCGGCCAGCAGCGCGCACGTGAACCTGATCTATCAAGCCACGCCGCACCTTCGGCTTGGGATGGAGTACATCCATGCCAATCGGGAGGTGGAGTCGGGTGCTTCGGGCAACATGAACCGAGTGCAATTTACGACGATTCTGGGGTTCTAAGCCCAGCCGCGGGCTCGCAATTGACGGTTGTTCACGCCGAGCGCATGGCTTTTTTGATGTTGTGATGGTACCCTATACGTGTAGATCTAAAATCACACGTATGGGGTGCTTTGATGAAGAAAAAACTCACTTTGGTGGTGGATGAGGCGGTCATTGATCAGGCCAAGCGCCACGCACAGGCCCATGAGACTTCCGTCTCTGAGTTGGTCGAGCAGTATCTGGTCAAAACCACCGCCGATGAGGGCTGGTCGCCCCCCTTGGACACTGCATTGGCCAGAATCACCGGAGTGGTGATGCCTGCCGATGGGTCCCATCTAGGCGATGCTCGAGAGCGCGAGCGATGGTTGCGTGAGAAGCATGCCTGAGCGAGTGCTGTTTGATCTCAATGTCATCCTGGATGTCATCGAAGCCCGATCGCCCCATCTGCTCTATTCAGGTCCCGCGCTTGAGAAGGCTTATCAACGAAAAATTCAGGGCGTGGTCTCGGCCTCTTCCATCGACACCTTAGCTTTCTTGCTGCAACGAAAGCTCTCAGCTCAACGTGCCCGACGCGTCATTAAAGACTTACTTGAATTTTTTAAAGTGGCCTCGGTGAGTGAACAAACCATTCATCGAGCGTTGGACTTGAAAATGAAAAATTTGGAAGATGCCATTGTTTACCAGGCGGCTTTGGATGATGGTTGCGACTGTTTGGTCACCAGAAATCTTCGGGACTTTCCATCCTCAGGTGCCAAGATCAAGATCATCGCGCCCAGTGCGATGGGCAGCTAAAAAAGTGTGTGCATAAAAAAACCGCACCCCAGATGTCTAGGGTGCAGTTTCTTTTATCGCGCTTATGCGCTGGGGAAGGTGCCGCTGAAAATGACGGTGTCGTCTTCGAGAATTTCGATGGACTCGCCTCGAACAGAAAAGTCCAAAAACAACTCATCGGCGTTATCGTCATCATCATCGGGTTGAGCATTAATGGTCCCTCGAGCAACGCCGCCGATATCACTTCTTTGACTCCCATCGGGAAGCTGGCTGGTGGAGACGATCAGCCCATGATTTTGTTCATTGGGTTGCTCCCACCAACCGGTAATCGCACTGGTGATTTTGAAAGCCGATGCCTGGCTGGCCCAGGCCAGTATCAAACCCGCTGCGGCCGGTTTTAGGGTGCGTTCGATGGTCAGTGGCAGTAATGTCTTTTTGGTCACCTAAGTTCTCCATGTCCAAGTGGGTCTCTAAGGTGTGGACACTATTGGGGATTAAATCCAGCCCAGACCAAAAAAAGCCCGCCGAGTGCGGCCAGAACCAGACAAAATCTCGCCCAGGCCAGTTCAGATCCATTTTTTTGGTCGTTGTCGTCCATTCGTTTTCGATGTTTGTTCATGAGATGGTTGTGGTGAGTTTGCTCAATCAGGGTTAAAAAATGCGGTTGCCTCCATGGCGTTTCGCGTCTGTGTCACCGATGTCTCGATGATATTCGCGCTGTGCTGACGGGCTTGAATTCAAGCGCCATGGGCTGATGCGTTGAGCGAGGGGATGGTGGCTACGGGTGGACTTGAACCACCGACCTCAGCATTATGAGTGCCGCGCTCTAACCAGCTGAGCTACGTAGCCATCGAAAAGCAGCCCAATATTGTTATCCAGCTCAGCGCGTGCGTCAAGTCGCATCAACGTCAATCATGGGGTAATTAAGTCATCGTTACTCGCCCTGCCCCAGCGAAAAACCGGGCTCGCCATCGAATAAATACAAGTGTTCAGTCTTGATAAAGTCCAGCCCCGCGGCCTCAAAGCGCTCAAGCAGTGAGAGTATTTGACGGTGCGTGACAGGTCGATCGTCCCACCCTTTGAACCGACAGCGCCAGTGATCGGTGCAGGTAGTTTCCGGTAAGCCGTTCGGATAGACCTTGACCCCCCGGTTGGTGATCAGCTTCAACGCAAATCCCGATGAGGTCGTCATGGCTTCGATGCGTTCACCCAATCGCTGGGCATGACGCGCATCTTGGTCATAATCAATAAACACATCGACACCCACCAGCGTTTTTTCAGACCGCTTCGGTGGTTTGACAGCGAGGGCTTTGGGATCGGGCCAGCGCGCAGCAACACCGCCAGCGGGGGAGGCGTCGCGCAACTGCTCGATCACCGCTTGCGTGAATGCTTGGGTGCCAAGGCGTTGAGTGGAGTGTTTGGGATCAAAAATGTCGCCGGTGTGGCGCCCTTCGGCCATCACCGCTTGCCAGGCGCATTGGATCGAGTCAGCACAGGCCTGGGCACCGATGTAGCGAAGCATTTCAACCGCGGCGAGCAACAGCCCCGAGGGATTGGCCACGTCTTGGCCTGCAATGTCGGGCGCGGAGCCATGCACCGCCTCGAACATCGCAAAGTCTGGCCCAATGTTCGCCGACCCACCCAGCCCCACCGAGCCGGTCAGCTGTGCGGCCACATCCGACAGAATGTCGCCGTAGAGATTGGGCGCTATGATGACATCGAACTGTTCAGGCGCATCGGCCAGTCGTGCGGTGCCGATATCAATAATTAAGTGCTGGGCATCCAGGTCAGGGTAGTCGCTCGCCACCTCTTGAAAGACCTGGTGGAACAGGCCATCGGTGAGCTTCATGATGTTGTCTTTGGTCAGGCAGTGCACGGTCTTCCGTCCCTGTGCACGGGCCAGCTCGAAGCCATAACGGATCAGGCGCTCACACCCCGGCCGTGAGATCAGTTTCAAGCACTGGGTGAGCTCTTGGGTTTGACGATGCTCAATGCCGGCATAGGTGTCTTCTTCATTCTCGCGAATGATCAAGACATCCATATCGGGATGGCGGGTGGCGATCCAAGGCGCCCAGCTTTGACAAGGGCGGATGTTGGCAAACAACCCCAAAGACTTTCTTAAGGTCACGTTGACACTTTTATACCCACCCCCCTGTGGGGTTGTGATGGGGCCTTTGAGCAGCACCCGGTGGTTGCGAAGCGTGGCCCAAGCCTGCTCGTCAATGCCGGCGCTTGCGCCCTTCAGGTAGCTTTGCTCGCCCAGGGTGACGGGCACAAAGCGCACCGGGGCGTTGGCGGCTTCGAAAATGGCAACCACGGCCTGGGTGATCTCAGGGCCAATGCCATCACCAGGGGCCAGCGCGACGTGCGTGGGCGTCTGAACAGGGGTGGGTGTGTCGAAGCGGGTCGAGGCGTCGGACTTATGTGGGTGAGACTCATCAAACATGGCGCAGGCCTTGGGGGTGTCATCAACGATGACAACCTTAGCGACGTGCTAGAGTAGAGTAAAGTTAATTAATCTTATTTAATAATAGATAATCATCTATTCTTATGCGAACCCCGACCTTTAACCAACTGACGATATTGAAAACCGTGGCTGAGGAGGGCTCTATCGTGCGTGCCGCGGACCGGCTGCATCTGACGCCACCGACTTTGTCGATCCAATTGGCCAAATTGGCCGATCACTTGGGTGCCCCTTTATATGAGGTCGTCAACCGCAGGATTGAATTGACCGGGGCGGGACGCGATGCGGTGGCCGCCGCCCAAGCCATTGCCCAAGAGCTGGGGCTGCTGGAGCAGCGTCTGGCCGCCCGGGCTGGGATCGAACGCGGCCGGCTGCAGGTGGCCACGGTGTCGACCGGCGAGTCGATCTTGCCCAGCTTGATGGGGGTGTTTCAAGACGAGCACCCCGGCCTCCAAATCCGGTTAAAAATCGTGCCCCGGGATCAACTGCTGGGCCGCATTGACCGCGGCGACGACGATATTTATTTGATGACGCGCCCACCCCGACGCGAGGGGTTGTTGATTGAACCGATGGGCATTAACCCGTTGGTGATGATCGCCCACCCCAACCATCCTTGGGTTCATGACGCCACACACTCTTTGGGGGACCTGGCCTCTGAGCGGTTTGTGTCCAGAGAGTTGGGCTCGGGCACGCGGTTTTGGATCGGCGAGTGGTTGGCTGAGCGCGGCATCGAGTTTCAGCCGGCCTTGGAGCTCGGCAGCAACGAGGCCATCAAACAAGCGGTGATGGGCAATCACGGAATTGCGATGATTTCGATGCATGCAATCACCGCGGAACTCAACACTGGGCAGTTGGCGCTGCTCAAGTTGCCTGATGTGCCAATGCCATCGTGGTGGTATGCCGTCAGACCGTTGGCGCGTCAGGCCACCCCCGCGACTGAGGCCTATCTGGCGTTTCTCAAAACCCAGTGGCCCAGACTCGATGAGACGTTATTGGATGTGTTGCGCCCACTCGGCTTCCCCACCGAGCATTTGTCGAAAACACAGGCCCCGTAAGCCCTTTGTTACAAATCTGTCGCACAGATGTTGCAAAGACGTCATCTCGGCGTCACCAACGTTAAAAAAAAGCAAAGCAACCTGAAGGCTCCATAAAAAAGATCACACAGGAGTGGTTGGGTGATGCAGTCTCGTAAGCAACTTTTTAAAAGCACACTGATGTTTATTGCCGGGCTGGGCATGTCGGGCTTGGTCACCGCACAGGAAGATACTTCCAGCGCACCTGAAGATATCACCACCGACGATGTCATCACCGTCACCGCTCAGTTTCGTGAGCAGGTCTCGGCTGAGGTCCCCATTGCTGTCACCAGCTACGACCAACAATTCTTAGACGATGTGGGGGTTGAAAAGCTCGACCAGCTCTCTGCTTTTGTGCCGGGCTTACAGATTCAAGAACAAAGCGTTAACAACCCAGGCTTTGTCATCCGTGGCATCACCTCAGACAGCGGCTCGGCGGTGATTGAGCCTCGGGTGTCGGTCTTCCAAAACGGCGTGTCGATCTCGCGCTCGCGGGGGTCTTACGTGCCGCTGTTTGATCTCGAGCGCATCGAGGTCATGAAAGGCCCACAAGGCACGTTGTTTGGCCGCAGCGCCCAGATTGGGGCAGTGCACATGATCACCGCCAAGCCCGAAGACGAGTACGCCGCGGAGAGCAGCTTCGAGTTCGGGAACCTGTCCCAACAAAAATTCAACGGCATGGTCAACATCCCCACCGGCGAGTCAGCGGTTCGCTTGGCGGCGACCTATAGAAAGCGCGATGGCTTTGTCAAAAACCTCTTGGGCGGCGAGCTCAACGGCACCGACACCTTCGCCCTTCGCGGCAGCTGGCGGGTGCCGTTTGGTCAAGGTGGCACTTTTGACTTGATCAGCACCTATGTTGAGGACGACGCCCCCGGCACCTCGTTTAAGTCAGGGATCATCCCCGCACTGGGCGGTGACAACGACTTCTTTACGCCTGCCTCATTAAACGAATTCGGGGGATTCTTGGGCGGTCGGGAGTTGGGCACCCAACGTGACATTTTCGACCTGACCGCGATCATCAACTACGAGTTCTCCAACCGTTGGAGCATCAACAGCACCACTGCCTACCGCGAGTTTGACTCTTTCGAGGCCTTCGACCCCGATGGCACGGCGTTTGATTTGTTTTATTTCGGTGAAGATGCAAAAGGCGAGCAGTTCAGCTCGGATGTGCGCTTCACCTTCACGCCTGATGAGCGCCTGACCGCGTTCTTCGGCGGTGGGGTGTTCATGGAAGAAGGCAGTCAAAGTGTGCCCTTGGGCCTTGATGGTTCGGTGGTGGGCGCACTCTTTCAGTCCATTGCCGCCACCGGCCCCGTGGCCGATAACCGGGCGTTGTATTTCGGCGATCCGCTGCTGGCCCAACTTTTTCTGACCGGCAACCCCGCCGCATTGGCCCAAGGATTGGCCGCAGGCGGCATTCCGACTGGCCTGTATCAAGAAGAGTTTTTCACTAACTTCTCAGACAACATTTCTTATGACGTCTTCGCCGATGCCACATTTGCCGCCACCGATCGATTGGAGCTGACCGCCGGGCTTCGCTACACCCGCGATGATAAGGAGTCGCTGTATTCAGCCGGTGTGCTCAACAACAATCCGTTCTTGGGCAACCTGTTGGTGCCAGACATCAACACCCCAGTCTCCTCTGATGATGACCCATCGGTGGACAACACCTTTGACGGCTGGGCGTGGCGTTTGAATGCCAATTACGCTTTCAGCGACAGCCAGTATGGCTACATCAATTACGCCCGAGGGCGCCGGCCGGAGGTCATTGGTGAGCTGCCTGGGCAGTTCAACGAAGCGCTGGGGGCAGCGGTCAGCTTTGAAGTGATTCCAGAAGAGCGCGTCGACAGCTATGAGCTTGGTTACAAGATGCTGTTTATGGATGGCCGCAGCCAATTTGATATTGCTGCGTTTTACTATGATTATGAGAACTTCCAAACAACCGTTGCGGTCGATGCAGGTCCCGGTGTGCCGCCAGACTTTCAAACCATCAATGCCGGTACCGCATCAAGCGAGGGCATCGAGACTCAGCTTCGAGTCCAAGCGACCGATTATCTTGAGGTCTTCGCTAATTACGCCTACAACAAGTCGCGGTTCGACAAGCAAGACGCCGACGGCAACCCGTTGGTCTTTGGGGGCAACCGCTTTCGATTGTCGCCCGATCACACCGCATCGATTGCGCTGAACTTCTCTGCTGAGATGGATGGGAGTCGATTCTATTTCACGCCCTCGATGACCTATCAGTCAAAAGTTTATTTCCAAGACGACAATCAAGAGTTCTATGCTGTCGTTGATCCCGCCAGCGGTGCGGCCATTTATCAAGTCCCGGCGCTGAGCGAGGAGGGCTATGCCTTATTCAACGTGAGGGCAGGTGTGACGTTTGGCGATTCTGGGATCAGTCTCGAGGCGTATGTCAACAACCTTGCCGATAAGGACTATTTGATTGATGCGGGCAACACAGGCAACAGTTTCAATATCCCAACGTTTATTGCGGGCCCACCCAGATTGTATGGCGTTGGCCTGAATATCGTTTTCTGACCTTGACGTATTGATCAAGAAACCAAAGAAGGTGCACCTTTGATGGATCGACGTTCTCTATTAAAAGTGGCTGGTTTGTCCTCTGCGGCACTTGCGATGGCCAGACCTGCCTCGGCCAATGAAATGCCCACACCCACAGGCGTGTTTGCCCACGGGGTGGCCAGTGGCGATCCACAGCATGACCGCGTCATCCTGTGGACCCGAATCTCTGGGCCGAAAGGTCGAGATCACATCGAAGTGAAATGGGAGATTGCCGAAGACGCGGCGTTCCGTCGGGTGGCTCGACAAGGCACAGCAGTGGCCAGTGCCGAGCGCGACTTTTGTGTCAAAGTCGATCCTGAAGGGTTGGCACCGGGCCAAGCGTATTACTACCGATTTGAAGCGCTCGGCGCCCGCTCACCGCTGGGCCGCACCCGGACTTTGCCCGATCAGGGCTTGGCGCCGCTGACTTTGGCGATTGCCTCATGTTCGAACTACCCGGCTGGGTTCTTCTCGGCTTACCGTGATATCGCTGAGCGCGAAGCGGTTGATGTGGTGCTGCATTTGGGCGACTACATTTATGAGTACGCCGCCGATGGCTACGCTTCGCAGATGGCACAAGCCATCGATCGGGTCTCGGTGCCGGCCCACGAGCTGGTCTCGCTGGACGATTACCGACTTCGCCACGCCCAGTACAAGTCTGATCCTGACCTACAGGCGATGCATGCGGCCAAACCGATGATCGCGGTGTGGGACGACCACGAGGTCGCCAACGACGCGTGGAAAGGCGGCGCTGAAAACCATGACCCCGAGACTCAAGGGCCATGGGAAGCGCGCCGCTCGGTGGGCTTTCAGGCGTACGAGGAGTGGATGCCGGTGCGCACTCCGAACCTGGTCGAAGATGGCAAGCTGTTTCGGGCGTTTCAGTTTGGCGAGCTGGCCAGTTTGCACATGCTCGATACCCGTTACTACGATCGGGCCGAGCAACTCAATCCCATGGCATTCCAAGACAACCCGCAAGATCTCGAGCGGCTGCGCCGAGACCCAAGCCGCCAGATGCTGGGCCAAGAGCAGTTCCAGTGGCTCCGCGATGGCTTGAGACAAGCCGACACCCGCTGGCAATTGCTCGGTCAACAGGTGATGGTCTCAGAATTGTTGTTGCCTGACTTAAGTGAGGTGCTGGACATTCCGCTGGCCCGCGAGCGGATTGGCGATCAGATTGTCGATGCGCTGTTGGCGATGGGCGGTCAAGGCATGCCCATCATGTGGGACTGTTGGGACGGCTACGCAGGCGCGCGCGAGCAGTTGCTTTCAATGCTTGATACCGAGGCACCCAGCCCGGTGATTTTGACAGGGGATTTGCACACCTCAGTTGCGGGAGACATCAAACGCGCTGGCCAAGACCAGGTCATGGCCGTGGAGCTTTTGACCACATCCATCAGCTCGCCAGGGTTTGATGACTATTTTCCCACTCAAGCACCAGGGCAGCTGCCGCCGGCATTCCGCGCGGCCAATCCCAACATCCGATTTATGGACACCGCCAAGCGCGGTTGGATTGAGGTTCGAATCACCGAAGAGGCGATGAGTGCTGATTTTCGATTCGTTGAGCGCGTGGACCGGCCCAACCAGCCCTCGCGGGTGGCCAAGCGCTTGATGACCTCACACCGAAGCGATGGCAACTTCGGGTTAAAAGACGCCTCATAGGCCACTCAGCCGGTCGGATCAGCGCCAAAATCCTGATTCCCGGATGATGGTGTGCATGAGGCGATGGGTCAGATGCAATGACTGACGGCCCCACCCGTGGGAACCGTCGCGCTGCGTCTTAGAATGAAAAGCCTGCGCTCACGCCCAATGTTCGAGGCGCGCCGAACTGATAGTACGGTTCGGTGGCGTAGCCTTTTCTCGGGTCGTTGCCAAAGCCACCAAAGCCGCGCGTTTTGATGGTTTGATCGGTGAGGTTTCGGACCCAAAACGCCACGTCCCAGTCGTTGGCCTGGTAGCTCAATCTGAGGTGGATCAGCTCATAGGCATCGGCGCGGGTCGAATGCCGACTTGAGAAATAAAACCCGTCTTTGGCTTCAAACTCGCCCAAGAGGGCCCATCGGTCCGTCAATGAAAACACCGCCCCCAAGTGGGCGTTGTAGTTGGGTGCTTGGGGCACATCGCGGCCATCTAAGTCCACGCCCATGCCGGTGTCTTCATCGGCATCAACATGAGAGAAACTGACAAAGTCATCAAATTGGGCATCCAACAGCCCGAGACTGGCAAACACATCCAGTCGTTCAGACAGTTGGGCATTGAGCTCAAATTCCACGCCTTGGCTGGTGCCTTCAGCGGCGTTGGATTGAAACTCAATGAACTCACACGGGCAGCGCTCACCGTCGACAGGCACCACCAAAGACTGTTGGGTTTGGATGTCGTCGCGGGCTTGGTAGAACACCGCCACGCGCCAATCGAGGCGCCCGTCCAAGAGCGCGCCTTTGCCACCGATCTCGTGGTTCCAAAGGCCTTCTGTTTGATATCGGCGCTGGGAACTGGGCACGTCAGCATCGGGGTTGATGCCCCCCACTTTGTATCCTTTTGAAACCAGCCCATAGACCATGGTGTCATTGTTCAAGGCGCGCGAGAGTGACACTTGACCGCCCCAAAGGTTGTTGTCTTGATCATAGCCTGCTTGATTGGCGTCGGCATAATCGGCGTCAAAGCGCTCAAAACGAAGCCCAGCGGTGAGCGTCCACTCTGGCGTGACAGGCACATCAAGCTGACCATACAAGGCCTGATTGGTGGTCTCGTACTCGCTGCTGAAATCGTCCGCATAAGTGTAGATCCGTTCCAGTGTTTGGGTTTGGTCTTTGCCATAAGCACCCACCACCCAGCCCACTGCGTTGTCGCTGGCAGCAGAAATGAGGCGCACATCAAACGTGGTGTTGTCGGTTTGGCGGGTATAGCGGTCGAATGAAGTATAGCCGTCGAAAATGCATTCGAAAGCTTCACAAATCCCCTCAAATGCCCAGTCTTCATCAAACCCATAGTCAAGATCGGCGTTGACGTGGCTGAGGGTTGTCTCCACATCGAACGCGGGATGCGCGCGCCACTTGACCCGCGCCGACCCGGCCCAAGTCTCTTGGCGGTCAAACCCCGGCTCATCGGATAAGGTGGTGCGGGTGTTGTCCAATGAAAAGGCATCGTAGCCGTTGTCGATGTCGAGATACAGCGCGGTCAACTCGACATCGACATCTGAGCCCGCCGTCCAATCGAGTTGGGATTTGACAGTGAGCTCATCGAGACCGGCGGTGTCGCGCCGGCCCAAAAACGCATTGTCGGTGAAGCCATCCGATTGCAACTTGGACACCGCCACCCGGTAACCGGCTGTGGGATTGATGGGGCCCGATGCGGTGGTCTCGGCGTAGCGGGTGCCGTAGTCGCCGAGGCGAAGACCGATCGTTTGTTGGTGTTCGGGGGTGGGTGAGGCGGACACCAGATTGATCAAGCCTGCTAAGGCGTTGGCGCCGAACAGCGTGCCTTGAGGTCCGCGCAGGATCTCGACTTGATCAATGTCCAAGGTGCTCGCCGCACCGCCCAAGCCGGTCAAGTCAATGCCATCAACAATCAACCCCACCGAGGCATTGCTGGGCTCGACAAACTGCGAGCGCGCGCCGATGCCACGGATCTGAAAAAACCGACCCCGCGAGGCGCCAGTGGCAAAGTTCACGTTTGGGGCGGTGTTGAGGACCGCGTCGAGGTGAGCGGCGTTGCGGTCGTCGAGGGTGGTCTCATCGATGATGGTTGCACTGCCCGCCAGGGCCTCGAGTTCAGTCGGTCGAAAGTCGGCGGTGACCAGCACCCGGTCGTCGACCTCGTCAGGCGTTTGTTGTGCTTGTGTCGCTTCTGGGGGTGTTTGCGCCCCGACAGCCAGCGCGCTCAACAGCGCCAAGGGGATCAATGTCAGGTTGATCAAACCGAGGGGTTGTTTCATTGTTTCAGGTCTCCAATCAAATCATCATCAAGGGAGACCCGGTCGTGCACGGGGGATGTCGGCAGGCTCGATGGCCTGCGGTGGTTCCTGTCCCTACGCCGGCATGATCCGGATCAGGTTCAACGGGTCCACTCAATGCAAGTGTCTCAGGCTTTTAGCCGCCCCGAGGAAACCACACAAGTGTAGCGCGATGGGGCGGCCCATTCAACGCTGGCAATCATTTCAAGCTGTGGGTATGCTCAACCAAAGGCCACTCATGGACGACTGGGAGATGTCATGCACCGTTTGATTTTGTTTGTTTTATTTGTCTCGATTGCCTTGAGCGCAGGTGCGGCGGACCCGCGCCTCAATCAAGGCCCCAAACCCACCGCCACCGGCAATGAGGTGATGGTGAGCACACAACTTCCCATCGTGACAGAAACAGCGCTGGCGGTGCTTGAGCAAGGGGGCAATGCGGTTGATGCGATGATCACCGCCACCTTTTTGCAGCACGTGGTGGATTACCACCAAGTGTCTCACTTTGGGACCATGTCCGGCATCTACTACGAAGCCGCCACGGGGGAGTATCACGTGATCAGTGGTGTGGGCACTCGACCCATGGCCAGTCGGTGTGGTGACGGCGATCCATCCAGTGTGTCGATTGGTGGCGTGGTTAAAGCGATGGGGGCGCTGGCTGAGCGCTGGGGCACTCGGTCTTGGGCTGAGTATCTTCAGCCAGCGATTGAGGCGGCTCGTGAGGGTGTGGAGGTCAGCTCATTCATGTATGGCATCAACTATAAGCTGATGCAAACGGGTGAGTCCGATGGCCTGATTGACAATGCCCAAGCGCGGGACTTTTATATGCCCGATGGGTTTTTGGTGCCCGTGGGTGAGCGTTGGCAGATGCCCGCACTCGCCGATCATTTGACTCGGTTGGCCGATGCGGGCCCAGATTATATGTACACGGGCGATTGGGCGGAGGCTTTTATTGAGGCGGCAAAAGCCCGCGGCCACTGTGTGGCACCGGAAGATTTGGAGAACTACGAGGTTCAGTGGCAAGCGCCCGTTCGGTTTGAATACAACGGCCACACCTTGATTGGTTCGGCACCCCCGGACACCGGTGGGGTCTTGGTCGGTTTAAACTTAAACATCTTGCAGCACTTCAACTTGGCCGATCGACCGCATTATTCGGAATCGGCGGAGACTTTGGAGATCATGGCGCGGGTTTTGGGTCGGGCGCGCCAAGAGACGCAGCATATGATCAACGACCCGCTGGCCATGCAAAACCCCACCGAGATTTGGTTGTCGCCGGCGTATGGCGAAATGGCGGCGCGTGTGGTGGCCTCCAGCATGCGTCAGCCCAACATCCGGCTGGCGGCTTCAGCCGATGTCACGCCCGATCACGGCCGTGTTTTGGGCAGTGACCATAATGTGATTGTGGATGCGCAGGGCAATTGGTTCAGTGTCTTGCATACGGGCCATGGGGGAGCGCCGGGTGTGTTCGTCGACGGGGTGCGCGCCACAGGCTCAACTGCGCCAGCATTGACCGAGGGGCCAGGTCGACGGTTGGTGCTGCCGATCACCGCCATTATGATTGAAAAAGACGGCGAGCCTTGGTTGGCGATGGGCACTCCAGGGACCCCACCTCAACCGGTCACCCAAGTGCTGACCAATTTGCTGGATTGGAACATGCCGCCTGCACAAGCCGCCAGCATGCCCAGGTTTTGGGCCTGGTCAGGAGGCGAGCCGGGCATTGCGATTGAATCAAGAATCAGCGATGAGGTTCGCGAAGGCATTCAAGCCGCTGGGTTGCCATTGACGGATCTGGGGCCGTATTACTGGTCGACCGGATCGATGCAAATCGTTTGGCGGGATCCCGAGACCGGTCAGCTCTACGGCGCCAGCGACCCTCGGCGGTTGGGTTGGCCGGCTGGGTTTTGAGGATGCGTGATCGGGGCCTGGCGGCTATTGGGGCATCGGCCGGCCGAAGGCCGCTTCATACCTTTGACGAATGTCGTCGGGGGTAAAGTCATGGTGCTGTGGCCCGCTGTGAGCAATTTTGATCGAGCCCATCAGCGCCCCTAAGCATGCCGCATCGGCTGGGTCCCAGCCTCGATCAAGACCGAACAACAGGCCCGCCCGATACGCGTCGCCGCAGCCGGTGGGGTCAACAATGCCCTCAGGTTTAACCGCCGGGATACGGGTCTGGGCCTGACGGGTGATCAGTTCTGAGCCCTCGGCTCCGTGGGTGATGATCACCCCGCCGTCCAAATGCTCGATGACGGTTTGCCGGCTTAAGCCTGTTTTGTCTTTCAGCATGGCCCACTCATAAGAGTTCAAGGTGAGCCAAGTGGCGTTTTTGATCATCTTAAACAGCTCATCGCCGTTGAACATCGGCAGGCCTTGGCCGGGATCAAACAGATGAGGTATGCCTGCCGCGGCAAACTGATCGGAATGATCGAGCATGGCCTCTTTGCCGTCAGGCGAGATGGACCCGTAGGTGATGCCCTGGTCCTTGGGGACCACTTGACGATGATTGTGGGTCATCGCACCGGGGTGAAACGCGGTGATTTGGTTGTCATCTAAGTCGGTGGTGATGAACGCCTGCGCCGTCCACTCAGTCTCGATTGTCGAGACATGCTCTTGCGGGATATCCAGCTGTGCCAAGTACTCGCGATACTGATTGAAATCCGCGCCCACGGTCGCCATTGGCACCGGGTCACCGCCGAGCTTTTTGAGGGTGTAGGCAATGTTGCCCGCACAGCCCCCAAAATTGCGGTGCAGCTCCGGCACCAAAAACGCCACATTGAGCATGTGGGTCTTATCCGGAAGGATATGGTCCTTGAAGCGCTCTGGAAACACCATGATGGTGTCAAACGCCAATGACCCACAGATCATCACACTCATGAAATCCCTCGATGTTGAACAGCCGTCATTTATTGCATTGTACCGTGTAGGGTATACAATAACTTAGCCAATTTAATTCTGAAGTAAAGACAAACGGATAAGCGCACATGTTCAAACACTTACGCGGGTTGTTCTCCAACGATCTGTCCATCGATCTGGGCACGGCCAACACATTGGTGTTTGTGCGTGATCAAGGCATTGTTTTGAATGAGCCCTCTGTGGTGGCGGTGCGCATGGAGCGGGGGCCAGGCGGACCGCAATCTGTGGCGGCTGTGGGCGTGGAAGCCAAAAAGATGTTGGGTCGGACACCGGGCAACATCCGCACCACTCGGCCATTGAAAGACGGCGTGATTGCCGATTTCGATATGACCGAGCAGATGCTTCAGTACTTCATTCGTAAAGTGCATGAGTCCCGGTTCTTGCGTCCCAGCCCCAGAGTGTTGGTGTGTGTGCCGTGCTCATCCACGCAGGTGGAACGTCGTGCAATTAAAGAATCCGCCGAAGGCGCCGGTGCGCGTGAGGTGTTTTTGATCGAAGAACCGATGGCAGCGGCGATTGGTGCAGGCATTCCCATTCATGAAGCGCGCGGTTCGATGGTTTTAGACATTGGTGGTGGCACCACAGAGGTGGCGGTGCTGTCGCTCAATGGGATTGTGTATTCCAACTCGGTGCGCGTGGGTGGTGACCACTTTGATGAGGCGATTGTGAACTACGTCCGCCGCATCTATGGGACTTTGATTGGGGAGGCCACTGCCGAAAGAATTAAAGTTGAAATTGGCTGTGCCGTGCCGCCAGAAGAAGAAATCGAAATGCAGGTCTCCGGTCGAAGCCTGGCAGAGGGCGTGCCAAAAATGATTTCGATGTCATCAACCCAGGCCAACGAGGCACTGGGTGAGGCGCTGAGCATGATTGTGGCGGCCGTGAAAACCGCGCTGGAGCAAACGCCGCCTGAGTTGTGTGCAGACGTGGCCGAGACGGGCATTGTGTTGACTGGGGGTGGCGCGCTGCTCCGTGATCTGGATAAGTTGTTGATGAAAGAAACCGGTTTGCCCGTCATCATTGCAGACGATCCTTTGACCTGTGTGGCACGGGGGGGTGGTCGCGCCTTGGAAATGATGGACGAAAACCGGGGTGACTTCTTCTCAGACTAGTGGCCATCGGGTCTGGCAAAGGTCTGGCGGGGGACGCGGGTCTCCAGACCTCACGGCTGATCGTTTATTTGTTTGTGGCCCTATTTTTGATGGCGCTCGATCACCGCGCCCAGTACTTGAATCGATTTCATTCAGCCGTCGGTGAGCTGGTTCAGCCCATTTACTTAATCATCGATTGGCCCCTGCATTGGGCGGATCAAGTCAGCCGGTGGGCCACCCGCTCGCAAGCCTTAATTGATCAGAATGAGCGTTTGTCTGATGAACTGAGTCGTCAGCAGGCTGATCTTTTGTTGTTGCAATCTTTGCAACAAGAAAACCAAGTGTTGCGTGAGCTGTTGGGCTTATCAAAGGCGCGTCGGTTTGATGCGTTGGCGGCACGCGTTCGCCGAGTTGATCTCAACCCGTTCTCGCACCGGCTGATCATTGATCAAGGCCGTGGCGATGACGTTGCTGTGGCCGACGCCGTGGTTGATGGGCAAGGGCTGCTCGGACAGGTGGACCGAGTGAGCGCAGGGTCGTCACAAGTGATTCTGATCACCGATCCTGATCACGCCCTGCCGGTTCGTGTGGCGCGCACCGGATTGGTGACGCTGGCCTATGGGGGCGGTTTGAGGGCTGACTTGTTGCTGCCGGATTTGCCCATGAATGTGGATCTTGTCGCGGGGGATGCGTTGGTCACCTCCGGGCTGGGAGGGGTGTTCCCACCGGGTTTGCCTGTGGCCACGATCACCGGCATTGATCGCCCCCAAGGCGAAAACTTTGCGGTGGCTCAGGCCACCCCCCAAGGCGCGCATGATCGTGCGCGCTTTGTCCTGGTCCTGACCGACGATCAACCTGCGCCTGTGGGCGCGAGCCCAAACGCTGAGGACCCCACCCGCGATGGCTGAGCGGCGTTTTTCAGATGAGGCCTTGCTTTGGATCACGTTGACGGCGGCGGTGATCTTAACCGTGTGGCCACTGCCTGAGCTTTTGCGGTTGATTTGGCCGTACTGGACGGCGATGGTGATGATCTATTGGGTGCTCGAGGGCCATCGCTTCCGCGCCCTGGGCCAGGCGTTTTTGCTGGGGCTGTTGTTGGATGTGTTGACCGGGACACTGCTGGGTCAACACGCGCTGAGTTTGGTTGTGGTGTCATTTTTGCTGGAGCGCTTTCGCAACCAGCTGAGGTTTTTCCCGCCCTGGCAACAGGCTGTCGCAGTGATGGCGCTGTTGTTGAATGATCGTTTGATTCAGTGGGCGGTGGCCCTGATCGCCGGTGAGCCCTCACCACCGGCCCTGTGGTGGATGGCACCGTTGGTCGGCATGGTGCTGTGGCCGTGGTTGTTTTTGGGCATGGATGCGCTGCGCCGGCGGCGTCGGTTGTCGCCATGAAGCTTGCTCGGTGGTTCAAGCAAGCCAGCGCGCGCGTTCGGGATGGTGCGGCTGAGCTTAAAGTGATTGATCGACGCTTTCAGTGGTTGGGCGCGGTGATGTTGGCGTGTTTGCTGCTGCTGGCCGGGCGCTTTGCACAGTTGCAGATCGTCGACCATGAGCTGTATGCCTCCCGTGCTGAGAACAACCGGGTGGCCCTGCGGGCACTGGCGCCAACGCGCGGTTTGATCTTGGATCGCAAAGGGCGGGTGTTGGCCGAAAACCGGCCTGCCTATCGGTTGGTGGTGGTGCCCGAGCGGGTGCCGGATTGGGAGGCGATGCTGGACCAGGTCGGTGCGCTGGTGACGATCAGTGATGACGAGCGGGCGCGGTTTAATCGGGCACGACAAAGGGCACGGCGCTTTCAAGCGGTGCCGTTAAAAACCAACCTGCGATCTGATGAGGTCGCGCGCTTGGCCGCCCATCGCCATCGTTTGTTGGGCGTGGAGGTTGAGCCGTATTTGACGCGGCACTATCCCCATGGGGCGTTGTTCGCTCACGTTCTGGGCTATGTCGGGCGCATCGATGAGCGCGACCTCGAACGCCTTGGCCCAGACCGTTACCGGGCCAGCACCCACGTGGGGCGCACCGGCATCGAGCAAGCCTATGAGCGCGTTTTGCATGGCCAGCCGGGGGTGGAGACGGTGGAGACCAATGCGCAAGGCCGGACCGTGCGGGTGTTGGAGCGCCAAGCCCCTGCCAACGGCCAAGACCTCCAGCTGACGCTCGATCTGGACTTCCAGCGCGCGGCCGCTGAGGCGCTGGATGGGCACGCCGGCGCGGTGGTGGTGTTGGATGTGGACACAGGCGCGGTGCGTGCACTGGTCTCAGCGCCAGGCTACGACCCCAATCAATTTGTGAACGGCATCGCCCCGTCGGCGTATCAGGCCTTGTTGGACAACCCCCGACGGCCCCTGTTCAACCGGTTTTTGCAAGGGGCGTATGAGCCTGGCTCCACGATCAAGCCGTTTTTGGCGCTGGCAGGATTGGCCGAGGGGGTCATCGATTCCGACGAGGAGATGTTTTCTCGCGGGTGGTTTGAGCTGGATGGTGAGGGCCGTCGGTATCGAGATTGGAAGCGCGGCGGGCATGGATGGGTGGATTTAACCAAGGCCTTGGCCGAGTCAGTGAACGTGTATTTCTATGAGATGGCGGTGGACTTGGGCATCGATCGGATGGCACGCGAGCTGGCGCTGTTTGGCTTTGGTCAGCCCACCGGGATTGACTTGTTGGGTGAGGGCGACGGGTTGCTGCCGACGCGCGCCTGGAAACGCGGTCAGTTTGGGGAGGCTTGGTTCCCCGGTGAGACCGTCATCACCGGCATCGGCCAAGGGTTTGTGGTGGCGACACCGCTGCAGCTGGCCCATGCCACGGCTTTGCTGGCAGCGGAAGGCCGCACCGGCGCGCCTTATCTGCATACGCCCACCGCCCCCAGTCAGCGGGTGGTGCATGCAGACCCACATTGGGACGCGGTCAAGGCGGGCATGGTGGAGGTGATTCATGGGCCGACGGGCACCGCGCGCGCGGTGGCTCAAGATGTCCCGATTCGGTTTGCGGGGAAAACAGGCACGGCGCAGGTGTTTGGTTTGCCTGATGATGCCGATGCGGTGGATGAGCGTGAGCAAGACAATTTGCCCGAGCATCTTAGAAACCACGCTTTGTTTGTGGGGTTCGCCCCGATTGATGACCCCAAGTGGGCGATCAGCGTGGTCGTCGAGCACGGGGGCGGCGGTGCAACCGTGGCCGCGCCGATTGGTGCGGATGTCATGGCGCGGGTGGTGCAGTGAGTCTTCAGCGCATCGGTGCAAATGGGCTGTCGCTGATTCGTTTGGACGCGATCTTGATGGGGCTTTTGGGCCTGCTGATGCTGATCGGCTTGGCCGTGTTGTATAGCGCCGGTGAGCAAGACGCCTCGCTGGTGGTCAATCAATCCATTCGCCTTGGGGTGGGCTTAGCGGCCATGTTGGTGTTGGCGCAGGTGCCCAAGCGATTGTGGCTGCTGTGGGCCCCTTATCTCTTCGGCTTGGCACTGGCGATGCTCTTGGTGGTGGAGTGGGTGGGTGTGGGTCGAGGCGCGCAACGCTGGTTGGATTTTGGGGTGATCCGCTTTCAGCCGTCGGAGGCGATGAAAATCACCTTGCCTTTAGTGCTGGCCGCGTATTTGTCTGAGCGCCCGTTGCCACCGAGTCTGATGCCGACGTTGATCAGCGTTGTCTTGGTGGGCATTTCCAGCGGATTGATTTTGGTCCAGCCTGATCTGGGCACCGCGATTTTGGTCGGCACCGGCGGCTTGGCCGTGGTGTTCTTGGCAGGGCTTCGCTGGCGGATGATCGCCGGGCTTGGCGCCCTGGTGATGGCTGCCCTGCCCGCGATGTGGCTCAACCTTCGCGATTATCAAAAAAACCGGATTTTGACCTTTCTCGATCCCGAGCGTGACCCCCTAGGCCAGGGATGGAACATCATTCAATCGAAGATCGCGGTGGGCTCTGGCGGGTGGTCAGGCACGGGCTGGCTGTCGGGATCGCAATCGCATCTTGAGTTTTTGCCCGAGCCCCACACCGATTTTATTTTTTCCGTGCTGGCTGAGGAGTTTGGTTGGTTGGGCGTGATGGCCGTGCTTGTGATCTATGCATTGATCATTATTCGCTGCTTGCAATTGGCCCATCAGTGCACGGATCCGTTTGCACGGCTGGTGATCGGCGGCATCGTGGTGTCATTTTTTGTCTACGTGGTGGTGAACGTGTCGATGGTCAGTGGATTGTTGCCGGTGGTCGGTGTGCCGTTGCCGTTGATGAGTTATGGCGGCACCTCAGCGGTCACATTGTTGGCGGGGTTTGGATTGATTCAGGGCTTGCACAGTCGACGACGTTTTATGGGGCACTGATCCATGCTATAAATCGAACGTTGGTCTGATGAGTGGGCCGTTGACGACACAGGATGGAATGAAAGCGATCATGAAAAAATATGGGCTGATGGTTGGGTTGTTGTGGATGACGGTGAGTGCGGGTTGGGCCGAACCTCACCCCGGCGCCGAGCAATTTATTGAGTCGGTGGTCAACGAGCACGCGCTCGACCCTGATTTGGTGCGCTCTGTGGTCTCGCAAGCGGAGTATCAGCAAAGCATCATCGATGCCATGACCCGCCCAGCAGAAGCCAAGCCTTGGCACGAATACCGGGGCATTTTCCTCAACGACACCCGCATTGCAGGCGGCGCTGAGTTTTGGCGGGCCAATGAGCGGCTGTTGACTCAGATCAGCGACACCTACGGCATTCCCATCGAGTTGGTGGTGGCAATTGTCGGGGTTGAAACCAACTATGGCATGAACACGGGGAGCTTCCGCGTCATCGATGCGCTGGCCACACTGGGGTTCTACTACGAGCCCAGGGCGGAGTTTTTTGCACGTGAGCTGGGCCATTTCATGGCTTTGGCCGAGGAAGAGGCGCTGCCTTTAACCGACATCCGCGGCTCGTATGCCGGCGCGATGGGGCTGGGCCAGTTTATCCCCTCGAGCTATCGGGCATACGCGGTGGATTTTGATGGCAGCGGGCATCGCGACCTGTGGCGCTCGCTGCCCGACGCGCTGGGCTCGGTGGCCAACTACTTGGCCGAGCACCGCTGGATCCCAGGCCAACCAATTGCACTGGCGACCGATGCAGTGCCCGAGGGTGTCGACATGGCTGACTTTCAGCTCAAGCCCAACGCCACGCTGGGCGCGCTCCAGGCGCAAGGCATTCGGTTCGATGACCAAGGCCTGCCGCCCGACACCCCAGCGACCCTGATTGAGCTCGAGGGGAGCGACGGCCCCGAGTATTGGGTGGGCTTGAACAATTTTTATGTGATCACGCGCTATAACCGCTCACCACTGTATGCCATGGCGGTCACCCAGCTGGCCGATGAGATTGCCCAACGCGCGGAGTGAGCGCTGAATGGAACCGCACAAGATGAAGCCACGCGGGTGGGTGGGCGCCTTGTTGTTGGGGGTGATCGTCCTGTCAGGCTGCGCGCGCTATACCTTTGACGGTCCGCCCAGCGGGTCGTTTGACACCAGCCTGATCAAGCCCGTTGTTCCCAAGCCTGAGCCCTTAAGCGCGTACGGCAATCACAGCCCATATGAAGTCTGGGGGGAGCACTATGAGGTCTTGCCCACCGCGCGAGGCTATGTCGAAACGGGCATCGCTTCTTGGTATGGCACCGCGTTTCATGGGCGCTTGACCTCATCGGGGGAGCCCTATGACATGTACCAGTTGACGGCGGCGCACAAGCACTTGCCGCTGCCGAGCTATGTTGAAGTGACCCACTTAGAGACTGGCGAGTCCATCATTGTTCGCGTCAATGACCGTGGGCCGTTCAAACCGGGCCGGATCATCGACTTGTCGTGGGCCGCAGCGGTCCGGCTGGGCATCGACCAAGCCGGCACCGCCCCGGTCGAGGTGCGCGCCTTAACGTTTGATGAACCCGACCCCAGCATTCGCCGGCCTGCCAAACTGCCCGTTTGGGTGCAGGCCGGGGCGTTTTCTGATCGATCCAATGCCGAGAAACTCCGCGATCGGCTGACGCTGGCTGACATCGCACCGGTGGCGTTTGAAGGCCCAAAAACCACCAAAGCTGGCGTTTGGCGGGTGCGGCTGGGGCCTTTTTCTGATGTTCAGGCCGCCATTTCGGGTGTGGCTCAATTGCTTGAGATGGGCCTCGAGCAGACCCAATATGTGTATCCTTAGAGATCCCTGCTTGAGCGAGCTTTGACCATGAACGTGATGCGTCGTCCATCGACCCGATCCAATCTTCTAAACAGGTGTCATTCTCTGGCGCTTGGGCTTGTCGTGGCCATGGTGCTTTTGCCGGGCGGGGCCGGCGCGCAGGTCGCGATTCCGCAAGCCCCGCCGGTGGATGCCGAGAGCTTCGTCTTGATGGACTTTGACAGCGGGCATGTGATCGCTGAGAAAGCTCCCCATGCCCCGGTGGAGCCGGCGAGCATCACCAAGCTGATGACATCGTATGTGGCGTTTCACGAACTCAAGCGCGGCAACATTGCTTTGGATGATGAGGTGCTGATTTCAGAGCGCGCTTGGCGCACCGGCGGTTCTCGCATGTTTGTGGAGGTCAATACCCGTGTGGATCTTGAGTCTTTGCTCAAAGGCATCATTATTCAGTCAGGCAATGACGCCAGCGTGGCGGTGGCCGAGCACATCGCTGGCACCGAGGCGGCGTTTGCCTTGCTGATGAATGAATATGCCCAGCTGTTGGGCATGAATGACACGTTTTATGTCAATGCCACCGGACTTCCTGACCCCAATCAAATGACTTCAGCACACGACTCGGCGCTTCTTGCGCAGGCCATCATCGAGCAGTTTCCTGAGTATTACGATTGGTACTCGCAGCGCGAATTTACGTTTGACGGGATTCGTCAGCACAACCGCAATCGGTTGTTGTGGCGTGACCCCTCGGTTGACGGTTTGAAGACCGGTCATACCGAAGCCGCTGGGTATTGCCTGGTGACCTCAGCGCTTCGCAACGACATGCGCCTGATCAGCGTGGTGATGGGCTCAAGCAATGAAGAAAGCCGCGCGACGTCTTCGCAATCGCTGCTCAACTACGGGTTTCGGTTCTATGAGACGTACGCGTTGTATGACACCGAAGATGAGGTCGCCACAAGCGAGGTCTGGCAGGGCGTGGCAGATACGATCTCTTTGCGGGTGGATGCCCCAGTTTTTGTCACTGTGCCGCGCGGGCGTTTCGATGACATTGAAAACACCTTGATGATCGACGGTGACGTGATTGCCCCAGTGGCTGAAGGCCAGGTGTTGGGCGAGCTAACGGTCACGTTGGATGACGAGGAGCTGGCCAGACGGGCGGTGTTGGCTGGCAACGCTGTCGAGCAGGCTGGGTTCATTGGCCGTGCGCAAGACCGACTGAAGATGTGGTGGAGGGGGCTGTCAGGCGATGGCTGAGCCAGAAGGCCTGTCATTTCCCTGCGACTACCCGGTTAAGGCCATGGTGCGCACCGAGCAAGGCGCCCACGAGTCGGTGATGGATGCCATGGCCCGCCAAGCCATTTTTTCCAAGGACGACGACGTATCGGTCAGGCTGAGCCGAAACGGCAGCTATAAAAGCATCACCATCACCGTTCGGGTCCATTCCAGAGCCCACCTCGAAGCCATCTACCAAGACTTGCGAGCGCTGGACTCGGTGGTCATGACGCTTTAGTTTCCTGCGGTTGCGCGCTGTCAATGTCCTCTGGCACCCTGATCATCCAAGACTTGGGCCGCCGGCCGTACGAACCCGTGTGGGCCGACATGAAAGCGTTCACCGATGCGCGCGATGCCCAGACGCCCGACGAACTTTGGCGGGTGGAGCACGAGCCGGTGTTGACCCAAGGCTTGGCAGGCAAACCTGAGCATGTTCTCAACCCCGAGGCACTGAGCCAAGCTCACATCCCATTGGTCGCCACCGATCGGGGTGGTCAGGTCACCTACCACGGCCCGGGCCAGGTGGTGCTGTACCCGCTGCTGGATCTTGAACGCTTGGGGCTGGGCGTGCGCTGTTTGGTGGACCATTTGGAGCAAATCGTGATTGATTTGCTCGCAGATTTTGGTGTGGACAGCGCCCGCCGAGACGGTGCCCCGGGGGTATATATTGCCGGTGAGAAAGTCGCTTCAATCGGCTTGAAAGTCCGTCGCGGCTGCACCTATCATGGATTGGCGGTCAATGTGGCCATGGACTTGGCGCCTTTTTCGTTGATCAATCCGTGTGGCATGGCGGGGTTGGCGATGACCCAGATCAGTACACACTGCACCGGGCTTGACTTCGAGGGGGTCTGTGAATCTCTGACGACACGGCTGACCCAGCGCCTCGGTTACGATCAAACTTAATAGAAAATCAAAGGTCTCAGTGGGCATGACGACGATAAGACAAGCAATGAGACGCGCCGCGGGGCTGTGGGCTGTTATGGCACTGGCATTGGGGTTGGTGGCTGGTTTGGTGATGACCAATCTGTCCGCCGAGCCACAGACCGAGCCTGATGTAGCGCGCGACGAAAGCTCGGCTCAACCGTCGCTCTCACCTGAGCCTGAGCACTTGCTGGCCAGTCGCTTGGCGACGCGTTTTGTGTCGGGGTACCACTATCATCGCAACAAGCTCGATGCGGACATCTCCGCGCGAATATTTGATCAATACCTCAAGCTTTTAGATCCCAACCGCATGTACTTCACTGCCGCCGATGTGGCGCGTTTTGAGCGTTATCGCCCGCAGTTGGAGAATGCACTGAAAAGTTCAGACCTGGATCCGGCGTTTGAAATATTTAATCGCTATGTCGAGCGCGTCAATCAGCGCGTGTCGTTTGCGCGTCAGCGACTCGATGAAGCGTTTGACTTCACTCAAGATGAGGTCTTTTATTTTGACCGAAGCGAGGCCGAATGGGCCGAGGATCAGGCCACGCTCGATTCGTATTGGCGTCAGCGCGTCAAAAACGACTTCCTCAGACTGAAGCTGGCCGACAAAGAGGCCAGCGAGATCAAAGAGACCCTTGATGAGCGCTACAAGGGCTTGGGGCGGCGGATTTCTGAATTGAACGCAGAAGATGTGTTTCAGTTTTTTATGAATGCCTACACCCGGTCGATCGAGCCGCACTCGTCATACCTGTCTCCGCGATCGGTGGAAAACTTTGAGATCTCGATGCGCTTAAGCCTTGACGGCATCGGCGCCCTGCTGCAAAGAGAGACCGAGTACACCAGCATCGTGGAGGTCATCCCCGGTGGCCCGGCTGATCTTGATGGACGCTTGCAAGAAGGTGATCGGATTGTGGGCGTGGCCCAGGCCGACGAGGAAATGGTCGACGTTGTGGGCTGGCGCCTGGATGATGTGGTGGCGCTGATCCGAGGAGAGCGCGAGACCAAAGTTCGCTTGGAAGTGCTGCCTGCCGAGTCGGGGTTGAGTGGCCCACCCACCACGATTGAGCTGGTGAGGAATGAAGTCAAGCTTGAAGAGCAGGCGGCCAGCAGTGAAGTCATTGAGTTGCCTGAGCGCAGGATCGGCGTGATTAAGGTCCCAGTCTTTTATGTCGACTTCGAGGGCCGAGCGGCGAATAAGCCCGACTATCGGTCCTCCACACGCGATGTTCGCCGCTTGATCAATGAGCTCAGCGAACAAGACATCGATGGACTGGTGATTGATTTGCGGGGCAATGGCGGCGGCGCGCTGGTTGAGGCCACCACCATGACTGGATTGTTTATTGACCAGGGGCCGGTGGTCCAGGTCAGAGACTCCAGAGGGCGGGTCAACATGGAAAAAGACCAAGAACCCGGCATGGCTTGGGATGGCCCCCTGGCGGTGCTGGTCGATCGACGCTCAGCCTCCGCGTCCGAAATTTTTGCCGGGGCGATCCAAGACTATGGACGGGGCGTGGTCGTGGGTGAGCCCACCTTTGGCAAAGGCACCGTCCAAAACATGATTGATCTCGATCATATCTCTCGCTCGGATGTGGGGCTGGGCCAAATGAAGCTGACCATGGCACAGTTTTATCGAGTGGCGGGCGGCTCAACTCAGCTGCGCGGTGTGCATCCGGACATTGATCTGCCCACGCCGGGCGATCCAGAAGAGGTGGGTGAGAGCGCAATGGAATACGCGTTGCCGTGGGCCGAGATCGAGCCGGCAGATTTTGAGCCCATGGCGGATTTATCTGGGTTGATTGAACAGGCCAGGGAGCGACACCTGGCTCGCCGAGAAACCGACCCAGCGTTGGTTGAGCTGGTCGCCGATGTGAAGGCGTATGAAGAAGATGCCGAGCGTGATTTTGTCTCCTTAAATGAGGCCACCCGTCGCGAACAGATGGCCGAAGACGAGAACGACCGTCGGGAGCGGTTTGGTGACCCCAATCAGGGGATGGCCAGCGTCGATGAGTCTTCTGATGACGAGGTCGGTGATCCCGGTGATGATGCGGGTTCAACAGGCGAAGATGACGCGGACGCGCCGGAAGATGATATTTACCTGGTGGAGTCTGCCAGGATCCTGGCCGACCTGATGGCATTGGACACTGAGCTCAAAGTGGTTGCGCACCGAAGCTTGCCTGCCGCGACCCTCCCCACCGATCGCTGAGGCTGACGAGGTGGGCCTTTGGGCACGATGAACACCCCCAGTGTCAGGGTGGCTCAGGTCGCTCTGCCCGTCCCATTGCCGCAGGCCTTTGATTACCTGCCACCTTCTGAACAAGCGCTGCCCCCAGTCGGCAGCCGCGTGCTGGTGCCTTTTGGCCGGCGCCAGCTGGTGGGCGTGGTGCTCAACCATGGCCCCACCACAACGCCCCTTAAAAAGCTCAAGGCGATCGACAAGGTCTTGGACGAGGCGCTGTTGGGAGAAGATGTGCTGGCTTTGCATGCTTGGGCCAGCCGATACTATGCCTACCCGGTCGGCGAAGCGGTGGAGCTGTTGCTGCCCCCCGCCTTGCGTCGCGCCAAGCCGTTTCGTTCAGCGTTGCCCAAGGCCTACCAGCTCACCCAGGCTGGCCGCGATGCGGATGCGGGTCGTGCGCACGCGCAACGGCGATGTCTTGAGTGGCTGGCCGCGGGTCCAGTGGCACGTGAAGCCCTGATCGAGGGGGGCGTGCAGCCCGCCACGATCAAGACGCTGGTCGACAAGGGATGGGTCGAACAGACCGAGCGCTGTCCTGTGGTCAAGCTCACCCCCGGTCCGACCTTGAACGTTGAACAGCGCGGTGCGGTGGAGGCCATTGCAAAGGGCATCGATCGGTTTGGAGTGCATCTTTTGGCAGGCACCACAGGCAGTGGGAAGACTGAGGTTTATTTGCAGCTGGCCAAGCAGGTTTTGGACAACCAAGGCCAGGTGCTGATCATGGCCCCAGAGATTGGCCTGAGTCCCCAGCTGATCCGTCGGGTCGAAGCACGACTTGGCGTGCGAGCGTTTGTTTATCACTCCGAGATGTCGGCCAGTGAGCGGCTTGCCTGTTGGCAGGCCGCACGATCTGGGCAGGCTGCGGTGGTGATTGGTACGCGCTCGGCGGTGTTTTTATCGTTTCATGCGCTTGGGTTGATCGTTGTCGATGAAGAACACGATGCCAGTTTCAAGCAAATCGATGGCGCCCGGTATCACGGCCGAGACCTGGCGGTTTGGCGGGCCAAACATTTGAATGTGCCGATCGTCTTGGGTTCAGCCACGCCCTCATTGGAGAGCTTAAACAATGTCAATGAGGGGCGATATCAACAGCATACGCTGACCCAGCGCGCCAGCGATGCCCCTCAGCCGCGATGGTGCATCATCGATCAGCGCGGCGAGCACGAGGGCCTGTCGGATGAATTGCTCGTCAAAATTGAGCACCACCTCAGCCAGGGCCAGCAGGTGTTGCTGTACCGCAACCGTCGGGGATTTGCGCCGGTGATGATGTGTCAGGCCTGCGGTTGGCAAGCCGACTGTCACCGCTGCAGCGCGCACATGACGCTCCATCAAAGTCAATCGCGCTTGCAGTGCCACCACTGCGGACACCAAACCGCACCGCCCCCACGCTGCCCCAGCTGCCAAGACCCAAATTTAATTCCACTGGGCGCGGGCACTGAGCGTTTGGAATCGGTGTTGGGCGAACGCTTCCCTGATCATCCCATTCACCGAGTGGATCGCGATGTGATGACTGGCCGCCATGATTTTGAGGCGCTGCTGGCCCAGGTTAAAACCGGTGGCCCATGCATTTTGGTGGGCACCCAAATGCTCGCCAAGGGCCACCACCTGCCGAAAGTGACGTTGGCGGCCGTGTTGGATGTTGATCAAGCCCTGTTCAGCAGCGACTTCCGAGCCCCGGAGCGACTGGGCCAGGCGGTGTTTCAAGTCGCCGGTCGCGCCGGTCGGGTGGTTGATGCCGCCCAACCCCGCGCCGAGTTTGTGCTGCAAACCCGCCACCCCGAACACCCCTTGTTGGCGCAGCTGCAACAAGGCGATTACATCGGGTTTGCAAAAGCGTTGTTGACTGAGCGAGTTCAGGCGGGGCTGCCGCCGGCGCAGGCCTTGGTCTTACTCCGCGCCGAAGCGCATCAAAGCGAGGCAGCGGTGACGTTTTTACAACTTGCCGGTCAATGCTTGGCCGAAGCGGGGCTGGACGTGCAAGGGCCCATCCCGGCAATCATGGCCAAGCGCGGTGGATATTGGCGTTATCAGTCTTGGGTACAAGCCCCCACCCGCGCGCAATTGATCGACGGGGTGTCTCAGCACTGGACGGCGCTGTATGCGTTGCCGGCGGCCAAGACGGTTCGTTGGCACGTGGATGTGGATCCAACGGAGCTTTAACGACGCGGCTGGGGTGCCGCCTCGCCCACGCTTGAGGCGCCCTCCCGCCGATCATCGGCTGAAGCTTGGCCAGGGCCTGTGGCGTGCACCCCCCCAAAAAACAACGAGCGTTGCGGCCAAACGGTGGCGTCTCGGTGGTGGTCGAGCAGCCATGCCCGGGTGTCTTCTGCCCATGCTTCAGCCAACTCAATGCTTAAGTGATCGCCTTCCAAATGAAGTCTGGGGGCGTCAATGGCCGCTTGCAAATCCATCTCAAAATCCACCAGGTGGCTGAGCACCTGCAGCAACGCCGTTCGGATGCGATTGGATCCGCCGCTGCCCATGAGGTAGCGCTTTGATTGAGCACCGTGGTGCATGATCGTGGGGGTCATCATGGACGCCAGTCGTCGGTTGGTTGGCCAGCAATGGAACCCGCCTCGGTTGATGTCTTCCTCGCCAAGCATGTTGTTCATCATCACACCTGGCCCTTTTAAGACATGCCCCGATCCCTCGCCGTTGGAGACCGTCATTGAGACCGCGCACCCTTTGCCATCATCAATGCTGATGTGGGTGGTGCCTTTTTGAGTCAGGGTGTGGCGCGCCATCAGGCGCTTGAAGTCATGGTGAAGGGTGCTCTGATCGCCTCGAAGGTGGTTGGTTTCAAGGGCGCGGCGATCGGTATTGACTGCACGCATGGTTGAGATCAGCGCGTGCACATGTTCAGCTGAGCCCCGAGCGACATCCGGCGAAAGGGACTGGCTTAAGTGTAAGGTGGAAAGCGCGAGCATCATGCCGCCAAACGCCGGTGGCGGGTTGGACCACACGGTTGCCCCTCGGTAGTGCCACTTCAAAGGGCGGCGCCACCTCGCCCGATAGCTTTGCAGATCGGCATGTTGTAAGTGTCCCCCCAGCGCGCGGTGGTCTTTGATGAGCTCATTGGCCACTTCCCCACAGTAGAACGCATCGGCGCCATCAGCGGCCCACTGATCGAGAAAGTCGGCCAGACGGGTCTGGCGGATGAGGGTGCCCACCGTTGGGAGCGGTGCGCTTTGATCCATCAAACCCGCCCAGCGCGCCGCCTCGGGCGTGGCCCTGACGATCGGTTCAAGAATTTGGAGGGTGTGGTATTGAAGTCCATTCAGCGCAACCCCCTTGCGGGCGGCGCGCTGAGCTGGCGCGATCAAGCGTTTCTTTGGCAGCGTGCCATACCGGGCGTGCAAGGCATCAAGCCCCGCAACCACCCCTGGCGTGGCGGTCGAAGCGGTGCCCACATGAAACTCTTGGGTGGTGGTCCCAAAATTGCCCAAGATGGGATAAAAGTCGACCGGATCGGGCCGTTTTTGGTGAGGCGTTTGGGCAAAAAAGTCCAAGCATGCTGTGGGTTGGCGCTCGGTTTGAACCAGCGCATGCCCGCCACCCCCCAGCGAGGCCAGCAGTGGCTCGGCAACACAGGCGGTCAATAGAGCCGCGATCGCTGCATCCACACCGTTGCCGCCTTCGTTCAGGATCTCGCAGGCGGCTTGGGTGGTTTCGTGGTGGCCGGTGGCAATGCAATGCGGTCGGGACATGCTTAAGATTGTAGCCATAAACTCCCAAGATGGCGCCCCTGGATGGTCTCAGATCACATCACAGGGGGATTAGGGGTTCTCTGGTTGGGCGGGGCACAGTCAAGGCCGCCGGATGCGCTTGCTTGCTTGAATTGCTTCGAGAAATTCGAGATAATGGAAGGCTGAATCTTTGATTGATAGGAATCGTGGCCATGAAGCCAGACATTCATCCCAATTACCGCGACGTGATTTTCCAAGATCTTTCCAGCGAGTTGATGTTTAAAACGCGCTCGACGATTGAAACCAAAGAAACCATTCAGTGGGAAGATGGCAACGAGTACCCGCTGGTGAAAGTGGAAGTGTCTTCCGAGTCACACCCGTTTTATACCGGCAAGCACAAGATGCTCGACTCGGGTGGTCGGGTTGATAAGTTCAAAAAGCGCTACGG
>CAJXNL010000016.1 GCA_913057195.1 uncultured Wenzhouxiangella sp.
CGCGCCACTCAAGCCGGTGAACCACAGCACGGCCGGGCGCTGAGACTTCTGCTCGGCGCGCTTGGTCTTGGCAATCTTGTGCTCATGCCAGATCACATCCGTTGAGGCCGCACCCAACACCCCCGTGATCGGCTCGCGCACCATCCCCGCCCCCACCGTCAGGTTCGAGACCCGATCGATGATCACAAACGCACCCAGCGCCGGCGTGTCTTGGTAGCGCTCAAACACCACCGGCCGCGCCAAGCGCCAGCGCGCTCGGCCGATGTCGTTTAAGCCCAGGGTCTCAGAGGGGTGTTCGGCCAAAGTGTTGATGTCGTATTGGTGCGCCAGCGATTCGACACTTGCGCCCACGGTTTGAGTGGCCAGTTTGATGTCGTATTGGCGACCGGTCAAAAGCTGCTGATCGCTCATCCAAACCACATCGGCTTCAAACGCATCGAGCACCTGGGGCGGGTGATCGCCACCGGCGGCGACCATCACATCCCCCCGGCTGATGTCGATCTCGTCGGCCAAGGTGACGGTGACCGCCTCACCGGCGGCCACCTGCTCGACGTCGCCGGCTTGCGAAATTAAGCCGGTGACCGTGCTCTGTCGACCCGAGGGCAGGACTTCAATCGTCTCGCCCAGCGCCAATGCGCCCGCAGCCACCGTCCCGGCAAACCCGCGAAAGTCTGAACTTAAGCGGTTGACGTATTGAATCGGCAAGCGAAAGGCTTGCTCCCCTTGGCCCGCTTGAACGGGGTGGCCCATCGAGCCTGGGGTGGCCGATTCTAAACAGGCCATCAACGTGGGGCCATCAAACCAAGGCATCTCGTTGGCCGGGTGCATCACGCCCGCGCCCTCGAGCGCTGAGACCGGCAAGACATCAATCGATTGAAACCCCAAGCCCTTGGCAAAGCGTCGGTAGTCGGTCTCAATGGCTTGGAAGGTCTCGGCGTCGTAGCCGACCAGGTCCATCTTGTTGACCGCGACAATGACTTGTCGAATCCCCAACAGCGAGGCGATGAAGCTGTGGCGCTGGGTTTGGGTTTGGACCCCTTTTCTGGCATCGATCAAGATGATCGCCAAATCCGCCGTGGAGGCGCCGGTGGCCATGTTGCGGGTGTATTGCTCGTGCCCTGGGGTGTCGGCAATGATGTACTTGCGGGTGGGCGTGGAGAAAAACCGATACGCCACATCGATGGTGATGCCCTGCTCGCGCTCGGATTGAAGCCCATCGACCAGCAGCGCCAAATCGGCCTGATCGCCGGTGGTGCCCCACTTTTTCGAGTCGCGCTCAACGCTGGCGAGCTGGTCTTCAAAGATCTGTTTGGAGTCAAACAGCAGCCGCCCTATCAGGGTCGACTTCCCGTCATCCACCGAACCGCAGGTAATGAGCCTGAGAAGGTCTTTGCGGGCGTGGTTGGCCAGCACCGACTCAATCGATGGCTGCTCGCTCATGCCCTCGCTCATCCGACAGCCCCACCGAGCATCACCACATCGACCATCATCGGCCAGGGCAGCACGACGCCAAGCTCTTGCAACACAAGCGCCAACACCGCCAGCACCACCGCCAAAATGGCTGCGAGCAGCCCAAAGCCCAGTGCGACTCCCGCAACGATGAAGGCCAACACCACCGCCAGGGCCACACCGATAAACGGCATCAAAAAGGCCACGCCGATCAAGACCAGCAGCAGCTTGCCAAGCCCGGTGACTTTCAAACCGCGCTTGGCGGTTGGCGCGTCGCGGCCAGTGGTTGGGTTTGCATCACTCATCCGATGTTCCTCAAAAATAACCCTAGAAAATGACCCTGGAAAATGACCCTTAAAAATAACCCTGGCGCTTTTTCTCTTCCATCGACGCCCCGGCGTCTTTGTCAATCGCTCGGCCTTGGCGCTCAGACTGGGTCGCTTGGATGGTCTCTTCGATGACCTCTAAAAGCGTGGTGGCGGTGGACTCCATCGCGCCGGTTAAGGGATAGCAGCCCAGCGTTCGAAACCGCACGGACTTCATCTCTGGGCGTTGGCCCGGCTCCAGCGGGAAGCGATCATCATCAACGACAATGAGCTGCCCGTCGTATTCCACCACCGGCCGCTCGGCGGCAAAGTACAGCGGCACCATCGGAATGTCTTCAGCGTAGGTGTATTGCCAAATGTCCAACTCGGTCCAGTTGGAGATGGGAAAGACTCGGATGGATTCGCCTTTGTGCACCCGCCCGTTGTACAGGTCCCAAAGCTCGGGGCGCTGGTTTTTCGGATCCCACTGGTGGTGTTTGTCTCTGAAAGAAAACACCCGCTCTTTGGCGCGCGAGCGCTCCTCGTCGCGCCGAGCCCCGCCGAAAGCGGCATCAAAGCCATACAGGCTGAGCGCTTGTTTGAGCGCTTGGGTTTTCATCACATCGGTGTGGACTTTCGAGCCGTGGGTGAACATGTTGACCCCCTGCTCGATGCCCTCTTTGTTTTGGTGGACGATGAGCTCCATCCCCGCCTCTTGGGCCATGCGATCGCGAAAGGCATACATCGACTGAAACTTCCAGGTGGTGTCGATGTGCATCATCGGAAACGGCGGTGGGGCAGGATAAAACGCCTTTTTGGCCAGGTGCAGCATTACGCCTGAGTCTTTGCCAATGGAATAGAGCATCACCGGGCGCTCAAACTCGGAGGCCACCTCACGAATGATGTGGATCGCCTCGGCCTCAAGCATCGCCAGGTGGCTGGTCATTGTCCCCTTGGGGTGTGTCATCAATCGCCCTTTAAAAACTCAACAATCTTCGGAATCAAGACATCTTGGGCATCTTCCAAGACATAGTGGCCCGCCTCATCCAACCGACAGACCTGCGCATGAGGGAAAATCTTACCCCATATCTCGAGCACCTTTGGGCCAAACACGAAATCGCGCATCCCCCAGCCGATCAAAATGGGCTTATCAATCAATTGGGGCAACCGGCGCTCGGTCTCGGCCAACACGCCCCACGCAGGGTCGTCAGCGCTCAGCGGGATGTCTTTGACAAACTCGGCCGTGGCCAGGCGGCGCTGAGGTTGCCCTTCATAAGGCGCCAAAAACGCCGCTTCGGTGGCCGGATCGAGCCGGCGGCGAGTCGCGGTCCTGGCCGCGATTTTGGCAAAGGCGTTGAACCGCACGATCAGCCACTGACCCAATCCCGAGCGGGCGACTTTAAGCATCCAAGGCAGCGATTCGCCTTCGGGGAGATTGAACGCCCAGGTGTTTAAGATCACCAGCCGGCGGATTTTGTCGGGGTGGCGCGCCGCCCAAGACAGCCCAATCGCCCCGCCCCAGTCGTGCACAATGAGATCAATCGGTTGGTCGGGGTCCGCTTGTTCTTCTAAGCGCGCCTGCATCCAATGGTCAAAGTCGGCCACGCGCTGGGCCAATGAGTAGCGCTGGTGGCGGTCCGACCACCGATCAGAATGCCCCATGCCGATGTGATCGGGCACCAGCGCCCGAAACCCAATTGAGGCGGGATCGTCCCCCCCCAGCGCGGCGACCAGGTGGCGGTAGTAATACGACCAGGTGGGGTTGCCGTGGACCATCACCACCGCCTGGCCCTGGCCCAAGTCGCGGTAGGCCATGTGCAGCCCAGACGGCAGAACGTGGTGGAGGTACCCGGTGCCGTGTTCGGGGTTCACGTCGCGGCGGGTCGAACTACCAGACGACTTCGGCCATGGCGCAGTTGAGGCCTGAGCCGATGCCCATCAGCGCCAAGCGCTCGCCGCGCTGGACGCGGCCTTGATCAACGATCTTGGCCAGCACCGTGGGGATGGAGGCCGGGCCAATGTTGCCCAGATGCGGGAAGATCCGATGGACCTTTTCATTGTCCACACCGAAGGCTTTGATCACGCTTTCGGTGTGAACTTTGGAGACTTGGTGAATGACCACGTGATCGAGCTCACTGATCACCCACCCCAACATGGTCCGGGCGGCGTTGTAGGTGCCCTCGGCCAACTTCATGCCTTCGGTGAGCAAGGTTCGGGTGTCGGTCCACATCTGATGATTCCACCCGCGGCACAGCATGTTGAACTGGGTGGCCGCGCGCGACACGCCGCCTCGGTAAGCGTGCCCATCGGGTTCCAAATCCGCGCGCGAGAGCACCATCGCGGCCGCGCCTGAGCCCAGCGTGAGGCTCGCAAATTCGGCTTTGAATTGTTTTAAGGTCACGTTCGATTGGGCCAGGCGCTCAATGGTGGTCTCATTGATGGTGCGGCTGGACTCGCCGTTGACGATCAGGGCATAGTCGATCTCGCCGCGTTCGAGCATATTGGAGGCAATGTTCATCCCGTTGATGAAGGCCAAACACGCGTTGCCCACATCAAAGCTCTCGCAAGTGTCGGCCAGCTTTAAGTTGCCGTGGACCAAGCACGCGGTGGAGGGCTCTAAAAAGTCCCGACACACTGAGGTGTTGATCAAAATGCCGACCTGCTTGGGGTCAATATCGGCTCGAGCGAGCGCTTCCCGGGCGGCCAAGGTCGCGCCATCGGACGGCGCCACCCCATCGTCCCACAGCCGCCGCTCGGCAATCCCCGCCAAGTCAAGGAGCGGGTTGTGGGGCATCTCCAAGCGGTGGATGGTCTCAGACAAACGATCGGCCACGGTCGATGAGTCCACCACCTCAGGCGCATCGATCGCGGCCACGGATTTGATGACAACGTTGTTATACAGCATTCAAGACTTTGCCCTCGGCCACCCCGACTCAGGGGTCTTCGGTTGTGTGGGCGCCCATTATACCCATCCCATCTCGGCTGTCATTCATGCCGCGTTCAGCGCGACATCAAGATCTTGGATGAGGTCGTCGACCGCTTCAATCCCCACCGACAGGCGAATCAACGTATCGGTCACGCCCAAGGCCTGGCGGCGCTCATAGGGCACGGTGGCGTGGGTCATGATCGCAGGGTGGTTGACCAGCGATTCCACCCCGCCCAACGACTCGGCGAGCTGAAAAAGCTCGGTGCGCTCTAAAAACCGCCGCGCCCGCGCCAAGTCCCCACCGATGTCAAAGCTCACCATGCCACCGAAGCCGCGCATTTGGCGCTGGGCGAGGGCGTGATGCGGATGGCTCGCAAGCCCTGGATAAATCACGCGCTCGACCCGGGGGTGGTGGCTCAACCACTCGGCAATCGTCTGGGCGTTGTCGACATGGGCCTGCATGCGAAGGCTTAAGGTCTTCACCCCGCGCATGGCCAAGAACGCATCAAACGGGCCTTGGATGCCGCCGGTGGCGTTTTGGATGAAGGCCATCTCATCGGCGAGTCCCTCATCGTTCACCACCACCGCCCCGCCCACCATGTCGGAGTGGCCGTTTAAGTACTTGGTGACCGAATGGATGACGATGTCGGCCCCAAGCTCAAGGGGCTGTTGCAGCATCGGCGTGGCAAAGGTGTTGTCGACCACCAGCCGCGCACCGGCTTTGTTTGAAAGCGCGGCAATCGCTTCAATATCGACCAAGGAGAGCATCGGGTTGGTGGGGGTCTCGACCCACACCATCGCCACCCCCTCACCGATGGCGGCTTGGGCCGCCTCGGGGTTGGCCAAGTCCACAAACTCAAACTCAAGCCCAGAGGCGCGCTGGCGGACGCGTTCAAACACCCGCCAGGTGCCGCCGTAGAGATCGTCCATGGCCACCACCTTATCGCCAGGCTGCAGCAGTGCCAGCACGGCATCGATCGCGGCCATGCCCGAGGCAAAAGCGAACCCGCCGCGGCCGTTTTCTAAGTCGTTGATGCACGCCTCCCAGGCTTGTCGGGTGGGGTTGTCGCTTCGCGAGTACTCAAACCCCTGATGCTCACCGGGGGAGGCTTGCACATAGGTGGAGGTTTGATAAATCGGCGTCATCACCGCGCCGGTGGACGGATCGGGCGATTGGCCGGCGTGGATGACCCGCGTGGCCAGATTTTTTTTGGTGGGGCTCATGGGGCGGGCTCCTCGGTGGGCCTTGGTTCTGTGGGCTTGGGTTCAGTGGGCGCTGGCTCTGTCACGGGCTCGCCGCCTTTAAAAGACTCCATGGCACGGCCGAGCACATCGGGGCGTTGGATATAAAGATAGCCCAGCGCCAAGGCCGCCCCGGCCAAGAGGCCTGCCAACAGCCAACCCCAGCGGGGGCGTCTTTTCGGCTTTGTCTGGTGGAGCACGCGCTGAGGCTTCAGGCCTGGGGCTTGGAGCACAAACCGAAGCTCGCCCAAGCGCACCTCATCGCCCGAGGTCAGCCCAGCCATCCCATCGACCGCCTCGCCGTTGACAAACACCGCCCCAGTCTTGATCGGCTCGATGACCAACCCACCTTCGTGTGCGCGGATGGTGGCGTGCTCGCCGGCCAGGCCATCGATCACCACGTCCATCGAGGCGTTCGAGCCGATGGTCGAGGCCTCGGCCCCCAACTCAAAGGTCTCACCGGTGAGTGGGCCAGAGGCGGCTTTGAGGCGGAATTTCATGTTGAGTATGCTACCAGCTCCCTCAAGACGGTGGTCGCAAACGCGCCTTGGCCCAGGCGAAATTCGAGTTTTAAGGTGCGGCCGTCCAACCAATGCCAGTGCAAGTCGCGCACCGGTGCTCGAAGCGCTCGCCGCATCGCTTTGACTTTGAAGTTGGTCAAGCCCTCGACCAAGTCAGGGTGGCGCGCCAAACAGCGCCCTTCCAAAGCCGCCACCTCGTCGCTGACCACCTCATCACCCACCCCAGGCAACGGGCCGGTGGGGTGGATGTCCAAACGCCCCAGGCGGGCCATGATCTCAGGGTCGGTCTGCTGACCCGGCCTCAACTCAAAAAAGGATTGACTGCCATCGAGCATCGCCACATCGCCAGGCAGAAGCTCAGACCAGGTGCCCTCGCGAACCCGTTCGGCCAGCACCTCGTTGAACAGATAACTCCTGGCGGCAGACAGATAAAACCCGCGCTTTTTTTTCGAGCGCTGGCCGCGAAGCTCACCGGCAAACAGCTTCCGGGCCTTGGCCACGTTGTTGACCCCAAAGCGCTGCTCGCCAAAAAAGTTGGGCACACCTTGCGCTTTCACGGCCAGCAGTCGGTCATGGAGCTGGTCTTGGAGGTGGTCTTGCATCGCTTGGGCGTGGCCCTTTTGAGGGGCCAGGTCGCGAACCACCAGCTCAAAGCGGTTGCCTTTTAACCGCCCGCGCTGAAGTTTTTTGCTTGAGCGGACGGCGTGCAAGATCACCACCCCCTCGATTGCAATGTCGTCCACCTTCGGGGTGGGCCGCTGGCCCAGATGAAGCGAGATCCACTGTCGGGTCACGGCGTGGCGGTCTTTGAGGCCGGCAAAGCTGGCTTTGCTCGGATGAAGCCCGGCGGCCTCGGCCAGCGCGCTCGCCACCCAGGCGGTGTTTTGGCCGCGCTTTTCAATCCACAGCCACCAATGCTCGCCGGTCTCGTCGGGCTCGGGGCAAAAGCCCAAGTCCTCCTCGACCACAAAATCATCCAGCCTTTGACGAATCGCACCCTCAGCCAGCGGACCGCCGAACGCAAACGGCCCTGACTTCAGCATGCGCTATTCACCGTTTACCTGGCCCTTTACCTGGCCCACTGCCTGACCCATTGCCTAATCCATCCCACCCATCACCCGCCCAATTATGGCAGAGGGGCGCCGATCAGGGCTTTTGAGCAATAAAAAAGCCACCCGGCGCACCGGGTGGCTTTTCGTCGATCTCATCACGCCATGCCGCAATGGACACCGCGCGATGTCAGGTCAAGCCTTAGGGCGTTGAACGATCCAAGCCCACGGTCCAGCCTTTGGTCCAATCGCTCTTGGCATCGCGAACGGCACCGGCGAAGTCCACGTTATCAAAGAACGCGTCTTCAAACGGCACGGCACCCGCGCTGCTGACCGGCGAGTCGGCTGCTGGCACATAGTTGGCCATTTTCGGGTCGCCACCGACGTTGCCCGCTTGCTCGGTGAACCAAGTCGACAGCAAGAACGGGTCGCCGTCTTCATTGGCCGTAATGCCCTCAACGCAGTTGCCCAGGTAGCTGTTGACCATGGAGGTGCCATCGCCTTGGGCCTGGGTGAAGGTCTCTTCAACGTCGAGATCCAAGCAGCTCTCAGTGGCGTTGGTCACCACGAAGTTGGCCATCTTGGCGGCCGTGCCGCGACGCAGCAACACGCCGTGGCTGCCTGGGCCACCCTCACCGGTGCCGATGATGGTGAAGTTGGCCAGCATTGGCGCAGAGCGTGGCGTGGCATCCGGCGCATCGCCGTCGTTGTCGGCCTCGATGCCGCGATCAGCGTCGTCGGTGTATTGCTTCACCAACACGTACTGGGCTTTGCCCTGATAGCCGCTGGTCCAGTCGAAGCTGTCGTCGCCGTGACCGGTCAAGACGATGTGCTTCATGTTGACGGTGCCCCCGAACGGCTCAATGCCGTCGTCGGCGTTCAGGTGAACCTGGACATACTCCACGGTGGTGCCTGAGCCCACACCCTGGAACGCGATCCCGTTCAACTCATTGTCTGGCGAGAACTCAAAGCCTGCATTCGAGACAATCATGTAGCGGTACACGCCGCTGTTGTCCAACGGATCGTCGCCGCCGTAGGTGCCCGAATCGCCTTCACCTTGAGCGGTGCCGGCTTCGTCGCCATCGTTGATCGGCGCATAGCCGTTGATGGCCAGGCCACCCCACTCGCCGCGCGCTTTGGCTTCGTCGCCGCGCATCACGATCGGGTTTTCAGCCGTGCCGTCAGCGATCATCTTGCCGCCTTGCTCAACCACCACGTAATCGGTCGCGGTGCCCGTGCCCCCGACAATTTCGGTGTTGGGCTCGATGGTGACCGTGGCGCCGTCGGCGATGGTCACTTTGCCCTGGGGCAGCCACAGGGTTTCGTTGGTCAGGGTGACATCGCTCTCAATCGCGCCAGAAATAATGCAAGAACCTGGCAGCGCGCCGGCCGTGGCGAAGCTTGGGCAAGACTCAAATGACTTGTCAACCACGCAATTGCCGTTGGTCACAGCCGAAAGCTGCTGGGTGCCCGCGCCGTCGGTGCCGTCATATTCCAAGACCACATCGTTACAGCTGTTGAAGGTCAGTGTGCCGGTGCCCCAGCTCGAAGACGTAGCGTCTTCAGTTTGGAATTCGGGGCCAAAGTCACCGCCGACAAATTCAAGGATATCTAGCTCAGCCGCGTTGGTGTTTTGGTCAATGGCGCCTGTGGCGTATAACCAAATAGGCTCACCGTCGCGGTATGTAAACCACTGAACCAGCACGTTGTTGCTGAAGTCTGAGTTGGCATCGGGGAAGATGTCGATGATGACACCGCGTCCTGATTTGTCTTCCCCCTCGTAGTAGTTGCCGGTGAACGTCTCGTTCACCACAAACGCGCTCGCGCTGGAGGCAAAAGCCATGCCCACAGCCAACGGCAGCGCTGCTTTCGTTAAGGTCTTAATCATGATTGCTCCCTTTAAAAATGTAGTTGCTTCGTGTCGCGACCAGTCAGAATCCGACCCTACCCACACTACTGAGGGAGTTTTTCTGCGAGATGACTAATTTGTTACCGTTCGGTGACAGCCGGCGGCTGGCTTAAAAAAACGCTTCAAAATCCGATGTCTAGGCCCACCGAGAACTTGCGCCCTTTTTGATAGATCTGGGTGGTTTCGGCGCCTTGGGTGATCTCAAAAGTGGAGTCGAGAATGTTTTGGGCTTTGAACTTGAATTTGATGCGGCTGCCCACCGGCCAGGTCATGGTGAAATCGAGCTGCTCAAAAGGCTGGGCGTATTTGTCGGGAAGCCCCGCCACCCCCACTTCTGAAATGCGCTTGCCGGCGACGTTATACAAAAGCGTGGCCTCCGGCCCGCCCTCGCGGTGAAGGTAGCTGATCTGGCCGTTGATCACGTGGGGCGATTGACCTTGCAGCGGACGCGATGACGAGGTGAGGATCCCTTGCTCGTCGATGTCGATGTTGGACTCAATCAGCGAGGCGTTGCCGGCCACGGTCAGCCGATCCCACAGCGGGAACTCAAACAGCCAGCGGTTGAGAAAGCCCAAGGTCTTTCGAAACTCAAACTCCACGCCGTAGTTCTCGGCACCGGCGGCGTTTTCAAACGTCACCAGCTTGGCCTCTGAGGGCAAAATCACCAGCTCAATGGGGTTGGTGATCTCCTTATAAAAGAGCCCCAAAGAGACCAGCTCGGTGGGGGTGGGCGAGAAGTCATAGCGAAGGTCGTAATGGACAATGTCTGAGGGGGCAAGCTCAGGGTTGCCCAACACCGGGGCATCCAGCACCGGATCGGTGAACTCCGAGGGCGAGAGTTCACGAAGGTCGGGACGGATGATGGTCTCGCCAAAGCTTGCAATCAGCTGCTGGCGCTCGCTTAAAAACACCGTCACCGAGCCGCTGGGCAACCAATCTTCATCGCCCAGCTCGGTCTCAATCGGGCCACGTTCGGGGTTGAACAGGTCAAACGTCACCGCCGACTGGCGCCAGTCCTCAACGCGCACGCCGCCGTTTAAGCGCACCCGATCCCACAGCGTCAGATCGATCAGCCCATAGGCCGCTTCGATGTCTAAAAACGCAAACGAGTTGTCGGTGGGTCGGGTGGAGTCGCGGATCACAATCCCGTCGGGGCCAATGTTGTCAATCGTGAAGATGTCCTCCAGCGAGTCTTGGAACCGCTCATCGAGCGGAAAGCGCTGGATGCCATCGAACTTATAGCGGCGAAGCTTGGCGTTGCGGTCGCGGTCAAGCTCGCGCCAGCCGCCTGAGAGTGTCAAATCCACCGGCCCGAAGGTCAGCGGCAGCTCAACATCGCCGCCCAGCTCAATGACATCATCGCTCAGATCGCCATAGTTTCTGAAGTTGTTGTCGGTGCGTCGAGAAAAGACCAGGCCGCTGGGCGAGCGGTCATCTTCTTCATACAGATAAATCCGGGTATCGGGGGCCAGACGCCGCGCTCGGGATTTTGAGTAGTCCCAGCGCACGGTGAGATCCGACAGGATGGGAAAGCGATGACGACCATCAATCTGGTGGGTCAAAAGGTCGCGCTCTTGATACTCCAAGGTGCGTCGATCGACGATCCCGCCGGTGTCTTCATCAAAGCCAATGGAGTTTCGGGTGTCATCGACCGTTTGCCGAAGCAGCATGGAGGTCCAGTTGAGCTCGTGGTCGTCTTGGAACGCCACCCCACCGGTTAAAAACGCATTGCCCTCGACGGTGTGCTCGGTCCGGGTCAAATCAAGCTCGTCTTTGAGTCTCAACCCATCGCCGCCGAGGCGAAAATCTCTTCGGATCTCTTCGCGGTTGGACCAGCTTTGCGACCACGACAGCGCGCCCAAAAACCCGGCTGACAACCCACCCCACTCGCCTTTCATGCCCCCATCCATCGACAGGCCATGATCGACGGGGTTGTCTTCTTGATCGATGTCATAAATGTTGGGGAAGGCCTCTCCAAAGGCCTCAAGTTCTTCACCGCTAAAGCCATCGGGGTTAAAGACCGTGGCTTCAATCAAAGGCTCATCGCCGGCCACCGCGGCGGCCACAATCGCCGGCAGCGCACGGGTGCCGTCGTCCCGACCCAGCCAATCGTCGCTGCCGCCTTCATAGGTCAGCCCAGGCTTGCCGGTGGTGCCGTCTAAAAATGCACCCGAGACCGAAAGGTTAAAAAAGTTTTCATCGGGAATTGAGTTGGTCCGAATGTCCACAGACCCGCCGCCAAACTCGCCGGGCATGTCGGCGCTGTAGCTTTTTTGGACGCGGATGGACTCAATCACGCCGGTGGGAAACAGGCTCATCGGCACCACTTTTCGGGTGGGGTCGGGGCTGGGCACCGAGGCGCCGTTCAACAAAGTGGCCGAGTAGCGCTCGCCCAAGCCCCGCACAAAAATAAACTCACCCCCGACCAGCGTCAGTCCCGTCACCCGCGCCAGCGCAGACCCCGCATCGGAATCGCCCGCGCGTGACATTTGTTCAGCGCCCAAGACCTCCGACACGCTCGCCGAGCGGAGCCGCTCATCGAGCACCGCCGAGATCGAGCCTTCGATAAACGGCACCAGCACCACATATTCGGCCAACTCCAGACCCGCCGGCGGCAGATCAAACGACACCTCCGTGGTGTCATCGGCGCCAATGCTGACCCCGTCGATGGTGCGCGTGGCAAATTCGCCGTGGAGCACCGAAATGGAGTAGCCCCCCACCGGCAGCTCGATCTCAAATCGGCCCTCATCGTCGGTTTCGACTTCAATCGACGTGCCCGAGACAAACAGCCGGGCGCCTGCAATCGGGCTGGCGTCCTCGCTTGAGCGCACCACGCCCACCAGCCGGCCCTCGCCTTCGACAACCGCTTCGGCATCGGCATCGATCAACCGCTCACCAATCAACCCCGCCGAGCTTTCAATGGCCACGAACGCTTTGCGCTCGTCCCCCTTCAAGGTCACGATCACTTGGATGAGCTCACTGTCTTTGAGGTTCAAGCGCAACCTGGCCAGCGCTTGGTCGCCATCCGAGACCGCCAGCGTGTGGGGCCCAGGCGCCACCTCGGTTTGCCACACCCCGGCCGCATCACTGGTGCCGGCGCGGTCATGAATCTCAACATCAAGGCCCTCGACGGGCTGGCCGTTTTCAAACACCAACACCGTCAGCGTCGCGGGCGCGTCCGCCGCCGCGCCGTCTTCGGTCACAGGCTGCCCCCACGCGAGCGAGGCCGTGAGCAGCCACAGGCCCACGGCCCACACCCACCGCCAGGGTGTTGTCATGACGCCGCGGTTCAAAGACACAGCCATGGGTTTTGCTCACACTCGCCCATCACCCGACGAAGCTCGGTGGCTTTTCGAAAGTTCTCAGGGCTTTCTAAGAAAAAAAGCTGCGCTTCAGCGGCCGCGTAGTCACCGGTCTTAAAGTGGGCATAGGCGAGCGCGTAGCGGATGTCTTCATCGTCTAAAAGCTGGACGCGTTTGAGGTCGTCTTCCATCGCCGCGGCTTGATCAAAGCGGCTCAAACCAATCAAGATCGCCAAGCGCTGCTTGAGCTTTTTGGGTTGGTCGATCGCCTGGCCGTTCAAGGTCAATGCTTCATTCAGACGCCCGGTTTGACGGAATAGCTCGGCCGATTCGATCAACAGGTCAGGATTGTAATACGCGCCCTGTCTGAGCACCTGCGCCGCGGCCAGCGGCATGTCTTGAACGAGATAGCTTTGGGCGAGGAGTTTGGCCACGGTGGCATCTTCGGGCGCGGTGAGCATCGCCTCTTCCAACAGCGCGGCCGCCTCGCTGGCTTGGTCGGCCTGGATCAGGGCGTTGCCAATCGCCAATGCGTCGCTGACATCACCACTCGTCCGGCCCAACAGGTCTTGGGCCAGACTGAGCGCGGCCTGGTAGAGGCCCTGCTCGACCAACAAGAACACCTGCCGACGCGCAAAATCATTCACTCGATCGGGAAACTGGGCTCGGCCTTGGTTGAGCACCGCCCAGGCCTCATCGAACCGCTCGAGTGACCACAGCGCTTGCGAGCGGATCAAAAACACCGAGGGGATGCGGGTGGTGTCTTCACCGGCTTGGTCCAAGGCGGTCAAGGTGGCCGCGTAGTTCTCACCACCAAAGTGCGCTTGGGCCAAGTACAGATACACGATGGGGGCGTCTTGGCCGGCCTCAATCGCTTGTTCAAATTCCACCACCGCGCGGGGGTATTCCTCGAGGTTCAGCGCGACCAGCCCTGACAGCGTGTGGTAGCGCGGGGCGTCGAAGTCCTCGGCGTCGGTGTCGACCGCAGCCAACACCTGCCGAGCGCGGTCATAATTGCCATCACCAATCAGCAACGCGGCCAGCGGCAACCGATCCACCGGCTCGTCATCTCCGGCCGATTGCGATTGCGCCCACGCCGGAAGACACGCGGCCACAGCGACAAGCCACAATGCCACAAGCCAAGTGACGGCGGGGATGCAATGGGACGACAAGCGCGCCATGGGTGGTCTGGACCGCGCCTCAATCAGCCCAGATCAAAGCGAATGCGCTGGCGCGCCCACACTTTAACGCTGCGGCCTTGGTACTGCGCCGGCTCGAATCGCCAGTCGCGAATGCCGGCCAGCGCGGCGTCCTCAAACACCCCCGATGGCGTGGCTTCGAGCACCTCCACTTTTTCGATCTCGCCGCTGGCCGAGATCAACAGCGACAGCACCACATAGCCTTCCAAGCCCTGCGAGCGCGCGCTGGCTGGATATTCCATCGGCGATTGTTCGACCGGACGCGGCGGCGAGTCCACCAAGTCGTTGGTCATAACCACGTCGCTGGTGTCGCCCAGCAGCTGATCTTGCATTGATCCCAGCTCGTCGCCAGAAAACGCCGGCAGCCCAAAATCAATCCCCGAGAGGTTGGTGTTCAACGCCACCGCGGGGGGTGTGGGGGGTGCGCGGCGCGGCGGTGGGGGTGGCGGTGGCGGCAGATCGGGCGGTGGCGTTTGCTGCTGGCGCTCAACCGCGAATTCCGCCGAGCGGCCCTCGTTGCGCTGATCGGGGCCTTCAGCAAAGCGGTTGATTAACAGCATGGTGGCGATCACCAGCACAGACCCCAGCACCATAAACACCACCCCGGATGTTCTCGGTGACCACTGTTGCGGATTGATCAATGCCATGATGACTGCTCCTTAAAACCTTCTTGCCCAATCAATCGAAAAAAAACCATTGAAACAACGAACCAGTAAAACCACTCACCCACTACCCCGCACCGGCCTCTTCGACCGTGGCCACGCCGACATCGCCTGCGCCGGCCATCCGCGCCTGATCCACAACCTCGACCAGCCGCCCGGCCGGGACATTCTCATCGGTGACCACCAACACGGACGGATCGCTCATGCCGCTTAAAAGCTCCCGCAGACGCGACTGAATCACCCACACCTGAATGGGTTGGCCATCCAAAAACGTGTCACCGGCGTTGTCGATGTACAGACGAATCGCTTGGGTCGACGCGGTGGCGGCGGACCCTGCGGTGGGCCGCTCCAGATCGAGCTTCATGTCTTTGACAAAGGTCGTCGAGACCATAAAAAAGATCAGCAAAATAAACACCATGTCGATCAACGGCGAGATGTCGACGTTTTGTTGCTCATCGGTGCGTTCGCGCATGCGTCTCATGACTTCATTCCCTTAAACACTCCGGTCGGTGGCGGCCAGCCCATCGCCGTGATCGGACTCGGTGCACAGCACGTCTTTGATCTGAGCCAGCTCGCCTCGAAGCTTCAGCGCGCGCCGATCCAGCAGTCGAGACACGATCAGCCCTGGGATGGCCACGCCCAAACCCATTTGGGTGGTGAACAGCGCCTGCGATATCCCCCCAGCGATCCCCCCCGATTGCGAAAACAGGGTCATATCGCCCAGCGCATCAAAGGTCTCGATCATCCCCGTGACGGTGCCCAACAGCCCCAGCACCGGCGCGGTCGCCACGATCGAGGTGATCAGCGCTCGATGATGTTTGGTTCGGCGTTCAAACGAGGCCAGCGCATCGTCCAGCCACAGCCGAAGGTCGGGCGGTTGGCGATCGGCCACGGTCAAGGCCTGCACCACCGCCGAGTCAATCAATCCTGCCGGGGCGTGGCGCCCTTGAGGTCGGCGATAGCGCCGCACCAGCTCTCGGACCGAGTGCTTGGAGCCGCGCCGCAGGTGCGCCCAACGCACCCCAATGGCGAACCACATCACAAACGTCGCCAAAAAAAGCGGCGGCATCACAAACCCACCGACTTCGAAATAGGTGATCAGCTGTTGACTGAACCCGCTTAACATCACACGCGACCCTGCTGCCCTTCGACGTAGCGGTTAACAATGTGAAGCGCGCTTTTTTCCATCTCATCTTTGATCCGCTCAGCCCAGCCCGACAGCACGTTGCCGACCAACAAAAGCGGAATCGCCACGATCAGCCCCAACTGAGTGGTGACCAACGCAATCGAGATGCCGCCTGATAAGAGCTTGGGATCGCCGGTGCCAAACTCGGTGATGACATCAAACGTCGAGATCATCCCGGTGACGGTGCCTAAAAGCCCCAGCAACGGCGAGACCGCCGCGATCACCAAAATCACCGCGCCGAATCGATTGAGGGTGGTCGATTCGTTGAGCAGCGACTCTGAAATGACATCCTCTAAGTGCTCGCGCTCGCGATCGAGGTTTCTGATGGCGGTGCTCAACACCCGCGCCGTGGCGCCTTTAAACCCTTTTAAGGTCGCAATCGCGCCGTCGCGATCACCTTGGGCGATCGGCTCGGCGATGGCATTGACCAACGCCTCGGTGGAGGCGCTGGCCTCTCGCAAGAACACAATCCGAGCCACCACCAAGGCCACGCCAAGAAGGCCCAACAAGGTGATGATCCAGCCGATCAGCCCACCGCTTTGGATAATTTCGAGGATGGACTTGCCGGGGTTGGTCTCCACTTCTTGATCCAGCGACTCGTAAGCAAACAGGCCCACAGTGGCGGGCTTGCCCCCGTCGATGAGCGCCGCCGCGCTGGCCTCGCCAAGGCGGCTGTCCCACAGCTTCAGCTCGCCCCCACCGGCCGGCGCCAGGGCCCCGGCCACGTCGCCGGCGATGCCGTAGGCCGCAATCTGGCCGACGTGGATGATCTGCCCATCGAGCTGGGTGCCGTCGGTGGCAAAAAAGGCACCGTCGTCCACGCGCACTTGACCGGCTTGGTCGATACGATCCGCCGCGGCAGCAAACATGGCTTGGAAGTCCTCAGGCGACGGCGTGGCCTCGGCCGGCGGTGGGCTGTAGGCGTCTTCTAAGGTGATGTCGGCTTGGAGCAGCGTGGATGAGAGGGTGTCGACATTGCTTCTGGCCGTTTGCACGGCCTGCTCAGAATCGAACACCAAGCCATCCAAGCGCTCGGCTTGAGCGCGGACGGCGACCAACGCGCGCTCGAGCGCGTTGATCTCGGCGTTCATTTGGGCTTGTTCGTCACTCGAGCGCGTCCGAAACGCGTCGAGTCTCGACTGCAGCTCGCGTTTTTGGGTTTGCAAGAAGGCAAATTCACGCTGGTAGGCCTGCTCGAGTGAAGGCGCCTGGGGGGTCACTTCGGCCTCGGGTGCCGGGTCGGGCTCGGCCGGGGTGTCCTCGGGTTGCGGTTGTTGGGCCCACAGCGCCGATGAGCTCAGCAGCAGCAACAGCATCAAAAAGTGACGTGACATCATGCGCCCTCTCCCAGTTCGATCGTGCCGTTGGGGAGTTCAAACAACCCCGTGCGGATTTGTTTTTCGAGCGCATCGAACAGCGCGCGAATTTGCTGGCGCTCACCACCGCCGTCGGCCTCGACGAACCGCCAGCCTTGATCTGAATGGGCGGCATACCCCATCCGCCCATCGGGCGTGGCGAAGTACATCGCCATCACCCCAAGCTTGGCCACGTCGGCCAAGACCGGTTCCCCATCCAATTCGATGGTTTGTGAATACAAACCGTTTTCCCGAGCCAGTCGAAGCTCGTCTTCATAAAACCGCCACAGCCGGTTGACCACCCGCGCTGGACTCAAAGCCTCGGTGTTAAGCTGATCTTCAATCTCATCAATCGCGGCCATGCGCTCGGCGCGTTTAAACGGAAAGCCCGAGTCGATGTGGTCTCTCAGCGCCGCGATGGCCTCATTGGCCACCGGAATCAATGCCTCGGTGGCCAGGCCGGCCTGCTCGGCTCTTTCGCGGTTGCTCGCCAAGTCTTTTTCCAGCTCTTCGACCCGCAAGTCCTCGCGCCGCTTGGAGGCCTCGAGCTCCCCTTTTTGGGCGGCCAATGAGCTCATGGTGGCGCGGTGCTGCGCTGTCAGATCGGTGAGCTCAGCGTTCAACGTCTCGATTTCTGAGCGCAGCACCACCAGCTCTTGGGCGAGGTTGTTGAGCGCTTCTTGATCGGCCTCGGTGCTTTGCGCTTGAGCGACGGGGCCCAAAGCAACGCCCAAGATCAGCGCGCAAAAAAATGCGGTTGAAGGGGCTGTTCGACTACAAACTTGGCGGGTGACTTGCGCTGGCATGAGACCGTCCACTGACTTTGATGACCACAAAGCCCAAGTGTAGGAATGGGAGATTTCATTTAGATGACAGCCGCAGCGGGCGGCCCAGCCAGCCTCGGCGTTTAAAGCGTCAGCGCTGGGCGCGATGGGCGTGGACAAGCCATGCCAACGCCAGGCACGCTGAGCCCAGCGCCAAGAGCCCCAACCCCGTCACGCCAGGCACGGGCAGCGCTTGGCAAGCGGTTTGACCAAACACGGCCTGACCAAAGCGGGCTTGGCCAAACACCGCTTGGCAGCTGGCCCAGACGCCGGTCCCTGCCACCGCCATCAAAACGATGGCACCGAGTTTGAAGAATCTGCTATTGTTCATATTAAGTCACAACATTTTTTGTCTTTTGGAGAATACAACAAAATGGTCATCGCGCGAGTGCTTGTTTGGGTGTGGGTGGGGTTGTGTCCGATGTGGGCGTGGGGCCAGACCACGGTGCCTCATGAGTTCCAAGATGGCGAGGTGATCGAAGCCCGAGAGTTTAACGACAACTTCGAGGCGCTGGAAGCCGCCATCGATGGCATACCTGCCGGGCCCAAAGGTGACAAGGGCGATACGGGCGCAACAGGCCCCAGTGGCGTCTCTGGCTGGCAAGCAGTGACGGAGTCGACCATCATCACCACCGCACGCTATGCCAACCCCAGCTCAGGCGCGCGCGCTTTCTGCCCAGCCGGCAAGGTGGCCATCGGCGGGGGTTGGGAAATGGTGCACCAGGGCGCCGCGGATAACACCACATGGGTCTCTTCGATCAAGCCGCATAAAAATAACCTGTTCATTGACTCAGGCCAATACGGCTGGGAAGTCGCCTTGGTCGCCAACACAGACGTTGTGATCAATGTGTTGGTCAAAGTCACCGCCATCTGTATCAATGCGCTCTAACCCACCCAAACTCCGGCGCTTTTTACGGCTCAGCTGACCAGGCTGTCTTCACTTTCATCGAGATCACTGGGGCGCAGGATCCACCGCTTCGTTCTGCGTGGCCGGCTCATCGCTGGCCCCCGGCGTGGGGGAGGCGGCCGGTCGAGGCGTTGAGGCCTCGTTCTCGGCGGCCAGCTCGGGATCGACAATCAAATAAAACGACTCGTCCTCGCCCACCAACCCAAGCTCCGAGCGGGCCCGCTCTTCGATGGCGTCCAACCCCTCTCGCAAGTCTTGGACCTCGGCAAACAAGGCATCGTTTCGGGCTTTGAGCGCGGCGTTGCTTTGCTGCTGTTCGGCCAAACGCGCATCCAGCTCGCGCACATGCTGCCATTCTCGCCAAAGCTGAAACTGCAGCGCCACAAGCAACACCACCAACACCGCCATCAGGATGCGCATGTCACTCAACCCTCAAAATCGCGGCCATCATGGCGTAGAACACCCCCGGCAGTTTTTGAAGGTCATCCACCGCCACGCGCTCATCAATCTGGTGGATGGTGGCGTTGACCGGCCCGGCCTCAATCACGGGCACCCCAGAAGGCCCAAAGAACCGCCCATCCGACGTGCCGCCGCCGGTATCGAGCTGGGGCGTGATGCCCAGGGTCGATTGAAACGCCGCGACCACCGCATCTAAAAACTCACCCGAGCACGGGCCAAACGGCTCGGCGCTGACGCGCCAATCGAGGCGCCACGGCCCGGGGTCGTGTTGTTCAATCAAGGTCTCAATTTGGGTTTTCAGATCGTCGGCCAGGGTGTTGGGATTGTTTCTGATGTTGAAATACAGCACCAACGCCCCCGGTGAGACATTGTCCGCGCCGGTGCCGGCTTGGATGTTCGAGATTTGTAATCGGGTGGGGTCAAACGCCGCATCGCCGTCGTCAAACTCAAGCGCGCCCAACGCGGCGATCAAAGGCCCCGCGCGGTGCGCGGGGTTGTCCTCAGGCCGTGAGTAGGCGGTGTGGCCTTGCTTGCCCTCAATCGTCAAGACCGCTTGGATGCTGCCGCGGCGACCGATGCGAATCCGATCCCCCAAGGCGGCGTGACTGGAGGGCTCACCGACCAAACACACATCCGGCCACAGACCCGACGCTTTAAGATGAGGCACCACCGCGCGGATGCCATCGATCGCCGGACCCTCCTCGTCGGAGGTGATCAACAGGCTCACTCGACCGGGGTGGTTGGGGTGGCGCTCAACAAAGTCAATCAGCGCCAGCACCATCGCCGCATCCGAGCCTTTCATGTCCACCACCCCGCGTCCGATGAGTTCGCCATTGCGTTCGGTGGGCTCAAACGGCGGGCTTGACCACTGCGCCTCAGGCCCCGGGGGGACGACATCGGTGTGGCCAATCCACAGAAGATGCGCACCCCCGTCTGCTGCCTCGCCTGCGTGGGTGGCCAACAGGTTGTCGACCTCGCCAAAGCGGTGGTGGCTGACCTCAAACCCCGCCTCGCTCAACAGTGTCGCGAGCATCGGCTGACAGCCGGCATCATCAGGGGTCACAGAGGGCTTGGCCACCAAGGCTTTGGTCAGATCAATCACGTCCATCACACGTTCTCCTGACCGGATGAGGCATTGGCCTGACCGGCTTTTTTGGGGGGTGCATCCAGCAAGGCACTGGCGATGCCATTGAGGATATTGAGTTCATTCTCATCGGGTCTCGCCCGCAAAAACAAGCGCCGAAGCCGCTGCATCAGCCGCTTGGGTTGGGCGGGGTTTAAGAACCCAACGTTGAGCATCCCCCGCTCCAGACGATCAAAAAAGACCTCCAGTTGCTCTGGGGGCTGTGGCGTCCAATCGCTGGGCGGCGTGAACGCTGGTGTCGTCTGATCAGACGCGGCAAGTGCATGAAGCCTTAACTCGTACATCATCAGCTGCACCGCTTGCGCCAAATTCAGCGAGGTGTAGGCATCATTGGTGGGAATGGTCACGATGTGGTGACACCGCTCCACCTCATCGTTGTGAAGACCGGTTTTCTCTCGGCCAAAGACGATGGCCACCTCGTGGTGGTGTGACTCGTCAATCGCATGCTCGGCAGCGCCCCGAAGATCATACGTGGGCCACGGCAGGGATCGGGCGTGCGCGGTGGTGCCCAGCACCAGTGGGCAGCCGGCAATGGCGTCAGCAAAGGTCTCAACCACTTGGGCCTTGGCCAGAACGTCATCGGCGCTGGACGCCAACGCGGTCGCCTCACCGCTGGGGAAGTGCTTGGGCGAGACCAACACCAGCCGGTCAAACCCCATCACCTTCATCGCCCGCGCGGCCGCGCCAATGTTGCCCGGGTGCGTGGTGCCGATTAAGACGATGCGGATGCGAGATGCGGTGGGTAAAGCCATGGGGAGATTATAAGGGCCTCAAGCGTTTCGGTCATGATCAACCCATCCCCTGCCCCTCCGGCCAGAAATCATGACTCGCCACCATGGGTCGTGGTGATTAAAAAATAAGCAGCCCCATTCGCCCCTTGAGGCTTGATGCGTTGCCTCGGATGGTTTCGGCGCCCCACTGACACCCCATCACAGACCCGACCTCTCAGCTGCGCTAAGCTTAGGCCATGAGTTCATCACGCACTTTAGGCGCTCGCTCTGGGCTGACTGGGGTTTTAGCCTCAATTGTGGCTTGGAGTTTGGTGGTTGCCGCCTGTGCTCCCCTGCCCCGGACCCCCGACGAGCCCACCCAGACGCTCCCGCCCATGACCTGGCCCACGGGTGATCGCTATGCCATTGACACCACGCGCTCTGAGTTTCGAGTCAAACTCACCGCCGAAGGGCCGCTGGCGCGGTTTGGCCACCCACACGTGATCGGCACACAGACAATCACAGGCCAGGTGGTGGTTCCCCCGCGTTGGCAACAAACCGCCTTTCAAGTCGCCTTCGATGTGGATGATGTGGTGGTTGATCCGCCCCGCTGGCGCGCCGAGGCGGGGCTTGAGCCCAACATCCCCCAAGACGACATCAAAGCAACCGAGGCCAACATGCGCTCACCGGCTCAGCTCGATGCGAACGCGCACCCCCGCGTTCAATTGCAAAGCCATGCCATCACCGGCACCCGCCACGCGCCCGAGATCACCGTTGATGTCGCCATCGCCGGCCAAGTCAGCCAGCAGACCCTGCCGGTGAAGGTCCATTGGGGCGACGGTGAGTTGATCATCTCAGGCCAAACCACCTGGCGGTTGACCGAGCTGGGGATCGAGCCGTTTTCTGTCTTCGGCGGCGGCTTGCGGGTGGGTGATGAGATGCGTTTGAGCGTGCGGCTTTATGCGGTGGCCGGCAGCGACCAGTCCACCTCAGATTGACCGTGCGCCGTCAGCCACGCGTTGGCTTTGGAAAAATGCCGGCACGTTAAAAACCCGCGATGCGCTGACAGCGGTGAGGGATGCGCGGCCTCTAAGACAAGATGCCTGTCGGTGTCGATGGCGCGGCCCTTTTGTTGGGCGTGGCGGCCCCACAGCATGAACACCACCGCCGACCGATCGCGATTGACCACCTCAATCACCCGATCGGTCAACGTCTCCCAGCCTTTGTTTTGGTGCGCCCCCGCCTGGCCCTGTTCAACGCTTAAGACGGTGTTCAACAACAGCACCCCCTGCCTGGCCCAGGCCATCAAGTGGCCGTGGGTCGGCGGTGTGATGCCCAAATCGTGCTCGATGGCTTTGAAGATGTTTTTTAACGACGGCGGGATCACGATCCCAGGTTGGACTGAAAATGCCAAACCGTGCGCCTGGCCCGGGCCGTGGTAGGGGTCTTGACCCAAAATCACCACCTTGACTTGAGATAACGGGGTGGTGTTTAAGGCATTGAACATCATCCGCCCTGGCGGGTAGATCACCGCGCCTTCGCGCTTTCGGTCCACCAAAAAAGCCTTCAAGCGCCGCATCGCATCGGTGGCAAAAACATCCCCCAAAGCCGCCAGCCACTCGGGGTGAAGATCAATCTCGCCGGCAGGCGGCTTGGGGTTGGGCATCGCGTCCATCGCTAGACACCATAGCAGGCTTTGACAGCGCGTTTCGAGGTCTGCGCGTATACTGACGGGCTTGTGATTGGATCAACCAAGGCAGTGGCAACGCATGCACATTCAAACCGATGCAGTGATTATAGGCGCAGGCCCCGTGGGGCTCTTTCAAGTCTTTGAGCTGGGCCTTTTGGGCCTCAGCGCCGAGCTGGTCGACAGCCTCCCCCAACCCGGCGGGCAGTGCTCCGAGCTCTATCCTGAAAAACCGATTTACGACATCCCCGCCTGCCCTGCCATTGGCGCGCAAGAATTGATCGACAATCTGTTGCAACAGATCGCCCCGTTCAACGCGGGCATGCACCTGAGCCAGCAAGTCGAGCATTTTGAAAAGAAAGACGACGGCCGGTTTCAGGTGATCACGTCTCAAGGCACCGAGTTTGATGCCGGCGCGGTGATCATTGCCGCCGGCCTGGGCTCTTTTTTGCCGCGCAGGCTCAAAGCCAAAGGCTTGGATGAGATCAACGATCCGCCGCTGCATTACAAAGTCACCGATCGCGATGCGTTCAAAAACAAAACCCTGCTCATTCTCGGTGGGGGAGATTCGGCGCTCGATTGGACGATGGACCTGGCCGAGGCGGCCAAGCACGTTCATTTGATCCATCGCCGCGCCGAATACCGCGGAGCGCCGGCGTCGGTGGAGAAAGTCAAAGCGCTGGCCGATCAAGGGCTTGTCAGTCTCCATCAGGGGATGATCACCCAAGCGATCCATGATCAGGGTCGATTCCAAGGCTTGGAGATCATGGACCTTGAGAAAAATAAGTCCACCATTGAAGGCGATGAGGTGTTGGTCTTTTGGGGCCTGTCTCCGGATTTGGGGCCCATTGCCGAGTGGTCTTTAGAGATCGAGAAAAAACAAGTCGCCGTCGATACCGAAAAATTCCAAACGTCGATCGAGGGGGTGTTTGCCATCGGCGACATCAACACCTACCCCGGCAAAAAGAAATTTATTCTGTCCGGCTTTCATGAAGCCGCGTTGGCCGCCTTTGGCGTTCAAAAGTACATCTATCCAGACAAGCGTCAGTTTGTGCAATACACCACCACCAGCTCGATCATGCATGAGCGCTTGGGCGTGGACTCCCCTGGCAAGCAGTGATGTCAGCAAAAGCCTGACGTTTGCTCATAGCGACGGTGTCAAGCCGTCTGTGGCCTGGCTTGGCTTGGATGAATTGACAAACTGCGGTCTCGACGAATCACGCTGTAGCCGGCATAGATCAGCACAATCCCAATCAGCTCGGTGACATACAGCACATACGTTTGGCCGAACTTGGCCATGGTGCCGCCGATGCCGGGCAGCAGTCCACCCAATGCAATGAACCCATTCCCCCAAAACCGCCCTTTGAACTCGGCGTTGCCCAGATATTTGCCGGCCGAGTACAACGCACCCCCCACCAAAAAGATAAAGGCATAAATGTTGATGACCGGCGTGATGGCGCGAATGAAGCTCCACTCCAGCACGTTGCCGTTGAGCTTGTCGCTCACTGCCGACACATCAAGGGGCGAGGCGACCACCAGCCCCGCTGAGATGACAAGCACCACCCCCAACACGGCCGTCATCTTGTGGGCAATCGCTTTGGGCATCAACAAATAGACCGTGCCCTGGGCCAGCGGCACACCCCCCAAAAATGCGCCGGCGATGTACCACGCTTTAAAGACCACAGGCGACCAGCCGGCCAAAGTGTGGATGGACTCCAACAAGGTGCCCAAGCCGTAACAAAAGACCCCAATCGTCCACCACATCAAATAAAACGCGCCCGGCTTGGCACGCCAATGGCGATAAATCTCATTGAAAAAATACACGCAACACAGCGTGCTGATGATGGGGAGATAGGCCACCCACGGCATGGCGTTCATCCTGAAACGTCCGGCATTTGATTCATTGATGGAGACGGTCTTTGATCATGGCGCTCATGACCCAATTCAATTGGCCTTTGTCAATGGCCCTTTATCACTCAACCCGCGATGATCAAGGTTTCAAAGACAGTCCCAAGTCAAAGGCAACGTTGACTTCATTGGCAATGAAATCGGTGTCGTTAAATTCACCCACGCCGACGTTGTAATCCAGTCGCATCATCTCAGCCGCACCCACCAAGCGAGGCCCCGAGGGCCCCTCAACCAGCGACATTGCCACAGGCTGGCTTAGCGTGACGTCGCGAAGCGATAAAACGCCCATGGCCTGGTGGCTGAACTCGCCGTCTTGGGGCTCGATTGCTTCACTCGACCAGGTCGCCTCTGGAAACTGCGACACCCAGAAAAACGCTTCGCTTCGTAAGGTTTGGTCGCGATCGCGGCTGTCGGTGTCGGCGGAGGCCGTATCCACACTGACCTCGATTTCGGCGGTGGTCAAGTCCGCGCCGTCCAAACAAATGGACACCTCAAAAGCGTTGAACACGCCATCAAACCCGCGGCCTTCGGTGATCCCCGAAAATGCCAGCTCACCGCTGTCTTGGTTGGCCTCCCAGCACTGGCGAGGTTCACCTTCGGGCGCGGTCTGGGCGAGGACGTTGGTTGTGGCGCCAATCAGGGTCAGCGTCAGGGTGAGTGTCTTGGCTATCGTCGCCATTGCGGCAGCATCCTTTTTAAGACGTTGTCTCTTAATATGAAGTGGTGTCTGAGGGCGGCCAACACGTGGATCGCCACCACGGCAATCAACAGCTTAACGAACAGCTCGTGAAGCGCGTAAAAAAGCGCCTCACTCGCCTCGCTCGACTCGATGAAGACCGGCAGGGTCAAAGGCCCCCACCAATGCGCGCCGTAGCCGGCGGCTTGCGAATACAGCCACCCCGATATCGGCACGATGAAGATCAAGCCATACAGCGCCAAATGCCCCAGCTTGGCCGCCCAAATTTCCCAGTTGGCCAGATGCTTGGGCAGCGGTGGCGGCGCATGAAACAGCCGCCAACCCAACCGCAAGAATGCAAAGGCGAGCACCAGCATCCCGATGGTCTTGTGCTGGGTGACCAGCTCAAAGCGATCGCGGATACCCGCGGCTTGCTCGATGCGCCACGCCCAGGTGTATTGAAACGCGATCAACACAACGACCGCCCAGTGAAAAAATTGCGCCACAGCGCCATAGCGTTCGGGTTCTTTTCGAAACATCATCGTCTGCCTCCCGATGGATTGGGTGATACCCCATGGTCTCGGATCATCCCCAACCGAGAGGATCGCACCCCCATATGACGCGGGTGCGACACCCCAAACCGCCTCTCAGCGCCGAATTACGGCAGCTCAATCGCCTTGGATGCGCCCAAGCCAGGGCCCAAAATCATGGCGTTTTCCAACACCCGCATGGCACCGAGCTGCGCGGCACGAAAGGCGGGCGCGTGAGCAAACAAAATCACCTGGCCTTGCCCAATGCGCTCGCGGGTGACATACGCCGCCGAGGCGATTCGCTCGCGGGCCTCTGGCCACAGCAGTCCACCCATGCGCACCGACAAACGTTGCCCATCAGGCACGGGGGACCAGCCAACGTGATGCGCCGATGAGTCAGCAGGCAACCACTGACCGATGCGCATCGCCGCTTCGGCGCGGCCATCGCTCATCAACACCGGTGAGTCGGAAAACAACACCGATAAAAACGCGTTGCGACCGGCGTTCAGCCAGTGCTCTCCCACGGCTCGGGTGGCCACCAACGCCCCAGAGGGCATGAACTGCGCCTGCCAATCGTCCGTGCGTTGGCGCGCCTCGGGCCCGGCGGGGCTGTCGACGGCCACAAAGGGGTAGTCGGCCGCCTCGGCGTCGTGCCCCCAAATGTTCTCGGGCAGAGGATCGTTCCACGCCAACCACTCGCGGTGAAGTTGGTCTTGGTAGGGGGTGAGGTCTTGATCCACCACATCGCTTAAGCGGTGGGTGTTGACCATCGAATCATCACCCGCCATCAGTGCCTCAGCCGAGCGACCGGTGGCGATCAGGGTGCCCCCCTGGCTCACCCAGTCGGCCAGCGTGTTCGCCAGGCCATCGGGGATGGTGGCCGACCCCCAGCGCTCGGGCAGATAAATCACGTTATAGCGACGAAGATCAGTCCACGAGGCGCGCTTTTCATCCAGCTGCGTTGAGCGAATGCCCAGGCGATGATCGAGCATCCACCACACCGCGCCGACATCCAACATGTTGGTCATGCCACGCGACATGATCGCGATTTGGGGTTGGGTCAACACCCGCCAATGGCCACCGCCCAAGTCCGCCAAATCCCCAGGCGCCCGCCCGAAGCCGACGCCGTGGACCGGTATCCCCAACGCATCGGCGGTGGCCTGAACCCGCGCCATCCAGTCATCGAGGTGGCGGTTGTCGTCGGCGGTGATGGCAATCGAGCCGATCGGCAAGTCCATCCCATCAAGTCTCGACGCTTGGCGATTGGCGCGCACGTTGACGCCCTGCTCCATCAACCGCGCGGCCAACGCGTTGGCGCGGTCATCGGCCCCTGAGGCGACCACGCCAATGGCAGCGTCTTCAATCGGCGCGGTGGCATAAGACACGTCCGGGCGATAGGTCGCCGGATCGATTCGTGCCAAGTCGTCGTCTAAGTGTTCGGGCACCTGGTAGGCGTCCAAACCAAACATCATCGGGATGTTCCACCCGGTGGTGTCATAAATGGTGGAGCTGCCCTCACCCAAGACGGCTTCGCGCTCTTGGCGAAGGGCAAACTCAGACATCTTCGGGTCAAACTCAAACATCGCCGCCAGCGAGCGCGCTTCAGGCTGGCGGTTTCGGATCACCAAGCTGCCCTCAGGCAGCACCACATCGCGCTCGACCTGACCCAAAGGATTGGTGGCCTGTTGGATGCGCACATCATCACGCAACACGTGCACTTCAAAAGCCTGAATGGCCATCAGATCCAAAAGCTCATCCAAGCGCGCCACGTTGTCGGTCGGCGGGATCACCCACGAGCGCTCGGCATAGGGGCCGTTGGCTGACACCACCTCGGCCCGGTCCTCAGCGTAGCTTTTGAGCATGGCCACCCGCTCGCGCGCCAGCGTGGTCAGGTTCGCCCAAGAAGAGATCACTTGGTGGTGGACGGATTGTTTGTAGCTGATGTTGTGGGTCAGCCGCTGAACGCCATCCTCAGCCAGACGCGCCTGTTCATATAAAATCCCCAGCGCGCCGCGCAGCGACGCCCACGCGTCGGTATAACCCGGGTACCAACCCTCCGCCCACTCGCCGGTGTAGTAGGGATAACCAAACCGGTCATAGGCCTTGGCTTGATCATCGGCGAACACGTTGGCCATGTCATTTCGATACGTGGGCAGATGGGGGTTAATCGGCTCTCTGGGGGGCGAGAACAAATAGGTGCTTTGCGGGCCCATCTCGTGGCCGTCGACCAGCAGCACCGGCTTCCAATCATTGATCGCCCGAATCCGTCCGCGGGTCTCAGGGTGGCGCGCATAGATCCAGTCGCGGTTGAGATCAAAATAGTAGTGATTGCCTCGCCCATAAGGCCAGTACGAGGTGTGCAGCAGCGATTGATCGTCGATGTTGGGGTGCAGCCCGCGGTGTTGGTCCAAGGCATTGACAAACCGCTCGCGCCCATCAGGGTTTTTGTTGGGATCAACAATCACCACCACCTCGTCAAGCAGCGCCGCCGTGGCCGCTGAGCGATCCGCGGCCAGGTGGTGCATCATCACCAGTGCAGCGTCTGAGCCTGAGCTTTCGTTGCCGTGGATCGAGTACGACATCCACGCGACCGCTGGGGTCTGGTCAATGATTGCCTCGCGCTCGCGTGAGCCAACGCCTGAACGCGGGTCTGACAAGCGGGCCATGTTGGCTTTGATCTCGTCGACGCGCTCGAGGTGGTCTTGAGAGGCGATGATCAAATACACCAATGGGCGGCCTTCGTAGCTGCGGGCATATTCAACAAGCTCGACCCGATCGGACGCCTCGGCCAGACGCTGGGCGTAGTCGACAATCTGAGCAGAACTTGCCGCGCGCTCGCCCACGGGAAAGCCCAAAACAGTCTCAGGCGCAGGAATGGCCGGATCCAAATCCGCCCCATCGGGGTAGATGGCGCGCTCATAGGCCAAGCCGTCAATGGGGTTTGATGCCACTTCCCCATGCGGGGTTTGCGCCAGCGACACCGCGGCCAGGGAGGTCAACACAGCCAAGCCAATCAGACGTTCAATGCACTTCATCGGGGTCAATGTCCTTAGTCTTAATCGATCTTTGAGTGTAAACAATTTGGCCGGGTGATGTGGGCGGGGCCGGTCAACGCTGGATGTCCCACTGTCGGCGGTGGCTCAACGTTGCAGGATTGTTTTCAAACTGAATCTCAAAGGTCAGCTTCAAGCGCCAATCTGAACCCCGGCGGTCGTTGATGCTGTCTTTGGGCCAGGCATATTCAGGCCGAAGCTCGACAAACAGCCACGGGCGAAGCCACTGGCGCCGGATGCGCGCAGACACAAAGACCTCTTCGGTCAACGCCTCAGGGCGGGTGCGGCCAAACGCCCCAATGTCGGCGCGAAGCGCGGTGCGCGCATCGAGTTGCTGATAGCCAATCAACACGCTCTTCCAGTCCACCCCTTGGCTTGCTTGAGACAGCGTGCCTCGGGTGGTCCACCGCAGCAGCCGACCGAATCGGGGCGCCACCTCCACATCCAACCGCGAGCGCGTGCCAAAGCCGTCCAACCGCTCCCAAAAAGCGGTTTGGGTGCCCCGGATGAGGGTGGTCTTTGAGAGCTGATGGCGAAGCAAATAGCGCGTGCTCACCCGCGGGTTCAAGCCGCCCGACTCCACCCGAACGGTGGCGTCCACATCGGTCAAGCCAATCAAGGCTTCAGACAAAATAAACCGCACCCCCAGGCGGGTCCGCTCATCGGGCTCGTCGAGCTCCGCGACACCCAAGCCATCCCCTGCGAGCGTGTCATCGCGGCTGACCAAGACCCTGACACGCTCACTCAGCCGTGGCAGGGCGATGTTGGCGTTGACCTGAAAACCGCCGCCCAGCCCATCGCGCTCGTCCCAGCCGACGGTGTTGCGGACCCGAAAGAACGTGTTGACCGGGGTTTCTTCTAAGGTCCTCGGGTCGCCAAAAAAGCCGTCGAACCAGACCGCCGGGGCGCACAACCGCGCGTTGAGATACGAGTGCGATCGATCCAGCCAATGGTCTGCCCCGGCCGGCTCAGCGCAGGTCGAGGATTGGGGTGGGTCGGTCTTGGCTTCTGGATCCGGTGGCGTTTTGGGTGATGCGTTCTGGTCGGGATCCGCCTCGGGCTGGGCCGCCTGCGACACCGCGCCCATCGATTGTTCGGCGAGGGTGGCATTGACGCCCCCCCAAGGGACCGTGAGTGCGATGCCCACCACCATCAGCCCACCCAGCCCCGCCTGCCCCATGCACCGCGCAAGAGTAAGAGTTTTCTGATGATAGTTTTTTACATTGCGCATTTAGTGATCCGAAAATCCTGTGCTAGCGTGGTATTGCAGTCTTTGCTCTCTCACTGTCCGTCTTAAAAGGGGTTTTTATTATGGAACGATACAACAACCACGCCGTGATCGCGGTCATCAGCACCCACGCCAACCAAGCCTCCATTGTCCAGCCGCTGTTGCGGCGCCACGATCTAACGACCTTGAGCTTTCGTTCGTGCGCGCACTTTATTCAACACAGCCCTGGACCGGCGGTGGATTTAATTGTCTTGGAAGGCTACACCCTGACCCACAGCGAAATTCAATTCCTCAACAGCTACCGAGACGGGGCCACCACAGAGGTGGCCATCATTGTGGTGGCGGGCAACAACGACGCCACTTTGGCCAGGCTGGCACTGAAAGCCGGCGCGGATGACTTTATGAAAAAGCCCATTAAACCCCCAGAGCTTTTGGCGCGCGTGGAGAGCCGCCTGCGGCGGCGCCTGACGGTCAAACTCAGCCGCTCGCGGTTTGGCGAGTTCGAGTTTATGCTCAACCAGCGGGTGCTGATGGTCAACAACGAACCGGTCAAAATCCGCCCGCGTGAGTATGATTTGTTGCTGTGTCTGTTCCAAAACGAAGGACAGGTGGTCTCTCGCGAGGTGCTGTTGATGAACGTGTGGCAAACCATCCCCAGCCTGCCCACCCGCTCGATTGACACCTATGTCAGCCGCCTGCGTAAACGATTTGGCTTGGACGGCACCTCAGGCTGGGTGTTGAGCTCAATCTACCAGCGCGGGTATTGCCTGATGCAAGACCCCCCAGCCGGCACGCGCGCTGAGCCCCAAGCCGCTGAGGCCCAACCGGCCTACGATGTCACCATCAAACGAATTACACCCCCGGCCCACCCGACAGTGTGATGTCAAAAACCGACAGGCCCTAACGCCGGCCCCCGCACCCGACGATTTTGTCGGAATGTGGGGGCAACTTGTCGGTCTCTGTAAAGCCCGCTTGGCGCGAATTGTCAATACTGGATGTGTGTTTTGACAAGCCTACGGCGGCAAAGAGGACGACTTATGTTGGAAAATGACAATCGCTGGCACATTGCCATTGTGGATCAACAATCCGGGCCGACACGGATGTGGCGCCGCGCGCTGACCCGGCGCTATCGTCTGTCATTTTTCGAGTCCACCGAGTCTCTGGCCGAACAGGCCAGCCTGGATCCTGACCAACCCACCGAGGACAACCCGCATTTAATCATCCTCAATTGGGACGGCGCCAACGGTCAGGCGGGTGAATTCTTAAAGCAAGTCCGAAAGGCGCACAACAACGGGGTGGGCGTGATCGCGGTGGTCGATGAAGACGATCCTGAGGCCGCCTTGGAGGCATGCGAGCTGGGCAGCAATGAATACCTCACCCGACCGCTGGAAGAATCCGAGCTCAGCAATCGGGTGCAGCACCTGCTTCAGCATCGCCCGAGGCACCCGTCTTTGCCCGAGTACTACCCCCCTTATCGATTTGATTTAAACCGACGAACCGTCTTTTACGAGGGTGAGCTGCACCGCCCGCGGCCTCGGGAGTTTGATCTCATGCTCTACATGCTCCGGCGGCCCGGTGAGGTGGTCAGCCGCAGCCAGCTTAAAGACACCGTGTGGTTTGGTGAGTCCGACGATTGTCGGTCGATTGACACCTACATCAGCCGGATTCGGCGTCTGTATGGCCTCGACGGTCGAAGCGGTTGGCGGATCAAATCGGTCTACGGCACCGGCTATCAGCTCATCGAGGCGCCGAAAGACTAACCCACAAGTCCGGTTATCGGGAGGGGGCACGGGCCGAGTCTTGCGAGACTCGGCCTCTTTTTTGGGTCAAGAAGACCACCACGGTCTGGGCGGCGGCTTGAACAATCACATATAAACAGGGAATAAGCACCAGGCTCAACACCATCGCGCTCATCAGCCCGCCAATGACGGCCACCGCCAAAGGCTGCATCAGGTTCGCGCCCGAGCCCATGCCCAGCGCCAGCGGCAACATGCCCGCGACGGTGGTCAAGGTGGTCATTAAGATGGGGCGAAGGCGAATGCCCCCGGCTTCAACCACCGCCTCGTTCAGCGCCAGCCCTCGAGCCTTGGCACGCTCGATGTACTCCACCAGCAAAATGGCGTTGTTGACGACGATGCCAATCAACAAAATCAGCCCCAAAAAGGCCGGCGCCGACAGCGGTGTGGCCGTCAACCACAGCGCCGCGACCACGCCAATGACGCTCAAAGGGGCCGCGGCCATGATCACAATCGGATTCGACAGGCGCTCGTATTGAACCGTGAGGACCACAAACACCAAAAAAAGCGCCAGCAAGATCACGGTCAACATCTCTTGGTTGGTCTCTTCAATCGTCTCGAACTGCCCCCCGAAAATCACCCCATAGTTGTTGGGCAGGCCCAACTGATCAACCCGAGCTCTGATGGCTTCCATGATCGAGCCGACATCATTGAGCTCTGTGTTGAAGCTGCCGGTGATGCGCTGCACCCTCACTTGGTTCTCACGCTCGATGTCCTCAGGGCCATCGCCCAAGACAAAATCGGCCACCTCCGACAGCTGAACCGGGCGCCCGTTGGGGGCAGCAATCATCAGCTGGCTCAGGGCATTCGGATCCGAGGTCACGGCCCGGGGCAGGCGCACCCGAATGTCGTACTCGTCGCCGCCGGTGGCGTAGCGTGTGGGGATGGCACCGGTCACCGCGTCTCTCAGTGATCGGCCCACCTCAGCCACGTTGAGCCCCAAGGCGGCTGCCCGCTCCCGATCGACGTTGATGTTTAAAAGGGGCATCCGATCATCTCTGGACATCTGCAGGTCCGCCAGCCCCTCGATGCCCTCCAGATCATCCAGCAGCTCACGCGCCAGCGCCTGCATGAGGTCCAGCTCCTCGCCCACGATCATGACTTCCATGTCATCGCCCGAGGCCCCGAAGTTCAGCCCCGGGATGCGAGGGGGCCGAATCCAAATGCCCGCGTTGGGGATGTCCAGCGATCTGAGTTCTTGGGTGGCTTGGCGCACCCAAAGCCCGGCCGGCCAATCCGGGCGCTCGGCGGCGTCGGCCAATTTGACCGACATGCGTGCAAACCCAGGCCGCTCCGAGACCACCCCGCCATACAAATGGCCGCCGGTCATGGCAAACACCGTCTCGACATGCGGCATCGATTGCAGGGCCTGTTCGATCATGTTGGAGGCCAGGTTGGTCTGCTCGGGCGACGTGCCTGCCGGCAGCCACATCCGAACCTCGACTTGACCATCATCAAGCTGGGGCAAAAACTCCGTGCCCAAACGCCCCATGGCCAACACGGCGACAACAAACAGCGCCACCGCGCCACCAATCACCGGCCAGCGCCAAGCCAACACCTCGCTCAAAATTGACCGGTAGCGCTCAACCACCTGATCGATGCCGGCATCGACCATGCGAAAAATGCGCGTGTCGCTGAACTTCGAGCGAAACGTGACTTTTCCAAACTGAGCCGCGAGCATCGGCACCACCGTCAGCGCCACCGCCAATGAGGCCACGACGGCAAATGAAATCGTCAAGATCAACTCGCGAAAGACCAACGCGGCCATCCCCGTGATCAACAAAAAAGGCACCACGGCGGCCAGGTTGGTCAAGGTGCCCGCGGTGATGGCCGAGATCACCTCATCGGCCCCCTCGTGGGCGGCTTGTTCGGGATCTTGCTGGCGCGTTTGCTGATGTCGGGAGATGTTTTCGAGCATCACAATCGCATTGTCCAGCAGCAACCCCACCCCCAACGCCAAGCCACCCAAGCTCATGACGTTCAGCGTCAACCCGCCCAGCCCCATCAAGGCGAAGGTGAATAAAATCGCCATGGGAATGGATAGGCCAATCACGAAACTTTTTCGCAGGGACCCCAAGAAAGCCAACACCACCAGCATGGCCAAACTCGCTCCCAAAATGGCCGCCGAGCTCACCGCCTCGACCGATCCGCGGACAAAGTAGGCGCCATCGCGCGTGGCTCGCCAGCGGATGTCTTCGGGAATGAACCCCGAGGCGTCTAGGGATGCCACGGTCTCATTGATTTCATCGACCACGTCGACGACATTCGCCTCGGGCAGCTTGTAAATCGACAGCTCCGTGGCGGGCACGCCATTGAGGCGCACAAACACCCGCTGCTCTCGAAAGCCATCGCGCACGTCGGCGACTTCCGACAGTCGGATGCGCCGATCTGAGTTGGGCAGCGTCAATAAGACATTGCCAATCTCATCGGGGCTTGAAAAACGCCCATCGGTGCGCGCCATGACATCAAACTGAGGCGAGGTGATGTTGCCGGCGGCCACATTGACGTTTTCAGCCGCCAGCTGTTCGGCCACGTCGCGCAGGGTCAATTGATAAGAGCGCAGCCGGTCTTGATCGAGCACCACCTCGATCTCACGGATCTGTCCGCCCGCCGCCTCCACCGACGCCACCCCCTGAATCGACTGCAGCTGGGGCAGCAATCGCTGCTCCACCCAATCCCTGACATCGCGCGGTGAGCGCGTGGGCGATGAGAAACCGGCCCGCCAGATTGACCACTCGCCGGGATCCCACTTTCGAAGCCGCGGCGGCTCAATGTCTCTGGGCAATCTCGGTCGCGTGCTTTCCAGCGCTCGCGCGGTGTTTTGTAGGGCGACATCCAAATCCACCCCCTGCTCAAAGGTCAAACTGACATTGGTTCGCCCCTCCGAGGCGCGCGCGGACAGCTTGGACAAATTCTCAACTGAGGACAGGCCCCGCTCGAGCACGCGCGTGACTTGCTCTTCCATGACCTCGGTGGCCACCCCAGGGTAGTTCACCGTCACCCGAATCAAGGGATACTCAATCTGGGGCAAAAGGTTCACCGGCAGTTTGCCGACAAAAAATAATCCCAAAACCACCACAATGGAGGCGATGGCCAGAGTGCCCACGGGCCGCCGGATGGCCGCATGCGTCAACCCCCCGTAGTATCGAGTCCCCCGTGCAGGGTCATCTTGGTAGCGTTGACGGTTGGCCGTCATGACTGATCCTGATCCCATTCAACGATGCGCACCCGATCCCCTGCGCTGAGCTCACTGGGGTTGGACGGCACCACCCGCTCGCCTTCGTCTAACCCCGAGCGCACCTCTCGCCACACGCCTCGACTCATCCCCAACTCCACGGGCCGCCGGACCAACGTCATCGACTCATCAATGACCATGACATAGGCCTGATCACCCTCTTGGCCCGCTGCGATGGCTGGGATGGCCATGACATCGGCATACGACTCCACCACCAGCCTCACCCGCGCCAAAAACCCCGGCTTGATCTGGCCGACCGACACACGGGGCAAGGCCACTTCCACCGTGATCAGTCGACTGTCTGGATCGGCCGCCGGGAAGATGCGTCGGATGCGGCCGGTCATCTCCCGCCCGCGATCCAAGGCGTCAATGGTCACCGCGACCTCTTGGCCCACCTCAAGTTGGCTCACATCCAACTCGGACACCCCTAAGCGCACCACCAGGGTGGATAGATCGGCAATCGAAAACAGCGCTTGATTGTTGGCAACCGCCTCGCCGGGCTCAATCATTCGCTCGGTGACCATCCCGTCGACCGTGGCGGTGAGTTCACCAAAATTCACCCGCGTTTGCCAAAGGGCCACATCCGCCCGCGCAATGGCCAACTCCGCGCGCGCCGCCTCGAAACTCGCCTCGTCGATGTAGTCGCGATCTTTAAGCTGCTCGAATCGATCAAAGTTGGCCTGGCGCTCGCTGAGCTGGGCTTGGGCACGCGCCAACTCCGCGCGCTGTTCGGCCACATCGATGCGCGCAAGCACCTCGCCGGCGGTCACGGCATCCCCCTCTTCGACCAACACTTCAGTGACCACGCCGGCGGTGCGCGCCGCCAGGTCAACGACCCGGATGGCCTCCACGGGGTTTGAGAGGGTGATTTGTCGCGACAGATCTTGCCTTTGCACTGTGGAGGCCAGCACAGGCTCCGGCATGGCTTGCCGCGCCTGGCCTGCACGTTCACCGTTGGATCCATTTGACCCACACCCAACCAAGATGACAGCGACGGCCAGCAGCGTCGCGCACGCGCGCCATCGGGGCGTGGATTGGTTGAGTATGTGTGGTCTTAATGGCACTGACGGGGTCCTTGGCATCATCACTGAGTTGTTGGGTCACCGAGGGGTTCAATCCAAGCAGCACGCCGGGTCGGCATGCATCGGGACCCAAACCGCCCCATTGCTTTACACAGGCGGTTCCACGCTGACGTTTTCACGCTGACGGTTTCACAGCGACGGCTTGAATCCGGCGCGAACCCTCACGCTTAACAGACGTGACACTATTATGACCGAAGTGAGGATCGCGGCAAGGCCATGGCCGCCAATTGGCCCCATTGGGCCGATGCGTTAGGCCAGCTTGGGTGCATCCAAACACGCCGAGGGCGCCAAGCGCTTGAGCACGCTCGAGCGATCAGCACAGTGCACCAGCTCAATCGTGCCATCAAAATGCTCAATTAAGGCGGTACAGCTTTCCACCCAATCACCGCAGTTGAGGTAGGTGACGCCATCAATGTCACTGATTTCGGGGCGGTGAATGTGGCCACAAATCAATCCATCGACATCATGGTGCTGGGCGGCCCTGGCCACGGCCTGCTCAAAATTTGAGATGTATTGCACCGCATTTTTGACACGGTTTTTCAAAAATGCCGCCAGCGACCAGTACTCCAGGCCCAGCGCGGCGCGGAGTCGATTGACCCAGCCATTTAATTTCAACAGACCGTCATACAACCCCGCCCCGATGATGCCCAGCAGTCGAGAATTCACCACGGCCCCATCAAACTGATCGCCGTGGAGCACCAACAAGCGCCGACCGTCGGGTGTTTCATGGACCATTTCGTTGGCGATTTCCACATTGCCCAGCGCCAACCCCAAATAGCCGCGCATCACCTCATCGTGATTGCCGGGAATAAACACCACGCGGGTGTCGTGTTTGGCTTTGCCCAATATCGAGCGAATGACGTTGTTGTGGTCCTGAGACCAATAACGGCGCTTTTTCAACGCCCAAAAATCCACAATGTCACCGACCAGATAGAGGTTCTCACAGCGCATGCGACGGAGAAACTTGAGGAGGTGATCGGCGCTGCACCCAGAAAAGCCCAGGTGCACATCGGAGATCCAGATGGATCGAACGTGACGCTTGAATGCCAGTCGATCGGTTTTTTCAGCGTAAACGCTGGATGTCATCAATGGGCTCCGCAACCACTTGCTATTGACGGTAACGGGCGTTGTTGTCAGTTCTGTGGCAATCAGTTGACCCTTTCATGACAGGCTGCGGTTGCATTTGCAACGTTCACAGCCACCCACAGCTCAGTGATACGGTCCCCGTTTCAATTAACGCATGCTGATGGCAATCAGCGAAGGAAGGGTTTGATGTTTAAAGGATTGATTCGACTGGGGATCGGTTCGGCGCTGAGCATGACGCTCGGCCATGCCTGGGCGCAGGCGAGCCTGGAGTGCGACAGCGGTGAGCCCCCCCGAGCGTTTCATGTCTCCGCTCAACCCCAAGCCGCCGAGCTCAAAGCCATCCCAGGGGTGGCGCTTGGTGGCGCGGGCACGCTGGCGCTGGTCAACGCACAGCAGGCCAGTGAAGACGGCTATCGGTCGGTGTCGATCGATGTGGATGGGCTGACCAGCGATGGCGTCGATGCCGAACTGATCGAGTCAGATTTTGAGGCCGGGACAGTCAGTTTTCATGCCTGCACCGATGAGGGATTTTTGGTCTCGCCTGTGTACTTTAATGAGGCCGGTCAAGTGACCGGCGCCCCTGCCGACGTGCTCGGTGCTGAGCACGAGGTCAACTACGCCAACGTCACACCCGCCAGCAATGAAGCCATTGGCGTCGAATTCAACGACGGAGGCGCCGACAGCGCTTTGGCGATCATCAGTGCAGAACTGAGCGAGACACTCGCGGGTTTGGAGATTCCCCGTCGCGTGGCGGAACTGGTGCTCACAGAAAACATCACCAATGTGTTCGATTTTGCCGAGAGCCAAGCCCCGATCTTTGGTTTCGCTGAGGCCGATTGTGAGGTTGACGGTCGAGTGGTTGTGCACGGCGACAACGACAGCTGCACGGGTCAACTGAACCCCGCGGTGACTGCAGTTTCCCGCGTGGATGGCTCGGCCCTGTCGGTGGTCAGCGACAATGGCACCCTGGTCACCAATCCAGGCGAGGTGTATGTGGCCACCATTGAGCAGTCCGCCGGCTCACGAGAGGTGGTGTTTTCATCAAGAACGGAGAGCACCTTTCCCGAAAGCTACGCCAATCAACCCACGGCACCGACCGCTTTAAGTTTTTCAGCCGGTGAAAACACCGTCCAGGGCCAAGTGGCCAACCCAAGAAATACCCGAGACTTTGTGACCTTCACCGTGCCTGAGGGCCACGAACTCACCGAGATTCGAGTCGACAGCTGGGAAGCTGAGGGCGACAACATTGGGTTTGTGCACATTGATGAGGGGTCAACGACAGTCATCCCAGCAGAAGACACCAGCCTCGAATTTTTAGGCGGTGCGCACATCAGCGCCGAGCTGTTCGGGCCCAGCGACAACCTGCTCACCGCACTGTCCAACGCAGTCCAAGGCGGGACCGGGTTCGACACGCCTTTGGGCAGCGGTGATTACACATTCAACATCCAACAAACCGGCCCTCAAGAGTCGGCCTACAGCCTGACCTTTGTCATCGAAGAACAAGCCGACGAGAGCCCAACGGTGACCTATAGTGTCACCAGCTCAGGCTCCAGCGCTTATGTGATCAATGGTCAGAGCAACCCCTTGCTGGAATTGGTCCGAGGCGAGACCTATGTGTTCGATATCGATGCCTCAGGTCACCCTTTCTGGATCAAAGACCAGGCCATCACGGGCACCAGTGGCGCCTACAACAACGGCGTGACCAACAATGGCACCGACAACGGCAAGATTGAGTTCACGGTCCCCATGGACGCACCAGATCAACTGGTCTATATCTGCCAGTTCCATGGCTCCATGCTGGGTGACTTTGATATCGTCGACCCGTAAGGCCGCATTCACGGCAGTGCCTGCTGGCGCGCGATGCCAGCAGGCCTTTTTTTGGGGGTCATCAGCACGAACGCGTCGGCACGCGCCACGCCGAACCCACCCTTCACCAAAAGCCTTGCCAGTGCTGTTTCATTGCCTTATGATGGCGGGTCAACGTTTCAGCAGGGCGATTAGCTCAGCGGGAGAGCACTGCCTTCACACGGCAGGGGTCGCTGGTTCGAACCCAGCATCGCCCACCAACGCAACACCCCCGACGAAATCAAGCGCAGGTCGCAGACCGCCATTGACCCCCCTGATCCGATCAGCCGATCGCCAGGCTCGAGCGGTTTTGGGCCACACCGTTTCGATGCATCGCGCCCGCGATGTCGCCCCATGTCCACTTTTTAAGATTTGAGAACAATAATTTAGGATTTGAGACCCACCCATCGCTCGCCTGACTACGCCAATGCGGTCGCGTTCACATTGACCGAGCCGTCAGGAGATTTAAGCTTTGATGCGAAAGTGGTCTTGGGTCGTTGCGTGGGTCGGCCTCATCGGTTCAACACCCGTCACTCAAGCGAGCGAGTGTCACATCTTCTCTCATTCTTTCGAGGCCGCATCGGTGGCCAGTGAGCCGTGTGCGCCCACCACCGGAACCGTCTTTAAAGGTCCATTTCAAGCCGGCGGTGAGGTCACACTGACCGTATTAGACGACAGCCTTGAACCAACGAGCGAGACTTATACCGGCACCATCACCGACAGCAGTGGACAGTTTGCCGTGTCCGCCGACGTGGGCACTGGGCCCATTCAAATCACCGCCACGGGACCGTTTTTTGATGAGTTCAGCGATGCCGTGACATCCGAGTCTTTAACATTGAGCGCCATCACCGAGGCGCGGCCGGGCGAACCCATCCACATTAACGCTTTATCCACCATTGAAACGGATCGCCTCAAGGCACTCGTGGGCGAGGGACAATCGCTTGCGCAAGCCAAGTCGAAGGCCATTGATGAGATCTTTGAGCAGCTTTTCGGCGAAGCCAGCCCAGTCACCGACAGCACACGCCTCACTTGGGACCAGCCGGGTTTTGATCGTTTATTGGCGTTTAGCGCGCTGTTGATCACCGGTCAAGGTGATGCAAGCCCAACCGTGGCAGAAACCAATCAGCTGATCGGCTTGTTTCGACAAGACCTCGCCGACGCACAAATCGGCAACATCACCGGTTTCAACCTTCGCGCGGCGCTTTCAACACTGCCGCCTAAGGTGGACACCCAAGCGTTTGAGAATCATTTGTCGCGCTATTTAAGTGCCCAAAACAAACCTCAACAGGTGCCCTCGATCACTGACGCCCTAAGCCAAATGCGCACTCAACACAGTGTGTCGGTGGCCATCAGCACCCGCGGTGAGGGATCTGCCAATCCAAATGGATCAACCTGGGTTGGCATCGGTCAGGGCATCGACATTGGTCTCAGCCCCGAAGATGACGCCTATGTGCAGTCGGTCTCCAGCACCTGCGGCGGCCGCCTGCGCGACAACAAAAGCCGGTTTGTCATTGATGACATAGAATCTGACTGCGGTGTGGAGGTGGTCTTTGCATCTGGCGGGGTCACTTTGTCATTCGACAGCAATGGCGGTTCGAGTGTCACGCCCATCACGCTGATCCCTGAGACCGAAATTACACCCCCAGAGCCTCCAACTCGCGAGGGCCACTCATTTGTTAAGTGGAACCCCGATGTGCCCGCCACCATGCCGAGTGCAGATCTCACGCTCACTGCCCAGTGGTCAATCAATGACTACACGCTGAGCCTCGACACGGACGGATCTCCGGGTGCCGACTCCACCAGTCAAGTCACCTTTGGCGATCCGTTGCCCACACTGAGCACACCCACTCGGGTGGGCCACACCTTCACAGGCTGGTCACCCCAACCACCCACAACAATGCCCGCTAACGACGTGTTGTTGGAGGCGCAGTGGTCAATCAACAGCTACATCCTTAGTTTTGACACCACAGGTGGCCCAGAACTCGCCACGCGCACGCTAAAGTTTGGTGAGCCGCTGGGCACTTTGCCAAGCCCCACCAAAAATGGCCACACCTTCCTCCGCTGGACAAATGTGCCCAGTGGCAACGTGATGCCCGCTGGAAACGTACAGCTGGTCGCACAGTGGGAAGCCAATGAGTACACCATCTCATTCGATGGCAATGGCGGCACGACGCCTCAACCTGTCACGGCAAAATTTGGTGCCGACCTCAGCGCCAATGTGCCTACGCACCCCACTCGAACGGGTTACACCTTTGCCGGCTGGTCTCCAAACTTTCCCAGCACAATGCCCGCTTCCGATCAGACATTGACTGCCACCTGGACGCCAAACCCCGTCACGATTAGTTTTGACACCCAGGGCGGGACGCTCTTACCCGATATCGAAAGCGTCGCTGGGGCATCGATTGAGTTCACCGCTGAACCCACCAAATCTGGCTATAACTTTGCCGGCTGGGATCCCACTTTTCCAAATAATCTGCCGCCCACCGATCAAACGTATGTCGCCGTTTGGAGCCCAAAGGTCTATGCGTTGAGCCTCGATCATCAAGATGACTTGAACACGCGAACAGAGCTCGCTGTGACGTTTGCAGGCTCAGTGCCTGCCATTACACCGCCCACTCGGGAAGGGTATCTCTTTTCGGGCTACTTCAGTCAGCCCAACGGCCAAGGCATCCCTTGGTTTGACGCCAACGGTAATCCCACCAGCGAGAAAAACACATGGGAGGAAACAAGCGATGTCTTGGTCTACGCTCACTGGACCCCGAGGGTGAGCACGATTAGCTTTTCCACGAGCGCTGACGGAGTGCAGTTTGCAACAAAGAACTATCAAGGCGACTTTGGCACCACCGTTCCTGAGTTTGGCGAGCCATCGCGAGAGGGTTATGTCTTTGCCGGCTGGGACCCAGATCTGCCTGAAACGATGCCAGCTCAAGACCTCACGGTATCTCCCACATGGACAAAACGCCGTTTCGATATCACATTGATCAACGATGCCACGGATCCCGATACCGTCACGACCGTGTCTGTGTTGTTTGGTGACGAGCCTGATGTGTCCAACCCAACGCGCACAGGTTATACATTTGCTGGCTGGACACCGCCGCTGCCGACAGCCATGCCGGCGAAAAAATCGACGCATACGGCAACATGGACAGCCAACACCTATGCCATAACGCTGGATCGTGCGGGCGGAAGTGGCGGCTCCTCCAGCTTAAATGTCACCTACGGCAGCAACTCTGCCACCCTAACCCCGCCCACACGCTCTGGATTTGAGTTTGCCGGCTACTGGACGCAGGCACAGCGACAGGGCCAAGCTTATTTTGACCCTGCCGGCAGCGCTTCGAAGGCATGGGATATTGCAGCCAATACAACCTTATATGCCGCGTGGAATGCGGGAATTTACACGCTGTCATTCAATACTGACGGTGGCAATAACATCGATCCCGAGCTTTATCAGTTTGGGGAGGCGCTAACCGCCCCTGCCGAACCGACCAAACAAGGCCATGTCTTCGATGGTTGGCATGATGAAAACGGCAATGACTTTGACTTCTCGACCGAGACCATGCCCGATGGCAATCTGACGTTGACAGCTCAATGGACACCAGAGGCCTATACCGCGACATTGGTCAAAGAAAACAATGACCCTTGTTTGCAAGACAGCAGCTGCCCCACCATTACACTCACTTATGGAGCCACCGTGCCCAATGTCAATCTTCCTACGCGCACAGGGTATGCGTTTTTAGGGTATTGGCTGGAGCCTTTCTCAGGTGCTCAACAAACGCATGATGCCACAGGCGCGGGGGCATTCTCTTGGAGCTATACAAAACAAGACCCCATTTTCGATGAGACCAACGACACGTTCTATCTATTCGCTGATTGGGACGCTCAAATCTATACTTTAGATTTCGCACTGGGCTATACCCCGCCGGCTGACTCAAACGCCTCGGCACCCAACTCGATTTCGCAACGTTTTGACACCGCGATCGCTTCACCTGTGGCCCCATCCCGCGAAGGACACACTTTTGATGGTTGGGAAGATGGCAATGGCAACACGGGCATTCCGGCCAAAATGCCTGCTGAGAATCGAACGTATACCGCGCAGTGGACCCCCAAGACATACACCATTCACTTTGACGCCAATGGGGGCTCTGAAGTGGCGCCACTGAGCGTCGAGTTCAATACGACCGTCACTGCCCCCACGCCGCCGACTCGCACTGGGTATGCCTTTGAGGGGTGGGAAGATCTTGATGGCAACGCTCTACCCAATGTTATGCCAGCCCGAAATTTGGCCATGCGAGCCCAGTGGAGTCCCAAAACCTACACCGTCACCCTCGATCACCAAGGCGGCAGCAGCACCACATCCACCATCACGGCAACCTTTGATGCCGCTCTGCCCTCGGCCGATGAGCCCACCAAATCAGGCAGCGTTTTCGCCGGCTACTGGACCGGCGCCAGCGGCGGGGGCACACAGTACTACCGTGCTGACATGGCTTCGGCTCAGCCGTGGACCATCGATGCCGACACCACGCTGTATGCGTTGTGGACACCCGCAGCGCAATATACCGTTGATGTGGTCGCAACGCCATCAGCGGGTGGCTCGGTGAGCGGCACTGGGACCTATATTGAAAACGACACCGTGACACTCACCTCTGCCCCCAGCAATGGGTATGTCTTCGTGGGTTGGTATGAGAGCGACGAGCAGGTCTCAAACAGCACGACCTACAGCTACACCGCCACAAGCAGCCGAAACCTGGTGGCGCGATTCACACAGCCACCGACCGCACCGGTGATTCGGCTCATGCCCAAGTTTCCATCGTCAAACTTTGATCTGACCTGTGAGATTCAAACACCTTCGGCCGATGCCGACGGCGATGACCTCCGCTATGAGTATGTTTGGACCCGTCAATTGGATGAAAATGCGCCGGCGGAACTGATGACCGCTTACACTTCAGACACCGTCCCAGCCTCGGCAACAAGCAAAGATGAAATTTGGTCCTGTGAAGCCTATGCTCACGATGGCTGGGTGCTGTCTGCTGCCAGCAGTTGTGAAAACTTTGACAGCAACATTCTCAATGACCCATGGGCCCCGTCCCAAGATTGCGGCCGTAAGATCTTCACAGATGATTGGTGTTCAGAATCACCATGCCAAAATGGTGGCGTTTGTACAGAAAATGCAGACATTGGCTTTTTCAACTGCGACTGCAGTGCGCTGCCAGAGTACACCGGGGATCGGTGCGACGTGATTGACGCCTGCGCTTTGGCGAATGCCAATGGGCCAGACGCATGCGATAACGGTCAATGTGTCAATCAAGATGGCGGCTATATTTGTCAATGTGATCCGGGCAGTGCGTGTGCATGCTGCGATGGGTTTGACTTTCCTGGGTTTACTTGTGCCGCACAGGGCAAAAGTGATAGCGGCGCCCTGTGCAAAGATGCCGGTGAAATTGAAGACGCTTTCGGCCCATTTAATTAATAAATGCCCTAACCCGACCCATTGCCGCGTCGAAAACCGCATTAAGCTTTGATGCGAAAGTGGTCTTGAGTCGTTGCGTGGGTCGGCCTCATCGGTTCAACACCGCTCACTTAAGCGAGCGAGTGTCACATCTTCTCTCATTCTTTCGGGGCCGGGCCAGCGGCCAGTGAACCGTGCGCACCCACCGCCGGCACCATCTTGAAAGGCCGATTTCAAGCCGGCGGCGAGGTCACACTGACCGTGTTAGACGACAGCCTTGAACCAACGAGCGGGATGGATATCGGCATCGGAGACCCATGCGATGTGTCCGACCCAAAGCACACAGTCTCGCCCTCGATCTCTTGGAGCTTGATCAAGCGCTCAGTATCGATCAGCCAGATTGACTGAACAGGCAGGGTTCACTGGCGAAAGATATTTCGTGGCCGCTTCGGCTTGGGCTTCAACCACCAAAAGACAACGGCCACGGCCGCCAAACCCCATGCAAGGTGGATCAATTCCACGTCACCAGGTAACTTGGCGAGGGCCTGTTCAACCCACAAGACCCCCGTGGAATACTTGGTTTCAAGCCAATCCATGCGCACCTTCCAGTGATTGACCCGCAGCAGTGGCCACTCCCTGCTGATCATGAGCGCCAATCACTGCCGTAGGATACAGCGGGCATGGCGCCTTTTTAATGGCGCGGCTGGGTGTTATCCCTCCTGAGCATGTTGGATCTGAGTGCCAGATCCCCCGGAAGGTTTCTGAGATCTTGACCTTGGGGTGACTGCCGTCCAACCAGTGAGAGGCTTCGGGATCGGCAGTGCTTTTGGGGGTTGTATACGCAACACATAGTCAGCGTTGTACCCACTAAAAAAACCGAAATAGACACCCACCCGCCACACCGACATCATGTGGCCCTATCCCCAAGCACCATACCCTAGGCGGCTCATGCTTTGTATGCTTACCTCTGCGGTTTCTTTTGACCCCCCGCTTGACTGAACAACATCTGGAGTGGGTCTGTTTTTGGCAGTTCGGGTGCAAAAGTCGGCAACCTCCCCCCATCCATCTGTCGGCGATTGCGCCCGAGCTGTCTTTTTTTCGCGCCAAGTATCCGCTCGGGTAATACCCCATCGGGGTGTATCGCGACCCACAGTCACAATCTAAAATCACGGAATTGCGAGCAGCGGATTGTACTTCTCACCTGAGTTGACACAACTGTCATTGAGAGCGGGGAAATGACAACTGTGCTGCAATTTTTAAAAATTTCGAAACTTGGCCATCATCCCCATGCATTGTCTGTTCAAGCTCCCACTCCATGTGGCGCGCGCGTCTGTCTTATTGGGCATTTTCGCAAGCCCCGCGCTCGCTCAAACCATTGATATTGTTGAAACCGGCGGGAGCACCGCCTACCAGTGGGACCCTGCCTTAGGCGAAATCACGGCGAGTGAAAACATCGCCATCAACGCCGCCGAGCTGATTGATAAGCTGGACACTCAAAATGTCACCGTTCGCGCAGACCAAATCAACGTGTCGGCTGACATCCTCTCCACCACCGCCTCTCGCTTGACATTGAAAACCACCAACTCAATCGATGTGGATGCCGACCAAACCATCCAAACCAATGGTGGTGACATCGTTTTTTGGACCAACCCATCGGCCGAGGATAATCTCTCAGGCCATATTCGCCTCAACAGCGGGGTTACCCTGAACACGACCGATGGCAGCCAAGATCCTGACCTTTCAGGTGGCGGCCACATTCTTTTGGCAGGCGGTCAAGACACTGACAGCGATGGATTGCCTGATGGGTTTGCCAAGACCACGAGCACCTACGGCATCCAGTTGATCAGTGGCGTAGCCATGTATTCCGGGGGTGGCGATGTCATGCTCAAAGGCGAGACCTACAGCACTTCAACCAATCGCCAAGGCGTTCGCCAAGAGGGCGATCTGACCATCAATGCCGGGACCGGCGCTATTTTGATTGAAGGCAAAAACCGTGATGGCCGGGGAAGTTGGCCTCTCACCATGGGCGTTGGCACGGTGAACAACGAGTTATCGCTGATCTCGGCCAGTTCTTCAGACAATGCCATCACCCTTCAAGGCTCAGGCGGTCGCTATGGCGTCGACTTGGGGGGCACCGCGGGTAAGACGATGCAGTTACTGGCCACGGGGGGTGGCGACATTGTGGTCACCACCAAATATCAAATCCAAACGAACAGTGATTATAAATTTGAAACCAATGGCGGGGCCATTGTGCTGTGGTCAGACAACCAGGCAGGGCGCGATGGCGATATTCGTATCGGCAGCAACAACACCTTCACCTCCAACGGCGGCCCAATTTTTCTAGCAGGGGGCACTGCTGACAGCAACGATTACCCGGCGGGTTATGCCTACACCACAGGCGTCTATGGGATCCAGTTGAGCACCGGTGTAAAGATGTACTCCGGCGGTGGCGATGTCACGCTCAAAGGCGCAACCGACAGCAAATCATCCAATCGCCATGGGATTTATCAAACAGGGGACCTCACCATCAATGCCGGCACCGGCGCCATTTTCATGGAAGGCAAAAACCGCGATGGGTTCGGCAGCTGGGCCATGCAGTTGGGGGCAGGCACAGTCAACGACCTGTCGTTGATATCAAACAAAGGCAGCGGCGATGCCATCACCCTCAAAACAACAGGCGGGCGCTACGGCATTTATTTGGGCAGCACGGCCAACAAAACGATGAGGCTTGATGCCACCGGCGGTGGCAACATCCGCCTGGACACAGCTCACCACATCCAAACACAAGACGACTACGCTTTCACCACCACAGGCGACGGCACCATCACGCTTAAAAGTGAAGAATACATTCGCTTAGGCAAAAGGAATGAGCTGCAAACCGACAATGCCAACATTGTTTTTTGGACCAATTCAACGGCATCGAACAGCATTGGGGGTGACATCCGGCTGGGTGATGAAACAACATTAAACACCGCCAATGGCAGCCAAGCCTCTGACCTTTCAGGTGGCGGCCACATTCTTTTGGCGGGCGGCAAAGATCCCAACAACGATGAATTGCCCGACGGCTTTGCCAAGACCACGAGCACTTACGGCATTTATTTAAGCACCGGTGTAAAGATGTATTCTGGCGGTGGCGATGTCACGCTCAAAGGCGCAACCCACAGCAAAGCATCCAATCGCCATGGGATTTATCAAACAGGGGACCTCACCATCAATGCCGGGAAAGGGTCCATTTTCATGGAAGGCAAAAACCGCGATCGGTACGGCAGCTGGCCACTGTTACTGGGGGCTGGGACAGTCAACAACCTGTCGTTGATCTCGGCGGCCCCAACTGACACCGATGCCATCACGGTCAAAAGCTCCACCGGGCGCGCCGATTTGGGCACCTATTTGGGCGGCACCGCTGGCAAAACAATGGAATTTAAAGCCACCGGCGGTGGTGACATTGTTGTCACCGCAGAGCAGAAAGTACAAACCACCGACGACTACACTTTCCAAACCAACGGTGGCGATATTGTCATGTGGCCGAACAAAGGCGCGAGCAGAAGGGGGCAGTTACAGCTTGGCAAAAACAACACCTTCAATTCAGCTGACGGACAGACCAATCAAGCCACAGGCGGTGGCGATATCATTTTTGCAGGGGGCGAAGGCGAGGATGACAACGGCAAGAACCGCCCATCTGGCTACGCCCGCAATGACAGCCGCGACAAAGGCATTTATGTCGAG
>CAJXNL010000017.1 GCA_913057195.1 uncultured Wenzhouxiangella sp.
CATGCCCGCCCGCGCCTGGGCCGCGTAATAGCGACAAAAGTCAGCCGCCTCTCGAACTTCTGCAATCCCATCACGCAAAGTCTTACCGGCCTCTTGGGCACACAGCGCGATCAACTCCATGCGATGTGCCTCCAAAGCATCGGCCATGCGCTCCAAAACGCCCGCTCGATCATGTACGTTTGCCGCGTCCCAGCTGACCTGGCCGGCCAAGGCCGCTTCGATCACGCCATCAACATCGGTGGCATCCATCGGGCTGATGTGGCCAACCACGCATTGCGTATCGGCAGGCGATCGCACCTCACTGGATTCACGGCCAGATGAGACCGCCACACTCCCTCGGTAACCGCCCTGCCATACGTGCCCGTCCCACTGGACCAAGGCCTCCGCCAAAGCTACGCGTTCTGGCATGGAGGCAAAATTGATGCCCCGTGAGTTTTTTCGGGCTGAGCCGTATAGGGCGATCGGCAGCGGAATTTTTGGATGCGGCGTGCCGTCCACATCGGTCAGCTCAGCAACGGGGTCACCCACCACATCCGCCACTGAAATCTTGGCATCCACCACTCGGTTGACAAACGAGGAGTTTGCGCCGTTTTCCAACAGACGCCTGACCAAATACGGCAGCAAGTCTTTGTGCGCACCCACTGGGGCGTAGACCCGGCAGGCGTTGATGTATTGCGCATCCTCCAACACCTCATCGTACAGCTCAACACCCATCCCATGCAGCCGCTGGTATTCATACCCCCCAGGCTTTGGCGCGAATGCGGCGATCGCAGCGATGGTGTGGGCATTGTGGGTGGCAAATTGGGGATAAAATTGCCCCGGCGACTGCAGCAACTTGTGGGCACACGCCAAATACGACACATCGGTTGCCGCTTTGCGAGTGAACACCGGATAACCCTCAAAGCCCTCCACCTGCGCTAACTTGACCTCCGTATCCCAATAGGCGCCCTTCACCAAGCGAATCGGGATGCGGTGACCGGTCCGCTCGGCCAAGGCTTTGAGATGATCAATCACGTGGATGGCGCGCTTTTGATAGGCCTGCAGCGCCAAACCCAGACCGTCCCACCCCGACAGCGCATCGTCGGCCAGCACGGTCTCGAAAACGGCCAACGACAGCGACAGGCGGTCAGCCTCTTCGGCATCCAACGTCAACGCCACCTCATGTGAGCGCGCCAGCTTGGCCAACGCCAGCACCTGGGGCACAAGCTCGGCCAGAACCCGCGGCGTTTGATCGGGGTGGTAACGTGGGTGCAAGGCCGACAGCTTGATGCTGATGCTGGGGGCCCCAAACACATCCGATGCATCGTCAGCCTTTGCGGCAGGGGCATCACCCAGGGCCACGATGGCCTCGGCGTAAGAGCGCCAATAGCGCTTCGCATCGGCTTGAGTCAGCGCCGCCTCGCCCAGCATGTCGAAAGAGTAGCGATAGGCTCGGTTGGCTTTTTTTTGCGCCCGAGTGAGGGCCTTTTGGATGGTTTCACCCATCACATATTGATGCCCCATGATTTTCATGGCTTGACGAATTGCGGTCCGTATCACTGGCTCACCTGACCGCGCAACAAGCCGACCCAGCGTGTGGCCAATGCTCGATTGCTGGGCCTGTCGCAAGCGCATCACCCTGCCTGTCAACATCAGGCTCCAAGTTGACGCGTTCACGAACACCGACTGGCTTTGACCCAAATGCGTCTCCCAGTGGGCATCGGTTAATTTATCCGCGATCAGCCGCTCTGCGGTGGCCACATCCGGAATTCGAAGCAGGGCCTCTGCCAAACACATCAAGATGACCCCCTCTTCGGACGACAGGTCATATTGGCGCATAAACGCCTCCATCGCCCCCGCGTCCCGGGCACGCTCGCGGACGCGCGTGACCAAATCAATGGCATCGGCTTGGATGGCAGACCAATCAGGGTGGGTTTGCTCGAGGTAGCGCAACAACAGCGCGTTGTGGTCGGCCTCATCGCAAGCATAGCTGGAATCAATCGCGTCGCTGGTGCGCAACGCGTCGATGGCGACATGGTGTTGACTCAAATGCGGCATACTTTAACCTTTCGTATGAATAAACCGGCGTCGAGGCCAGTTGAACGCGGTGCAGATGCCGAAAGTGTAACCCACGCGACGGTCAGCATGGCATTGGGCGCCCTTGGCGCGCTCACGCGATCTTGACCTGTTGATGGGCCCGCATGAGTTAGACTTAAGCGGAGTTCGAAAATCTCATGAGCCCGCTGGGCAGGCACGTCGCCGGTTGAGGATGTACCGAAAACATGACACGAAACACTGACCATAGAATCGACCATTAATTCGACCATCCGTGGTGCCATTGTGATCAAGACCCGTCAGCCAACAGAACCCAGCGACGATCTCACCATTGAACTGTATTCAAACCTGTCGATGTCGCTGGATCGGTTCTTTGCGGTGTTTTTGGTCATCAGTGCAATCACCTTGCTCATTGCAATTTACCCTCTCGCGCTTGGACTTTGGCCGGTGATGGTCATCTCACTGATCCACATCGTCTTGGTGGGCCTGTGTTTTCGGTCGGCCTGGCGCGGGAATTGGGTGCGTGAAATTATCCATTTTGACGCGGAAACCGTTACAATAAGGCACTTGGCAGCCAACAAGTCGTGGCAAGTTCAATGGCCCGTGACTTGGCTTCGGCTGGCACACAATGCCGACCGCCAAGGCCACGTTCGGGTGTACTTGGGTCAGCACGGACAAAACCAAGAAATTGGCGGGTTCTTGCCCGCCCATGAGAGAAGCGAGCTGAGCGGCTTGATGAAAACAGCGCTCGCAAAACGAACCGGCTGGGTCGCCCCAGCCAACCGAGAGATGGTAGGCACATGAAAAAGCTCAACGAATGGATTGTGGGTTTGGCCGCACTGGTGGTGATCATGATGATCACCTGGGGCATTTTTGCAGTGGGCGACAACATGCGCCCCGGCGTAACGCCGTTCAGCCAAGACGTCTACGCGCTGCACAACACCGTTATGGGGGTGGTGACCGTCATTGGCGTTTTGGTCTTCACCGCCATGTTTACCTCAATCATTTTGCACCGCAGAAGCCGCCACCCCAACGCGGCGAAATTCTCTCACTCCACGAAAGCCGAAATCATCTGGACCGCCATCCCAGTTCTCATTTTGGTGGTGATCGCGGTGCCGGCGACCCGCGTGCTGATTGATATGGAAGACACCGGGGACGCCGAGATGAACATCAAGATCACCGGCTATCAGTGGCTCTGGAAGTATGACTACCTCGAAGACGACATCAGCTTCTACTCAGCGCTCGATCGAGACAGCAACCGAGCACGACAAATTGGCTCTGACTTGGCCCCGCAAGATGTCGACAACTACCTGCTTGATGTCAACAACCCCCTTGTCGTCCCAGTGGACACCAAGATTCGGGTGCTGCTCACCGCCGACGACGTGATCCACTCTTGGTGGGTGCCAGACTTGGGTTGGAAGCGGGATGCAATTCCTGGCATGGTCAACGAGGCCTGGACAATCATCGAACAAGAAGGGACCTACCGAGGACAATGTGCGGAGCTTTGTGGCAAAGACCATGGCTTTATGCCCATTGTGGTAGAGGCTGTCTCCAAAGAGGACTACGCCGAGTGGGTGGCCACTCAGCAAGGTCAGACGACGGCCAGCATGGGTTCAGCAGCGCCCTAACTCGCATGTCGGCTCTGCAGCCATCGAATTTTGCTTGACTCTGATGACTTAAACGACTCAACTTAATGAAGGTAACTCATCATGACTGACGCAACAGCCGCTCAACACGACGCGCACGAGCATCACCCCAAAGGCTTGGCACGCTGGCTTTTCACGACCAACCATAAAGAAATCGGCACTTTGTATCTGATTTTCTCGTTGGTCATGTTTCTGGTCGGGGGAGCGATGGCTTTGGTCATTCGAGCCGAGTTGTTTGCCCCAGGCCTGCATTTGGTCAACCCCGAGTTCTTTAATCAGATGACCACCATGCATGCGCTGGTGATGATTTTCGGGGCCGTGATGCCCGCGTTTGTCGGCTTGGCCAACTGGATGGTGCCACTGATGATCGGCGCGCCTGACATGGCGCTTCCCAGAATGAACAACTGGTCATTTTGGATCATGCCGTTTGCCTTCACTCTGCTGCTGGCCACCCTATTTATGCCCTCGGGCGCGCCCGCTTCAGGCTGGACGCTCTATCCACCCCTGTCCCTTCAAGGGGGCAACAGTCTGGCGTTTGTGATCTTGGCCATTCATTTGATGGGCATCTCGTCAATCATGGGCGCAATCAACATCATTGCCACCATTTTGAACATGCGCGCGCCGGGCATGACACTGCTGCGGATGCCCATGTTCGTCTGGACGTGGCTGATCACCGCCTTTTTGCTCATTGCCGTGATGCCGGTCTTGGCTGGCGCAGTGACCATGCTGTTGACCGATCGCTTCTTCGGCACCAGTTTCTTCAATGCCGCAGGCGGCGGTGACCCCGTCTTGTATCAGCACATTTTTTGGTTCTTCGGACACCCTGAGGTCTACATCATGATCCTGCCGGCATTCGGGATTGTCTCGGAGATCATCCCGACGTTTTCGCGCAAGAAGCTGTTTGGATATACCTCTATGGTGTATGCGACCGCATCGATCGCGTTCCTCTCCTTCATTGTCTGGGCGCACCACATGTTCACCGTTGGCATGCCTTTGGGGGCCGCGTTGTTTTTCATGTACGCGACGATGGTCATTGCCGTTCCAACGGGCATTAAGATCTTTAACTGGGTCAGCACAATGTGGCGAGGCTCCATGACTTTTGAGACGCCGATGCTGTTTGCATTGGGCTTTGTGGTGCTGTTTACCATCGGTGGCTTATCAGGCGTCATGCTGGCCATCGTTCCGGCTGACTTCCAGTACCACGACACCTACTTCGTTGTGGCTCACTTCCACTATGTCTTGGTGACCGGCGCGGTGTTTGCCATCATGGCCTCTGTCTACTATTGGCTGCCGAAGTGGACGGGTCACATGTACAACGAAACCCTCGGAAAAATCCACTTTTGGTGGTCGACATTCTGGGTGAACGTGCTGTTCTTCCCACAGCATTACCTTGGCTTGGCAGGGATGCCACGGCGGATCCCTGACTATGCGATTCAATTCACGGAGTTCAACGTGATCTCATCGATCGGCGGTTTCGCATTTGGCATCGGCCAGCTCCTGTTTGTTTACATCGTTTGGCAATGTGCCCGCGGCGGGCAAAAAGCCACAGCCAACGTGTGGGAAGGCGCTCGTGGACTGGAGTGGACGGTGCCGTCACCTGCGCCATTGCATACCTTTGACAACCCACCGAACGTAGACGACCCAGACTTGGTCGCTCACACCGGCGGCACCCGATGAGTTCAGGCCATCCGCAAACCAGCAAGAAAAAACGCCGCGCCGTCATCAAGACGGCGTGGCTGCTGGTGGCGGTGGTGCTTGCCATCTATCTCTTCTTCATCGGCCGTGCTTTTATTCAGGGTGCGTTGTGAGCGATTCTAGGGCCAGCACATTGAACTCCAAGCTCAGATACGTGGGGCAGCTGGCGCTTTTTGCGGTGGCCATGTTCGGTTTTGGCTATTTGCTGGTGCCCCTGTATGACAAGTTCTGCGAAGTCACCGGGATCGGCGGCCGGACAGCGGAGGGGCCAGTGGCTGAGGCTGAATACCTACCCACCGAGCCCGACATGTCGCGCGAAGTCACTGTGCACTTTGATGCCAACGTCAATTCATCGCTGCCTTGGCATTTCGAGCCGGTTGAAAAAACCATGGCAGTCCACCCCGGCAAGATGTATGAAACCGCCTATATCGCGACCAATTACTCTGATCAACCCGTGGTTGCCCAAGCCGTCCCGAGCGTTGCCCCCGGTCTGGCATCGCTGCATTTCAATAAAACCGAATGCTTCTGCTTTACCGAACAGCTTCTCGGGCCAGGTGAATCGCGTGAGATGCCCGTTCGTTTTTTTGTTCATCCCGACCTTGACGATGGCACCAATTTTGTCACCCTGTCATACATCGTCTACAAGAACGACGACGCGACCGCGCGCGAAACCGTGGCAATGGGCCAATAAACTCGCTACAATCATCGCGAGCCCGTCGGGCGATCACATGACGACATCTTGAGGTAAGGCACAGCATGGCACAGGGCAGTTATTACGTCCCCCACACCGCGAAGTGGCCCATCGTGGGCTCCGTTGGCTTGTTTACGTTGATGGTTGGCGCCGCCAACTGGCTCAACGCCAATCCCACAGGCCCTTGGGTCTTTGCCGTCGGCGCAGCGATCGTCATTTTGATGATTTTTGGTTGGTTTGCCGATGTGATCAAAGAATCGGAGGGTGGCCTTTATAGCCATGCGGTCGATGCCTCGTTCCGACAGGGCATGATTTGGTTTATTTTTTCAGAAGTCATGTTTTTTGCGGCCTTTTTTGGCGCGCTTTTTTATGCCCGCACCTTTTCAGTGCCGTGGTTGGGAGGAGAAGGCACCGGTGCCATGACAAACATGCTCTTATACCCCGACTTTGAGGCAGCGTGGCCAACGCATGGGCCGGGTGAGCTGGGCGGTGATTTTCAAACGATTTCTGGCTTTGGATTGCCGTTAATAAACACCCTCCTCTTGCTGACTTCAGGGGTGACCATCACCCTTGCCCACTGGGCGATGAAAAAAGCGCAACGCACCGCCTTGGTGCTGTGGCTCCTCGCCACAATCGTATTGGCCAGCGTATTTTTGTATATCCAGGCCTATGAATACGTACACGCCTATCAAGACCTCGGCTTGACCCTCGGTTCGGGCATCTATGGATCCACATTCTTTATGCTCACCGGTTTTCACGGCCTCCATGTCTTGATCGGCACCCTCATTTTGGTCGTGATCATGTTCAGATGCATGGCGGGCCATTTCGCAGGTAAAAACCACTTTGGTTTTGAAGCAGCCGCGTGGTACTGGCACTTTGTTGATGTGGTGTGGCTTGGCCTGTTTATCTTTGTGTATGTGGTCTGATTGATCCATGAGCGCACCGTCGCCCAAGCTCGTCACTGCAGGCTTGTGGCTTGTGGTGCTGGCGGTCAGCCTTTATTTGTTGGTCATTGCCAGGGATCTTCTCATCCCCCTGGTTCTGGCGATCTTTATCTGGTATCTGATCAACCTGCTCGCGCGCCAGTTCAGTCGGTTGAAAATCGGCGGCCATCCACTCCCAATGGCTTTGCAATATGTGGCTGCCATCGCGGTCGCAGCCACCATTGCAGGCCTCTTTGGGACCCTGATCACGGCCAACATTAACCAAGTCATCGAAACGGCACCGGCTTATCAACAAAACATCAATCAGCTGATTTTGGATAACTTTGAGCGTTTTGGTTTTGAGGAACCCCCTGCGATTCGAAGCCTAATTGAGGGCATCAATTTTGCATCCATTCTTCGCAATCTTGCCAGTGCATTGGGTGGGCTCATGGGCAATCTGGGTTTAATTACGGTCTATCTGGTGTTTTTGTTTCTCGAGCAAAAGTTTTTCACCCAAAAGCTTAAAGCCATCTTTCCCCAAGCCAAACAATTCGATACGGCGCAGTCGATCTTGCAGCGCATCGACAAAGATGTCTCAATTTATCTGGGCATCAAAACCATGGTCAGTGCATTAACCGGATTGATTTCTTGGTTGATCATGGCCGCGGTGGGTTTGGACTTTGCTGGTTTTTGGGCGCTTTTGATCTTCGTTTTGAACTTTATCCCCAACATTGGTTCGCTGCTGGCGACGATTCTGCCGACCCTGCTGGCCTTGTTGCAATTTGATACGCTGGTGCCCTTTATGATTGTGGGCATTGGTGTGGGCACCACCCAGCTCATCATTGGCAATTTCGTGGAGCCCCCTTTAATGGGGCGCTCACTGAATATTTCGCCGCTGGTGGTGCTGTTATCGCTGGTGCTGTGGGGGTCAATGTGGGGGATTCCGGGCATGTTCCTGTGTGTTCCCATCACAGTCATCCTAATGATCATTTTGTACCAGTTCGATGCCTCGCGCTGGATCGCTTTGGCACTGTCTAAGAACGGTCAAGTGACGCCCTCAAGTCAACGCCCTTAAACCCCTTCATCGAGGTATGACTCGAGCAGCCGGCCTGCCACGATCATCAGATCGTACTCGGTGACCAAACCTACCAGCTTGCCCTTTTCTACCACCGGGAGACAGCTCAGGCGCTGCTCTCGCATCAATCGTATTGCCTCAACGGTCGGCGTGTCTGGGGACACAGAACGAGGGTCTTTATGCATAATCTCGCTGACTCGAGTGTCGCTGCTTGACCCGCGTGCAACCAGTCGCAGCAGTTGCCGATGTGAAACCAGGCCCAAAAGCTGCCCCGAGTCATCCTCAACAGGCACATGTCGAACATAACGCCACTCCATAAGGCTTGCTGCAAAGTCAACAATGTCATCTGGTCGAACGGTGAACAGGTCGGTGGCCATGAATTGCCCGACAGTTCGATAGCTCTCCCGCCAATCTTGAGCAAAACAAAACTCTGCCAAATCCCAGTCACTGACCGGTGCTCCGCCTTTTTGTTGTTGAATCATGCTTGACGTCAGCGAGCGCAGGCACTCATGGGCAGAGCCTGTCCCTTTCATGGCATCGAGTGACTCAAGTTGCCAACGCGCTCCGGTTCGCCTCAATTCAACGCGTTTTTTGACCACGCCCAAATAAAAATCAATGTCTTCAGATGCAATTTGGGCCTCTTTGAGGCCCTCTTCGGCCAAGGGCAGAAGAACGTCCAATATCAGCGCCTGAGCCGTCATTTGGCGTTGATCAAACCACATCTGCTGTGCTCGCAGTCCTTCACGGGCCGCGGCCATAAAGTTGGCTTTGACATCAGAAAAGTGAAAGTAGGGCCGAATGTCATCAACTGATCGAGAAAGTTTTGCCATCATCCCAAAGAAAAATGCGGCGTTGGCTATTTCATCGGTCACCGTGGGTCCTGAGGGAATCACCCGGTTTTCAATTCTCAAATGCGGCTTGCCGTTGGCTGATATCCCGTAACACGCGCGGTTCCAGCGATACACGGTGCCATTATGCAAACGCAACGCGTTGAGCTTCGGCACTTCACCACGTGCCACCATCCCGATGGGATCCGGCTCAGACTCAGTGGTCAAGATGGCACGGAATCGAGCGATATCCTCTTTAAAAATTTCGATGACTGACTGATCGACCCACTGATCACCAAAGTGGACCCTCGGCTTATGACCCCGAGCCGCATGCGCGCTCGACCTTGCGTCAACTGAGTTTTCAAATACCGCAATTCGGCTCTCATGCCAAAGCCGCCTGCCAAGCAAAATCGGAGAATTCACACAAGCCGCCAACAATGGCCCAGTGACCACTTGGGCAATGTTGTACAGATGAGCAAATTCATCCGCTCCCACCTGGAAATGGACCTGGAAGCTGGTATTACACGCCTCAAGCATGAGGTTATCGTGATCCAATTCCAAATGGTCGATGCCTTTGATATTAAACTTGAAGTCTCGCCCCCTTAGGTTCATCAGCGCCGCGTTCAACTCGTGGTAACGCGGTTTCGGCACCATGGCGGCCAAAGTGAGATCATCTTTGGTGAGCGTGGGCAAAATGCCCACCAACGCCACTTGAGCCCCCTCAGACGCCGCATGTTCTCGGGCGAGCTGAACCACTTCATCGGTCTCTGTGTGCAGTTGACGCAGGCACGTGCCGCCCAACTCCAGGGGTGACAAATTCGCCTCTAAATTAAACAGGCCTAATTCGTGCGTGAACCGCTCGTCGTTGATCCGATTTAAGACCTCAGTCGCCGTCAGCGAGGGGCGGTGCGCCCCATCAACCAAAAACATCTCCTGCTCTGCACCGATGCGGCGGATCCCGCCCTCAAACATCCCCTGAGAATGCATATCTTCCAGCGCACGCACCTCGGTGAGCAGCGCTTTCATAAATTCGCTGTGGGCGCGCTCATTGCCGCCTTGGGATATTGTTTGCTCGCCCATGCCAGGTGCTCGGGGTGGATATTGTGGCATGATAAACGTCCTGTCTCTGGAGGGCAAATGCCAGCCAGGCCCGGGAAGCACTGAAAAGACTTGTCACCTCGCTCCGGCTGTGCCAAGCTTAGGCGCGGATAGAGTGATTTCATAGTAAGGAGAGGCCACACAGATGACCAAACCATGGCTTGAGCAATATCCCTCACACGTCCCTGAGCACATTGACATGCAGGCCTTTGGCTCGATTGTTGATGTCATCAACAAAAGCTGCCAAGACTACGCTGAGAAGGTCGCGTATGTGAACTTTGGCACCGAGCTGACGTACAAACAAGTCGACCAATACAGCGCCCAATTTGGCGCCTATCTGCAGTCACTCGGGCTCCAACGTGGCGACCGTGTGGCCATTATGATGCCCAACGTGTTGCAGTACCCCATCGCCGCGTTTGGCGCACTGCGCGCCGGTCTTGTGGTGGTCAACACCAACCCGTTGTATACCGCTCGGGAGCTCAAGCATCAACTGCAAGACTCAGGCGCCAAAGCCATCGTCATCCTCGAGAATTTTGCCAGCATCCTCGAGACGGTCATTCACGACACCGATGTTGAACACGTGGTTAAGACATCAATTGGCGAGATGCTGAAGTTCCCCAAAGGCATGATCGTCAACGCCGTCCTTCGGCACGTAAAAAAGGCTGTGCCGGCGTATCATTTGCCACAAGCGGTCACATTTTCCGACGCGCTCAGCCAGGGCGCAAAGGCGACGCTCGAAAGCCCTGCACTGGGTCACGATGATTTGGCATTTCTACAATATACCGGCGGCACGACCGGGGTGTCCAAAGGGGCCATGCTGACCCATGGCAACATGGTCGCCAACATGCAGCAATCATCCGCATGGCTGGGTGGTCAGATTAAATTGGGTGAAGAAGTCATCATCACCGCCTTGCCGCTTTACCACATCTTTGCGCTGACCGCCAATTGCTTGGTGTTTTTGAAATTTGGAGGGCGCAATGTCTTGATCACCAACCCCCGAGACATGCCCGCGTTTGTTAAAGAACTGAGCAAAGAGAAATTCACTGCGATTACCGGTGTGAATACCCTTTTCAATGGGCTGTTGAACACGCCAGGGTTTGACGCGCTCGATTTCAGCCACTTGACCCTTGCGCTCGGCGGTGGCATGGCAGTGCAGCGGGCGGTCGCCGAGCGTTGGAAAACCGTCACTGGCGTCACGCTGGTGGAAGCCTATGGGTTGACAGAGACCTCCCCGGCAGCCTGCATGAACCCGATGGACTTGGCCGATTTCAATGGCGCAATCGGCTTGCCGATCTCTTCTACCGAGTGTCGCGTGATCGATGAGGACAAAACCGTGTTGGGTGTAGAAGAGACTGGAGAGCTCTGCATCCGTGGGCCCCAGGTGATGAAAGGCTACTGGCAACGCCCTGAAGAGACGGCCAAAGTCTTGGATGAGGACGGGTGGCTGCGCACGGGGGACATGGCCAAGATGGATGCTCAAGGATTTTTCTATATCGTCGATCGAAAAAAAGACATGATTCTGGTCTCAGGATTCAACGTCTATCCCAATGAGATCGAGGACGTCATTGCCGCCCATCCGAAGGTCGTTGAAGTCGGCGCCATTGGTGTTCCAGATGACAAATCCGGTGAAGTGGTTAAAGCCGTCGTTGTTCGTTCAGACACCTCGTTGGATGTTGAGGAACTTCAAGAGTTCTGTCGACAAGAAATCACGGCATACAAAGTCCCCAAATATATCGAGTTTGTCGATGAGCTTCCCAAAACCAACGTCGGCAAGATCCTGCGTCGTGAACTTCGAACGCTGTTCGGCGAAGCCAAGTCGAGCTGATTCAATCGCCCGGTGTTTGGCTGGGACGGTTGATCGACACGCCCAAGCCAAAGAGCCTCAGGGCGAATTGAGGACGCCACTTGGCCCACTCGCTGACCAGATTGACTGCGGCCTCCACCAGCACCCCGACCTCGGCACTCTGTGTGGGGAGTGCCGCCGCACGGGTGATGGTTGAAAACCCACCCGAGCGGAGCTTGATGTGAACGCCTCGCGCGTGCAGTCCTTGTTGGGCTAATCGCTCGGCCACCTGTTGAGCCTGTGTTTGGATATGGGGCAAAAGCGCCTCAAGCGAAGTAATGTTCTCATCGAATGTGGTCTCTTGACTGACTGATTGTCGATCTCTTTGTTGATTGACCGCTCGGTGATCAATGCCGCGGGCTTTATCGATGAGGCCAACCGCACTCTCCCCTAAGGCCGCAGACAACAAAACAGGATCTGTCGCCTGCAGCTGGCCCATCGTCAGAATCCCCATGGCCTGCAATTTCGCACCCGTGGCTGGGCCAATGCCCGGGAGGCGGCGGATGGGCAAAGGACTGAGCACGCGAGACACAGACTGGGGTGCCAAATACACCAAGCCATCGGGTTTATCGTAGTCGGAGGCAATCTTGGCCAGCAGCTTGTTGTGGGCCAAGCCGACCGATGCCGTCAATCCTGTCGCGGCTTGGATGTGGCGCTTCAATTGGCGACCCAGTGTTTCGATGTGCGCGGCCTGCCCCAGGGCGAGATCAGTGGCATCAATATAGGCCTCATCCAAGCTCAGGCCCTCGACCGCACCCCCATACTCATGGAAAATATCAAAAATGGTGGCAGACACCTCACGATAGCGCGCCATTCGAGCGCGCAGGAAAATGCCCGTTGGACACAGCCGACTCGCCACTTTGGCCGGCATCGCGGACCGAACGCCGAACTCCCTGGCCTCATAACTGGCCGCCGCAACCACCCCGCGTCGTCTTGCACCCCCAACCATGACCGGTCGGCCCCGCAATTCTGGGCGATCATGCTGCTCGACGCTGGTGTAGAACGCATCCATGTCCACATGGATGATTAAGCGTTGAGTCATAGTAAAATAAAGTATCGCAAATCCATTGAAGCCAGTATGCCTGAATTTGAAAACAACACTTTATTTCCAGTAATTGACCGTCATCACTGGTTAAACCACGCGGCCATCTCGGCTTGGCCCAAACCCGTGATCGAGGCGGCCCAGCGATTTGTTTCCGAAAACCAACACCACGGCGCCACTCACTACGACGACTGGATGGCGCAAGAAGACGCGCTGAGGCGCTTGTTGGCGACATTTCTAGACGCCGCGTCCGCCGAGGACATTTCGCTGGTCAGAAACACCTCAGAAGCTTTGAATATTATCGCCACCGGCCTGTCTTGGTCGACGGGCGACGAGGTGGTGTTTCCTGCCAACGAGTTCCCCTCTAACCTTCTTCCCTGGCATGCCCTGGCCGCTCAAGGCGTTGTGGTCAAGCCCGTCGAGTTGTCCAAAGACGCGCCCGAACAGGATCTGATCGCCCACATCACGCCCAGGACCCGTCTGGTTTCGGTGTCTGCGGTTCAGTTCGACACGGGCGTGCGCCTCAACCTAGACACCATCGGCCGCGCAGCGCATGAGGCCGGTGCGCTTTTTTGTGTCGACGCCATTCAGATGTTGGGGGCTTTGCCGCTGTCCACCTCAAAACTGCCCGTAGACTTTGTTGTCTCCGGCAGCCACAAGTGGCTGATGGCGCCCGAGGGGATGGGGTTTATGTGGTCCCGGCAGAGCGTTCGTGAGCAGATGAGCGTGGCCTTGCCTGGCTGGCGCATGTACGATGATCCATTCAATTTTAACCGCACCGAATGGACGCCGCCGTTAACTGGACGACGGTTTGAGACTGGCACGGTGAACATGTTTGGTGTCCACACGCTTTCAGCGGCAATCCAGTTGCTGCAAGCGTTGGGACCGATGGAGACAGCCACTGCCCTCCTCGACCGAACCGACCACGTGGTTGATGCGCTCTCTCAAATGACGCAGGTGCAGCTGCTCACGCCCCGTGAGCGGGCAAGACGTGCCGGCATTGTCTGCTTTCAAGTGCAGGGCACAGATGCCGAGTGCATGGTGAACCAGTTGGCCAGCGATCAGATCCACGTCGCCAGACGCGGCCACAATGTTCGCGTATCGCCCCATTTCTTTACCCCGAAAGAGCAGATCGATGCGTTTTTAAACCGAGTCACTGACGCGCAGTGGCTGTCGGCCTGCGCGGCTTAACAGCGGCTCAGGCTGCCTGCTGACAGCGGTCCTCCCAAGCCAACAGCCAGCGCCCGATCAACAGATCGTGGCGCACGCCGCTGCCGACCAGCGCGAGGCCCTCTAAGGCTTGATTCCACAACTCGGACCAATCAGGAGATCGCCTGGCCTCCGAGGCATGGATGGCATCGGGTTGATGCACTATTGAGACATGTCCCGTGGCCAACTGACAGACCCAGTGCGCCAGACATGTCCAAGTGGCCTGAGCATTTTCAGACCACTGCTCCGACAATTGTGGTGGGATGCCCTGACCTTGCGCGATGGCGCTGAGCGTATCCCAGATCTCGTTTGCCGTCTCAATTAAACCCGCTTCGAGATAAGCCAACGCCAAACAGGGCGCACCCGAACTCATCGTCAATGCCAACTCCCGATGAGCCGGCTCGAACGCTGCCCCAGCTTGATCGAGCCAGTCACGGGCTTGCTTTGGATCCGGAAGCGGCACACCCACCTTCTGACAACGGCTCCAAATGGTTGGGGGCAGTCGCCCGGGCGCATGAGAGACCACGATCAACCAAACGTTGTCGGGCGGCTCCTCAAGGGTTTTCAAAAGGGCATTGGCCGCATTTTCATTCATCAATTCTGCCGACTCGATGACCGCAACTCGGTGGGCACCCATTGCAGGCGTTAACGCAACTTTGTCGATCAACTCTCGAACTTGATCCACTGTAATGTCTTTGGCGTCTTCAGCACGTGCCACCTGAAAGAAGTCTGGGTGAGTGCCGCCGGCCATCAATTGGCACGCACTGCACTGTCCACACGCCCCTCCGCTTGCTGGCAGCGGACTGTGGCACAAAATCGTCTCGGCCAATGCGTGTGAAAGCGTGAGCTTGCCGATTCCCTTGGGCCCATGCAACAAAGGGGCATGCCCCAGTGAGCCCGCCTCAAACTCTCGGTACAAACCCTTGGCTGGGGCCTCCAACCAGGGGAAAGGGGACTCAGCCACAGTGCTCACCCCCGCACACCGCCTCCAGGGCACTTTGAATTTCTGTTTGTACTTCGTTCAGCGATTGTGTTGCATCAATGACAACAAACCGGTCGGGCTCGCGCATGGCCTGTTCGAGATAGCCGTGCCGAACTCTTTCGAAAAAAGCGGTATCAGCCAATTCAAAGCGATTTAATGCCGCTCCCCGTTTCCCAACGCGCTCCATGCCAATCTCCACAGGCACATCGAGCAAAAGGGTGAGATCAGGCTTGAGCGTCGGGTGAACCCAATCGGCCAGGGCGTCAACAGCGGCCAGCCCAAGCTCTCGCCCGGCGCCCTGATAAGCCCGGCTGGCATCGGTGAAGCGATCGCATAGAACATCCTGGCCCTGCCCCAGCGCAGGCTCAATAATCTTGGCAATGTTTTCTGCTCGAGCAGCAAACATCAACAACAACTCCGTGGCGGGCGCCATTTCTCCTTTGGCATCTAACAAGATGTTGCGAATGCCCTCCGCCAGTGGCGTGCCACCTGGCTCACGCGTGGTGGTGACTGAACGACCTTGTGCCCGCAACCAGTCGTATATAAACTGCTGCGCGGTCGTTTTACCAGCGCCCTCGCCGCCTTCAAGCGTAATGAGCAATCCACGCCGGCGGTGTGTCATTGTTCGCGCTCCAAAATATAGCGATTCACGGCTTGATTATGCGCCTCCAACGTCTCGGAGAACACATGACTCCCATCACCTTTGGCCACAAAATACAGCGCCTCGCCCAGCTCAGGCTGACTGGCCGCCTGTAAAGACGCCCGGCCCGGCAGCGCAATGGGTGTGGCGGGCAGACCATGCCGGGTATAGGTGTTCCATGGATGATCGGTTCGCAAGTGCGTCCTCGTCAAATCCCCATTATATGATTCATCGAGCCCGTAAATCACCGTGGGGTCGGTTTGAAGCCGCATGCCCAATCGCAACCGGCGCACAAACACACCCGCAATCTTCGCCCGTTCTCGATCGAGACTCGTTTCTTTTTCGATCAATGACGCCAAATTGATGAGCGCCTTCGGTGAGTCAATGGGCAGCTCATCTGAGCGGTTTGACCACATCTCAAGGACGGTCGCCTGCATGGCCTGATGCGCGCGCTCGAGTATCGACAGATCACTGTCGCCACGGGCGAAAAGATAGGTCTCAGGCAAAAACTGCCCCTCAGCAGCACAGCCCTCACAGTCGAGCGCTGCCATCAGCCTGTCCACCGACCAATCCGGGGTGAGCTGATCCAATTTGGGTTCTGCGGCCAGCCGACGCCGCAAGTCGCTCACCGTCCAACCCTCGACAATGGTCACGGGGTGGAGCTCCACGCGCCCCTGGCGCATGTGTTCAAGCACATCAAGCAACGTTTGCCCCGGCTCAACCCGATATTCCCCGGCTTGGATCTGGGGCTGGGCGAGGCGCCCATACAAACGCCACAGAATGGAACGATCAAGCACGGAAAGCGTGTGCAACTTTCTCACCAACCCCTGGAAATGGGATCCCGGGGAGACATGCACCACAAGCGTCTGTTCTGGATGATTCAACAGCGGCGCGCTGAACTGTCGGCTGATTGCCTGATAAACCAATCCAGCCAACACCACCATCGCCAATGATGCCCACACCCAGCGGCGAGCCATCTCGACCATCACAGGCGCCTCCCGCCCAGAACCACCCTCATGGCATCGCCCTCGACCAGATCGCTTGCAGCCGGTGACAGTGCGCCCTGGCACCGAGCCGATGTCCATCCAGCGTCGCCACGGGCCGAACGCCGGCAACGGCATTCACCATCAGGATTTCACTTGCTCCATCAAGATCACACGCTCGCAATGTCTTCGACATGACCTCCACTTCGTTGGCCTTTAACCAATCTAGACCGACACCCATCACGTCAGGATGATCTGGCGTGTAGAGCCGATCACCCAAGACAACAATCACGTTCGAAGCCACACCCTCGGCGAGTGATCCGTCTTGCCGATAAACCAAAAGCTCATCCACCTCAATTTGTTGCGCCTCTTTGGCCAACAACACCTGGCTTAGCCGACTGCCATGCTTGAGCCCCACCAAATCGCTGTGTGGCCCAGAAGAAAGCATCCCCTGCGCGGTGGCGACCCTCAAGCCGTTGCGGCGATCTTTGACGATGGTTTGAGGCCATGGTCGAGACTGGACGATGCGTCGGCTCTGAGCGTGGGTTGGAAGCCAGTAGCCGCCTGTCGAACTGCCTCGTGTCACCGTAATTCGGACCACCTGCGCCTCATCCTTGGCCACCCGCTTCAAGTCATCTAACAACGCAGCCTCAGGCGGACAATCAATCCCCAAGGCCAGGCAGCCTTGATTCAAACGCACCCAGTGCCATGACCAAAGCGGCGCAATACATTGAGACATCGCAATGGTCTCAAACACATGATCCCCATATAAAAATCCGCGATCATCAGCGGGGATGCGATCTTCAGGTTGCCCATTGATCAAAGTCAGGCCGCCGGTGGTCATATCAGACATGCACCCCAAAAGCTGCCAACAAACCCTTTGCTTTGGCTTCGGTTTCTCTAAGTTCTGCGTGCGGATCAGAATCGGCCACGATGCCAGCGCCCGCGCGGAATCGAATGCCGTCTGAGTTCAAACTGGCCGTGCGAATCAAAATGTTCATGTCCATGTTTTGATAGAAATCAATATAACCCATGGCCCCAGTGTAGGCGCCTCGTCCGGCCCCTTCCAATTCGGCAATGATCTCCATACACCGGACTTTGGGACAGCCCGTGATGGTCCCGCCCGGGAAAACCGCGCGCAAAGCATCAACCGAGGTGGCATTTGGGCGAAGTTGGCCAGCCACATTGGACACGATGTGGTGGACATGTGCATAGCTCTCAAGACCCATCAGCTCGTCAACTTCGACCGATCCAGGAACACACACTCGGCCCAGATCATTGCGCTCGAGATCAATCAACATGACATGCTCTGCCCGTTCTTTTAGATTCTCGTTAAGCTCCTCCATCAATGCCATGTCTTGACAACTGGACCCGCCGCGCGGCCGCGTGCCCGCAATGGGCCGTGTCTGGATGCGGTCTTGCCGGCGCTCTATCAGTCGCTCGGGCGATGTGCTCAGAACCGATCCGCCGGGCAAATGAGCCAGGCCTGAAAACGGTGCCGGATTGCTCCCCATCAGTCGGTCAAACACGGCTAAGGGTGAAACCTTGCCGTGCGCTGAGAGCGTCCACTGTCGTGACAAGTTCACCTGAAATACATCGCCTGCGCGAATGTAGGACTTGATCCTCTCCACCCCCTGTAAAAAACGCGCCGGCGAATCCACCGCTTGCTGCCATGCCAGCGCTTCCCAATCCTGCGACTCACCCTCGCGCACACGTCCCTGATCGAGCGCGTCTAACTCACCCTTGACCTGTGCTCGCCAATCCTCAGATTCAGTCACCAACCAGCGCTGATTCAAATGATGATCATGAATCAAGGCACATCCACACTCAGCAGCATAGGCGACGGGAATGCCATCACCGGCGGCCGGCAAATCCAACTGCGGCTCGATTGCCGCAGCCATCTCATAGCCCAAATACACAAACCAACCACCCAAAAAAGGCAGCTCGCTGCGGACACCCTCGGGTTGGGAAGTGGCCAAGCACGCGTCCAGTTGTTCAAAAAAATCACTGCCATGGGCGCAGCGAGCCATCAGCGCCTTGCCCGTCTGGCGAAACGCAATGGACCATCGCGCCGCCGAATGATTGCCTCCGCCGGCTGAATGGAGCAAAAATCGCCACCGGTCTGGGTAGGCCCGAGTCAGTGCCGTGATATCAAACGCAGTCGATAGAGATTCAATGATCGGTGTGACGCGCGACGACATTGGGCGCCGATCGCGTTGTCAGTCGATGGCGCGGAAAACCAGCGATCCATTGGTCCCGCCGAAGCCAAATGAATTGCTGAGCGCCACCTGGACCCGTGCCTCACGCGCATGATGTGGCACCAAATCAATCTCACCACAGGCCGGATCGGGCTGATCCAGATTGATGGTTGGCGGGATGACCCCCTCACGAATGGCCAGGACACTGGCAATGGCCTCAATGCCACCGGCCGCGCCCAGCATGTGGCCCGTCATCGACTTTGTCGAGCTCATCATCAATCGATTGGCATGGTCGCCGAACACCGAGTTCACGGCGGCTATCTCTGCCAAATCACCCACCTGCGTCGAGGTTCCATGGGCGTTGATGTAGTCAACGTCTTCAACATTAATCTGGGCATCGTCCAACGCCGTGGCCATGCACTGCGCCGCGCCGGCACCGCCTTGGGGTGGTGCGGTCATGTGGTGAGCATCCCCACTCATTCCGAAACCAATTAACTCTGCATAAATGGTCGCGCCTCTCGCCGCAGCTCGCTCCAGCGTTTCTAAAACGACCACCGCGGCGCCATTGCTCAATACAAAACCATCGCGATCAACGTCCCAAGGCCGACTGGCGCGCGTTGGCTCGTCGTTTCGTGTCGACAGTGCCCGCGCGGCAGTAAACCCGCCATACGCCGTCGGCGTTGTCCCATACTCACTGCCACCGGCAAGCATCACATCGGCATCGCCATAAGCAATCATGCGGGCCGCCTGCCCGATGTTGTGGGTGGCGGTGGTGCACGCTGTCACAATGCTGATGTTCGGCCCGGTGTATCCATATCGGATCGAGATCTGGCCTGAGATCATGTTAATGATGCAGCCCGGGACGAAAAACGGTGAGATCTTGCGTGGGCCCTTGTCTTTAAAACTCTGATAGGCCTGCTCAATGGTCTGAATCCCGCCGATTCCAGAGCCAATGGCCAAACCGTAGCGATCAGCATCATCAGGTTTGGCGGGCAGCCCCGCATCCTCAATCGCTTGGATGGATGCGGCCATCCCGTAGTGAATAAAAGGATCAGAGGTCCTGGCTTCCTTGCTCGACAAGTAAGCATCCAACGGGAAATCGGTGACCTCACCTGCAATGCGCGCAGGAAAGTCAGTCGCATCGAACGCCGTCAGCGGCCCGATGCCACTGCGGCCATTTTTCAGGGCATCCCAAACGCTTGGGACGTCACAACCCAGCGGGCTGACACAGCCCAAACCTGTGATGACAATGCGCCGGTCACCGTGCACGATAGATCGGTCAGGTTCAGGCGTTGACGTTTTGGTTGATGTAATCGATGGCTTGCTGAACGCTGGTGATCTTTTCAGCTTCCTCGTCTGGGATCTCGCACTCGAACTCTTCTTCCAGCGCCATCACCAATTCAACGGTGTCCAAAGAATCTGCGCCCAGATCATCCACAAAAGACGCACTGGGTGTCACTTCCTCTTCTTTGACGCCCAGTTGCTCGATCACAATTTTTTTGACTCGATCTTCAATGCTGCTCATTGCCGGTGGTCCTCCAATAGATAATCAATCAGCCGGCCTATTGTAGTGGACACAACCCCTTCGTGCCAGCCAGCGCATACAATTTTACAAATGAAACCTCGGGGTTTTTTTAATAGATTAACGATTAAAAACAGTCAGTTAGAAAAGAATGCTCACATCGTCATGTCAAATACATGCCCCCGTTAACATGCAGCGTTTGTCCGGTCATGTACGCCGCTTGTGAACTGGCCAAAAAACTGACGCACGCGGCCACATCGGCCGGTTTTCCGAGCCGCTGGGCCGGGATGGCCTCCAGCAGGCGTTGGCGCTGATCGTCGCTCAGCTCTGCGGTCATGTCGGTCTCGATGAAACCCGGCGCCACCACGTTACATGTCACGCCCCGTGCGGCCACCTCGAGCGCCAACGCTCGCGAGAATCCCTCCAACCCTGCTTTGGCAGCGGCGTAGTTGGTTTGCCCGGGGTTGCCAGTGGACGCCACCACCGACGACACGTTGATAATGCGGCCGTGGCGTTTTTTGAGCATGCCGCGCAGGCACGCGCGCGTAATGCGCATGGTCCCTGTCAAATTGGCATCGATCACGGCTTGCCAGTCTTCGTCTTTTAAGCGCATCAACAATTGATCTCGAGTGATGCCTGCGTTGTTCACCAGTACATCAATGGCACCGTGGCGCGCCTGTATTTCTTTGACTGTCTCATCAATGCTGTGTGCTTGAGCCAAGTCAAGCACGAAGCCACAGCCGGCCCCTAAGGCTTTTTCGATGGACGCCTGCCCGGCGCTCGAGGTGGCCGTTCCCATCACTCGATGCCCCTTGTCAGCCAGCGTCGTCGCGATGACCTGACCAATCCCGCGGCTTGCCCCAGTGACCAAACATACGCCAGTTGTGGCGTTTTCTTGAGTTGTCATCATTCCACCTCGATGTCAAAAGTACGCCACTCGACACCCCGATCGATGCGTTTGCCCAGGCCGGTCAGAACGCGACCGGGCCCACACTCATAGAACACATCGCAGCCTTGATTGACCAAGTGGCGAATGCTTGCTGTCCACTGCACAGGGTGTGCCAATTGCTGAACCAGCGCATGCCGAATTTGGGTGACCGAGCCATGGCTTTGCGCGTCAAAATTGTGAACCAAATGACAGTGCGGCACCGACAGTGTGGTCTCATCTAACTGGGCTTGAAAAGCGTCAGCGGCCTGGCTCATCAACGCGCAGTGAGAGGGCACACTCACCGGCAGCATCAAGGTTTTTTTGGCGCCTGCTTCTTTGGCTTGCAACATGAGCCGCTCCACGGCACTGGCATGGCCGGCCACCACCAGCTGCCCAGGCGAGTTGTAATTGGCCGGCGAGACGACCTCATCATCCGCGACTTCACGACATAAAGCCTCCACCACGTCATCAGGAAGACCCAGAATCGCCGCCATTGCACCCACACCGGGTGGCACCGCCGACTGCATCAATCGAGCACGCTCCACAACCAAGCTCAAAGCTGAATCAAAGGACAACACACCGGCGGCAATCAATGCGTTGAACTCTCCAAGACTGTGACCGGCGACCGCCGCAGGCGCGGGATGACGATCAGCGTGGATCCGCCAAAACAAGTGGTTGATCCCCAACAACACCGGCTGAGTCAGCTCGGTGCGGTTCAGTTCTTCCGCTGGACCGCGCGCCATCAAATCCAGCGCATCAAGACCCAGATGCTCAGAAACTCGATCAAAAATGTCGTGCGCCAGGGCCTGATGTTTCTCCGGCAGCGCATCGAGCATTCCCACCGCCTGCGAACCCTGACCGGGAAAGACAACCGCGCTGCTCATAAGTCAATAACGCACGAGTGCAGCGGCCCAGGTGAACCCGCCACCAAAGGCTTCAAGCAGCATCATCTGACCCCGCTCGATGCGCCCACTGCGCACCGCCTCGTCCAGTGCCATGGGCACGGAGGCCGCCGATGTATTGCCGTGCCGATCGACAGTCACGACCACCTGGTCCATGCTCATTTGGAGCTTTTTGGCCGTGGCTTTGATAATGCGTAGATTGGCCTGGTGAGGGATCAACCAATCCAGCTCGCTGCGATCAATTTGATTCGCTGCCAGGGTCTCTTCGACAATCCGCCCCAGCGTGTTCACCGCCACTTTGAAGACCTCATTGCCACGCATCATCACCGAAATGCCTGCTCGGGGCTCGTTGGGCTTAAACCCCTTCGAGACACCCACATCCACTTTGAGCAGGTCTGCGTGAGCGCCGTTGGCGTGCAAATGCGTCGATAGAATCCCCGCTTGAGAATCGGCACTGACGACCGCCGCTCCCGCGCCATCACCAAACAGCACGCAAGTCTGACGATCGGTCCAGTCCAACATTCGTGTCAACGTCTCTGCCCCCACAACCAATACATGTTTGGCTTGACGGGCGCGAATGTATTGATCGGCCATGGACAGGGCGTAAACAAACCCAGAGCATGCTGCATTCACATCAAACGCACCGCACTCTTTCAGACCCAGCCGATGCTGCAACAGACACGCTGTTGAGGGAAAGATGAGATCAGGCGTCGTTGTTCCGACGATCAACAAATCAATATCGGCTGGCGCCACCCCCGCTGCATCCAACGCTTGCCGTGCTGCACCCTCAGCGAGGTCACAGGTGGTTTGCCCCTCAGCAGCCACGCGACGTTCACGGATGCCCGTCCGCTCCTGAATCCACTCATCGCTGGTGTCAACCAACTTCTCGAGCTCGGCGTTGGTCATCACCCGCTCGGGCAAGCATCGCCCTGTGCCCGTGATCCTCGAATAAAGCCGTTCACTCATGCCAATCGCTCCCAGCACACTCACCCTCAGTGTAGCCTAGCCTGAGTCACAATCCGACCCGCCGGCATCCCGCTGGCCTGTCTGTATGCGGTCAATGGGCAAACCCACCACCTTTAAGCGTCCCAACCGGCCTAATCTGTGCCGCCTGAGCCATCAGGCCACGCGCGATCGGCCACGACGCTCGGCAGCTGGCGGCCCAAGCGGTGACGCTTATTCGTTGTCCTCGTCCTCGGATTCATCCATCTCAGGCGCGACATCCACCACCTGTCTGCCGCGATAGAAGCCCTCCGCAGAAACATGGTGACGACGGTGAGTCTCGCCCGTGGTGGACTCTTCTGACAACGTAGCGCCACAGAGCGCGTCGTGCGAGCGACGCATGCCACGGCGTGAGGGGGTTTTACGACTCTTCTGAACAGCCATTTTTAAATCTCCAACGTTCTAGACAGTGCAGCCGCCTCGGGGCCGACCCGCCATCGGTTCAATTTCACTTTTTAATTTTACCCAACATCTCAAACGGACGATGCGTGGGGGCATTCTCTTCAAAAACCGGCGGGGATGCCTCTCCCACGGGTTCTGACTCTGGGCTGACAGGCACCAATGGGATGGCCAACAGCACCTCTTCTTGGACCAGATCCGTCAGCGCCAGGTCATCGCCTTCATACAAAACAGGCTCGTAGTCCTCAGGCAGCGCGTCTGCCTGGGCCATGTCTGTGATCAACCCCAGCCTTGAGCGGCTCTCAATGGGATACTCGAACCGATGCAGGCCACGCTGGCAAACCAGCGGCACACGCCCCGCAACGGCCACGTCGGCCACAACCTGACCCTGCTGATCGATTTTAAAGTCGATCTCAAACTCCACCCCATCGCTGGCACGTGGCTCCTCCAGGACGTCGGCCAGTCGCTGCATCGACTGCAATGCCACCCAGCCTGCAAACTGCCTGCGCGCCGCCGCCACTTTTTCGGGCCGAACCCGATCGGGATATTGTCGCGACATAAGCCGGCTAGTATATCATTGGGGGCTGCGCCAAAACAAACCCCAACAAACCCACTTGAGTGATGTCCAAATGTCTCGACCGTTGATCCTGGCCTCCAGCTCTGTCTACCGCCAGAGCCTCTTGCAGCGCCTGAATCTCCCCTTTGACGCCATTAGCCCCGATGTGGATGAGACGCCACGGGCCGATGAAACGCCAAAAGCGTTGGCCATGCGACTGGCACACGCCAAAGCTCAAGCCGTGGCAGCCCAAGCGCCGCCCGACGCCGTGGTGATTGGTGCAGACCAAGTGGCCGAGGCGGACGGTCAGTGCCTGGGCAAACCCCTGACCAGTGATCGTGCGGTCGAGCAACTGATGTTGCTCAGCGATAAAACCGTGACATTCCACTCAGCAATGGTGGTGATCGCAGGCGAAGAGGTCTGTGAGCACCACTCCCCCACACGGATCAAAATGCGTGCGCTGAGCCGAGATGAGGCGATTCGGTACGTTAGCATCGACGAGCCTCTCCACTGCGCTGGGGCTTTTAAAAGTGAAGCTTTGGGCATTGCGCTGACCGAGTCATACACCTCGGACGACCCCACTGCCATTATTGGGCTGCCGCTGATTGCCCTGGCGCAGACTCTCCGGCAATTGGGTCTGCGCATCCCTTAAAGACACCGGCAAAGTTCGCGCAAACCCGGTTGAATTGTCTTTACAATGGAGAATGACTTGAGTTTAGGTTGGCCTATCGCGAACTTGCCGACTCGCTCATTGGAGCAGTAGGACGCGGGAACCAACCGCTGGCTATCACCATCCCGTTGGGAGATCCAAGCATGACATCAGCACCAAACGAGGAACGCAAGCACTGGCGGCTGACCACCGATCTTGATGGAATCGCGTGGTTGGTCTTAGACCACGCCCACGAGGACGTCAATACCCTTGGCACCGACGTTTTGGCTGAATTAGACAACGTGGTCGAAGCACTTGAGGCACAACCGCCCACCGGACTGGTGCTGATGTCAGGCAAAGCCAAGACCTTTATTGTCGGTGCCGACGTTCGTGAATTCGATGCCACAGACAAGGTGTCGGAGCTTGAGGACAACGTTCGAAAAGTCCACGGTTTATTTCAGCGCATTGAATCGCTCTCCTTTCCCACCGTGGTGGCTTTTGAAGGCTACTGCTTAGGGGGCGGCTTGGAGCTGGCACTGTGCTTTGACTGGCGCATTGCATTGAATGCCGATCACACCCGAATTGGTTTTCCTGAAGTCAACTTGGGGATCTATCCCGGCTTTGGTGGTTCAGGCCGCTCGGTGGCGGCCATCGGAGCCTTAAATGCCATGCCAATCATGCTCACGGGTCGAATGCTGAGAGCCAGCGCTGCCCGCGGCCTGGGACTGGTGGATCAGCTGGTCTCACCGCATGCATCGCTCAAATGGGCTGCACGTGCAGCGGTGTTGAAAAAAAAGCGCCACCGCCCACCCAACTTTGTTCAGCGGCTGGCTGTGATGGGCCCGATCCGACGCTTCATGGCCGGTCAAATGCGCAAGCAAACGGCCGCCAAAGCACGCCGTGATCACTACCCCGCGCCGTATGAGCTGATCGATGCTTTTGAGAGCGCAGGACATCACCCCCAGCAAATGATCGCATTGGAGGCTGAGAAAGTGCCGCGCCTGCTTGCCGGCGAGACATCCACCAATCTCCGGCGTGTTTTTCGACTCATGGAGCAGCTCAAGGCCCAAGGCAAGCGCAGCGACTTCAAAGCCCGACGCGTGCACGTGGTGGGTGCCGGTGTCATGGGGGGTGACATCGCGGCTTGGTGCGCGTTGAAAGGGCTTGAAGTCACCTTGCAAGATCGCGAACTGAAATACATTGAGCCTGCCATCGAGCGCGCGCATAAACTGTTTAAACGCAAACTGAAAAAACCCAATGCCGTGGCCGCCGCCAAAACGCGCCTGAAAGCCGATCCCAGTGGCGATGGCATCGCCAGGGCTGATGTGATTATCGAAGCCATTTTCGAAAATCTCGAGGCCAAGCGCGCACTGTTTGACAATCTCAACGAACGCGCGCCAGACCACGCCATCTTGGCCACCAACACCTCGGCGATCCCGCTGGCCGACATTGCAGATGTTCTGGACGATCCTAAGCGGCTCGTGGGCTTGCACTTTTTTAACCCGGTCGCGCAGATGCCGCTGGTCGAGGTTGTTTATGACACCGCCACTGAGCAGCGGTGGATCGATGATGCGAGCAGCTTTGCCACCCAAATCGGCAAGTACGCACTCGCCGTGACCTCCACGCCCGGGTTTTTGGTCAACCGCGTGTTGGCGCCCTATATGCAAAATGCCATGACCTTGCATCGAGAAGGTGTTCCCAAGGAGGCCATTGATAAGGCCGCGGAGAATTTCGGGATGCCCATGGGGCCGGTAGAACTTGCCGATACGGTCGGTCTGGATGTGGGCTTGGGTGTGATCGAAACGCTAATGGGCGATGAAGCCGGCGAGGACAAGAAGGTGCTCGAGACCATGGTCAACCAAGGACAACTCGGTAAAAAGTCAGGCCGAGGGTTTTATGAGTGGAAAAAGGGCAAGCCTCAAAAAAATGCTCAAGCCCACCGAGGGCATGACCTCAACGCGCTGGCTGAGCGCCTGATGGCGCCCTATTTTGAGGAATGCCAAGCCTGCCTGGCCGACGGCGTTGTGTCAGATCCAGATCTGTTGGACGCCGGCATGATTTTTGGAACCGGTTTTGCACCATTTAAAGGCGGCCCATTGCACGCTTTGGACCGCCCAGCATCGACCAGTGAGGAGAGCTCAGCATGACCCAATCAACGGTTCGGCGCATTGCCATTATCGGGGGCACTCGGATCCCTTTTTGTCGATCAAATACGCTGTATGGCGAACAGAGTAACCTGGATATGCTGACCGCGGCCCTAGAAGGGGTGGTCCAGCGCTATGGCCTGTCCGGGAAAAGGGTTGATGAAGTCGTGGCCGGCGCGGTCACCACCCACTCCAAGGACTGGAACTTGGCACGTGAGGCGGTGCTCTCAACGAGCCTGTCGGCGCATACGCCCGGCATCACGCTGCAGCAGGCCTGCGGCACCAGCCTTCAGGCAGCGCTCATGTCAGGCGCTAAAATCGCCTCAGGCCAAATTGAATGCGCCATCGTCGCGGGCACCGACACCACCAGTGATGTGCCCGTGGTGTTCCAGGAGCGATTTGCCAAGCGCTTGGTGGCCCTTTCGCGCGCCCGATCATTCGCGCAAAAGCGTCAAGCGTTTAAAGGCTTTAAGCTCTCAGAGCTGACCCCCCAGCCACCACGCAACGCCGAACCTCGCACTGGACTGTCAATGGGCCAGCACTGTGAGCGGATGGCCAAAGGCTGGGACATCTCAAGACAGGCGCAAGATGAACTCACTCTCGAAAGCCACCAAAAGGCTGCTCAGGCTTGGGATGAAGGCTTCTTTGACGAGTTGGTCATTCCCCACGCCGGAGTCTTGCGCGACAACATCGTCCGGCCGGACACCAATCTGGACAAACTCAGTTCACTCAAGCCGGCGTTTGATAAGAAAGCGGGAACACTCACCGCAGGCAACAGCACCACCTTGAGCGATGGGTCAGCGGCCCTGTTGTTGGCCTCAGAGGAGTGGGCGAAGGCCAACAACCTCCCCATCATGGCTTATCTGGTCGCCGGTCAAACCAGTGCGATTGATCACGTCGAGGCCGAGCAAGGGCTATTGATGGCGCCCACCGTGGCGGTATCAAATCTTTTAGATAGCTTGAATTTAAAACTTCAAGACTTTGATTTTTATGAGATTCATGAAGCGTTTGCCGCGCAGGTCTTGTGCACACTGAAAGCATGGGAATCAGATCAATATTGCCGGGATCAGTTGGGACGCGCCCAGGCGCTTGGGGCAATTGACCGATCAAAAATGAACGTACGCGGTGGTTCAATTGCCATTGGCCACCCATTCGCTGCCACAGGCGCCCGCATTGTCTCTACCTTGGCTGCAATTTTGCAACAAGCCGGCTCAGGTCGCGGACTGATCTCAGTGTGCACCGCCGGGGGCATGGGGGTGGCTGCGGTGATTGAGCGCGAGTAAGCCGAAGCGTCGCGCGCTTTAGCCAAGCCGTTTAGGCGTTGTGGTGGGTGGCTTTGAGGGCAAAATCGGCGGGGATAATCCCAGCCGCCTGCAGCGTATTTTGTAATAGCGTGGCCACAGTCATGGGTCCGACACCCCCAGGAACAGGGGTGATCCAGCTGGCCTTTTGACGCGCGCGCTCAAAATCCAGATCGCCCCGAAGCCGGCCGTCCTCGTCGCGGTGAATCCCAATGTCCACGACCACAGTGCCTGGCGCAATCCAGTCAGGATCAATCAAATCAGCCCGGCCTACGGCCACACACAGAATGCCGGCGCGTCCGACGTGCTTTTTGAGGTCTCGCGTAAAACGGTGCGCGATCGTTACCGTCGCGCCTGCGAGCAGCAGCTCGAGCATCAATGGGCGACCCACAATATTGGATGCCCCGACCACCAGCGCCTCTTGACCCTTGGGATCCAACCGATAGTAGTTTAAAAGCGTGATCACACCGCGTGGCGTGCATGGCCGGATGGCTGGGGTGCGCTGCGCCAATAACCCCATATTGGTGGGATGGAAACCGTCGACGTCTTTGCTCGGTGAGATCCGACGCGTCACTGCCGCGGCATTGATTCCTTCGGGCAATGGGAGCTGAACCAAGATGCCGGCCACGCCTTCATCTTGATTGAGCTCATCAATGAGTGACAGCAAAGCCTCTTCAGTGACACTGGCAGGCAATCGATGAGCCAGTGAGCGAATGCCAACGCGCTCACAAGCCCTTATTTTGTGACCCACATACACTTCTGAAGCCGGATCGTCGCCCACCAAGACCACTGCCAGCCCGGGACGCGACCGGCCTTGGGCCACGTGCGCTTCAGTCACCTCCGCTAGGGCGTTGATCAGATGATCTGCGACCACCCGCCCATTGAGCATGTGCGCGGTGGCTTGGGTGTGGGGATTGGTCATGGGCACATTGTAGCGCCATTGCATGTCTGGAGGGCCTGATGGCTATTTTGACCGGCGGCGAAGATGTCTGCGGCGTCGGCGTTTTTGCACTTGTCGAGGCGTGAGCGTATTGCGCCGTCCAGCGTAAGGGTTCTCAGGCGCTTTAAAGCGCAGTCCCACGGGAACGCCGGTTAAATCGAATGCGTTACGGAATTGATTCACAAGATACCGTTTGTAGGGTTCTTTGAGCGCCTCTGTCCGAGTGCCATGGATGACAATGCGGGTGGGATACAGACCCCCCATGTGGGCATAGCGCAATTTGGGACGCAGCCGCTCACCTCCTCCAGGAGGGTGGGCCTCAACGGCACGCCGCAACACCTGGGTGAGCTGTGAGGTGGGCAACTCTTGGTCCGCCAATTGATGAACATGGTCAATTGCGTCGGTCAATTCCCCCAATCCTGAGCCATGCAGGGCCGAAATCGTCACCACCGGGGCAAACAGCGCAAACGGCAGCCGCAACTCAATGGCTTGAAGACACTGTTGACGACCATGACTATCCAGGCTGTCCCACTTATTCAGTGCCAAAATCAGCGCTCGCCCTGCCTCGATGATGTGTCCGGCCAGGCGCGCATCCTGCTCGCTGACCCCCGCTTGCGCATCCATCACCAGCACCACAATCTCTGCTTGATCCATCGCTTGCATCGCTTTGAGCGTGCTCAAGCGCTCAAGATCTTTTTGCGCGCTTCGGCGGCGTCGGATTCCGGCAGTATCGACCACTTGGTATCGCTGGCCATCGCGCTCAACCGAGGCGTGGACGGGATCTCGAGTCGTGCCAGGGAGGTCACTGGCCAACGCCCGCTGCTCGCCAACGAACCGGTTCAGCAAAGTCGACTTGCCTGCGTTGGGCCGACCGAGAAGCGCCAATCGAATGCCTTCTTCATCGGGCACTTCAGGCTCGTCATGCTTGGGCAATTGACTGGCAACACTCACCGCCAGGGCGTCAAGGCCGCGCCGGTGCGCAGCGGCGATGGCGCAACTGTTTGACAATCCGAGCTCGCCAGACTCTCCCATCGCCAACTCCACCTGCATGCCATCGGTTTTGTTGATGGCATGCACAATGGGTTTGCTGGTTCGCCGCAGGCGTTGAACAATGTCGAAGTCACCTGGCATCAAGCCCGCTTGGCCATCGGTGACAAACACCAAAACGTCGGCCTGGTCAATCGCGGCTTGAGTTTGGTCTTGAGCGGCCTGATCGAGCGGCTGGTCAGCGGCCTCAAGCCCACCAGTATCGATCAAAATAACGCGCTCACCGGCCAGCTCGGCACGCCCATAGATCCGATCCCGAGTAACACCTGGACTGTCTGCCACCAAAGCATCCCGACGTCGGGTGAGCGCATTAAAAAGGGTGGACTTGCCGACGTTTGGTCGGCCAACAATGACGACTACGCCAGGCTGGCTCACCGCCCTACTCCATTAAGGGCGGGCTTGCCAAGCGGTCAATTGGCCCCCAGTGTCCAGCACAAAAGCGGTGTTGCCAACAACCAAAGGCGCGGCCTGAGCTGGATCGGATCCGGCTCGCGTCCGGGCAACAAATTGACCTGAGTCGGTATCAAGCCAGTGCATATAGCCCTCAAAATCGACGGTCAGCAAATGGTTGTTATAAAACACCGGGCGCGTGATATCGCGTCGCTCGAGGCGAGGTTCACGCCACAAGGTCGCGCTGTTTTGCCGATCAACCAACCACACCGCATCGTCTCGATCGGCAACCGCCAACTGGGTTCGTCGAAGACTCAAACCCTGCTCGGCACTGACGTCCTTGATCCACAGCAAGCGGCCTGATGTTATCGCCACGGCGGCCATGCGACCCTTATAGGTCACCACATACAGCGTGTTGCCAACAATGGCCATTGGCCCATCAATGTCAGTCAGTCGCTCCAGCTCTGTTCGACCCTCGGGATCGCTGATGCGTTGCTCCCAAACCAAGGTGCCATCATCAGCGCGAATGGCGGCGACCACGCCATCATCAAAGCCCAAATAAATCCGACCCGCTCTGGCCACTGGGGCACTGTTGCCCCGGAGCGTCAGCAGTGGTACGGACCGATCGTAAACCCAAGCACGACGGCCCGTGTCACGGTCGAATCCATACACTCGACCATCCAACACCCGCACGACCACCTTGTCATCAGCCACGATCGGCGATGCCAAGATTTCGGAGCTGACTTCGCGCTGCCACACCAATTCGCCAGACTGTCGGTCCAGTACGGCAATTTGACCTTCAAAAGTGCCCACCAAAATTTGATCACCAGCGATCACAGGCCCGGCTGAAATCGCCAAATTGGTCTCAAAGCGTCGGTCGACATTGCCGGTGATCGCATTAACTGCCACGACTTGGCCTTGCTCACCTGCGACCCAGACCCGCTCGTCGGCGTATGTCGGCGCAATGGCCGAGCGAGAACGACCGAAGTCATCAACCACCCGCTCAGACCACAGACGATCGACATTCAGACGCGGCTCGAAGGCGACCAACTCAGCCGGCGGCAGCGTGTCGTCATCACTGAACCAGCCCGACAATGTCTGACAGCCGGCCAAGCCGATGAGCGCGATCCCCGCGCCAAAAAGGCGAATGGCTCGAGAGACCATCATGGCGTTTGTGCCGACATTTGACCCGGCCCGGTCGCGTCATATTTCATTTGCAAAAGGCTGCTGCCAAAACCCATGTCCTCCGGCGCATCCAGGGCTTGTTCATAGGCACTCCGAGCCTGTTCAAGCTCGCCCAAGTCGTAATGCACGTCCCCGCGCGCCTCTGCCCATGCCCCCTCATAACCGACGGGTGCAGCATCGCTTAAGACCGACAGCGCCGCTTGATGATCACCTTGGGCGGTGAGCAACCGCGCCAGACGTAACCCCACCAGGCCTTTCATTGATCCGAGTCCGCCGGCATCCCAAAGCGCTTGATACAAAGCCGTCGCCGGTGCCAGCCGACCGGCGTCGACATACCCCGTGGCCATGCTCATTGTCGCCAGCCAATAAAAGCCGTCGTCAGCAATGGCTTCCAAACGCTCGTAGTAATCCTCTGCCATCTCAAGTTCACCTGAATCAACCAGCTGCTGAATGGTGTTGAGGTAATTGGCCGCTGCGTTTTGATTGCTGAGCTGGCTGGCTTGGTACTGTTGAAATCCGAAAACGCCACCCAACGCCAATACAACAGCCAGAACGATGCTGACGCCATTGCTTTGTAACCAGCGCCGAACGCGCTCGCCTTGTTCGTGATCATCATAGAGTTCAACGGCCATTTGGGGCGATTCCTTATCCAGTCGAGTGATGGCTCATCATTGTGAAGCCAGATATTGTGCCAGATCCGCTCTCGAGACGTGCCTTTGAGGTTGGTCTGAGCGAAGATCTTTCACCAGTACGGTGCCATCCGCAAGCTCTTGCTCACCAATGATCAGTGCCCATCGGGCGCCGGCACGGTCGGCACGCTTTAACTGTGACTTTAAACTCCCGCCTGGTAGATCGACGCCTACGGCCAAGTCAGGCAGCGCATCACGCAAAGCCTCGGCGGCTGTCATCAGCGTGGCGCGCTCAACACCGCCAACGAAATAGGCCGCCACAGGTGGCTCGGGTGTGTCACCACAAAGCGCCAACAGCGCCAGCAAACGTTCTGCCCCCATCGCAAAGCCAATGCCAGGCACATCCTTGCCACCCGCCATGCCCACCAAACCATCGTAACGCCCTCCGGCACACACCGTCCCTTGCGCCCCCAAATCATCGGTCACCCACTCGAAAACGGTCCGACAATAATAATCCAGACCGCGAACCAGGCCAGGGTTAATGGTGTACTGAATGCCCAATGCATCAAGCGTTTCGGTGAGCGAGCGAAAATGCGCCCGCGCGTCATCCCCCAAGCATGTGTCAAAACGGGGTGCGTTGGCCATGATGGCTTGCGTTTGCGCCACTTTCGAGTCAAAAATGCGCAAGGGGTTGCTTTGCATGCGCCGCTGACTGTCGGCATCCAATTGACTTTCAAAAGGCTCGAGGTAGTCGATCAGCTGCTGGCGATATTGCCGGCGGTCCTCAGGATCACCCAGAGAGTTGATTTCCAGTCGAATATGCTCTGCCACACCCAGTTCACGCCAGAGTCGTTCCACCATGGCGATCAACTCGGCATCGATGCTGGGGGTCTCTAACCCAAATACCTCGGCCCCGAATTGATGGAACTGTCGCTGACGACCGCGCTGTGGCCGCTCGTGCCGGAACATCGGCCCCTGGTACCAAACCTTCAACCCCGGTGGGTTCAACAGGCCATGCTGAATCACCGATCTCACCACCGCGGCCGTTCCCTCAGGCCGCAGGCTCAGTGAGTCACCGTTGCGGTCTGAAAAGCTATACATCTCCTTTTCAACAACGTCGGTGCTTTGACCGATGGCCTGGGTAAACACCTCGGTGTGCTCCACAATCGGCACCCGAATTTCTTTGAATTGATAACGATCAAAAAGCTGCGCCACTTTGGCCTCAAGCCGCCGCCAAGCACCGCTTTGATCGGGCAAAATATCGTGCATGCCCCGTATGGATTGACGTGGGCTCATGGCTTGCGCTCCACCTGACCGTTGGCCAAAACCCGAAGCTTGGTCAACCCCACAGCGTCGTTGGGCTGCTCATTCCTCGACAAATAATCAATCGATTGGCCATTCAAGGTCATCTCGACGGCACCACCTTTCCCCAACAGCACATCAAAAGGCGCCTCACCTTCATACCGCTGGGTCGCATTTTTGCGCAGCAGATTGTGCTCCAATCGCTTGCCCGTGGCATCTTCCACCTCAACCCAAGTGTCTTCATTCAAACGCAGCGTAAGCTGTTGATTGGTTGATGCAACCAAAGAGGCGTTGGTCGCAGAACTCGATGCAAGCGCAGAGGCGCCATCAATCCCCAAACCATTCGGCTGGGTTGATTGATCAGCCGCGGGTCGCTGAGAGCGGGGTCGACGCGGCAGCTGGCTGGCTTGAATCATCCGGCTGCGTCGCTTAGTTGTTTTTTCTTCTATTAAAGGCTTGGCAAGTTCAGCTGGACCCTCTATGCCCTGGGTCAACCAAGTGGCACTGTGATTGATGCCAAACCACAACAACGGCGGCACCACCACCATTGAAACCAGCATATAACGCAGCCAGCTGAGGGACTGGTTGAACCAATGACCACGGGGCGCCGTATTCACCGACGCCATGACCGGCTGAATGTCAGGTGGGGCCGACGGCGGCCCCAGATTCTCATCCATCCCAACGAGCGCAAGATAGCGCTTGAGAAAGGCGTCTCGGTAAATCGGCGCCAACCCCTCCCCTGCGTTGCATTCAAGTTGTTCAACAAGCGCCTGGCTCGCCCCAATTCGATCGGCCACCTCGGCGCCCGACCAGCCTTGGGCAAGGCGTGCTTCGCGCAACGCCTGACCGATGGCTTCATGATTTGACTGCGGCGCTGAAAAAACGCTCATGCCATCAACGCCTGTTTCGCCAATTGGGTTTGTACCAACCGACGCCTTTCGTTTGGACTGAGCACCTGCCCCACCAATTGGCCACAGGCAGCATCGATATCGTCACCGCGTGTTTTGCGGATTGTTGTGACGATGCCCGCGGTTCTCACCGCCATTTGGAAGGCATGCATGGTCTCATTACTGGAGGGCCGAAAAGGGGTGCCCGGGAACGGATTGAATGGGATCAAGTTGACTTTACAAGGCAGCGCATTGAGCAATCGCCTCAGCCCCTTGGCGTGTGACAACTGGTCATTGACCCCTTCAATCATGGTGTATTCAAAAGTGACCGATCGGCGTTGATCATGGGCAACGTAGCGCCGACATGCCGCCATCAGATCGTCCAGTGGGTATTTTCGGTTGAGCGGAACCAGCCGCTGGCGAAGCTCGTTGGTGGGGGCATGCAAAGACACCGCCAACGCAAATTCCACGCCTTCAGCGAGTTGATCGATTCCAGGGACCACGCCTGCTGTGGAAATTGTGACCTTACGTGAGGCCAGACCATAGGCCAAATCATCGCGCAACAGCGCCAAGGCGGGTTTGACCGCGGTGAGATTGAGCAGCGGCTCTCCCATGCCCATAAACACAACGTTCGTGATTCTTGCCTGACCGCCTGTGAGCTGATCAAGCCGCTGTTTGGCAAACCAGACTTGACCAATGACCTCGTCCGGGCTCAAGTTTCGCTTGAACCCCTGTGTGGCGGTGGAGCAAAACGTGCAATTGAGCATGCAACCCACTTGAGATGAAATGCACAGCGTGCCTCTGCCCGTCTCTGGAATGAACACCGTTTCAACTGCACTGCCGCCGCGTTCGGTCAGCAACCATTTCACACAGCCATCGCTGGACTCACTTTCACGGATTGCGCGCGGCACCTCAATGGTGGCCACCGCGCCCAGACGCAAACGCAGCTGGCGCGACAGATCGGTCATTTCAGCAAAGTCAGTGACGCCGCGCTGATGAATCCATTGCAACAATTGCCGAGCACGAAACGGCTTTTCGCCCAACTCGGCGAAAAACGCAATCAGGCCTTGTTGATCAAGGCCCAGCAAGTTGATCTTGTCACTTACCTGGGACACAGCTCGTCTGGCTTGAAGAAAAAGTCAATCTCAGTGGCGGCTGTTTCGGGCGCATCGGAGCCATGCACGGCGTTGGCGTCGATGCTTTTTGCAAAATCGGCACGGATGGTTCCCGCCGCCGCTTCTTCAGGGTTGGTGGCGCCCATCAATTCGCGGTTCTTGCTGATGGCATTGGGGCCTTCAAGCACTTGAATCATGACTGGACCAGAGCTCATAAACGCGACCAAGTCATTGAAAAAAGGCCGATCTTTATGCACCGCGTAAAAGCCCTCGGCTTCAGCTTTTGACAAATGTTTCATTTTTGCAGCGACGACGGTCAGGCCGGCCTTTTCAAACCGTGACAGGATCTCGCCAATGACATTTTTTTCGACAGCATCGGGCTTGATGATAGACAGAGTGCGTTCCATGGCTGATGTTTTCCTTGTGATTTCGAACAGTTACGAAAGCTTCCCATAATACTCCATATCTCAAGCCCCGTCACCGCCGATGACCGATTGATTGCGCGTCAAGACCAGCGAGCCCACCGCAACAAAGCCCCAAATTGAGCTGATGACAACTGAGAAGCGAACACCCCCAAGTGACGAGATCGCCCCAGCGCCAAGCCAATGAAGAACGGACTGACAAATCCAACCGGCGCATCGATCTTGGCCTGACAGCGACCCGAAAGATCACAGACCATCAGATGAGAATCTCGTAAATATATGATCTTGTTGGGTTTGATTAAACGATAGGCCGCGATAAGACCACTGGCCTGTGCGGTAAACCCACCCCCAAAACCCACGAGCGACATTGACCAGGCGTCCAGCCACAGCCACGCAGCGCATTGGGTCAGTGCGATCACGCACAGCGCGTGCGACCACGCCGGTCGCACCACCCAGCCCCCATCAGGCTGGATCGCGTTCGCCACCTCGCCCTTGGCCATGACAGGCCGAGATTTGCTCGATCAAGACGGCCAGCTCAGGGCTCTTGGGTCGGGTGCGACCCAGCAGCCAATTCCACAACACGTCGTCTTCTTGATCCAACAGCGCGGTGAACTGATCCCGCTCGGCCGGTGTGGCCTTGGGATAATGGGTGCTGAGCCAGCCAGTCAGCAAAGCATCCAGCTCCCGCATTCCGCGCCGGCAGCGCCAGGCCAGCCGACGCTCTTCGATTGAGCCCAGTGATCGTGGCGCCTCGCCCATGCCTGGTTAGACGCCCTTGCGCGCCAACATCATCTTTTTGATTTCAGCGATCGCTTTGGCCGGATTCAGCCCCTTAGGACATGTCCTGGCGCAGTTCATGATGGTGTGGCACCGGTACAACTTGAACGGGTCTTCCAGCTCGTCGAGCCGCTCGCCGGTCGCTTCATCGCGAGAGTCAGCCAACCACCGATAGGCTTGGAGCAAAATCGCAGGCCCCAAGTAGCGATCACCATTCCACCAGTAGCTGGGGCACGATGTTGAGCAGCACGCACACAAGATGCACTCATAAAGACCATCAATGTGGGTGCGGTCCTCGTGCGACTGCAATCTCTCTTTATCGGGCGGCGGTGTCGATTGGGTTCTAATCCACGGTTTGATCGAAGCATACTGCGCGTAAAAATGGGTGAGATCGGGCACCAAATCCTTAATCACGGGCATGTGAGGCAATGGGTAGAGCTTCACATCGCCTTTGATGTCTTCGATCGCGGTGATGCATGCCAGCGTGTTCACCCCATCGATGTTGAACGCGCAGGACCCACAGATGCCCTCCCGACACGAGCGTCTGAAGGTCAGAGTCGGGTCCATTTCATTTTTGATTTTGATCATGGCATCAAGCACCATGGGCCCGCAATCATCGAGATCGATCTCATATGTATCGACACGCGGCTTTTCGTCATCATCAGGGCTCCAGCGATAAATGCGGAACGTCTTGATGCGGCTGGCACCCTCTGGGGCAGAGAAGTGACGCCCTTTTTGTATTCTCGAGTTTTTTGGCAAACGAAACTCAGCCATGATTGCTATTCATCCTCATTCAAATCAGTATGTCCGCGCCTTTGCAGGCACCACTTCGACATCATCACTCAGCGTGAACATGTGAACGGGCCGATAATCAATCTCAGTTTGGCCTTTCTCTTTGGCCCAGATCAACGTGTGCTTCATCCACTCGTCGTCATTCCGATCCGGGTAATCCTCATGCGCATGCGCCCCTCGGCTTTCTTTACGGTTCTCTGCAGAGACCATCGTCGACACGGCGTTGCCGAGCAAGTTGCGAAGCTCGAGGGTTTCTACAAGGTCTGAGTTCCACACCATCGAGCGGTCTTGAACCCCAACGTCATCGAACGCAGCGTTGACTTGCTGAATGCTTTGAACACCATCGGCCAGTGTTTTTGACGTTCTAAACACCGCGACGTCGCGCTGCATCACCTGCTGCATTTCATCACGAATTTCCGCGGTGGAATTGGATCCATCGGCATGGCGTAACCGATCAAACTCCGCCACGATGTTGTCGACCTTCTCTGGAGACAGGGTCCGATGATTTTGACCTGGCTTGATCGTTGCGCCACAGCGTTTGGCCACTGCACGCCCAAACACGATCAAATCAAGCAGCGAATTTGAGCCCAGTCGATTGGCGCCGTGGACAGAGACGCACGCCGCCTCTCCGATCGCAAACAGACCCGGCACCACCGAGTCAGGATCACCGTCTTTCGAGGTCACAACCTCGCCGTGATAGTTGGTGGGGATGCCCCCCATGTTGTAGTGCACCGTTGGCAGCACAGGAATGGGCTCTTTTGTCACATCCGCGCCCGCAAAAATTTTGGCGGTTTCAGCAATCCCGGGCAATCGTTCATGGATTACATCGCCCCCCAAATGTTGGAGATTCAAGTGGATGTGATCGCCTTTGGGTCCAACACCACGCCCCTCACGAATTTCGATGGTCATCGAACGCGAGACCACATCTCGCGACGCCAAGTCTTTCGCATTGGGTGCGTAGCGCTCCATGAATCTTTCCCCATCGGCGTTGGTTAAATAACCGCCCTCGCCGCGGACACCCTCAGTAATCAAACAGCCTGCCCCATACACGCCCGTGGGATGGAATTGCACAAATTCCATGTCCTGCAGGGGCAACCCAGCACGCAACACCATCCCATTGCCGTCACCTGTGCAGGTGTGGGCCGAGGTGCATGAAAAATAGGCTCGGCCATAGCCCCCCGTCGCCAAAATGACCGCATGCGCTCGAAACTCATGCAGCGTGCCGGTCGCCAAATCCCAAGCGACGACCCCGCAGCAGGTCCCGTCGTCATCCATAATCAAATCCAGCGCAAAATACTCAATAAAAAATTGCGCCTGATGTTTTAACGACTGCTGATACAGCGTGTGCAAAATCGCATGGCCCGTGCGGTCTGCCGCAGCACAGGTCCGCTGGGCGGTGCCCTCTCCAAAGCGCGTGGTCATCCCGCCAAACGGACGCTGATAGATTTTGCCTTCCTCTGTTCGAGAAAACGGCACCCCGAAATGTTCCAGTTCAATCACCGACGGGATGGCTTCACGGCACATGTACTCGATCGCGTCTTGATCCCCCAACCAGTCTGATCCTTTGATCGTGTCATACATGTGCCAGCGCCAGTCATCCTCGCCCATGTTGCCCAACGCAGCACTCATGCCACCTTGAGCCGCCACCGTATGCGATCGGGTTGGGAACACTTTGGTGATGCACGCGGTGGTCAGGCCAGTGGCTGCCAGCCCCATCGTCGCGCGCAACCCCGCACCACCGGCGCCGATCACCAGTACATCGTATTCGTGCCGTGTTATGGAATAGGCCTGGCTCATTTAGACTCCTGATGCGATAGCAAACATGGAAAAAACGACCACCACCGCGGTGATGGCGGCAGCCAACTTAATGGTCACCAGCAACCCCATCTCCAGCGCTCGCTGATGGATGTAGTCTTCGATGATCACCTGCAAACCCAAAGTGGCGTGGTATAGCGCGGCGATCACAAACAGCGCCGCCAAGCCCGCGTGAATTGGTTGAGCCAGCCAGGCCCGTGCCGTGGCATAGTCGCTGCCCACCACCACGCTGATCGCATAGACCGACCAGATGGTCAGCACGATCAACAGCATGGCACTCAATCGTTGGGCCCACCAGTGGCCAACGCCGCCGCCGGCGGCACCGTGATTTAAGGCATTCGCCAGAGGATGTCGAAATTTCATGACCAGACCCCCCAAGCCAGCGCGGTCAGCACCCCGGCCAGCGCCACCACAGTCCAGCCTGTGATGTAGGCCCCTCTCAGGTCAAGAAACAATCCCGCATCCCACAAGAGGTGTCGAATGCCATTGCAGAAGTGATAGAACAAGGCAAAACTCCAGGCCACCCAAAAGACAATCGCGACGGGGTGCGAGAACAAAGCCATCACGCCGGCGTACGCCTCGGCACCCTGACTCAGCGCCACCAACCACACCACGACGGGCACGATCCCCGCGCTCAGTAAAACACCGGTGATGCGGTGAGAAATCGACAGCACTGAGGTCAGCTGCGGTCGATAAATCTGAAGATGAGGAGACAGGGGTCTTTGTTGTGTTGCCATCGGCTCAATCACTCGCTTCGTTCGACCGAGGACAACCCTCGATCAGGTTTGGTCATCGATTCGCGCAAGTCCACCACTCACGCAGCTTTCTCACCGCTTACGGGTCACTGATCCCGCTTGCGAATTCGCCTTCTTTGTCTGTGCCCATCGCCTGACTTGGGCTTAAGTGGCGAGACGTTTCGCTGTCTGATTCGCCGCTCGATCACATTGCCTTGCCCGCCCCAACGGCGAGTCACCATTCTGCCGGTCAAGCTTTAAAAGTCAATGCACCGGCCGTTTTTCTCCCAATCGCCGTAGCGAGTGGGATCCAGCCCTTGCTTGCGTCCGCCGTACTCACGCGGCGCAGCCGAGCTGGCCTCAGGGCCACATTGGGCCTGTTCGCTTTGATCACGCTCATCAAGGCGTTGCGCCTGTGGGCGGATTGGCCCACCATCACCAGCAGAAACCCTCGCGGCCTCGGCGCACTCAGTTGTGTCTGATGTCTCTTTTGAAGTCATTGCGCATCATTATAAAGGCTTGGCCGGCTTGGATGCAGTGAACCGGCGATAATATGAGTGGATGGACATCGCCTCAGCGCGAGCGCTCCACTGGACTGATTGACGGGAGACTGTGTTGATGACGGCATATGCATTGGATCATCTCAAAGGGTTCTCAATTCTGGGTGAAGACGCCATGGCGTTCGCTCAATCACAACTGACCTGCCAGCTGGGTTCTTTGGATGGCCATGACTGGCACCCTGCCGGCTGGTGCAACGGACAGGGCCGGGTCTTGACCACCCTTCTGATCCATGCGAACAGTGGCCAGCACATCGACTGCGTGGTGCCCCGCGATCAAGTTGACGCAACGATTGACAGATTGCAAAAATTCACCATTGGACGGCAGGTGACCCTCAGTGCCCCGCAGCACATTTGGGGCGCATGGGATCTCACCACCCCCGATGTGGCCAGGCCCCTCGCCTTCGATTCTCGCCGTTATCTGGCCCTGGCAGACGGCCAAACCGCCACCGTCGATGCAACGGCAATGCAAACATGGGCACTGGCTGACATCGAGGCTGGATTGTGTTGGCTGGGTTTGGATGTCTCAGGTCAATTCCTACCCCAAGCGCTGGGTTTGGAGCGATTGAATGGCTTAAGCTACACCAAGGGCTGCTACCCAGGCCAGGAGGTGATTGCAAAAATCTACTATCGCGGCCAACTCAAAGAGCGCCTGGTTCGGGTGACCTGGCCCGACAACATGGCCGACGGACAGCCTGGCGGCGCTTTGTTCACTGCGCCCGATGGTGACGACGGCAGCACTAAAGCGGTGGGTCGGATCATCAATCGCCAACAGCGCCAAGGCTTGGCCGTCGTCAAAACCAAAGTGGCCGTTGGACAGTGGCTCGCCGTCCAACCCAACGGCGCCGCCGGCGTCCAAATTCTCCCGGTCGAGTCGGGTGCACCGGGATCAGATCTCGTATCATAGGGGCATGTCAAACGCCGCCCTCACTGCCCTGTCGCCGCTGGATGGCCGCTACCGTGCCAAGCTCACTGAGCTGGCGGCCCTGTGCTCGGAGTCTGGGTTAATTCACCACCGCGTCGCCGTTGAAGTGGCGTGGTTTAAAGCGTTGGCCCGATGCCCTGAGTTTCAGCCACTGCCCAAGCTCACGGCCGATGATGAGCGCTACTTAGATCAATTGGTCAGCGCCTTCAGCACCGACGATGCCGCTGCCATCAAGGCCATTGAGCGGACCACAAACCATGATGTGAAAGCCGTTGAGTACTGGTTAAAAGACCAGCTCTCGCAACGGCCATCGTTGGCCAATCATGCAGAACTGATCCACTTTGCCTGCACCTCAGAAGACATCAACAACACCGCGTGGGCGCTCATCCTCAAAAAGGCGCTGAGGGACGTCTTAGACCCGATGCTCAGCCAGTTGGACCAACAGCTCGAACACATGGCCACCGACTGGGCGGATCAGCCCATGCTGGCACGCACCCATGGTCAGACCGCCAGCCCAACCACCATGGGCAAAGAACTGGCCAACGTGGTTTTTCGACTTCGGCGGCAACGACGCCAATTGGCTCAGGTGGAGACCACTGCCAAGCTCAATGGTGCCGTGGGCAATTTCAATGCCCACCTGATCGCCGCCCCCGAGGTGGATTGGCCCGCACTGTCACGCGACGTGGTTGAGGACTTGGGACTGGTCTGGAACCCCTACACCACCCAAATCGAGCCCCATGACTTCATCGCGGAATTGGCGCATGCACTGATCCGCTTGAACACCATTTGTTTGGACTTGGCGCGCGACATGTGGGGTTACATCAGCTTTGGCTATTTCTCTCAGGCCGTGGTGGACGGCGAGGTCGGCTCTTCGACCATGCCTCACAAAGTCAACCCCATTGACTTTGAAAACGCCGAGGGCAATTTAGGGTTGGCCATGGCCATGCTCGAGCACATGGCGACCAAGCTGCCTGTATCGCGTTTCCAGCGCGACCTGAGCGATTCGACAGTCCAACGCAGCTTGGGCTCGGCGCTGGGCTACACCGCTCTGGCTTGGCAATCGCTGGCCAAAGGACTCAGCCGCGTCGAGTTGGCGCCGTCCGCATTGACCAACGACCTTGATCAGGCCTGGGAGGTATTGGCTGAAGCCATTCAGACGGTGATGCGCGCGAACGGTTTGCCAAACCCATACGAGGAGCTAAAACAGCTGACCCGCGGCCACACCATCGCCCAAGACGATGTTCAGCGCTTCGTGGCGGCGTTGGCCATTCCAGAGGAAGCCAAAAAGCGGCTTCGCGACTTGACGCCTGCCACCTATACAGGCAACGCCAGCGCCATGGCCCGAGCGATTGGTCGCTTTGTCTGACCACTCGAGTCCCGCTGTTGGCTCGAGGCCCCCAGACCATGGCCCTCAACGCCTCGATATTGGCCAAGACCGCCCCAACCGCCGGTGGGCAAGGGTATAATCTAAGGTTGAATCGATGTGACCTCGGCCAGAGCAGCCCCGGATCATGACCAATTTCCTCAAAACGCAGTATCTGACCTCCCACTTGTCTGGCGCAAACGCGCATTTTGTTGAGGCCCTGTATGAGCAGTGGCTTTCCGATCCCCACAGCGTGCCTGGGCAGTGGCAGCAGATTTTTAAAGACCTCGCCCCCGATCAGCAAGACACGCGCCATCAGGCCATCGCTGAGGAGTTCGAGCAACTGCGCCCTGCACTGGCCGGTGGCTCGGTGGCCGCGGACCACAAGCAAGCCGGGGTTTTGCGTTTGATCAATGCCTATCGAGTCCGAGGCCATCAGCGTGCCAGACTCGATCCGCTGCAGTTGGATGAACGCCCCCATGTCGCGGATCTGGAATTGAGCTTTCATGGGCTCGACGAGCAGGACCTGGCCACGTCATTCCATTCCGGTACTCTGGCTGGCCCCGAGCGCATGCCGCTCAAAGACATTGTTGAGATCTGCCAAAACACCTACACCAACACCGTTGGCGTGGAGTTTATGCACATCACCAACACCGACCAGCGGCGCTGGCTCCAGGACCGTTTGGAAACGCAGGCCGGAAAATTTGAAATTGAGCCGGCAGAAAAGCTCCGGCTTTTAGGCAAACTCGCAGCCGCTGAAGACATGGAGAAATTTCTCCACTCGAAGTACGTCGGTCAAAAACGCTTCTCCCTGGAGGGCGGTGAGAGCATGATTCCATTGTTTGACACCCTCATTCGCCATACCGGAACGCAGGGAGTCAAAGAGATGGTCATCGGCATGGCCCATCGCGGTCGGCTCAACGTGCTGGTCAACGTCTTGGGCAAGAGCCCCAGCGAGTTGTTTGCCGAATTCGAAGGCGCCATTTCAGATGATGATCCCAGCCGCTCGGGCGATGTGAAGTACCACCTGGGCTACAGCTCAGACGTAAAAACCAACGGCGGCGTGATGCACTTGGCGCTGGCGTTTAATCCGTCGCACCTTGAAATTGTCAACCCCGTTGTGGCCGGCTCAGCGCGTGCTCGACAAACACGCTTGCACGATGAACACCATGAACAAGTCATGCCGGTGCTGGTTCATGGCGATGCCGCCATTGCGGGTCAAGGCGTGGTCATGGAGCTTTTGAACATGTCCCAGGCACGGGGGTTTGCCGTCGGGGGCACATTCCATATTGTGGTCAACAATCAGATTGGCTTTACCACATCCAACCCCATCGATGCCCGCTCGACGCTGTACTGCACTGAAGTGGCCAAGATGGTGCAAGCCCCGATTTTTCATGTCAATGCCGATGACCCTGAGGCGGTCTGGTTCGTGACAAAACTGGCCGCTGATTTCCGACGCCAATTCAAAAAAGACGTGGTGATTGACCTGGTTTGTTATCGTCGCCACGGCCACAACGAAGCCGATGAGCCCGCCGCGACTCAGCCTCGAATGTACGACACCATTCGAAGCCATGACACGGTGAGAACACGCTATGCCAAACAGCTCGTCGAAGCGGGCCTAACCGACCAAGCATCGCTGGATCAGGCGCGTGAGACGTACCGCCAGCACCTTGAATCAGGTGAGTCGGTGATTGATCTTGTGCCGCAAGAAGACGCCCCCACCACTGTCGAATGGTCGCCGTTCCTCGAAACCGACTGGCGCGCCAAAGCCAAAACGGCCATGGCGAAGAAAGACATTCAGCGGCTGAATACGCAGCTGACCGATTTGGGCGAGGGATTCAAGGTCCATCGGCAAGTCGAGCGGATCATCGAAGCGCGTCGCCAAATGGGCGCCGGTCAACAACCGCTCGACTGGGGCTTTGCCGAAACCATGGCCTACGCAGGGCTGATCAACAGTGGTTATGGCCTGCGTTTGGTGGGACAAGACTCGGGACGAGGCACTTTTTTTCATCGGCATGCCGTCCTCCACGAACAATCTACCGGCGAGGTCAAAATTCCGCTGGCCGAGCTGTCTGAGCAACCCAATCAAGTCACCGTCATCGACTCGTTGTTGTCTGAAGAAGCCGTTTTGGGCTTTGAATATGGTTATGCGACTGCCGAGCCGAACACGCTCACGATTTGGGAGGCGCAGTTCGGTGACTTTGTCAACGGCGCCCAGGTTGTG
>CAJXNL010000018.1 GCA_913057195.1 uncultured Wenzhouxiangella sp.
AGGCCAGCAGCGGCTTGGGTGCTTTCTCCCAAGCCAGCCCGCCATTATAGGCGAATAATTGCCGGGGTCAATAGGTCGGTCGCGAAAAATGCCCGCCCGCTTAATCAGCCGGCGGCAGCCAGTGCCGAAGGCGCGCCTCCAAAGTCTCCAGCATCAACGCGCCACACGCGCCAGGGGAGGTCCGCGCTGCAATGCTGTCGATGGCTGAGCGCTGCTCCAATGCGGCCAGATCATCCGCGACCATTCGATACGCGGCCCGAAAGGTCGCGCCATCTCGCACCGCCTCATTGGCGACATCGGTCGCGTGCAGGCTCGCGCCCACGGCCTCGGCCATGCGCTCAAAGTCCCACCTCAGCCCGTCCAGCAGCCGCGGCAGCAGCGCCAAACCATCCAAGGGGCGGCCAAACGCCCTCAACACTGGCGCTTTGGTGTCTTGCAGGTCGCGCTGATAACCCGACGGCAAGCTCAACACGGCCTCCAATTCAGCGCGCGCACCGACCACGGTGGCGTGCATTGAACGCAGCAGCTCCACCCCATCGGGGTTGTGCTTATTGGGCATGATCGATGACCCGGTACAAAAAGCATCAGGGATCGTCACATAACCAAACTCTTGACTGGCATATAGACTCAAGTCCCAACACAGTCGTCGGATGTCGCCAGTGACCGATGACAGCGCATCGATCGCACGAAGCTCGACCTTGCCACGGCTGTTTTGGGCCGCTTGAGGATTAATGACCAGACGATCAAACCCCAGCGCATCGGCGGCCCCTTGCCGATCAAGCGCAATGTTGACGCCAAAGCCAGAAGCCGTGCCCAGGGGCGATGCGTCCAGCCAGTCTCGAATATGGCAAACCAAAGCCAGATCGTCGATGAATGCCTCGGCGTGACCTGCCCACCAAAGCCCCAACGACGATGGCATGGCCTGCTGCAGGTGAGTGTGCCCAGGCATGGGCCTCTCAGCCTCCTGCGCGGCGCGGTCCAAACACACACGCGCCACCGCGCCGGCACTTTCAGCAACGCGTTGAAGCCTGTCTTTCAGATAGAGCCGAACGGCCACGGCCACCTGGTCATTGCGGCTGCGTCCGGTGTGGATGCGGCCACCCACCTCACCCAGTTCGGACACCAGCCAGTGCTCGATGGCTGAATGCCCGTCTTCAAACCGCTCATCCAATAAAAATTCGCCGGCGTGCCAGGCCGCCTCCAGCGCGTCTAAGCGCTCGCACAAGGCATCGGCATCGGCTTGTGACAATATCCCCACACGTGCCAAACCCTCCGCGTGGGCACGGCTGGCTCGAATATCGAACTCAAACAGCGCCCGATCAAGCACCACATCGGATCCTGCAAGAAAGTCCATCACCGCCTCATCGGTCGCGGTGGTGGCCTTTTGCCAAAGCACGTTGATGTCGTCACGCTCCATAATGGTTATTGCTCCATACCCACTCGCCAGATGATCAGACGTGCGCGTCTGCCGCTCGGGCCATCACACACCGATCCCCAACGGCCGAGCGCCTTACCATGGATCATCATCGCTTCGGCCGATCAAAAGATCAAGACAGGCCTCATCACCCCACCGCTTTTCAGAAGCAGCCGAACTCAACCGCCTGGCGTGGCGACCCGATCCAATCCTGACAACGCCCCAAGCCCCAAACTCACATTGATGTTTTGCATGGCTTGGCTGGCCGCCCCTTTTAAGAGGTTGTCTAACACCACCACAAAACTTACAGACCTGGCATCCCGTGCATCGACGCTGACCCCGCCAAGCATTGCCCGTGCCGACCCGGCCACCTGGCGTATCTCAGGCACATCGGCCACCACCTCAATCAATGGCGCGTCGGCATACACCTGGCGCCACCGATCCAACAGTGTCTGTGCCTCAACCGGCGCTTTGAATTGCGCTCGAATGGTGACCGACAGCCCCCGAAAAAACGGCGCCACGTGCGGATGAAACGCCACATCCCGACCGAGCCGATGGGAGATTTCTTGCTCGTGAACGTGCCCGGTGAGCTGATACGGCATCAGATTATTCGCCAATCGCTCGGGATCATTCCGCGGCGAAGGGGTCTTGCCTGCGCCGCTGTGACCAGAAACCCCAAACACCACCGGTGGCGCATCCAGGTCATCGGCCAGCGGGACCAAGGCCAACCCCGCGGCGGTGGCGTAGCACCCAGGATTGGCAATCCGTCGGGCTCCTACCAGATCTGACCGGTGCAGCTCGGTCAGCCCGTACACCCAGTCGTTGTCGAAACGATGATCCGCACTGAAATCAATGATCACCGCCTCAGGATGCGCCGCCTCAATCGCCGCCACCCAGGGCTTGGACTGGTCGTTGGGCAACGCCATCACCCAAATGTCAGCATCAACAGCCCGCACCCCATCAGGCGCCAAGGCGACCAGAGTGTCGCCCGCTTCCGGCCAGTCAGGATCAATCTCGGTGATCGGCAACCCCGCCTGGCTTGATGAGCTCGCCAGGGCCAAAGCCATTTGAGGGTGTTCGCGGACCAAAGGCAAAAAACTCATGCCGGTATAGCCACGGCCCCCAATCAGTGCCAGGCGATGGCGCTCAGTCATGGCGGGTCTCACCGTCCACCCAACCGGCGCTGCGTTGCTGAGCATCGGTCACCCACTTATCGAAACACGCTCCACTGTCAACGCCCACACCAAACACCACCCAGCCCCCCCGGCGCATGCTCATCTCACACTGCTGGAAATACCAGCCGTTGATTGGGTTGTTGATCCGCGACCGCCAATACATCGCTTCAAATCGCTCGCGCAGCGCACTCCACAACGCGGCGCCAAGGCCCTCACCTTGAGCTTCGGGCGTGACCACGATCTTGTCGAGATAGGCCACGCCATCGACCCCCTCACAAATCAACGCCGCCGCGCGATCACTCTCAGCCACCAACCAGCCGCGCACCACCCGCTCAGCCAACCAGTCCTCGCGCAAACGCCGCTGGAAGCTGGCTTCAAACAGCCCTTCGACAGCCTGTTGACGTTCGCCGTCCAAAGCGGTGTGCCACTCGATCATCTCGCCGCGGCGGATCAAAGTGCCCGCCCCGGTGTGGGTGAACAACTCGCGAGTCAACTTCGGCGCGGAGGTGATCGACACCGAGGTGTCGCTGGGCAAGCGCTCGAGCATGGTCGCGATGGTCTTGAGCTTCAGCGCCATCCCCGAGTGCACCCAATCGCTTTGCATAAGGCGATCGAAGTCTGCGCTGAGGTTAATGGCAGAAATAATGCCCCCATCCGGACCCAACAGGCCGCCCGTCTCGGTCAAGAAAATCACCTTGTGGGGTGCGACCGCCCACACCAGCTCTTGGGCGGCCATATCGGCATTGATGTTCATCATCTGCCCCGAGGGTGACTCACCCAGACAAGCCAGCACTGGCAGCGCACCGGCACGAATCGCGGCACTCAACGGCTCGAGCACCACCTCGTCGACCTCACCGACCAACCCCAAATGATCTGGGTCGGCCAAATGGGACTTAAATACCCCGTGAAGCACCCCCCGGGCTTTAACCCCGCGCGACTCCAAGGCATCAATTAACCGCGTATTGGCCTCATAAATAATGGGTCGCACCACCGCCATCACCGCCTCGGTGGTGACCCTCAATCCGTCGTGTTTTTCCACGGTCAAGCCGGCCTCACGCATCGCCTCATCGAGCTGGGGCCCTGCGCCGTGGAGCACAATCGGCGTCAGGCCCAACTGGTGCAAAAACGCCAGCGCCGAGGCCAGCGCGTCAATGTCATCACGTAAGACGGCCCCGCCCACTTTCACCACCGCAAAGCGCGTCTGGTCCACTCTGGAAAACTGCTTAAGGTATTGACGCGCCTCACGGCTGGAGCCCAACTGGCCCAGAAGCTCGATCACCGTGGCGCGGACATCCGTCATGCGCTCACCGCCACGTTGTTCATGGCTCGATAAATCCCCAAAGCACGATTGAGCTCAGCCACCGACACCCACTCATCGGCGGTGTGGGCTTGAGCAATGTCGCCTGGCCCCAGCACCAACACTGGCCAACCGGCCTGTGAAAACAGCGCCGCTTCTGTCCAAAACGCCACCGGCGCACCCACTGTAAGCGCAGTGGTGGCCTTGACGCGCGCACAAAACCCCAGCGCTGCCTCAGAGGTTTGTCCCGCCGCAGGCAGCGGCGACCCAGAAAATGGGATCTCCCAATCGGCCCAAGCGTGTGCCCCACCTAGATTTTTAACGGTCTCAAAAAACGCTTCGTTGCTTTGCCCTGGGGCCAAGCGGGCACTGTAATGGAGCCTGGCCTCAGGCGCGATGACATTGGACTTGGTCCCACCTGAAATCAACCCGACGTTAAACCCGCTGGGCTGATTGGCCTCGTTCATGGCTTGGGTGTAGGTCAACGTCGCGCTCAGCCACTGGGCCAAGCGATGGTTGGCATTGTCGGCCAGTGCGCGCGGCTCGGATGAGTGCCCCGCCTGGCCTTGAATCACGCCTTTGACCGATAAGAACCCACGATGCTCGGTGATCGCCTCACACAGGGTTGGCTCACAAACCACCACCTGCTCGATGCCGTCAAGGGGCTGGTCGAGGTAGCGTTGAACACAACAACTGCCCGCGCCTTCTTCGTCGGTGGTCAGCAACAGGGCCATGTCTTGACCGCCGTCCTCACCATCGTCTTCGGCCAGGGTCAGCAAGCACGCCGCCGCCCCTTTGATGTCGCACACCCCTCGGCCAAACGCCAACCCATCATCCAGCGTCAAGTCCAGGGCCGGCCGTGTCCATCCCTCGCCAATCGGCACAGTGTCCAAGTGACAATTAAACAGCAGCTTAGGTGCGCCGCGGGTGGCCAAGATGTTGATGTGGCCGTCGCCAAAGTCGTCCACCCGCACCTCAAACCCAGCGCGTTCCAACACCGAGACGGGGTATGTGATCAGCGCATCATTGGCCGAAAAGGCTCTCGGAGGGTTTTGGCTGTCTTGGCTGACCAAGTGCGCCAAATGATGGAGGATGCGGGCCTCACTCACGCCGCTCAGCCCCGCCGAACTTTGGCAGCCAAGGTTGAACTTTGTCCCAGCAGTTTGACAAACCCATGAGCCTCCTCGGGCGTCCAATCCGCCGACTGGGCGTATACCGCATTGGGGTCGGCCAACAGATATTTCGAGCCGACCGACACCGCCTGGATCTCGCCCCCTTGGGTGGCCAACCGAACCACGCCGGTGACATATTCGTTCGCACTTTTTAAGTACGCCTCCAGGTCTTTTTTATGCGGCTCATAGAAAAATCCGGTGTAGACCAGCTCCGCCCAGCGCGCGGCCACGGTGCGGTGAAACTGGTTTTGGAGCTTGGTGTTCACCGCCTCCATCAATGCGCGATGAGCGACCATCAAACCATCGACACCCGGGCACTCAAAAACAATCCGACCTTTCAAACCGATGGACACATCGCCCGTGTAGATGTGTCGACCGACCCCATAGGCCCCAAGGGCCTCATTGAGCGTTGCCAACAGCTCAGGGCCTGACATCGGCTCACCGTCTAAACTCACCGCCTGGCCCTCTTTAAACCCGATGGTCAGCGCCAGAGGTGCATCAGGCCAATCAGTTCTGGGCTTGCACCACACGTGGGTGTCGTCACCAGGCACACCAAAAGCATCAATCTCTTGGCCTGACAAAGTCACCCCCAGAAGGTTTTCGTTGATCGAATAGCGTGCGTTGGACTCAGGCACGTCGATGCCGGCTTCCGCCATCAAGCCAATTTCATGTTGGCGCACATCTTGCGTGTGGCGCTGCAGCTCACGAATCGGCGCGTGAATGGTGTAATCGCCCAACGAGCGGACCGTTTGATCAAACCTCAACTGGTCATTGCCCATGCCCGTGCACCCGTGAGCGAAATGGTGCGTGCCCAGTCGGTCGGCCAGCTGCAAACACTCAGCAACGATCACATAGCGGTCTGAACACAGCATGGGGTATTGATCGAGCATCCGAGCGCCGGACCACAGCAGCGGCACGACAAACTGATCCCACAGCGGCGTTGAGGCATCCAGCGTGTGATGTGCCACCGCGCCCAGTTCGAGGGCGCGCTGTTCAATCCAGTCTTTTTGAGACGACGAGATGCCCCCGGTATCGACAAAGGCCGTGTGAACGTCAAAGCCTTCTTTTCGTAGGGCAAGCACACAGTAACTGGTGTCCAAACCGCCGGAGAAGGCCAACACAATCGTGGGTTGATTTGACATGGCTAAAGACAGGGTCCTTTGCGTTAGGGGTTCATCAACTTCAGCATCAGCGCTTTTTGGACGTGCAGCCGGTTTTCGGCCTCATCAATCGCCACACAATAATCGGCATCCATGACACCGTCGGTGGCTTTGATGTTGCGCCGCAGCGGCAGACAGTGCGAAAACCGGGCGCGCTGAGTCATTGCCATTTTGGCCTCATCCACTCTAAAGTGGCGAAACGGCGCTCGCAACTTGGCCTCTTCGTCGGGCTGTCCATACATTGGCAACGCGCCCCAGCTTTTGGCGTAGACAAAATGAGCTCCGGCATACGCCGATTCGATGTCACTGGTCACTTCAAAATCTGCGCCCGTGGCTTCGGCGTAGCGCTGGGCCGCTTCCATAAACTGGGGGTCCAACCGATAAGCGTCATCGGGAATCAGCAAGGTGGTGTCCAAACCAAACTGGGTGGCGGCCATGAGCGCTGAATTGGCCACGGCGGTGTTCAACGGTTTTGGGTGCCACGTCCAGGTGAGAACAAATTTCTTGCCAAACCGCGTGCCTTCGGGTGGGCCCAAGTGGTCTTGGAGCGTGCGCATCATTGCCAGCTCTTGGCACGGATGCACGATGGTTTCCATATTGATCACGGGCACGCTGGCGTGTTCGGCCAGCGCGCGGATCACTCGATCTTGGCGATCTTGGGACCAGTCTTGAAACAGTGGAAAAGCGCGAAGCGCGATTGCATCACAATAGCGAGACAACACCCCCGCAACTTCACATATGTGCTCTTCGGCCTCACCGTCCATCACCACCCCAGGCTCGAACTCGATGCCCCAGGCGGCTTTGCCTGGCTCAAGCACGACCGCGTGCGCGCCCAATTGATAAGCGCCGATCTCAAATGAGCTTCGGGTGCGCAGCGAGGGGTTTAAGAACATCAGCGCGATGCTTTTGCCGCGCAGGTCATCGCGAATGGGATCAGACCGCAGCCGCCCAGCCTCATCGATGAGCTGCTGGAGCTCATCACGAGACCAGTCCAGCGTGGTTAAAAAATGTCGAACCGATGTCATCACGCCATTACACCACAGCCACTTTTTTAATGCGGCGTTTGCCGACCTGCACCACGCCCTCGAATCCTGGCGACAGCTGCATGCTTCGATCGCTGACGCGTTCGCCATCGATTTTCACTGCCCCTTGTTGGATCATCCGAAATGCATCGGAATTGGACGCTGTGAGCCCCGCCTGAGTGAGCGCGGCAGCAATGCCGATGGCGCCATCGCTGGCGGCCACCTCGACTGACTCCAGATCATCAGGCAGCCCGCCTTGTTGAAACCGGGCAATGAAGGCCGCTTGGGCGCGCTCGCCCGAGCCTTCGCCGTGGAAGCGCTCAACAATCTCGTTGGCCAAAACAAACTTGATGTCTCTGGGATTCACGCCGCCATCGACCTGCGCTTTGTATTCAGCAATGGCGTCGTTGGATTGAAAACTTAAAAGCTCAAAATAGCGCCACATCAGCTCATCTGAAATGCTCATCACCTTGCCAAACATCTCGTCGGGCGCATCGGTAATGCCAATGGTGTTGCCCAAAGATTTGGACATTTTCTGAACCCCATCGGTGCCCTCGAGCAAGGGCCATGTGATGATGCACTGCGGCCGTTGGCCCGCTTGAGATTGAAGCTGGCGACCCACCAACAAATTAAACTTTTGATCGGTGCCCCCCATTTCAATGTCAGCGTTCAATGCCACCGAGTCATGTCCTTGGACCAGAGGGTATAAAAATTCATGGATGGCGATGGGCTGGTGGGCCCGGTAGCGCTTTTCGAAATCATCACGCTCGAGCATCCGTGCGACGGTGTGTTGAGACGCCAAGCGGATCATATCGGCCGACGTCATCTTTGAAAACCATTCGGAGTTGAACCGAACCTCAGTCAGCTCAGGGTCTAGGATTTTGAATACCTGCTCGGCGTAAGTTTGGGCGTTGGCTTTGATGTCGTCTTCACTCAAAGGCTGACGGGTGACGTTTTTTCCGGTGGGGTCACCAATCATGCCGGTAAAATCGCCAATCAAAAATACCGCCGTGTGGCCCGCGTCTTGGAAACGGCGCATGGCGTTGATGATGACGGTGTGACCCAAATGAAGATCAGGCGCGGTCGGGTCAAACCCCACTTTGACACGCAAAGGGGTGTCGTCGGTCAAGCGATCCTGAAGCTCATCACGCTGAATGATCTCCTCGGCCCCGCGGGTCAGTTCATCAATCAAGGCCGAGTTGTCATGCTCAGTGGTCGTGTTCATTGGTTTGACTCTGTTAACGGCGGTGGTCTTTGATCTTAACGCCCGAGGATCGCCATACGACCCGTGGGCACTTTCAGGCACAATGTGGTATTGTGCACGCTGTCAGCGATTGGGCACGCTCCAAGTGCTTCATGTTAGCGAGTTTTTCGCCACAATACTGCCCACAAACCAAACAAACACCCGAATGATGAACAAACCCTTGCCTCACAAACCCATGGCGACTCGGCGCGGGCAACCACGGGTGCGAGGTTGGCGCGCTGGTGCGCTTCGAATCAGAAAGCATGTTGGGCTCGTCGGCGGCGGGTTGGCCTTGGCGATGGCCACCATCATTGTCAGTCTCGAGCCAGGCGTGATCAACGATCGCCACACCGCACCGGCGCAGGCCGTGACGGTGGATGCGTCGACACCCCCCCGTCCAAGTTTAGGCAGTGATGAGGCCACGGTCTCGGTCAGCGAACAAGCGGTGGCGCTCGACGCACCGACCTCCGCTGTAGACACCGCGGCGGCGGCGCCGGCTTCAACACAGACGCCACGGGATTGGCAGCGCGTGGAAGTCGCCCCGGGACAGAGCATGGGACACATCTTTAAGTCTCTGAGCCTATCGCCCAAGCGGTTGCATGAGCTGGTGCGATTGGATGACAAGACGGCGCGACTGGTCACCATCAAACCAGGGGATGTGTTCTTTTTTGCGCTTGACCAGGATGGAGAATTTCAGGCGCTCAAAGGCGAGCATGACGAGGCGCATTGGCTGGTGGTTGAACGCAGCTCAGACGGTGAATGGGTCTCACAACTGGAGCCCAGAGCCATCGAGCGACGGGTGGTGGAAGCGCAGGCGGTGATCGACAGCTCGCTGTTCAACGCCGCTGTGGATGCTGGCCTGTCGAATAACATGACCATGCAGTTGGCCAACGTTTTTGGCTGGGACATCGACTTTGCCTTGGACATTCGAAAAGGCGATCGCTTCTCACTGATCTACGAAGAGATTTGGCGGGATGGTGAATTTCTTCGCGACGGGGCCATTTTGGCGGCGCGCTTTATCAACCGCGGTGACTCATTTGAAGCCGTGCGGTTTGATGCCGGCAACGGGCCAGACTACTTTGATCTGGATGGACGACCGATGCGCAAGGCGTTTTTACGCGCGCCGCTGAACTTCACCCGTGTCACCTCCAATTTCAATCCCAAACGCTTCCACCCCATCACCCGGCGCATTCGCCCGCACAACGGCACCGACTATGGCGCCGCCACCGGCACACCGGTGTGGGCGGCAGGCGATGGCACTGTGATCGAATCGGCTTATAACCGCGCCAACGGCCACTATGTCTTTGTCCAGCACGGCAACCACATTGTCACGCGCTATCTGCACCTGAATCGGCGCGATGTAAAAAAAGGCGATCGAGTGAAACAAGGGGAAACCATCGGGACGGTGGGGTCAACTGGGCTGGCCACCGGGCCACATTTGCACTATGAGTTCTTGGTCAATGGCGCGCATCGGGATCCAAGAAAGGTGGACCTGCCGCCGGTTGAACCTCTGCCTGACCTCGAGCGCGAGCGCTTTTTGGCGCAAAGCCAACCCTTGATCGAGCGGCTGAACCGCTTCGATGAGCAAGCCCCCCTGTTGGCAAGCATGAACCCCCAAGCTTGTCCAGACAGCAACGAGACGTGCTGATGAACCCAGGCGCCCCCCACAACCGTTGAACGCCCCCCGCCCCAGTGAGCCGACCCACCTGGTCGGGCTGATCTCCGGGACCAGCATGGACGGCATCGATGCGGTGGTGGTTCGGTTTGAGGCCAACACCCCCATCAGCCCCCTCACCCCATCCGCTTACACCTGGCTTGCAGCCGAGACCTATCCTCTGTCGGAGGCGTTGTCTGCTGCCTTGGCGCAAGCCCGCCAGCGCGCCGAGCACGCGCTCGATCACGACTTGGCGACACCTTTCGAGCAGCCTTGGATTCAGGCGTTGGATGATCAATTGACCGAAGCGTTCACCGAAGCCGCGTTGCAGATCATTGAGGCCAGCGGCGTGGATCCCTCCCACATCACCGCGATCGCCAGCCATGGCCAAACCGTGGCGCATCGGCCCAACGCAGTTCCACCGATCAGTCTACAGCTGGGCGATCCGCAAACGATTGCCAACCGAACCGGGATCCAAACGGTTGGACGGTTCCGGGCGGCCGATCTGGCCGCGCAGGGCCAAGGCGCGCCTTTGGCGCCGCTGCTGCACCAAGCGCTGTTTGCCCACCCCGATCAATACCAGGTGATCCTCAACTTGGGCGGCATCGCCAACGTCACTTGCCTCATCCCCAATCGAGAGGTGGTGGGGTTTGACACCGGACCGGCCAACGCCCTTTTGGATGCGCATTACCGCCAACATCACAGCGGACCCTTTGATCGTGACGGTCGCTGGGCGCGTTCGGGCGAGGTGGTGCCAACACTGCTGGCGCGCTTGATGGCAGATCCATTCTTCCAACAATCACCGCCAAAAAGCACCAGCATCGAACATTTCAGTCCTGCGTGGCTGGCCGAGCGACTTCAAGGGTTTGAATCGCAAGCGCCTCAAGACATCCAGGCCACATTGGCAGAGCTCACCGCGGTCACCGTGGCCGATGCGCTGAGTGTTGCATCAACGGACGGGCCAGGCATTGATCGGGTGGTGGTCTGTGGCGGTGGGGCGCACAATCAGGACCTGCTGGATCGGCTCAGAGGGCATCTTTGCAACGTGGCGTTGGGGCCGATTGAGTTTGGGCCAGTGAGCGCCGATCACCTGGAGGCCTTTTTGTTTGCATGGTTGGGCCGAGCGCGGCTGTTGGAACACGCTTTCGACACCTCGGCAATTACGGGCGCGCGTCACCCGGTGGTGCTCGGAGAGGTCCATTCACCCCAGGCCCATGCCACCGATTAGCGCGCAGGTGCGCCGGCTTTGAGGTGGTCGGGTTGGGACATGAGATACAGCGCCAGCGCGATTGCCGGTATCCCAAGCGCTGAGGCGTAAACAAAAAAGACCACGTAGTTGGTTTGATCCACAATCCAACCCGAAGGCCCGCCCATGAGTTTCCCCGGCAAGGTCATCAACGAGCTCAGCAAAGCATATTGGGTGGCGGTGTAACGCTGGCTGACCAGCCCCGACAGCCAAGCGATGAACACGGTGGCTGATAACCCCACCAATAGGTTATCGGCGGTGATTGTGATCATCAGCGCCCACAGTTGGGGCGGCTGCGTGGCCAGCCAAGCAAACATCAAATTGGTCACTGCCACGCCAATCGCACCGGCCAAAAGCATCGGCATCAAACCGAACCGAGTCACCATCACGCCACCCAACAATCCACCGGTGATTGTCATGGCCACCCCAAAGACGCCACTGATGGCGCCAATCTGCGACAAGGTGAAGCCAAGATCGATATACAGCGGGTTCGCCATGGCGGCCATCGAGATGTCAGAGACTTTATACAGGCCCACCAACGCAATGACCGGCACGGCCATCCACCCGAGTCGACGCCAAAAATCAACAAACGGTGCGATCACCGCGCCGGTGATCCATGCGCCGATATTGGCACCCACGCCTCGACCCGGCACACGGGCGCGATAGGCCATGACCAACGGGTCGGTTTCGATATCCAGCCGGTTGGCGTGGGTGGGTTCTTTTGAGATGGCCACAGCAATTAAACCGACGCTGACCAGGCCAGCCATCAGTGCATAGGCCAAGGGCCAACCCGCCCCATCGGCCACGAACAAGGCGCCGGCACCGCTGGCCAACAGCGCCAATCGGTAGCCAAGCACATACGTGCCCGCCATGGCCGCTTGGTATTGCACCTGATCAGATTCAATCCGAAACGCGTCGATGGTGATGTCCTGGGTGGCCGAAGCAAACGCGACCATCACCGCCAAAGCGGCCAACCGACCCAAATCGTTGATTGGGTCGGTCAAGGCCATGCCCAACAGGCCGGTCATAATGGTCAGCTGCGCCAGAACCATCCAACCGCGGCGCTGACCCAACCAGCGCGTCAGCCCTGGAAGCCGCACCCGATCAACCACGGGGGCCCACAAAACTTTGATCGAATACGTCACCCCCACCCACGCAAAAAAACCAATCGCGGTGCGTGACACCTCTTCGGTGCGAAGCCAAGCGGTCAGTGTCGAAAACACCAACATGAATGGAAGGCCGGCTGAAAAGCCCAAAAGAAGCATCCGCCAGACCATCGGGCGGGCGTAGACGGCCCAGGCGGTGGTCCTCATGTGTCTCCCCTGTGGGTGAGGCTAGAGGGGATAGTCATAGTCAATGATCAATGGCGCATGATCAGAGAAACGCGCGTCTTTATAAATCCCGGCACCCACCACCCGCGGAGCGAGCGACTGATTGATGACTTGATAGTCAATCCGCCACCCGACGTTGTTGTCCCAAGCGCGACCTCGGTTAGACCACCAGGTGTAGTGATCCGGCCCGGGCTCGACTTGCCGAAAGGCATCGGCCCAACCCCAATCACCAAAGACGTCATCGAGCCAGGCGCGTTCTTCGGGCAAGAAGCCTGAGTTTTTGCGGTTGGCTTTCCAATTTTTCAGATCGAGTTCGGTGTGGGCGATGTTCCAATCCCCACAAATCACATAATCGCGCCCGCGCTGGGCAATTTCTTGGAGCATCACACCAAAGTGATCGAGACACTGGATCTTGAACGCTTGTCGCTCTTCTTTCGATGTGCCCGAGGGCAAGTACAAAGAGACCACACTCAAATCGCCCACGTCGACCTGCAGCCACCGCCCTTCGATATCAAACTCAGGCCAGTCGATGCCGGCAATCACCTGATCAGGCTCATGGCGGGAGTACAGGGCCACCCCAGAGTAGCCTTTCTTTTCGGCGTCGTGGTAGTGACAATGAAACCCCGCCGGGTGAAAGACCTCATCCTCAAGTTGATGGATCTGGGCTTTGGTCTCTTGAATGCAGACAAAGTCCGCCTGCTGAGTGTCCAACCAATCAAAGAAGCCTTTGCGGGCGGCGGCCCGAATGCCGTTGGCATTGAGAGTGATGATGCGCATGATGGCCTATGGTACTCGACCTGCACTTTCGTTCAAATGACGGCATCATGCCCGAGACCATTGGCGCTAAAATACCACCATGGCCTTTAACCCCACCCAAGCCCTTTTTGATCTGGCTTTTGAGTACCAAGCGCTTCGTTTTGGTGAATTTGAACTCAAATCCGGCCGCATCAGCCCCTACTTCTTTAATGCCGGCGTGTTCGCCGACGGACGCTCCATCGACCAACTGGCCCGGTGCTATGCGCACACCTTGATGGCCGCGGGGGTGGCATTTGATCAACTCTTTGGGCCTGCCTACAAAGGCATCCCCCTGGTGGCGGCCATTGCCATGGCGCTGCACCGCGACTTTGGGCTTAACGTGCCCTTCATCTACAACCGCAAAGAAAGCAAAAACCATGGCGAGGGGGGTCAGCTGGTGGGTCCACCGTTGGCCGGGCGGGTCATCATTGTCGATGATGTCATCTCAGCCGGCACGTCGGTTCAAGAATCCATCGGCTGGATCGAGCAAGCCGGCGCACAAGCCAGCGGGGTCATCATCGCTTTGGACCGTCAAGAGATTGGCCAAGATGATTGCTCGGCCGTTGACAGTCTGCGAGATCAGGGGATGTCGGTCATCTCAGTGGCCAACCTCGATGGCCTCATCGGCTGGGCGGAACACAAAGGGGTGGCCGACTTGCCGGCGATGCAGACCTACCGCAAGCAATACGGCGCAAACTGATCCCCACAAGCCACGATTGAACCCATTGGGGATGTGACTCGTTGGCCAGATGTGCTATCTTGGCGAGCTTACTTTGAATTGTTTCACTGCTCGCTTGGTTGCCATCCATGTCGCCGAACACAAAAACCAACAAGAAACCTAAGAAGAAAAAGGCCAAATCCATCCCCTCCATGGCCGAGTGTGTGACGATTGCGACCGAGCAGTTTTTGGATGACATGGGCCAGACCTCCCCTGACAACCTGCACCAAGTCATCATGTCCGAGGCCGAGCGTGCTCTGATCGCCACCGTTCTCGAACACACCGACAACAACCAGTCCAAAGCCGCTGAAATCTTGGGCATTACCCGCGCGACTTTGAGAAACCGACTCTCGCGCTACAAAATCTAAACCTCTCACCCTAAAAGGCCTCGACATGAACACATCACCCGCCACCGCGTTGATCAGTGTTTCGGATAAAACGGGCCTAATCGAGCTGGCTGAGGCATTCCACCGCTGCGGCATCCGCTTGCTGTCCACCGGCGGCAGCGCACAGGCCATCGAGGATGCCGGACTGCCAGTGACGCGCGTCAGCGATCACACCGGCTTCCCAGAAATCATGAATGGCCGAGTCAAAACCCTTCACCCGAAAATCCACGGCGGGATTTTGGGTCGTCGCGATGAGGATGGGCCGGTGATGGCCGATCACGGCATTGACGGCATTGACTGGGTCGTTGTGAACCTCTACCCCTTCGCCCAAACCGTGGCCGACCCCAACTGCAGTTGGGCGCAAGCCATTGAGAACATCGACATTGGTGGGCCTGCCATGGTTCGGGCCGCCGCCAAAAATCACCAAGACGTTTGTGTGGTCACCGATCCGGCAGACTATGCCGACATCATCAAAGCCTTGCCCGAGCGCCCCAATGACGAGGCACGTCAAGCGCTGGCGGTCAAAGCGTTTGCCCACACCGCGCACTATGATGGCCAGGTCAGTCAGTGGCTCGCCAGCCACAACCATGAAGCCGCCATGCCCCCCATCCTCAATCTGAGTTTGGCGCAAACAGCCTCCCTTCGTTACGGCGAAAACCCTCACCAAAAAGCCGCCGTGTACCAAACGCGTGGGGCGACGCCAAGCGGCGGGGTCGCCGGGGGCAAGCAAATTCAGGGCAAACCCTTGTCATTCAATAACCTTTTGGATGCGGATGCCGCATGGTCGGCGCTCCAACGCATTGAGCAGACCACAGGCAGCGCCAGCTGCGTGGTGGTCAAACACACCAATCCATGTGGCGCAGCCGTGGGGGAGGATGGTTTGGCCGCGTGGGAAAAAGCGTTGGCGTGTGACCCCACCTCGGCTTTTGGCGGGATCGTGGCGCTGTCGGTTAAGATCGATGCCCCTCTGGCGGCCGCGTTGAGTGAGCGGTTTCTGGAAGTGGTCATCGCCCCGGCCATCGACGCTGAAGCGAGCGCTCGCCTGGCTGAAAAACCCAACCTTCGGGTCGTGTTGGTGACCGAAAACGCGCCCCCGATGATGGACATCCGTGCCATCGAAGGTGGGTTTTTGGTCCAGCAGCCCGATCAGTTGATCACCGATGTCGACGCTTTGAGCGTGGTCACCGACCGCGCACCCTCCCCGGGTGAGCACAACGACTTGTTGTTTGCCTGGGCGGCGGTCCGCTCACTTCGCTCAAACGCCATTGTTTATGCCAAAGATGGGCAAACCCTGGGCTTAGGCGTGGGCCAGATGAGCCGCATCGACTCAGCCAATTTTGGGGTCTTAAAAAGCCAGCAGGCGGGTTTTGACCTGACCGGTTCGGCCATGGCATCGGATGCGTTTTTCCCTTTTGCCGACAGCATTGAGGCCGCGGCTCGAGTGGGGGTGTCTTGCATCATCCAACCGGGCGGCTCTAAGCGCGACAATGAGGTGATTGCCGCAGCCAACGCGGCAGGCATGGCGATGGTGCTGACCCATCACCGTCACTTCAAACACTGATCCCTGCCGGCGCGTAAGACCCTTCTCTAGCACCAGTCACGCTACAATGAGCGACATGAACGTGTTGGTCATTGGCAACGGCGGTCGAGAGCACGCGCTGGCGTGGAAAATCGCTCAGTCGCCCCGGGTCAATGAGGTGATTGTGGCCCCAGGGAATGCGGGCACGGCGGCTGAAGCCAAGTGCACCAACGCCGATGTGAGCGCTGACGACATCGATGGGCTGTTGGCTTTGGCCAAAGACCAAGGGATTGATTTGACTGTGGTCGGCCCTGAGGCCCCCTTGGCCCAGGGGGTGGTGGACACATTCCAAGCGCATGGACTTCGATGCTTCGGCCCAAGCAAGCAAGCGGCCCAACTGGAGGCCTCAAAAGCCTTTTCAAAGGCGTTCATGCAACGTCACGCCATTCCCACGGCGGCGTATCAGACCATCACCACGGTCAGCGATGGGATGGCCTTTTTGGACACAATTGGACTGCCGGCGGTGATCAAAGCCGACGGCTTAGCGGCGGGCAAAGGGGTGGTGATCGCCTCGACACGTGAACGTGTTCAAGCCACGCTTGAAGACATGCTCTCTGGAAACGCTTTCGGCCAGGCCGGCCACCAGGTCGTGATGGAAGAGTGCCTTGACGGCGAGGAGGCCAGCTTCATTGTCATCGCCGCCGGTGACGATGTCTTGCCCATGGCCACCAGCCAAGATCACAAACGTCGAGACAATCATGACTTGGGGCCCAATACGGGTGGGATGGGGGCATACTCACCTGCCCCGGTGATCACACCGGCGCTGGCCGAGGACATCATGACCACCGTCATTCGCCCCACCCTGGCGGGCCTGGCAGCAGAGGGCATGCCGTTTGTGGGGTTTTTATATGCCGGCATTATGCTGACCCAAGCTGGGCCCAAGGTCTTGGAGTTCAACGTGCGCTTTGGCGACCCAGAGACCCAACCGATCATGATGCGCCTGCAATCTGATCTCGTTGATTTAATTGAGGCCGCTTTGGACGGTGAACTGAATACACAGAATCCAACGTGGGATCAACGCAGCGCACTGGGTGTGGTGATGGCCTCTGCGGGGTATCCAGGTGCCTACGCCAAAGGCCACCCGATTTTGGGCCTGGATCAGATCGACCATGCCGGGGTGAAAGTATTCCACGCTGGCACTGGGTTGAGTGCCACCGGTCAGACCGTGACCCAAGGCGGCCGCGTGCTGAGCGTGGTGGCCCTAGGCGAGGATGTTCCCACCGCGCATTCAAGAGCCCATGACGCCATTGCCCGGATTCAGTTCGAAGGGGCATTTTATCGAACCGACATTGGGCATCGAGCCATGCCCTCAGCGGCCTCGGGCAACGACTCTTAAACATGGATGTCAGCCACCTCCTCGATGAGCTCAACGATGCCCAGCGCGACGCAGTCAGCTTAGACAAACAGCACTGCCTGGTGTTGGCGGGTGCCGGTTCGGGTAAGACGCGGGTGCTGGTGCATCGCATCGCCTGGTTAATCCAAGTTCACCACGTCTCGCCTATGGCCATTCTGGCCGTGACCTTCACCAACAAAGCGGCCGGGGAGATGCGCCACCGGGTGGCCGAGCTTTTGCACATCAGCCCCGATGGTCTTTGGATTGGGACGTTTCATGGGATTTGTCACCGCCTGCTTCGCATGCACGCAGGCGAGGTGGGCTTGCCTGATGCCTTTCAGATTCTCGACTCGGATGATCAATACCGGATGATCCGACGCATCATCCGGGAAATGGAGCTCGACGAAGGCGAGTACCCCGCCCGAGGCGTGCAAGGGTTTATCAATCATCAAAAAGAGCAAGGCTGCCGGGCTGCGGACGTGGCGAACATGGCCGGTGATCATGACGCCTTCCGGGCCACCCACATTGCCATTTATCGGCGTTACCAAGAGGCCTGTGAGCGTTCAGGCCTGGTGGATTTTGCTGAGTTGTTGCTGCGCGTTGTGGAGTTTTTGAGAGATCACCCGGCGCGGCGTGCGCATTATCAGTCGCGCTTTGCCCATATCCTGATCGATGAGTTCCAAGACACCAATACCCTGCAGTATGCATTGGTCAGTCTGCTGTCGACCGATCGCTCACCAGTCAAAGACATGCCGGCCAAACAACCCAACCGGTTATTTGTCGTCGGCGATGATGATCAGTCCATCTATGGATGGCGCGGTGCGCGGGTTGAGAACGTCAACCAGTTTGTCACCGATTTCGACCCCGTCACAATCCGGCTTGAACAAAATTATCGATCGACGACCACAATCTTGGAAGCGGCCAATCACGTGATTGGGCACAATGACGATCGCATGGGAAAAAATCTTTGGACGGAAGGCGAAACCGGAGAGCCCGTTCAAATTTTTCCGGCCTACAGCGCCGAAGAAGAGGCAGACTTCATCATCGGACGAATCCAACAGTGGGCTGATCAAGGCCATCGGCTCAATGAGGCGGCGGTGCTGTATCGATCCAACGCCCAATCCCGACTGTTTGAGCAGGCCTTGCTGCGTGAAGACATCCCCTACCGCGTTTACGGCGGGCAGCGATTTTTTGAGCGTGCTGAGATCAAAGACGCCATGGCCTACCTCCGGCTTGCGCACAACCGCGATGATGATGGCGCATTTGAGCGGGTCATTAACTTGCCCGCCCGGGGCCTGGGCCAGCAAACGGTGACGAAAATCCGCGACTGGGGGCGTCAACACCAGGTGTCAATGTGGGCAGCCAGCCAAGCGATGCTGCAAGCGGGTCAATTGGGGGCGCGTGCTGCAGGATCACTCAATCACTTTTTGGCATTGATCGATCAGATTGGCGAACATGAGGGCCTTGAGCAGCGCGTGGCGGCGGCAGTGAACTTCAGTGAGTTGGCCGCCTGGTATCAGAAAAAAGAGCCTGCTGATCGAGCTGAAAGCCGAGAAGAAAACCTTCAAGAACTGATTCGGGCCGCGGAAGGATACCAACAGCCGTTTGAAGATGAACAGGCGGGCTTGTCCCCGATGGCTTCTTTTTTAGCGCAGGCCGCGCTGGAGGCGGGTGAACATCAAAGCGAACGATGGCAAGACGGCGTGCAGCTGATGACCTTGCATACGGCCAAGGGCTTAGAGTTCCCGCTGGTGTTCTTGGCCGGGCTGGAGGAGGGTTTGTTCCCGCATCAAAAGTCGATCGAAGAGGCCTCCAGACTCAGCGAGGAGCGTCGCTTATGCTATGTGGGAATGACCCGAGCCATGCAAGTGCTTTATCTCACCTATGCAGAGTCTCGGATGCTTCACGGCCAAACAAGCTTCTCAAGCCCCTCACGGTTTATTGGCGAAATACCCGACCACCTGACTGAGGCCGTGCGGTCGAACACCAGCACCGATGGCGCCCCATCATGGTCAACGCCCCGCCCCGCTGCTGATGGCTTAAGCTTGGGCTCACTGGTCGAGCACGCTCAGTTCGGTGTCGGCACCGTTGTGAGCTTGGAGGGCCAAGGCATGAATGCACGCGTGCAGGTCAATTTTGAAAGCGCAGGCGATAAATGGCTGGTGTTGGCCTATGCCAACCTCGATCCGCTCTAACTCAACCCAGGCTTGTTTGGAGTTCACATGGCTAAGCTGTCCATACCCCACCACGACCGTTTGATCTTCGCCTTGGATGTGCCTGATTTGGCGCGGGCGCGTGAATTGATTTCAACGCTCGGAGATTCGGTTCAGTTCTATAAACTCGGACTCGAGTTTTTCTTAAGTGGGCACTACTTTGAGCTTGTGCATGAACTCAAAGCCTCGGGTAAGAAAGTATTTGCTGACCTCAAATTATTTGATATTCCGCCCACCGTGGGCCGTGCGGTCGCTCAGCTGGCCCAGCATGAGGTGGATTTTGTGACCGTCCACGGCCAGGACGCCATGCTCCAACAGGCGGTTGCCCATGCTGGTGATATGGGCGTGTTGGCGGTGACTGCACTGACCAGCCTCGATCGAGGGGATTTGGATGATTTGGGTTTTGATTGCGACATTGAAGCGTTGGTGCTGTCTCGGGCGCGGCGGGCACTGGCGTTGGGCTGTCGCGGCGTCATCTCCTCAGGACTCGAAGTCAGCGCGCTGCGCGACTCGGTGGGTGAGGCCCTGACCGTGGTCTGCCCCGGCATTCGCCCCGTGGACAACGTGGATGATCAAAAACGGACCATGACCGCCAGCCAAGCGCTTGCAGCAGGCGCCGATTACATTGTTGTCGGACGCCCAATTCGCGATGCCCATGACCCGCGCCAGGCCGCCGAGCGCATCCAAGAAGAGATTTTGGAATACTTCAATTGAATCAATGCTTTATAGGATTCTTATTAGATGGTTGATAAATAGAACGTCCCAAGTTAATATAACGCCTGAGATTTGCTGAGTGATGCATCTCTCGCTCGCTAGTACGACGATTGGGCGAACCTTCCGGGGTTCGCCATTTTTTTACGGCCTTTTCACCGTCCAGCCGCCGCCCGGTGGCTTTCGCCCAAAGTGGTAAACTGCTGGGCCAATTCACGGATCCGAATACGGTCAGCCGCCAGCATGCACACCAGTGAGCATTCAACCGCCGAGTCAATGACGGTCATTGAACGCGCCCGTCAGCTCAGCCTGCGTGCACTGCGCCGCGTGCTGCACCTTTGGGTGGACAGCACCACCATTCCTGAAGATCTCAATGAGTGGGGCATCGATGATAAGGCGCCTATTTTCTACGTCTTGGATGTTTATGCGCTGTCATCGGTGTTAATTGTGGATGAAGTGCTCGCCAAGCGCGGCCTCAAACTCGCCTCCGATCCGTTTTCGGCTGCCGGGGCCCATCGGCCCAGAAGTTTTGGGGCCAACCGCCGTTATCGAGGCGTCTTGGTTAGAACGCGTAAGCGTCAACGCCACTCAAGCCAACTTAAAGCGCTGATCGATGAGGTTGATCCTGATCGGTTGCAGGGGGATCAAGACATCCAGATCGTCCCCGTTTCTGTCCTGATTGGGCGCGCGCCTGACCAAACGTCAGGGATTTTTAAGGTGCTTTTTTCTGAAAATTGGAGCACCGGGGGCCGGCTTCGTCGCCTCATCGGCACCTGGATTCATGGGCGACATACCTTGGTTCAATTCGGCCAACCTCTCAAACTGAGCTCACTTTTCGCTCAGACCGAAGCCCGCGATAAAGCCCTGGCCAGAATCTCTCGATTCAGTCGGGTCTATTTCAAACGTGTTCGAAGTTCTGCCATTGGCCCCGACCGATCACACTTGAACACTTTGATTGATGAGCTCGTTCAAAGTGAGCCGGTTGCCGCCGCCATCGAAGCCAAAGTTCGCCGGGACAACATCACCGAGGAAAAAGCCCGACGTCTGGCGTACGGGTACGCTCGGGAGATCGCCGCCAACTATTCATACACGTTCGTCATGGTGGCCAATAAGATTCTGACCTGGTTTTTGTACCGTATTTTTCGGGGCGTTGAGGTTAAGCACTTTAAGTCTTTTCGCCAACTGGCGCCTGGTTATGAGGTGGTGTATGTCCCTTGCCACCGCAGCCACATCGACTATCTTCTGTTGTCGTACATTCTTTACCATCGCGGACTCGTGCCACCGCATGTGGCGGCGGGCGTCAACCTCAATTTACCCATTGTGGGCGCCTTAATTCGACGCGGTGGCGGGTTTTTTCTCCGCCGATCTTTCCGCTCAAAACCGTTATATGCCGCGGTCTTTAACCAATATGTGGCCATGATTTTGTCTAAAGGGGTCGCGCTGGAGTACTTCATTGAGGGCGGGCGCTCCCGGACTGGGCGACTGCTTCCACCCAAGGCGGGGATGTTGTCGATGACTGTGCGTGCATTCTTGCGCCAGCAGCAGCGCCCAGTGTTGTTCCAACCTGTCTCGATTGCCTATGAGCGTTTGGCTGAGGGCAATGCCTACCTCGCTGAACTTTCAGGACAACAAAAAAAGCCTGAGTCCTTAAGCGATTTTAGAAACGTCCTCAATATCATTCGCAAGAACTACGGAGAAGTCACCGTCAGCTTTGGGGCGCCATTGAGACTGACCGATCTTTTAGATGCCCATGCACCCGATTGGGCTGAAGGCCATTATGAGCCCGACTCACGACCAGAATGGCTCGGGCGCCTGGTCGATGATTTGGCCGAGCAGATTTTAGTCAACATCAACAAAGCCGCACACGCCAACCCCATTGCGTTGCTCGCTGTGGCGCTGTTGGCCAGCCCGCGGCAGGCCATGGACGAGAACGACCTCAAGGCCATGCTGTCAACGCTCAAAACGCTTTTGGAAGCCCCCATCTACTCAGACCGCATCACGGTGACCGAACAGTCGGCGGAAGACATGATCCGCTATGGTTTGGCGCTTGAAGTCATTCAACGCCATCGCCACGATGGCGGCGCAATCATCAAAACAGACGAACAGACCGCGGTCTTGCTCACCTATTTCAAAAACAATTTGGCGCATGTCATGGCGTTAAGTGCCTGGTTGGCGTGCTGCTATCTCAACTTGCGCCGTTTAAAACGCTCGCGACTGCATGAGCTGACCCGCCGGGTTTACCCGTTTTTGCAAAAAGAGCTGTTTTTGCCATGGTCTGGCGACGACCTCTCAACAGCGGTCGACCAAACGACCGACAAGTTGATCGAGCTTGGGCTATTGCAAGAAGACAACGGCCATGTGATCCGCGAGCCGGGCGGAGAGACCAGCAGTCACCGCCTGAGAATGCTTGCCCACAGCATGCGTCAAACCCTGGAGCGTTATTTCATTGTGGTGGCGGTACTGACCAAAAATGGTCCAGGCGCTTTATCCAAGCAGCAGCTTGAAAAGCTGTGCGCGCAGTGCGCTCAGAGGGTCGCGGCGCTCCATCCACTGGTGACGCCAGAGTTTCACGACCGCACCCTGTTTGGCCAATTCATCGCCACCTTATTTGAGGAATCACTGCTGCGTCGGGACAACGATGGGTTGCTTCATTTTGGATCAGCGTTGGATGCGCTCAGTCGTGATGCACGCTTGGTACTTGACCGAGAAATTCATTACACCATCGTCCAGTCGGCCCCACTCGTTGGCGAGCTGCCCGCGGGCCAAGACAACTGAGCCTTGATGGCTTAGGCATCCAAATCAGGCAGGAGCTGATCTTCCCAGTACGTAATTTGGTCCTTTAAGCGGAGTTTGCGTTTCTTCAGGCGCCGAAGCTGGAGCTGATCCATGCTTGAGGTGTCGGCGAGAGAGGCGATGGCTCGATCCAGGTCACGGTGTTCTTGTCGCAGCAACGCCAAGCGAGACTGTATTTCTGACCAACCCGTTGACATGCCAAGGTGCCCTTATCGATAAACCGCCCTTAGTGTTTCATCTTTTTACGGAAGCGTTCAAGTGCGGCAAGTTGAGCCATGGCCTGCGCCAATTGCGCTTGGGCCTCCGCGACTTCCATGCCAGCGGTTTGGTCCGCTAAAGCGCGCTCGGCCGCGGCCTTGGCTTCCAACGCGGCTGCCTCATCGACATCGGCGGCGCGCTGACCCGTATCCGATAACACGGTGACAACGTTGGGCTGAATTTCAAGCAGACCACCCGAGACGTAGAAATGCTCTTCGTCACCATCAGCGGTTTGAATTCGAACTTCGCCCGCCCGCAAGCGGGTCAGCAACGGGGCGTGTTTGGGCGTGACGCCCAAGTCGCCTTGCTCGCCCGGCACAATCACCATGGTCGCCTCGCCTGAGTACAACTCAGATTCGGCGCTCACGATGTCGCAATGTATGGTGGATGCCATGGCTTCTCAGACTCCAATCAATTAAGCGGCTTGTTGAGCCATTTCTTCACCTTTTTTCACGGCCTCATCAATGGTTCCGACCATGTAAAAGGCCTGCTCAGGCAAGTGATCATAGTCGCCATCGACAATCCCTTTAAATCCGCGGATGGTTTCTTTAAGCGAAACATACACCCCAGGTGAGCCGGTGAACACTTCGGCAACAAAAAATGGTTGGGAGAAGAAGCGCTCAACTTTACGCGCGCGTGCCACCGTAAGCTTGTCTTCCTCACTGAGCTCATCCATGCCCAAAATGGCAATGATGTCTTTGAGCTCTTTGTAGCGCTGTAAAGTGCCCTGCACTTTTCGCGCCACGTCGTAATGCTCTTGACCAACGACCAATGGATCGAGCTGACGCGATGTGGAATCCAGCGGATCAACCGCAGGATAAATGCCCAGCTCGGCAATGCTTCGAGACAAGACGACCGTGGCATCCAAGTGGGCGAAAGTCGTGGCGGGTGACGGGTCAGTCAAGTCATCCGCCGGGACATACACCGCCTGAATGGAAGTAATTGAGCCGGTCTTGGTGGAAGTGATCCGCTCTTGCAGAGCCCCCATTTCTTCAGCCAGGGTTGGCTGATAGCCCACCGCCGACGGCATCCGGCCCAGCAACGCCGAAACCTCGGTCCCTGCGAGCGTGTAACGATAGATGTTGTCGATAAACATCAAGACGTCACGACCTTCATCACGGAAATGCTCGGCCATGGTCAAACCAGTCAAGGCAACACGCAAGCGGTTGCCGGGCGGCTCGTTCATCTGACCATAAACAAGCGCCACTTTATCCAAGACATTCGAGTCTTTCATCTCGTGATAAAAGTCGTTGCCCTCCCGAGTCCGCTCCCCCACGCCAGCAAACACGGAGTAGCCGGAGTGCTCAATGGCGATGTTTCGGATCAGTTCCATCATGTTGACCGTCTTGCCAACGCCTGCCCCTCCGAACAGACCCACCTTGCCGCCTTTGGCGAATGGGCAAATGAGATCAATCACTTTAATGCCAGTCTCCAGAAGCTCGTTGCTGGCCGCTTGGTCTTCAAAGCTTGGCGGTTCACGGTGAATCGGCATGGTCGTTTCCGCCCCAATGTCCCCTGCCTCATCCACAGGCTTGCCCATCACATCCATGATTCGTCCCAAGGTCTTTTGACCCACTGGAACCGAAATGGGTGCGCCGGTGTTGGTCACCGCCGCATGACGCTTGAGCCCATCGGTCGAGCCCAGTGCAATGGCGCGAACGACACCATCTCCCAGCTGCTGCTGCACTTCGAGCATGATTTCTGTCTCGTCGATGGTCAGTGCATCATAGACTTTTGGCACGCTGTCAACATCGAACTCGACGTCAACGACGGCGCCAATGATCTGAACAATTTTTCCCGAACTCATGTCAAAACCTCAACTGATATGAATGGTGTTAAACCGCCGATGCACCACCGACAATTTCTGAAATTTCTTGAGTAATGGCGGCCTGTCTGGCCTTGTTGTACATCAACCGCAGATCATCGATCAGGTTGTTGGCGTTGTCTGAGGCGCTCTTCATGGCCACCATTCTGGCGGCATGTTCACTGGCCACATTCTCCACCGTCGCTTGATAGACGATCGACTCAATATAGCGCGTGAGGAAATCATCCAGCAGCGCCTCAGCGCTGGGCTCATAGAGGTAATCCCAATTGGTTTGGCTGGAGGTGTCTTCCTCGATCGCGGGCAAAGGCAAAAGCTGATCAAAGCGGCTTTTCTGAGTCATGGTGTTGACAAACTCGTTGTAGCAAACGAACAAACGATCTAACTTTTGTTCGCGATAGTCGTCTAATACCACTTTGATCGAGCCGATCAGTTGGTCAAGCTGCGGTTCGTCGCCCAGGTCCTGGGTGCTTGCGCTGACGTGCACGTTCAAACGCTTAAAAAACTGTGCGGCTTTTTTGCCAATGATGACCGTCGTGATTTCCACACCTTGGTCTTGCCACTGCTTGAACTCACCCAACAGCTGTCTGAACATGTTGTTGTTCAGCCCGCCGCAAAGCCCTCGGTCAGTGGCGACGATGATATATCCCACGCGCTTAACATCGTCTCTCACTTGGGTAAACGGATGCTCGTACTCTAAACTTGCCTGTGACAAGTGGCTGATCACCTGACGCATCATCCGCGCGTACGGTCTGGAAGCGGCCATTCGGTCTTGCGCTTTTCGGATTTTGCTCGCCGAGACCATTTCCAAAGCGCGCGTGACTTTCCGAGTGTTTTGAACACTCTTGATCTGACCGACGATTTCGCTTGAATTGGCCATCGTGATTACCAGCTGCCTGTGGCTTTAAACTCATCAAGTGCTGCTTTCATGGCACTTTGCAGCTCTTCATTCCAATCGCCTTTTTCATTGAGCTTGGCCATCAGATCGGCATGGCTTTGTTCCATGTAGTCTCGAAGCGCATTTTCGAACGGCACCACCTGATCAAGCGCCAGATCATCCAAATAGCCCTCATTGCCGGCATACAGGCTCACAGCCATCTGCGCCACCGACAGCGGCGCGTATTGAGGCTGCTTCATCAACTCGGTGATGCGCTGCCCACGCTCAAGCTGCTTGCGAGTGGCCTCATCAAGATCCGAGGCGAACTGGGAAAAGGCCGCCAACTCACGAAACTGAGCCAAGGCCAACCGCACGCCGCCGCCGAGCTTTTTGATGACCTTGGTCTGGGCCGATCCACCCACCCGAGAGACCGATAAACCAGCATTAATGGCTGGGCGAATCCCGGAGTTGAATAAGTCAGTCTCCAAAAAGATCTGACCATCGGTAATCGAAATCACGTTGGTGGGAACGAAGGCTGACACATCGCCCGCCTGGGTCTCAATGATCGGCAATGCCGTCAGTGATCCGGTTTGACCTTTCACTTTCCCACCGGTGTGCTTTTCAACATAGTCTGCATTGACCCGTGCGGCACGCTCAAGCAAACGTGAGTGCAGGTAAAACACATCCCCGGGGTATGCTTCACGACCCGGTGGTCGGCGAAGCAGCAACGACACCTGCCGATAGGCTTGAGCCTGTTTGGTCAAATCGTCAAAAACGATCAGCGCATCTTGGCCGTTGTCCCTAAAGTACTCGCCCATCGCACAGCCTGCATATGGAGCGATATATTGAAGCGCGGCCGATTCTGCGGCGTTGGCGGCCACCACAATGGTGTGCTCCATCGCCCCATGCTCCTCAAGCTTTTTCACCACGCTCGCCACCGAAGAGGTCTTTTGTCCCACGGCAACGTAGATGCACTTTACGCCAGTGCCTTTTTGGTTAATGATCGCGTCGATGGCCACCGCGGTCTTGCCGGTCTGGCGGTCGCCGATGATCAGCTCGCGCTGGCCACGGCCCACGGGCACCATCGCATCGATGGCCTTTAACCCCGTTTGCACCGGCTGATCAACACCCTGGCGGGCGATCACGCCCGGGGCGATTTTCTCGATTGGTTCAAAGCCGTCATTTTCAATGGGACCTTGGCCATCGATGGGGTTGCCTAAGGCATCGACCACGCGACCGAGGAGCCCCTCCCCAACGGGCACTTCCAAAATGCGCCCCGTGCATCGAACCGTATCGCCCTCTGAGATGTGCTTGTAGTCGCCCATGACGACCGCGCCGACCGAGTCACGCTCGAGGTTCAAAGCCAAGCCGTAGGTCTCGCCTGGGAACTCAATCATCTCCCCTTGCATGGCATCGGCCAGCCCATGAAGGCGACAAATGCCGTCGGAGACGCTGACCACCGTGCCCTCGGTGCGCGCCTGAGACGAGACATCGAACTGCTCAACGCGTTTGCGGATCAGCTCGGAGATTTCAGTTGGGTTCAGCGTCTGTTGCATGCTTGCAATCCTTAAAAATCAAAAAAGTCTGGTGCGCCAGGCTTATGAGGCGATCTCGCGGCGCATACGTTCCAATCGACCACGAACGCTGCCATCAATCACTTCATCACCGGCGCGAATAATGGCGCCACCAATCAGCGCCGCATCCACGTCCACATCCAATTCAATATCCCGACCGAAGCGCTTCTTCAACCGATCACTGAGCGCCTGGCTTTGTTCATCGCTCACCGGTTCAGCGCTGGTGATCTGAACATACACCACGTCTTCAGCGTCTCGTCGATAGCGCTCATACTGCTGGGACACTTCAGGCAATAGCGCCAACCGATCGTAATGCGCCAACACCGATAACAAGTGGCCGAAAGACTCACCAAAATACGACCCGCCAATGGCCATCAACCGCTCAACCACGGCCTGTGAGGTGAAGCGGGGGTTGCCAATCATCGACTGGACCACGTCATTTTCGGTGGCCATCGCCGCGACTTGCAGCGCCTGAGACCACTCGGCCACCTGGCCCAAGTTTTTCGCGGCCGCATAGGCGGCGCGGGCATAGGGTCGGGCCAAGGTGGTGCGGTTTTGCATCGCCTACAGCTCCTCGGCCAGCTTGTCGAGAATGTCACGATGCTTGTTGGCATCGATTTCTTTTTCAATCACGCGACTGGCGCCAGTCATCGCCAACTCCGCCACCCGTTCGCGCAGGGTTTCACGCGCCTGATTGGTGGCTTGACGGATTTCCGCCTCGGCCGCCTCAACACGCCGGTCATGCTCGGCAATGGCCTCTTCGCGCGCCTGTTCAATCATTTGGTTGCCGCGAGTTGAGGCCTGCTCAATGATATCGCCTGCTTTGGCCCGGGCCTCTTTGATGATGCCCTCAGCTTCCGCTTGCGCCTTTTCCAAGGCCTTCTCAGCTTCGTCTGACTGCGCCAAGCCCTCGGCAATTTTTTGGCGCCGCTCTTCCATCGCCTGGACCAGCGGCGGCCACACAAACTTCATCGTCACCCAAATGAAGACGATGAAGGTGCCTGCCTGACCAATCAGCGTACCAATGCTTAAGTCCATAAGTCGGGTCCTAGCTCGTTAAACCGCTTGTTAAACCAGTGGTAAAAGCCCAACGACGAATTAACCGCCCAAAGGCCCCAACAATGGGTTGGCAAACATCAAAAGTGCCGCAAATGCCACCCCGATGATCGACAACGCATCCAACAAGCCGGCGATGATGAACATCCGAACTTGAAGCATGTTCGCCAACTCAGGCTGGCGGCTGGCGCCTTCGAGGAATTTACCCCCCAAAAGGGCAAAACCAATGCCCGTGCCGAGTGCGGCTGAGGCCAGAATCAGACCCACCGCGATTGCGGTGTTGGCCTGGACGGAAGCGATCATTGCAATGGTTTCCACTTACGTTCTCCTAAAAGTTAAATCAAACAAAATAAACACTTCAAAACAGCACACCCCAGCAAACCGCATCAATGCTCTTCATACGCCAACGCCACATAGACAATGGTCAAGGTCATGAAGATAAACGCTTGAAGCGGAATCACCAAGATATGGAAAATGGCCCACATGCCGCCTGGAATAAACTGAATCCACCAAGGCAGCAGAGCAATTAAGACAAAAATCAGCTCAGCGGCATACAAATTACCGAACAATCGAAGCCCCAAAGACACGGGCTTGGCGATCATTTCAACCATGTTCAACAAGAGGTTGGCCGGCCACAAAAGCGGGTTCGACCCGAACGGATGATGCAACAACTCTTTGCCGAAGCCCACCGCGCCTTTGCCCTTCATTCCGAAAATAATGATGATGGCCAGCACCGTGAATGACAAGCCAAACGGGCCATTGATGTCGGCCGACGGCACCACTCGGGTGTAGTCCAGACCGAGCACCTTGTAGCTCAAATACGGCAGATAATCGACCGGCACCAAATCCATCAGGTTCCACAAAAACACCCAGACAAAAATGGTCAAGGCCAACGGGCCGATGAAGTTTCTTGGGCCGTGGAAGCTGCCTTTAACCGATTCGTCGACAAAATCGATAACCATCTCGACGAAATTTTGTAATCCCCCAGGCACGCCAGCGGTGGCCCGGCGTGCGGCAATAATAAAAAAGGTCAGAAAGAAAACGCCCAGCAAAAACGACACCACCAGGGTGTCGGGATGGATGGTCCAAAGCCCCTCACCATACGACAGGTTGGTGATGTGGTGTTTGACATATTCAGTTGGCGTTGGCAATCCAGCGGCCATCTCAAAAATCCTGTTGTTGTTTGACCACTTGCCCTTGAATGCGCCAAAGCGCCCACCAATAAGCCAAGAAGGTCGCGCAATAGCCAGTCAAGACCGGCCCGAACCAAGGCGCAAACCAGCGCGCCACCACAATAAACAAAAAGGCCGCCAGGGCCAATTTCAACCACATCGCTCGATAAAATCCCCGCACGATGTCACTTGGTGCAGCGCCCTGACTCATGGCCATGCGCAAGCCCACCAAGGCAGTCACTGCGACCCCGCTGCTGCCCCCCACGAGCGCGGCCAACCCAGAGCCTGCGTCGGCCAAAAGCCACCACGCCGCGCTGGCCAGCACCGCCAACACTGCCTGGATGCGCAACAGCCAGACGACGGTCTTGGCAAATTCGGCTTGCGACACGCCTTGCTCCAAGCTAAAGAACGCCTCACGCAGGTTGTCTAAAACCGCGCTGACGCCCAAAAAATCACGCAAATTATACCAGCGAACACCGCCAGCCAGCAACAAATTTAACTGCGAGACTGGCCTTTTAAGCGGGCCAGCAGGCCGTCGAGCTCGTCAAGAGAGGTGTACCGAATCACCACCTGCCCCTGGCCCGAGGCCCGGTGTTGAACTTGGGTCGGGGCGCACAGCCATTCGGTGAGCTCTTGTTCTAGGTGAGCGACATCGGCGCTCTTGGCGCCGGCTTTGCCCTTGGGCTTTTGGGCTCGCTTGCCCGAGCCCGAGCGCACTGCCTGCTCCATTTGACGGACAGACCAGCCCTCATTGACGGCTTTTTTTGCCAGTTCGGCTTGATCCGCGGGCGCCAAGGTCAGCAGCGCTCTGGCATGCCCCATGTTCAGTTGACCTTGTTCGATCCACTGGCGAACCGATGCCTCGAGCTCAAGCAGGCGCAATAGATTGCTCACCGCCGCGCGCGAGCGACCCACCGCATGGGCGGCTTCGGCGTGAGTGAGGTCAAATTCATCAATCAGGCGCTTGATGGACGTCGCCTCCTCTAGGGGGTTTAAGTCCTCGCGCTGGATGTTTTCGATCAGCGCCAGAGCGAGCGCAGACTCATCCTCAATCGCGCGCACAATGGCGGGAATGGTATCCAGGCCGGCCATTTGGGTCGCACGCCAACGGCGCTCGCCCGCAATAAGCTCATACTGGTCGGCTTTGGCCAACGGTCGAACCACCACCGGTTGAATCAAGCCTTGCGTTTTGATGGATTCAGCGAGCTCCTCGAGCTTTTCAGGATCCATCACACTTCTGGGCTGATAGCGTCCTGGCTCAATCTGGCTCACCGGGAGGTCCGTCAGCCCGTCACTGCTGGACGCATGACCCTCCACCGAAACGGACTGTTGGGTTTTGCCCAACAGCGCATCCAAGTTTCGCCCCAAAGGCGCTTTTTTACGCGGACCGGCCATCGCCACTGGCTCCTCTTGCTCGTCTCAAATATTCACCTGCCAAACCTTTATAGGCCAACGCGCCCCTCGATGAGGGATCATAGGTCAGCACCGACTGCCCAAAGCTTGGGGCTTCGGCCACTCGAACGTTGCGGGGGACCACGGTGGTGAAGACCTTGTCGCCAAAATGCGATTGCAATTGCTTCGAGACTTCGCCAGAGAGGTTGTTTCTCACGTCGTACATGGTCCGAACCAAGCCCTCAATGTCCAAATCAGGGTTCACTGACCCTTGAATTTGTGCCACCGTGTCGAGCAAAGCGCTCAAGCCTTCCATGGCGTAGTACTCGCACTGCATCGGAATGAGCACGCCGTGGGCCGCGGTCAACGCATTCAACGTTAATACATTCAACGCCGGTGGGCAATCAATCAAAATGTGATCAAAATCGCTTTGGTGATGAGCCAACGCTTTTTTCAACACTTCAGCACGGTCATCCCGCGCCATCAAGGCCACCTCCGCCGCGGTCAGATCACCATTGCCAGGCACCAACGAAAACCCCATCTCATCAACGTCGATGATCGCCTCGGCGATCGATGCCTCGCCCACCAAGACGTGATACAGCGTCAGGTCATCCTCGCCAAGCTCAATCCCTGAACCGGTGGTGGCATTGCCCTGGGGATCCATGTCCAAGAGCAACACCCGCTCGCCCAGCTCCACCAGGCCAGCAGCCAAGTTCAGCGCCGTGGTGGTTTTGCCCACGCCGCCCTTTTGGTTTGCCACCGCCACAATTTTGGCTTGATGTTGTCTCATGTCGTCTGATCCAATGTCTCAATGGCCTCTGCCCGTCCCACCATCGCCAGCGTCCGCTTGACCCCGCCCGCTGGGGTGGACAGTGCCTGAACTGACACATTATAGGGGGGTCTGACCTCACCCAACTCGCTATCTTGCAAGTCCGCTTTCATCGCCAGCAGCACCGTGCCCTGATCCAGCCATCGCGATGTCCACTCCACCAGCTGGCCCAGCGGGGCCAATGCTCGTGCGACCACGGCCTCGGGCCGACGGGGGCATGCCCAATGCTCCACGCGTGCTTGCACTGCCTCGACGTGGTTCAAGCTGAGCTGCCGGCAAACATGGCGAACAAACCGCACTTTTTTGCCGTTGCCATCGAGCAGCGACCACCGCTCGCCCTGCCCCGCGATGGCGAGCACCGCACCAGGCAACCCCGCCCCGGTGCCTGCATCCACCACGTGGCCGTTGGGCACCCAGGGGGCAATCGCCAAACTGTCTAAGACGTGGCGCTCCACCATCGCCGTTGGCTCCGTCACCGCGGTGAGGTTATACGCTCGGCTCCACTGTGCCAGAAGTGCTAAATACACCAGCAATTGAGACCGTCGCTCCGGGCTCAGCGCCCAGCCCAGGGCGGACAGCCCCGCATCCAAGCGTTGCCCGGGCGCCTGCCAACGCCCCTGGCGGTTCAGCGCATCATCCACATCGTCACTCGGACGCATTCGAGACCTCGGTCGACGCCTCATCGCCATCGGGCCATTGAGACAAATCACCCAGGTCATCGGCGCGGATGCACGCCACTTGGGTGCCGTGCTCGGTGGTCTCGAGTGCCGGCCGTTGCTTGGCGCAAGCCTCAACCGCAAAAGGACAGCGGGTCCGAAACACGCAGCCTGACGGCGGGTGCAGGGGCGATGGGATGTCGCCGGCGATGGTGCGGCGGGTGCGCTCACGCTCCAGCCCGGGGTCGGGAATCGGCACCGACTCAATCAGGACTTGGGTGTAGGGGTGGCGTGGATGCAGATAGATTTGATCGCGGTCGGCCATTTCCATGGTCTGGCCCAGATACATCACCAACACTCGATCAGACACGTGGCGGACCACAGAGAGATCGTGAGCGATAAAAATCAGCGACAAATTGAGCTTTTTTTGAAGGTCTTTTAAAAGGTTCACAATTTGAGCTTGCACGGAGACATCCAGCGCGCTGACAGGCTCGTCGCAAACCACCAGTTTGGGGTTCACCACCAGCGCGCGGGCAATGCCCACCCGCTGACACTGACCACCAGAGAACTCATGCGGATAGCGATTAATTTGGTCGGGAAGCAAACCCACCATTTGAAGCATGCCCCGCACCCGTTCTCCGACTTGGAGCTCAGACATGTGCGGGTAAAAAGTGCGAAGGGGCTCGGCGATGATCTCGCCAATGGTCATCCGCGGATCCAGTGACCCCGAGGGGTCTTGGAAAATCATTTGAATGTCACGGCGTTTGTTTCGAAACGCCTCCTCACTCAACCCCACCAGCTCCTCACCCAGCCAACTCACCGACCCAGATTTAGGCTGAACCAGCCCCAAAATGGCCCGGGCCAGGGTGGACTTGCCACAACCTGACTCACCCACCACCCCAAGGGTCTCGCCGCGGTGCACATCAAAACTCACCCCATCGACGGCTTGAATGGTGTGGTACTCATGGCTGAAAAACCGACCAGTATCGATCAAAAACTGAACCTTGAGGTCTCGAACTTTCAGCACCACGTCGCCTTGAGCCTGCGTCATCTGGGAGCCTCCGTGGGATCGTCGGTGCCGGCATCGTGTGCTGGCTCGATCACATCATCCGCCGGCCGGCCTGGCAAAGCGTCCAGATGACAACGCTTGGCGTGGTGTGGATTGACGTCAGTCCAATCCGGTCGGATGCGGCATTGATCAAAGGCATATGGACACCGGTCTTGAAATGCACAGCCTGTGGGCAAATGCAACAAATTCGGCGGATGGCCTGGGATCGCTCGCAAAATCCCTGACTGCTCTTGATCCAGTCGCGGCACTGAATTCAACAACCCTTCGGTGTAGGGGTGGTGGGGTCGCTCAAACAAGGCATCCACACCCGCCATCTCCATCTCTTGGCCGGCATACATCACCATGATCCGATCACACAGCCCCGCCACCACCCCCAAATCATGAGTGATCAAGACAATGGCGGTGGATGATTTCTCAGACAACTCCCCCATCAACGCATTGATCTGTGATTGCACAGTGACATCCAACGCGGTGGTGGGCTCATCGGCAATCAGCAGATCGGGTTGGCACAGCAGCCCCATCGCGATCATGATCCGCTGACACATGCCCCCTGAGAGCTCATGCGGGTATTGGCGCATCCGCTGGTCAGCATCACTCAGCCGCACCAGGCGCAGCATTTCAATGGCGCGCTGATAGGCTTCTTTTCGCTTCAAATTTCGGTGGTGGGTCAACACCTCAATCAGCTGCTCACCAACGGGCATGTATGGGTTCAGTGAGCTCGTGGGGTCTTGAAAGATCATCGAGATTTTCGAGCCCCGCACCCGCGACAGCTCTGCCGCGCTCATGCCCAACAGTTCTTGTCCCCGAAACTTCACCGATCCCGAGGCGCGACCATTTTCAGCAAGCAGCCCCATGAGGGCGAGCGCCGATTGGGTCTTGCCTGAGCCAGACTCCCCCACCAAGCCCAAGGTCTCACCGGGCTCCAGATCAAAGTTGATCCCGTTGACCGCTTGGACTTCGCCATCGGGCGTGTCAAAGCGAACGGTCAGATCTCTCACTTCCAACAGAGCCATGGTTACAACCGATCCTTGGGATCCAGCGCATCCCGAAGGCCATCGCCTAAAAAGTTAAATGCAAACAGGGTGGCCGCCAAAAACCCGGCTGGGAAAAGCAGCGACCACGGCGCAGTTTCAAGCTCTTGGGCCCCTTCATTGACCAACGCGCCCCAGGAGGTCAGCGGCTCTTGGACACCCAAACCCAGAAAGCTCAAAAATGACTCGACCAAAATCACTTGGGGAATGGTCAAGGTGACATACACAATCACCACGCCCAAAAGGTTGGGCACGATGTGGCGGCGAATAATCTGGGACTGTCTGGCCCCGCTGGCGCGTGCAGCTTCGACAAAATCTTTATTTTTAAGACTCAAGGTTTGGCCACGGACAATGCGCGCCATGTCCAGCCAGTTGACTGCACCAATGGCCACGAAAATCAAAAAGATGTTGCGACCAAACACGACCATCAGCAAGATGACAAAAAACATAAACGGCATGGCGTAGACGGCGTCGACAAAGCGCATCATGACGTTGTCGACTCGACCACCGAAGTAGCCTGCCACGGCGCCATAGCTCACCCCAATCAGCAGCGACACCAAGGTTGAGACAATGCCCACCAGCAGCGAGATTTGGCCCCCAATCATGGTGCGCACAAATAAATCCCGGCCCAGGGCATCGGTGCCAAACCAGTGATTGGTCTCCAACGACGGTGGTGAAGAGTAGTGATCCCAGTCAGGAATCTCATGGTCCCACTCAACCAGCATGGGTCCGAGCACGACCATCACCGCCATCGCCGCCAACACCACCAAGCCGGCCACCGCCGCTTTGTTTTTTAAAAGCCGGTGCCAGGCATCGACATACAAAGACCGCCCCATCACTGGGCGGTTATCCAGCGCGCGCTCAAAGGCGTCGGCATTTTGAGACCGTCCCGCCGCGCTCATGGGCCACCCTCGTTTAAGTCCTCATAGCGAATTCGCGGATCCAGCCATGCGTACAAAAGATCAACCAAAAAGTTAAACAAGATGATCAGCATGCCGTATAAGATCACCACCCCCATGACCAAGGTGTAGTCTCGATTCAGCGCGCCTTGAACGAAATAAGAACCAATGCCAGGGATGGTAAAAATCCGTTCAACCACCACCGAACCGGTGAGCACCCCAGCCGCTGCGGGCCCCAAATAAGACAATACCGGCAGCATGGCCGGCTTCAATGCGTGGTTGGTCAAAATCTCTTTTTCGGGCATGCCCTTGGCGCGCGCGGTGCGAATGAACGGCGAGTGCAGCACCTCAATCATTGAGCCTCGGGTAATGCGCGCAATGTAGGCCACCATCGGCAAGGCGAGTGTCAGCACCGGCAGCACCATCCGATCAAAACTAAATGCCCAGCCCCCGGCAGGCAGCCAGCCCAAGACAATCGCAAACAACAAAATCAGCACCGGGGCCATCACGAACGCCGGCACTGAGATGCCGATCATGGCCACCGACATCACCGTGTAATCAATGGCTTTGTTCTGATTCACCGCCGCCCACACACCAATCGGAATGCCCACCAGCAAGGCGAGCACCAAAGCCAACCCACCCAACGTGAGGGACACTGGCCAGCCTTGCGCGATCAAATCGTTCACGCTCCAATCAAGGTAGTGAAACGACGGCCCAAAGTCGAGCTGGGCAATTTGCCACAGGTAGCGACCATACTGAAAAATCAATGGCTCATCCAAGTGGTATTTGGCAGCGAGGTTGGCCTCGACCTCAGGCATCAGCGCGCGTTCAGAATCAAACGGCCCGCCCGGCGCGACCCGAATCAAGAAAAACGCCACGGTGATCAATAAAAACAGCGTAGGCACCGCTGAGATCAATCGCTTGATCGAAAACGTCAACATCAGTTTGACTCAACCTCAGCACCCGAGTCCTCTCGGGGCTTGGCTTTCACCCAGTACATAAAGCGCGTGGGATGGCGGTCCATGACATTGCTCTGCCATCCTTTCAGCCGTGGATGGACCAACCGCTTAGAGACATAGACAAACACCGGCAAAACCACCTGATCGGCCAGCAACAGTCGCTCGGCTTCAGCCATCAAATTGCGCCGGCGCGCATCGATTCGCTCGTTGGCCGCGCGCTCCAATAGATCATCAAAGATGGGGTTGTCATAACCGGCGTCGTTGCGTCCGTGGTCTGAGTGAAACAGTTCCAAAAACGTGTAAGCGTCTTGATAGTCGCCAATCCAACCCGAGCGAAACACCTCCGTCACACGCTTTTGAGCGCGGTTTTGAAGAAAGACCCGAAACTCCTCATTGATCAATCGCGTCTTCACGCCCAACACCTCTTTCCACATCGCTGCCACCGCCACGGCAATTTTGCGATGATTTTCAGAGGTGTTGTACCGAAGCTCCACCGTCAGCGGTTGGCTTTCAGAGTACCCGGCTTGGCGATACAGTGACCGCGCCAACGCCTCCCGTTGGGCTTGAGTCATGTTCTCTGCATCGATGTCGGGTGACTCATAGTCAGGCAAGCCAGGTGGCACCAATCCAAACGTGGGCATCTCGCCAAATCGAGTCACTCGCTCAGTCAACAATTGACGATCCACGGCGAGTGACAACGCTTGGCGCAGTGCCAAGTTATCGGCAAATGGTGGCCGAGTTAGATTGAAAGAAAAAAAGTACGTGCCAAACCAAGGACTCACCACCAGTGCGCTGTCCATGTTCTCAGACAGCCAGCTAAATTGAGCACTGGGGACTTGGTAGGTCCAACCCAGATCCCCTGCTCGGAATCGGGTGAACTCGGTGTTTTCGTCTTCAAACGGATAAAACACCACCCGCTCGATGTGGGTTTGTTCGGCCAGTCGGTAATGCGGGTTGGGGATGAGCTCTATTTTTGAGCGCACCTGCCAATCATGGAGCTGGTACGCCCCATTGGAGACCAGCCGGCCTGGTCTGACATGCCCCGACCCATGTGCCTGGACAGCGGGCGGGTAGACCGCAAAAGTGGTGGGGTGTGACAGCAACCCCAAAAAATAAGGCGTGGGCGATGCCAAGGTGACTTGAAAAGTCAAATCGTTCAGTGCCGCCACCCCCAACTCGCTGGGCGGCATTTCTCCTGCCAAAATCGCCTCGGCGTTGGCCACGGGGGCAAGCATGCGTGCATACGTGGCAGCGGTTTCGGGCGCCACCACCCGTCGCCATGACCACACAAAGTCGCTCGCCTTCACCTGCTCGCCGTTGCTCCAACGGCCGTTGGGGTCCAAATAAAAGGTGTAAGTCAACCCGTCTCGACTGATGTTCCAACGTGCCGCTGCGCCGGGAACGATTTGTCCATCTGGGGCCGTGGTGGTGAGGCCCTCAAACAAGTCAATGACGATGTTCGTGGTGGGCACGCCCTCACCCAGGTGAGGGTCAAGCGTTTGAGGCTCCTCACCATTGCCTCGATGCAAAACCTGCTGATCTGCCAACACCTCGGCCGATGGTTGGCCTTGGTCATTCAGTGTGACCTCAACGGGCTCACTCAGGGCCATGGGCTCAGGTGAGGCATCCTGGGGTTCACCGCCGCCGCAAGCCACCACCGAGGCCACACACAGCCAAGCGATGACCTTGAAAAGCGTTTTCATTCCAGCGACAGCCATTTTGTCAGGTGAATGTCCATTAAATTGTCTTCCCAGCCATTGACATTGGGTTGAACCAAGTGCCTCGAGACATAGTAGTACAGGGGAACGATGACATGCGCATCGATCAAGCGTTGCTCCGCTTGGGCCAACGTGGCCATGCGCGCTTGTCCCGATTGTGTTTGGGCTGTGGCCATCAATGAATCAAACCTGGCATCGCGCCAAAATGTGTAGTTCAAGGGGCTGTCGGAGACAAACAGCTGCAAGAAATTCGCGGGATCTTGCCAATCACCAATCCATCCACCCCTGACCACTTGAGTGATTCTGCCTTGGCGGCGGTTGGTCACGAACACTTTCCATTCCTCGTTGACCAAACGCGTGTGCACACCCAAGTGCTCACGCCACATGGCACCGACGGCTGCGGCCATGCGCCGATGGTTTAGAGAGGTATTGAAGCGAAGCTCAACTTTTAAAGGGTTGTCTTGGCTGTAGCCGGCTTGTGCATACAATGCTTGGGCCCGCTCGATCCGCGCGGCTTTTGAAGCGGTGGTGAAAGGTTCAGGTGGGTTCCAACCAGGCAAACTCGGTGGGATCAGCGCATACGCCGGTTGCTCACCTGCGCCCAGCACTTGGCGGGTGATCCGCTCGCGATCGATCACCAAGCTCAACGCTTCCCGAAGGTCCGGCTGATCTTGAAACGGCGAGCGAGCCACGTTAAACGCTAAAAAAAAGGATCCCAGGTAGGGCGCTATTCTTAACGACGTGCCCAACTCGCGCTCAAGCCAGTCCATTCGACCTGGCGGAATGGTTTCGGTAATGTGAAGCTGCCCCGCCCGAAACCGCGACAACTCAACCGAGGGCTGCTCAATCACATGCCACATCACCTCACCCAAAGCGACTTGTTCAGCGCGGATGTAGTGTGGGTTTTTCTCTAAGCGCAGGTGCGCCCCAGGCAGGCGCTCGACAAGCGCGTACGCCCCACTGAACCGTTGGGTCTGGCCCGGCCACGGCGCCATCACCGGATGGGTCAACAGCTCCTCAAACCACGGCGTGGGTTGCTCGAGTGTGACCACCAATCGATGCGGCCCCTCAGCCACCACCCCCAACGAGTCGACCGGGCGCTCGCCACGACGGATGGCGCGCGCATGTTGTATTGGCTCGAGCAAACCCGCCACCGGTGACCCCGTCGTCGGGTCCACCGCGCGTTGCCAACCCGCCACAAAATCGCTCGCCACGATCGGTGCACCGTCCGACCAGCGAGCCTGGGGATCTAACTCAAACGTCCACACCCGCTGGCTGTCATCCACCGACCATTGACGAGCAACGCCGGGAATGAGCCGCGCCTTGGCGTCCAACCCGATCAAGCCCAAGTGCAGGTCGCGCAAGACGTTCACCGCCGACAAGCTCTGGGCCAGGTGAATGTCGAGGGCATCGGGCTCTGGGCCAACGCTTCGGTGCAGCGTGGCGGCCCCCACCGAGCAGGCGCCACTTAAAAGCAGCATCAGCCCCACGGCGATGGCGACGAACGTCGATTGTGGGCGGTGAGTGCACTCCATGGCGATCCTGGGCGATAATGTGGGTTCATTTTAGCCTTAGGGGCTCGCCGTGACCTCCCAAAGCGAACAACCCGTCCTGACCAATCCCCGCCAGCTGGTGGCATGGATGGCAGACGGCGGGCGGGCCAAAGACCAGTGGCGAATCGGGACCGAACACGAAAAGTTCGGGTTCCACACCGATACCTTGCAACCTTTGCCCTATGGCGGCCCCCGCGGCATTCAAGCGGTGCTGTCGGGTCTGGCCGAACAATTTGGGTGGACGGAAGTGGATGAAGGCGGTGACATCATCGCGCTCAAAAAAGACGACTGCTCCATCACGTTAGAGCCCGGTGGGCAGTTGGAGCTGTCAGGGGGGTTGCTGGATAATCTCCATCAGACCTGTCACGAGGTCAACACACACTTGGCTGAGGTCAGGCAAGTGGCCGAACCCATGGGGGTGGGGTTCATCGGACTGGGATTCCATCCCACCGCCAAGCGCGACGATATCGAGTGGATGCCCAAAGGGCGCTACGAAATCATGCGCAATTACATGCCCAAAGTTGGCCAATTGGGCATCGACATGATGAAGCGCACCTGCACTGTCCAGGTCAACCTTGATTTCAGTGATGAGGCCGACATGGTGGCCAAACTCCGCGCGTCTTTGGCTTTACAACCGGTGGCCACCGCACTGTTTGCCAACTCGCCGTTTGTTGAGGGCGCGCCCAGCGGTTACCTGAGCTACCGAAGCCACGTGTGGACCGACACCGACCCCGACCGGACCGGCACCTTGCCATGGGTGTTTGAGTCAGGCATGGGGTATGAACGCTATGTCGAGTGGATGCTCGATGTGCCGATGTATTTTGTCCAACGGCACGGACGCTATATCGATGTCGCCGGGCAATCCTTTCGAGATTTCATGGGCGGCCGTCTGGCGGCGTTGCCTGGTGAATACCCCGTGTTGTCCGATTGGGAAGACCACCTCACCACCGCCTTTCCCGAAGTTCGGCTAAAACGTTTTTTGGAGATGCGGGGCGCCGATGGTGGGCCATGGCGCAGACTGTGCGCCTTGCCTGCCTTTTGGGTGGGCCTGCTCTACGACCAAGTCAATCTTGATCATTGCCTAAGCCTGATCCAGACCTGGTCGCCCGACGACCACGATCAACTCCGCTTGGATGTGGCGCGCGAGGGGCTGAAAGCCACAATCCACGGCCGAAGTGTTCGCGACCTGGCCAAAGAATGTGTTGAAATGGCGCGTTCGGGTCTGTCCAGACGCCAACGCTTGACCGGATCAGGCGAGGACGAAGGTGGATTTTTGGTGGCCCTTGAGGAAGTGGTCAACCGTGGCACCACGCCGGCTGAAGAAAAGCTTGCCGCTTATCATGGCCGCTGGGGCCAAGACCTCTCTGCACTGTTTAAAGAATACGCGTATTACTGACCTGCTTACTCACTGCCGGTGTGGCCAATGCCGCCGGCGCCACGCTCAGTGGGCGTGAACTCATCGACCGGCGTTAGCGCCATTTGCACCACCGGCACGATCAC
>CAJXNL010000019.1 GCA_913057195.1 uncultured Wenzhouxiangella sp.
AGTGATGCCAATATCACGATTTATGAGGTGGATCATGAGCAGTGAGGCGATCAAGCAGGCATTTCGAGTACTGATCGCAGTCGTGCTTTCTGCTTTGTTAGCCAGATATTCAGGGGCAAATTGCGATGGGGTTGAAGTGATTTCACAACAATCAGTCACTTTCGGTGAGGTTTATGTCAGCTCTAAGACTGAGGGATTTTTACAGGTTGATCCTCTTATGGGCTATCTGAGCTCCGACAGCGCCACAGCTCACAGCGATAGTTATACTTCTGGCAAACTCCTTATTACAGGCTCTCCAGGCGCAAAACTGGCTCTAGAGTTCCAATTTGAACCCATCGATTATGAGCAGCATAAACACGTCCAACTTGTTGAGCTCATAGTGAGGCATTCCGATAACGAAGAGAAATTCGGAAATAAAGGAGGTAGGTTTATTTTCAGGTTACCGAATCGGGCTAACTCTAAGGGCTTAGCAACAGCTTCCATTGATATTGGTGCTGTCATTCGGTATCAATCTCTACGTAGATCTCAGACGGCTGATTTTAAGGTTTTTGTGGAGTGTTCGCAGTCGTTGCACGACAAAAAATCGAAAACATAAGATAGCTGGATGCTTTTTGCACTGATTCGGGAGACCTGTTCTTTTGCAGCTATTAAGTGTCGTAATCCAAACAATTTCTATTTTGGTTCACTATGTTTCTGAAGGATGGTTCTCAAATATACTCGGTACTGAAGGCGCACAGTGTCATGGTTTATGATGAGTTAGCCACTTGAGCATGGGCTTCTGTCCTCTGGACAGCACTTATGGCTGAGTGCGTGTATCCCATGAAGCCAAAACGCGCGTGCCAAAGTCGAGTGCTCAAAGTTATTGGGTAAGGATGATCTCATGGAAAGTACAATCGTCTCGGCAGTGATCTTGCCCTTATCGCTTTTTGCCGTGATGGCTGGGATTGGCTTGAGCCTGACACTTACAGATTTTGCCAATGTCATCAAATACCCAAGAACCGTGATTGTTGGTCTATGTGGCCAGTTGATCTTGCTTCCCCTCATCGCCGTGGCCATGATCTGGCTGATCCCATTTTCCACACCTCTCATAGCCGCTGGATTTTTAATCATTGCACTGGCACCCGGTGGCGCGACCTCGAATTTGTTCACCTTTCTTGCCAAAGGCGAAGTGGCAGCCAGCATCTCTTTAACAGCGGTGATCAGTCTCATCACGCCCTTTACCATTCCCATCCTGGCCTCTTGGTTTTTAAATGTGATTGAACCTGGTCAGATCCAAATCCCCATCGGCCAGACCATTGTTCAACTGGTGGCCATCACCTTTGTGCCTGTGACTCTGGGCATGGTGATTCGCCGCTTTGCCGAACGCGTGGCCCATCAGATGCAAACGCCTGTCCAGATCTTTAGTCTCGTGACCTTGTTTTTGATCATCATCGCACTGATGGTGGAGAACTGGACCGTGTTTATCGGTAATTTCGCCATGATGGCTCCTTGGGTGACTTTGCTGGTGATCATCGCCTTTGCCGGTGGCTATGCACTCGCCCGTATTGCCGGTGTTACCGAGGCAGGACAACGGACTTTGAGCTTCGAGATTGGTCTCCAAAACGGCACCGCCGCACTGTTGGTGACTGCGACCATTTTAAAAATTCCAGAGACCACCATCGCGCCGATGTTCTATTCCATCTTGATGTTTGTCTTCGCCGGACTGGCGTTGCTGATATTTAAGCGGATGGGCACCCCCGCAACCCGTGAGGCCACCGAATAATTGGTGAGGGAGGGTGAGGCCTAGCCTTCACCCAGACGGTTGCACAATACCCCACACGCGCTGGTATCCCTTTTTTATGGCCAGCGATTGAGCCCAAACGAACCGACACTGCTCGAGTGTGAGTGGTTGCGATGAGGTGTTTTGTCACATGCCAGAAGGACCCGAGATTCGACGCGCCGCCGATCAAATTGAGCGAGTGCTCAAGGGACAGGTTGCTCAAGCTGTTCAATTCGGGCTGCCTCCACTGAAGCAATACGAAAAATCGCTCACGGGTCAAAGCGTGTTGGGCATCGAAACTCGAGGCAAGGCCATGCTGACCCATTTCGACCATGGCCTGACGATCTACTCTCACAACCAGCTCTATGGCGTGTGGCGAGTTGTCAAACGAGGAAAGTTGCCCAACACTCGTCGCCAGTTGAGGCTGGCCATCCACACCCCCCAACACAGCGCCTTGCTCTACAGCGCCTCCGACATCAGTGTCTGGTCGACATCTCAACTGGATCAGCACCCCTTCTTGGCCAGAATTGGCCCGGACATCTTAAAGCCCGACCTCACATGGCGGGCGGTGGCTGAGCGGTTGGCAAGCCAAAGGTTTTGTCGCCGTGCGCTAAGCTCGGTGTATCTCGATCAGGCCTTTTTGGCCGGGCTGGGCAACTACCTTCGATCAGAGATTCTTTTTATTGCCGGCGCACACCCCGCGAAAAAAGCCCAAGACTTGACCCGCGGTGAGCTTGGGAAGCTTGCACGGACCACGCTTGATGTCGCTCACAGAAGCTATCGACTCGGGGGCGTCACTGTGTCTGAGCGTCAATACAAAGCGCTCAGGAAACAGGGCCTGACCCACGGCAAGGCCCGGTTTTTCGTTTTTGCTCGGGCCAGTCAGCGCTGTCGGGTGTGCAAGGCCAAGATTCAGCGCGAGTCAGCCAACGCCAGAAGAATCTACATCTGTCCGGGCTGCCAGCCCATCTGAGGCGGCGCGCTGGGCAAACACCAAATAACCCTCCACCGGCTCACCGCCGTTGTAGCGAATGACCGCCGGCTCGAAAGCCAATTGATCAAACCGCGGCGCCAGAATGCGCTCTAAATACGCCTTTGAATGGAGATATCGGCCCGTGGTGGGATCGGCGGTGTAGCTTTCACCGCCGCAAAGCTCCACCGAGAAGGCCAGCCACCCGCCCTGATTGAGATGATCATGCGCCGATTGCACGATGTCATCAATCTCGCCGCAATAGATGAAGACGTCTCCTGCGGTGATCGCATCCCAGCGGGCTGGGTTGTCATTGAGAAAGTCACGAATATCGCGCTGATGCAGCGATTGATAGACGCCTTTTTGTTTGGCCTCCTCGAGCATTTTTTCTGAGATGTCCACGCCGTCGATGGCGGCAACCAATGACCTTAACTGCTCACCAATCAGGCCCGTGCCACACCCCAAATCCAAAACCGACGCTTGATGCGGTGAGTCGAGTCGATCCAGCAGCGCCTTCGAAAGCACCACCGGCACGTCATACTTTAGGCCTTCCACCAAGTGTTTTTCAAAGTGGCCTGCATACCCATCAAAGAGCTGTTGGATGTAGGCACCGTTGGGCCTGGCGGGCTTTTCGGCATACGTCAAAGACAAAAAGTGGCTGGTGGTTGGGCATCTTGGGTTCAAGGCATGGGCTTTTTCCAAGACTGGGCGGGCTTCATCAATGCGTCCAAAGCGCATCAAAAAAAGTCCCAGCCTCGACTGGGTTTGAGGGTGCTCAGGATTAAAATGCACCGCCTTTCGGTATAGGGCCTCAGCGGCGACAGGATTGCCCTCTTTGGAAAAAGCGTGGGCATCATCCAAAAGGCTTCCGATCGGGCTCCAGCGGGTGGAGTCATCGCCTTTGCCTTGTTTTTCCAGCGCCTCGTTGAGGTGATGTTTCAACAGCGCATGATCGGGGTGTTGGATCAGCCCTTCGCGAAAAACGTTTTCGGCCTCGTCGTATCGCTCAGCGGCCATCAAGGCCAACCCCCAAGCATTCCACGCTGAGATTTTCTCCGGCGCGGCTTGGACCGCTTGTGCGCCGGTTTCAATGGCGCGGTCGTGTTGATCCAGGCCGCGGTATGCGATCGCCAGGTTCGCCAAGAGGGCTGGCGATAAAGCGGCATGTGTTTGGTGTCTCTCCAGACACGCCATGGCCGCTGCAAAATTTTGTTTGTGCAACAACAGCCCGCTGTGGTTGAGTGCCAGTTGCTCATTGGCAGGCGCATCATCAAACAGCGCTTGAGTGATGGCCAGCGCGGCGTCTTGGTCGCCACGGGCCCATAGGGTCATGGCGTGTTGGAGCGACTGGGCCAGGTTGTTTTTGCGGGTTGTACTCATTGCGGTTGACTTGGGCCGATGTGGATGAGGTTCCATTGTAAGTATACCCATCCCGCCTTGGGTCAGTCTCCCGGCGGGCGGGGCTGCGACCCTTGGGTCGGATGAGGGGGCAAAAGGCCCGTTAGGGGATGAGAAGCAAGGCCAAGCCCACAAGGGCCAATACAAACAAAAGGGCCAAACAGCCCAGACCCGTTCGAACCACATCGCCAAACGAATCGCCCCCGGCCAATGCGCCGATGATGATCACAATGACCAGGAGGGTCACAAGTTCCACCATGCCTTCAGTCTCACTCACCGCTGCAGTCTTGAGTCTCTCATAAAAAACGGGCGCCCAGTCGGCGCCCGCCTCAAACCCAAGATCAAGTGTCGGTTGGGATTCAACGCATGCTGGGCCGTTCGGTTTGCGCGGTCGAGGCCGGCAAGACCGGCAAGGTCAGCGCATCGGCTGGGATCTCGCCTTCCAGCGCCCCATAAAATGCCATCAAGGCATCCAAGTCTTGCTCGCTTAAGTCATTGCCGAGTTGGACGCGGGCCATGATTTGGGTGGCATCCCGAAGATCCCACACCGAGCCATCGTGAAAGTAGGGATAGGTGCGGGTGATGTTTCGAAGCGATGGGGCCTTAAACACGTACAAGTCTTCTTGTTTTTGCGTGACCGCAAACTTGCCCACATCCATCGGCATGGTCGATTGGTTGATGCCAATGTATTCACGCGTGGCCTCCCAGTAGGACTCCACCACGCCAAAACGCGCCTCAATTTGTCCACCCAAGGCAGGACCGGCGTGGCAGCCGACGCAGCCTTGATTGATGAACACATCCAAACCCGCCAATTCGGTTTCTGTGAGCGCATCCAAGTCGCCTTTGAGAAACTCATCAAATCGGTCAGGGGTGGTCAAGGTGCGCTCAAAAGCCCCAATCGCGTTGGCGATGTTGTCATAACTGAGGGCATCGGTGCTTTCTGGGAAAGCCGCTTTGAAACGCGCCACATACTCAGGCATCGAGGCAATGCGCGCCACCGCCACTTCCTCGGACGGCAAGGCCATCTCAATGGGATTGAGCACCGGCCCTTTGGCTTGCTCTTCGACATCAACAGCGCGGCCATCCCAAAACTGAGTGGTGTGAAGCGCAGCATTCAGCACAGTCGGGGAGTTTCTCGGTCCCGCACTCCAGCGATGGCCCAGTGACGTGGGGAGATTGTCTACGCCATAGGTGGCCAAGTTATGGCATGTGTTGCAAGAAATCACGCCGCTTTCCGACAACCGCGGATCGTAGTAAAGCATTTTCCCCAGCGCCACCTTGGCATCGGTGATGGGGTTGTCCGCCTTGTCCACCTGTGCGGGCAACGGTGCGAACAACGCCTGGGCGGTTTGGTGTAAGCGCTGGGCGTTGTCACTGGCGAGCGCATGCCCGCCGCCGGCGAGCAGTGCGGCCCCAAAAGAAAGGCTCAGTAATGAACGATACATCGTGGTATTGACTCCCTGATTCGAACGAAAATAACGTGGATTGGTCGTGTTTTTGGATCACTCCTCTTGTGACCCTTATATTATTAGATAAAACTGATGTAAGATCTTTGATTTAGATCAAATGCCCGGGTCACCACACCCCGGTGAGCGGGGGCGGGCCCAAGATGCACGCTGAGGAGGCGTTGACAATTGATGTTGAAATGGATGGCGATCGGATTGGGATGGGTGGCGCTGACCGGGCTGAGTGCCCCGAGCTGGGCCGACAGTGACCGAATTGAACATTTTGAAGGTGAACCCGCTCAGTCGCTTGAGGCCGCGCTCAGACACTGGCGCACTTACAACGAGCGGCTGGAAGCCCTAGTGAACGACGAGGCGATCACCGCTGAGACCAGCTTTGAGGTGCATCGGCTGACCTACACGCTGGAAAATGCGCTTTCGCGCCTGGATCAGGAGCTCGATGTATTGCAGGCCACGCTTGAGCGGGTGCATCTGGCCTCCGAAGCCAACCGGACGGATGTGCTGCGTGACCAAGGCCGCCAATACCTCGAACACAGCGCGCGGTTATTGGACGCCTCGCCTGCCTCCACGCCCCAGGCAGGCTCGCCATAGCCCCTTGATATCAAAGCCATTCGTGATATCGATGGAGTCGAGGGGTTGAGGTCTCTATACTAGTTTGTGTTGAAACAATGATCAGGAGGAAACCATGTCTGAAGCAGCCAAGTGCCCCGTGGTGAACTTTGAGCCCAAGCAGGCCAAAGCAGAAGCCCGGACCAACGCCGATTGGTGGCCCAATCAGCTCAATTTATCGATGCTTCGAGCCAACTCGCCAAAGTCCGATCCCATGGGCGAGACGTTTGATTATGCCGAAGCATTCAAAAAGCTCGATCTCGATGCCGTGATTGAGGATCTGCATGCGCTGATGACCGATTCGCAAGACTGGTGGCCCGCCGATTGGGGGCACTATGGCGGCTTGTTCATCCGCATGGCCTGGCACAGCGCGGGCACCTATCGCATCAGCGATGGGCGTGGGGGCGCAGGTGCAGGTCAGCAGCGTTTCGCGCCGTTGAACAGCTGGCCCGACAACGCCAACTTGGATAAAGCGCGGCGCCTGCTTTGGCCCATTAAGCAAAAATACGGCGCGGCTTTGTCTTGGGCGGATTTGATGATCTTGGCAGGCAATGTCGCGATGGAAGACATGGGCTTTAAAACCTACGGCTTTGGCGGCGGCCGCGAGGACGTGTTTGAGCCGGAGAACATCTACTGGGGCCCCGAGGGCGAGTGGCTGGAAGACCAGCGCTACACCGGCGATCGCGAGCTCGAAAACCCGCTGGCGGCGGTGCAAATGGGTCTGATCTATGTCAACCCAGAAGGGCCCAACGGCAACCCAGATCCGTTGGCCTCAGCCAAAGACATCCGCGAGACGTTTGCGCGGATGGCGATGAACGATGAAGAAACCGTCGCGTTGACCGCCGGTGGCCACACCTTCGGGAAATGCCACGGCATTGACGATGTGGAAAAGTATGTTGGGCCAGAACCTGAAGCTGCTGACATCACTGAGCAGGGCTTGGGTTGGAAAAACTCGCGTGGTCAAGGCCACGGGGTGGACACCATCACCAGTGGCATTGAAGGGGCCTGGACCAACAATCCGATTAAGTGGGACAACGGCTATTTCGACAACCTGTTTGGCTATGAGTGGGAGCTCGTGAAAAGCCCCGCCGGTGCCTGGCAGTGGGAGCCCAAAGAAGAAGAATCCAGAATCGTGCCCGACGCTCACGATCCGAACTTGAAAAACAAGCCGATGATGACCACCGCGGACATGGCGCTTCGCATGGATCCCATCTACGAAAAAATCTCGCGGCGGTTTTGGGAAAACCCCAAAGAGTTTGAGGAGGCGTTTGCCAAGGCGTGGTACAAGCTGACCCACCGTGACATGGGTCCGATCACCCGCTATGTCGGCAAGCTTGTCCCCGATGCCGAGCCGCTGATTTGGCAAGACCCGGTGCCTGCGGTTGATCATCCGCTGGTGGATGCCCAAGACATCAAAGCGTTGAAAGCCCAAGCGTTGGACTGTGGGCTCAGCGTGTCTGAGTTGGTCAAGACCGCCTGGGGCTCAGCCGCCACGTTCCGTGGTTCGGACAAGCGCGGCGGTGCCAATGGCGCGCGCATCCGCTTGGCGCCGCAAAAGCATTGGGAGGTGAACCAGCCCGAAGCGCTTGAGGGGATCTTGGCCAAGCTTGAGGGTGTGGCCCAAGGATTCAATGACGCGCAGTCGGATGGCAAGAAGATCTCGCTGGCCGATATGATCGTGTTGGCCGGGTGCGCGGGTGTTGAAGCTGCGGCGAAAAAAGCCGGCTTCGACATTGAGGTGCCGTTTAACCCCGGCCGGACCGATGCCAGCGATGAGCAAACCGATGTGGAATCGTTTGCGGTGCTTGAGCCTCGCGCCGATGCGTTTCGCAATTACATGGCCAAAGACTTGGGCGGTGCGCCCGAGGAATGGCTGGTGGAGCGCTCGCAGCTGCTGACGTTGACCGTGCCTGAGATGACCGCTTTGGTCGGGGGCATGCGCGCCATGAAAGCCAATTTTGACGGCTCTGACTTGGGCGTGTTCACCGATCGGCCGGGGGCGTTGACCAATGACTTCTTTGTGCATCTGCTGGCGCCTGGCATGGACTGGCAACGCGCCGAGCAAGACGGTGTCTTTAATATTGTTGACTCGGCCACCAATGAAGTCAAATGGCAGGGCACGCGCGTCGATTTGGTGTTTGGTTCCAACTCTGAGCTTCGCGCGGTCTGTGAAGTCTACGGCGGAGCTGATGCGGGTGAAAAGTTTGTCAAAGACTTTGTCAACGCCTGGGTGAAAGTGATGGAATTGGATCGGTTCGATCTGAAATAGAAAAGACCAACTCTATCAGTCACTTTGCATTTAAAAAGCCCCGTTAATCGGGGCTTTTTTACATCACGCCAACCGGGGCGGATAAACTCTGAGCGCCAAGACGCCGTCGATCAGCGTCAGACCATCGAAGCGACTTCACTCGCTGTCCGCGCGCCAAAATCAGAACACTGAATTGATGATGCAATGGGCTCAGTTTAAGGCGCCCATCGTTGGAGGCACAAAGCCGCCCGAGACGTATTCAAAGCCGCTGGCAATTTCAATCAATACTGGCTCGCTGAACTTCGCGCCAAAGATTGATAAGCCGACGGGCATACCGTGAATTTGGCCCATCGGGACAGTGATGTTCGGATAGCCTGAAATCGCAGCCAGAGATGAACTTCCGCCAAGAGAGTTATCGCCATTGATGAGGTCGATGCTCCAGGCAGGTGGTGCTGTCGGTGCAATCAACGCGTCAAGACCGTGCTCACTGAGCAGTTTGTCAATGCCGGCTTCTCGAGCGGCGCTTTGCACACCTGTAAGCGCATTGACATAGCGGTCGTCACTCAACGGCCCTTTTTCTTGAGCCGACTCGAAGATTTTCTGCCCAAACCAGCGCATCTCTTGATCGGCATTGTTGCGGTTAAATTGAATGATGTCGGCCAACGTCATTTTGGCAAGTTCAGGATCGGGCAGACTGGCCAGGTAGGCATTGAGGCCATGCTTAAACTCGTATAAAAGAACGTCATAAGCCTGACCGAACATGTCATAAGATTCAGCGAAAAGGTTGTCTGATGTTTGCCATTCAATGTCGTCGATAACGTGTGCACCGTTGGCACGCATTGAATCAATGGCTTTTTCCAGAAGCTGGTCTGCACCGCTATGGAAACCTGCCGAGGAGCGCAGCACGCCAATCCGTTTTCCTCTTAAGCCGTCAGTTTTGACGTGTGTCGCCAGCGTGGCCGGTGACCATTCCGGGCGCTCCTTTGTGGCGGGATCTGCTTTATCTTGGCCGGCCATTGCACCGAGCATCACGGCCACATCATAGACGTTTCTGCCCATGGGTCCAGCAGTGTCTTGGCTGTGTGAGATAGGCACAATGTGAGTGCGACTGACCAGTCCCACGGTGGGCTTGATGCCAACGATGCCATTCGCCGAGGCTGGACACACGATCGAGCCATTGGTTTCAGTGCCAACCGCGAGGACCGTCATGTCTGCGGCCACGGCGACGCCTGAGCCCGAACTGGAGCCACACGGACTTCGACTGGGATCATATGGATTGCGTGTTTGACCACCTGTGGCACTCCAGCCACTTGATGAGCGTTCAGAGCGGAAATTGGCCCATTCGCTGAGATTGGCTTTCCCTAAGATGATCGCACCGGCCTCTCTGAGCTGAGTGATGACGGGCGCGTCTCGTCCGGTATGGTTATCCGACAGTGCCAGCGAGCCGGCCGTGGTTGGCTGATCGCGGGTCTCGACGTTGTCTTTAATCAACACTGGAATGCCGTGGAGTGGACCGACCCAGTTGCCTCTCGCAAGCTCTGCGTCAAGGAGGGCTGCCCGTGCGCGGGCAGAGGGATCAATGGCAATCACCGCCTTGAGCTGGGGGTTGAAAAGCTCGATTTGAGTGATGTGGCGCTCCACCAGCTCCACAGCACTGAGAGAGCCCTCGCGCATCGCTTCGTGCAGTTCAAGCACTCCCGCCCAGTCGGTGTGTGCTTTTTCGGTGGCCGCAGTGACAGAGTGCACCAGCAAGACGGTAAGCGCAGTGATGATCAGAGACATTCGACGATGGATGTGGGGCATGTTTCACCTCATATCTTTTTGAGATCCAACCCGCTCAACCCAAGTGAACGGGAGCGTTTGATCATCATGCAGCACGCCAGTCGTGATTACAACGCGGACTGGGATGGTCAGGACCCCGATGGTTTCAATTGATATTAAAAAACGCATTTTCTGACCAAAAGTTGTCATGACAGTCTTGTTATTCCGTAAATATTTTGTTAAACCTACGCAAACGGTGCTGCTAAACCAACCTATAAACGCCCAAAGTGCTTCGTCTGCATCGTGAAGGGTGGAAATTGCAAAAAGGACAAGGCCAATGAAAAGAAAACAACCCGACCATCCACCAATACTGGCTGTGGCCATCTCATTGGCGTTGAGCGGCATGCTCATTGGATCGACGAATGCTGTCGCGTCAGAAAGCACTGAAAGTGGTCTGTCGTCAAAGTCACTGCTGCGCACCACATCGACCGTTGCAGTCGAGCGCTCTCAGCAAGACAGCACGGCTGAACAAGACACAGAAGACAATCCGCAAGACACTGAGGTGGGGGATGTCGAACGTATGATCGTGACCGGTTCGCGGATCAAGCGAGCTGGATATGACACGCTGCAGCCTGCCGTGAGCTTGGGTTCGGAATTTATAGAGGATCGGGGATTTGCCAACGTGGCAGATGCTCTTAACGAAACACCCGCTTTTGGCATTGGCGTCGGTAATACAGGCCGTCAAGGTGGCCAAAGCGTTGGACAAAATTTCGTCAACACTTTCGGGCTCGGCACACAGCGCACCTTGGTGCTGATCAATGGCCGCCGCTCGGTGAGCCAGAACACACCCGGCCTAGGCAGTGGGGCCAGCTCGGGCCAGCAGGTGGATTTGAACATCATTCCCACTGCAATGATTGAGCGGGTTGAGACCGTGTTTGTCGGGGGGGCGCCGATTTATGGCACCGACGCCATTGCAGGCACCGTAAACCTCATCATGAAGGAGGATTTCGAGGGCTTATCTACTGACTTTCAGTATGGGACCGATGAGGCAGGTGATTCGCAAAACGGTCGCTTCAGCGGCCTGTGGGGTGCGAACACGGCGGATAATCGAGGCAACGTGACCTTGGCTGCTGAGTTTTCAACCGTGGGCGGATTCGACGCTGAAGACAGCGCAGTCCTTCGCCGCAACACTGCATTTTGTGAAAACCCAGAGGCCGGTATCGGCGCCAATGGTCTTCCCATCGTCAATGCCAATGACGGAATTCCGGATGTTGTCTTGTGCGATGACGCAGTGAATGTGTGGCAGGTGCCCAATTCAGGGATGCCGCTGCTGCCGGGCGCTTTCGTCGCTTTTGGCAATGGCAATGGTGCTTTGCGGGATGCCCAGGGCAATCCCTTGGTCTTCGATGCCAGTGGCAATCTCGTGACTTGGGAAGAGGCCAATCTTGGCACGCCGCGCGGAATATTTTTCTCGCGAGGGGGTGATGGCTTCAACAATCCGCTCGTTTTCCCATTGGTCAAGGCAGAAACGCCGATAGCGCCGCTCGATCGCTGGAATTTTATGGGGAATGCGCGCTACGACATCACCGATAACACACGGCTCTTCGTTGAGGGGCTTTATGCGCGGTCGGAGTCCACGGATCGTGCCAATCAGCCGCCTTGGAGCTCTAACGTGTTTGCACCAGGCGCGGGCGGTGCTATCCAGGTGAACATTGACGAAAACCCGTTTGTGACCGAAGAATTGCGGTCTACGCTTGAACTTAACGGGGCTTACGATCCCACCCTTGAGGAAGATCAGTTTTTTCAGCTGACGCGTTCAAATTACGACATCGTGGAAGGCGCGCCCAACTTCAGAGATCAGGATGTTTTTCGCTTTGTTGTCGGGCTCGAGGGCGGTTTTGATCTTTTGGGGCGTGATTGGAGCTGGAACACGGCTTTCAATTATGGCGAAACCAACGCGACTTCTCGTCAAACGGATATCAATGGACCGCGTTATGCGCTTGCGCTTGATGCAGTGACCGATCCAGCAACGGGTGATATCGTGTGTCGATCACAGATTGAGCCGGCCTCAACGCCGTTCGATGGGGTGTTTTTGCCACCAGAAAATTCTGACATCGACAATTGTATTCCCTTCAACCCATTTGGTCTTCAGCAGATCACTGATGAGCAACGGGCATATTTGATCCAGCAGAACTTCCAGAGCACAGAAATCCGGCAAATCACTTATGAGGGCAACCTGGCTGGAGAGGTGTTTGATTTGCCCGCGGGCCCAATCTCGTTGGCAGGCGGCTTCACGCACCGTCGCGAAAGTGGGCGCTTTGATGTTGACCGTGCAACCAATATCGGCATCGATCCTGTCACACCGGTGCCTAACATCTCTGGCCGATTCAACACCACAGAGGTCTACGGCGAGACGGTAATTCCCATCGTTGAAAACGGCGTTGGCCCAGGATTTGACGTGCCGTTTTTGGCATCTTTCCAGCTCGAGTCAGCTTTTCGATTTGTTGATAACTCACGTGCCGGCGAAGATGTGACCTGGACTGCGGGTGGGCGCCTCCGGCCAAACCTTCCTTGGTTGGAAGATGGCCTGACAATTCGCGGGAACTTTACCAAGTCAATTCGAGCACCATCCATCCAGGAGCTCTTCTTGCCGCGTTCGCAGATTCAGACGTTTGCCGCAGACCCGTGCGATCCGGAATTCATTGTCAGCGGTCCAGATCCAGCCCTCCGTCAGGCCAACTGTCAGGCTGAGGTGCAGGCGCTGATTGCTCAGGGTGTTCTTGAAGAAGGGTTTAATCTCGCCGAGTTCGAATCTTTGATCGATAATCGAACGGATACGGGTTTTACAGGCGGCAACCCGGGGCTTGAAAACGAAGTGGCGGATTCTTGGACCGTGGGTGCCGTGGTGGCACCACCATCAGTGCCCGGGCTCAGCCTTTCGGTGGATTGGGTGAATATCGCTTTGCAGGATGAAATTGTCACCCTTTCAGCCACCCAGGTTCTCAATGCCTGTTTTGACAGCCAGAGCTATCCTGAAGCCGAGGCCTGTAATCGCTTTGAGCGAGATTCTGGATTTCAAATCCGCAATCCAGAAACTGGGTTTTTGAATGCGGCACGGCGCGATTTTGAAGGCTTAGTTGCCAACTTTAACTATGACTTTGAGGCTGCCGGGTTGCTCAGCAACCTCCCCGGCAATTTTCAGATCTTTGGCAATGTCTTTCACAATGCTCGAGTCGAGCGCGAAGTGAGCCGCGGTGATCTCGAGGTTCTTACGGGTGAGCGTGGCTTTGAGCGTCTGCGTTATCAACTGAATGTGCGTTATGACCAAGAGCGATTCGGCTTTCTTTGGCAAATGCGTCATATCGGGTCATTCAAAGTTGACAAGCAGGCAGCCCCCGAACGATTTGCGCCTGGCGAGGGCACGGGACCATCGGTCCAGTTCCATAACTTGACCTTTGATTATCAGTTCACGGAGGCCATCAAGCTACAGGCCGTTGTCAACAATGTCTTTGATAAAGTCGATGGTCGAGTGCGAGCAGGCGCTGCACTGACTGGATCAGGCAGTGATCCATTTCAGCCGTTGGATGTGCTCGGACGGCGTTTCCGGTTCTCGGCAAGCGTCGATTTTTGATCGTCATCTCTTACAAAGCTCAGACATAGAACCGGGGGCCTGAGGTCCCCGGTTTTTCGTCACATTTTACGTGTTGACCACAGTCTCGTAGCGCGTTGACAGCCAGGCAGCTGGTTCAGGTGAAAAGTCTGTCAAAGCGTTTGTTAACGAGCAGGTGAAAGTGATGGAATTGGATCGGTTCGATCTGAACTAGAAAAGCCCAATCTTATCAGTCACTTAGTGTCAAAAAAAGCCCCGTTGATCAGGGCTTTTTTGTGTCTGGCATCGCGTGGTTTGATGCCTGTCGGGGGGCGCGGATGAAAGTGTTGTTTAGATCATGTTAAGATGATCGGTGAACTCAAAACGAAAGGTTAGGCTATTTTCCAAACGGCTTGATAAAAGCCATTGAAGAAAACAAGTGAACTCGTGGACGGAGAGGTGTCACCGATCCGTACATCGGTAGAGTTTGATGCTAGAAACCACGGGATAAGTGGTGACTCAAAGCCTCATAACAATTCAATATAAACGGCTTTTGAGCAATTAGACGCACAGCGTCTGCATATGAACCCAAAATCAGAGTCTGCACCTTAAACGGTGCCGGTGGTCTCCGACCACAGAACCCAAAGGCTTTGATGCTTTATCGATGCTTTTAGCATCACCAACGAAAATACAATTGCTTTTTGGTGAAGTGATTCGTCAGTGACGTGGCTCCGTGGGCGTTTGTGCGTCCGCTCGATTCGTTATCGCCTGTTGATTGGCATCGACGGCCGGAATCTGTTCGGGAGCGCTTGTTTCTTGAAAAAGCCGATCTTGAGCTTTGCTTTCAATTTTTAATTGAATATTCATTTAAACCAAAAGGACCAATAATGAGACGAAATCGATTATCCGAGGCCATTGGCTGGGTGCTCGCTGCAGGCGCAGTCACCACAGTTCAGGCGCAAGATACCGAGTCCCAGAATGAGTCAGAAAACAGTCGTGAAGTGGATCGGATGGTGGTGACCGCCACCCGGACCGAAGCCACTGACATGCAGTCGACGGCCGTGGCCGTTCAAGCGATGGATGGGGAAACACTCGATGACATGGGTGTGGACAACTTTGATGACTTGCAGTCATCAATGCCGGGGATCACGGCGGCCAGCCGCGGTCCCGGTCAGCAAACCATCTTCATTCGAGGGATGTCTGTCCAGCCCATTTCTGTGCTGCTCTCAGGCGCGCAGGGCACACAGCCCAACGTGGCGCTCTATCTGGATGAGCAGCCCGCAACGGCGCCGGGTCGGAACATGGACATCTATGTGACCGATCTGGAGCGGATTGAGGTCCTGCCGGGGCCACAAGGCACGCTGTTTGGCGCAAGCTCGCAAGCGGGCACCATCCGCTACATCACCAACAAACCTGAGTTGGGAACCTACGAGGCCGGCTTCACCGCCAGCACCGGGTTCATCAAAGGCGGTGACATGGATGCCAGCGGTGAGGGTTATTTCAACCTGCCGGTGGGCGACAACACCGCGATGCGGTTGGCCTACTACAGCGTGCAGCTGGGGGGCTACATCGACAACACATTCGGCGAATTCACCCTCGACCCAAGCATCAATGCCGACTCGGCCGTTGATCTGGGGCCTGATGCGACTTATGAGTCGACCGATAACCTCGCGCTGGTTGAGGAAGACTTCAACGACGCGTTTTACAAAGGCGTTCGCTTGGGGCTTTATCACGAGATCAACAACGACTGGAATGTGCTGATCCAAAACACCTACCAGCAGTTGGGCTCGGATGGGGTGTTTGACTATGACCCCGATGTCGGTGATTTGGAAGTGAACCGCTACTTCCCTGACAAGCTGCGCGATGACTTCAATCAGCTGTCGTGGACCATCAACGGCCGTGCCGGCATGTTGGACTTGGTTTACACCGGTGCCTATTTGGATCGCCAGGTGGACCAGTCGGTGGACTACACCGGGTACAACAACTCAGGCGGATTCATCGCGTACTACACCTGTACCTATGACAACCCCAACTATGTCACCAACTACAACATTGATCCGGCGTTTGTCACTGAATCTCGGGCGTGCTTAGACCCCACCAAGGGTGCAATCATTGATCAAAAGCATGAGCGATTCACCAACGAACTTCGGTTCTCGACACCGGCGGATAACCGCTGGCGCGTGGTGGGCGGCGTGTTTATGGACGATTACACCATTGAGACGCAAGATGACTTTGCCTACTTGGCAACGCCTGATCTTGGTTTTGCGCCCAATGCGCCGATTTCGTTCTCTCAAAACATCAACCCCGACACGCGGCCTGCGGGCATTGCCTTTTTCAACGACATCACCCGTGAAGAAGAGCAGTTGGCCTTTTTCGGTGAGTTCAGCTTTGATCTGATCCCCAACACATTGAAGGCCACAGTCGGTGCGCGGCGCTATGACATTGAGTCCTCATTTGTGGGTTCATCGAACTTCGCCGATGGCATTTTCCAAGGCTCAGTCAACACCGACCGCGGCCGCGACTACGAGAGTTCAGGTGGTCACAGCCCGGATCCGTTGGAGCAGGATGACACCATTACTCGGTTCAACCTGTCTTGGACGCCCAACGACAATGCGTTGTTCTTTGCAACCTACTCAGAAGGGTTTAGACCAGGTGGTTTCAACCGCGGCGGCGGGATTCCATCAGCCAACCCAGAGTTCCCAACCGTTCAAGTGACTTACGACACCGATGATGTCACCAACTATGAATTCGGTTGGAAAACCTCATTGCTGGACAACACCCTTCGGTTCAACGGAAGCGCTTACTGGATTAAGTGGGACAACATGCAGGTCTCGCGTTTTGATCCAGCCAACGTGTCAATCCTGACCTTTATCGAGAACTCAGCCGATTCTGAGATCTTCGGTATCGAAGGTGATTTTGTGTGGCGCGCCACTCAAAACTTCACCCTGTTTGGGGCGTTTTCATACAACGACACCGAGCTGAAGTCGGTTCAGGCACGCGTTATCGAGTTGGCGCCTGTGGGCTCCAGCTTGCCGCTGGTGCCTGAGTATCAGGCTTACTTGCGTGCGCGGTATGAGACGACCGTTGGATGGGACTTTGCTGACACGGCGTTTGTCCAAGCTTCGGGGTCGTTTGCCTCGCATGCCTTCAGCTCACTGGTGGCTGATGTCCGCGAGCGTCAAGCGGGTTACTCGATCTTCAACGCGTCGGCAGGGATTGCCAAAAATGACTGGTCAGCTGAGGTGTTTGTCGACAATGTGTTCGATAAGCGGGCTGAACTGTTCATTAATGAGCAAGACGATATTCCTCGCATCACCACCAACCGTCCGCTGACGGCCGGTGTGAAATTCAATTACCAGTTCACTGGTTTTTGATTGAGGGTTAATCGATCAGGCTACAATTCTTGTGGCCTGATCGACTGCTTATGCTTATGCTTTTGGCAGGGCGCCGATCGGTGCCCTGCCATTTTTTATTGTGAAAGAGGTCATGTCGAAAGCATCCCACGGTTCATTTGATGACACGCTGGCGCAGGCCGAACAGCACCTTCGCCACCAGCAGCTTTTCCAGGCGGAGGCCTTGCTCGATGAGTGCCTCACCTTGAAGCCCAAGCATCACCAAGCCTTGTTTTTCAAGGCGGTCTGTCGCCGCGCCGATGGCGATCATGCAACAGCCATGGCACATCTTCGGGCAGCGTTGGAAGGCAAGCCCGATTACGGGCGTGCGTGGCAAGAGATTGCCCACAATCATCGCGACCAAGGGGAACACGCCCCTGCCATTGAAGCGTATCGTCGCGCTTGTGAGCTCAACCCAGGTTTGCTCGCCAGCTGGCGTGAATTGGCTCGGCTGCTGACTGAGGCAGGCCGCACTCAAGAGGCCGCCAACGCTCAGGCCAATCACGACCGTTTAGCAAAACTGCCTCGAGTATTGCAGTCGGTCACCTCCATGATGCATGAGGGCAAGCTTTTAAAAGCCGAGCAGGCGTGTCGGCAGCACTTAAAAGCCCATCCCAAAGACACTGAAGGCATGCGTTTGTTGGCCGCCATTGGCGCAGAGCTCAACGTGTTGGATGATGCGGAATTCCTGCTGGAGAGTGCGCTTGAGTTTGAGCCGAAGTTTGATTTGGCGCGGTTGGACTATGTCAAGATTTTGCACAAGCGCCAAAAGTTTCAAAAAGCCTTCGACCAAGCCCAAGAGCTTCGCCGTCGAATGCCCAACAACTTGGCCTCAGAAATGATCTACGCCAACGAATGTGCAGCGATTGGTCGATATGAAGAGGCCCTGACGGTGCTGGCGCCGCTGGTCGATGTCAGCCCCTATCCTGAAAACGTTCACATGCAGCGCGGGCACGCTTTTAAAACCATTGGCGATCAGCGCCAAGCCATCGATGCTTACCGCTCAGCCGCGGCCCATCGGCCAGAGTTTGGTGATGCGTGGTGGTCTCTGGCCAACCTCAAGACCTATCGCTTCAGTGACGATGATTTAGACCGCATGCGCCAGGCCTTAACCTCCGAGCGGGCCTCGGTTATTGATCAATACCATCTTCATTTCGCGCTGGGCAAGGCGTTGGAAGATCGTGAGGAGTTTGCGCAGGCGTTCGATCACTACGCCCAAGGCAACGCTTTGAAAAAAGCCCAGGTGCGCTACAGCGCCGATCGCATGCACGCTGACTTCGAGCGCCAAAAAGCCTTTTTCACACCACAGCGGGTGGCGTCATTCAAAGGCGCAGGCGACCCCGCCCCAGATCCCATTTTCATCGTCGGTCTGCCGCGTGCAGGCTCGACGCTGATCGAGCAGATTCTGGCGTCTCACAGCCAAATTGATGGCACTTTAGAGCTTCCCAACATCTTGGCCATGGTGCATCGATTAAACGGTCGCCAGCTGGTCAATGACACCCCTCGCTACCCTCAGGTGCTCGCAGACCACAGCGCCGATGAGCTTCGGGCGTTGGGCGCCAAGTACATTGAAGACACGCGCATTCATCGCCAAGGTGCGCCGCTGTTTACCGATAAGATGCCCAACAACTTTCGCCACATTGGTTTGATCAAGACGATTTTGCCCAATGCACGGATCATCGATGCGCGCCGCCACCCCATGGCCTGCTGTTTTAGCGGGTTCAAGCAGTTGTTTGCCGAAGGCCAAGAGTTTTCATATGGCTTGGAGGACATCGGGCGGTATTGGACAGACTATGCCGATTTGATGGACCACTGGCACACGGTGTATCCGGGCGAGATTTTGCAGATGGACTATGAGGCGGTGGTCGATGATTTAGACGGCCAGGTCAAACGTTTGTTGACATTCTTGGGCCTGGCGTTTGAGCCCCAGTGCGTTGAGTTCCACCAGACCCGGCGATCGGTGCGAACCGCCAGCGCAGAGCAGGTCCGACAGCCCATCTACAAAGCCGGTGTGGCGCAGTGGCGGCATTTCGAGCCGTGGCTGGGCCCATTAAAAGCCGCGTTGGGTGCGCATGCCGAATAACTTGTCTCGAGAGATTTAAAAAAAGAAAGCCCACCACACGCTGACGTTGGTGGGCTTTGCCGGTTGCAGGTCATCACTTCACCTGCCATCCCCCTCCCTTCATAGCGATTCAATATCAGTCTGATAGAAAACCACCGGTTTGACCACGGCAAAACCCGACAGGCATGTCGACAAAGCCGACAGGTGAGGCATCGGTCAGATGCCGCTGACTCAGGAGGAGGCGGTGTTGGCTTGGTTGGCCTTCAAACGATCCAAGTATTGCGAGGGAGACATGCCAACATACTTAGAAAATGCCCGATAAAACGAGGCTTTGGAGTTGAACCCGCACGCCGCGGCCAGCTGAGCAATCGAAGGGGGGCTGGGCTGGTTCAGCTGGCGTCGCGCATCCATGATGCGGTAGTAGTTGACCAAGTTATTGAAGTTGGTGTTGGCAAACTGAGAGATTGCATTGGAGACATAAGTGCTGTTGCTGGCCACGTGGGCGGCGAGATCACCCAGCGACAGATTGGCGTCTCGATAAATCGTATCTTGCTGCAAGGCATCGGTGATTCGTTCAAACACTTTTTCTAAACTCGGTGTTGCGCCGTCTTTGCTCGATGACTCTTGATCGGGCTGAGTGCTGGGTTGAGGGTGGCGATGGGTGAGGCGTTGGTTGACCTCGTTTTGTCTGAGCAGGTCTTGGTTTCGCTCATACAGGCTTTGCAATGTGCGGGCCCTAAAGCTTAAAAAGAACACCGCCACCGCCAACAGGCTCACCACACCGATGGTCAACACCACCCCAAATTGGATTTGTGCCCGCTGACGCTCAATTTGCTCGGCCTGGATCGCCAGCTCGGCGTCTTTGAGCTCGGTTTCATAGCGGGTTTGAATTTCTTCAGCCGAGGCTTTGGCCTCAGCGCTGATCAGCTGACGATCGAGGGCTTGGTATCGATCTGAATAGGTCAGGGCCAATTGATAATTCCCTTGATCTCGGTAGAGGTCGGCGTAGTTGTCCATCAACTGCCTTTCAATATAGGGATCATCGATTGACTCAAGGTCCGCGGCGGTCATGTCGTAAAACCGAAGGGCTTGGGCAAAATCACCGGCCACGTAGTGTGCATGGCCGATGTTGAGATGGTTGAGCATGACACAATAGTCAAACCCCTCATCGCTGCACACCGTCAAAGACCGGTTCAGCGCGGCCAACCCCGCATCGATTTGATTCAAGTCGATATACAAATTGCCCAGGTTCATTTGAAACTGAGCTTCTAAGTCGGGCGAGTCGGTCGGCTGCAATGACGCCAGCCCAGCGCGATAGACCGCCAATGCCTCCTCGAGCTGGCCAGCGGCGCGATAGGTCGCCCCCAGGTTGGCTTGAACCAGCAGCACATCGGTGCGCTGATTGAGCCTATCGTAAAGCTCAATGGCCTCAAGGTAGTGCGCGCTGGACTGTTCCCAATCTTCAAGATAGCTTGTGGTGTTGCCCAGGTTGTTATAGACATTGGCCCGAAACGTGGGGCTTCGGTCTAAGCGCAGCGCGTTGGTGTAGTACTCAATGGCACGCGGGTATTGGCCCAAGGTCTGATACAGATCGCCCAAAGTGCGTTGGATGGTCGCCTCAAACGCTCGGCCGGCGGGGTCGGCCGTCAGCGCCAACAGCCGGGTCTCGGCGCGCATCAAATCGTTCTGCGCTTGGATCTGCAAGGCGATGATGCCCAGCTCCAAAAACAGGGCCTGAGCGGGGGTCAATTGATCCTGCTGCGCGGCTTCAAACGCTTCCAGGTCGTCGATGATGGACTCAAGATCGCCTGCGTACCGAAAATGCGTCAGCACCCGGTCAAGATAGGCCAAAAGCAGCGGCACATCGCCTGTGGTTAGCGCGCGCTGTCGGGCAGAATCAAGGGTTTGCCGAGCACGATCAAGGTCTTCGGTATAGATGGCGTCGAATGTTTCGATGAGCGCCTGTCCCTTTGCATCTTCGATGGCATCCAACGACTGGGCGGCGGCGGTGGGGGACCCGCCACTGATGCAGCACAGCATCAGCCAGCACAGCGCCACTTTGATGGGATTGGATGTCAACATGCGTTGTTGATTATGACACGGCCCGTTGAGGCGTTAACGATGCAAAGTAGTTCTTTGTCAACCTCATTTGTGTCTGGGCGTCGCTGGCCTGATTGACCACCGCCAGAAACGGTCGATTTTCCGGGCGGTCTTTGGCATACCACCCCAGGTGTTTGCGGGCCACACGAACCCCTCGGTGGGGTCCATAAAACGCATACAGCGCACGCAAGTGACCCAGCAATATTTCCCCCACGGTCTCAGGCGGCGGCTCAGGCAAGTGCTCACCGGTGGCTAGGAAGTGTTTGATTTGCTCAAACACCCACGGCCTGCCTTGCGCCGCTCGCCCAATCAACACGCCGTCAGCGCCTGTGTAATCCAGCACGGCGCGGGCCTTTTGTGCGCTGTCGATGTCGCCGTTGGCCCACACCGGAAGATCGATGCTGGCTTTGATTTTGGCGATGGTGTCGTACTCCGCCACGCCTTGGTACTTTTGGTCCCGGGTCCGGCCGTGAATGGCAAGCGCCTGGATCCCGCAGTCTTCGGCCATCCGCGCAATGGTGGGGGCGTTTTTATGGTTTTGGGCCCAACCGGTTCGGATTTTGAGCGTCACCGGCACGTCCACCGCCGTCACCACCGCCTTCAAGATCGCCTCGACGCGCGGTTCGTCTTGCATCAGCGCCGATCCCGCCCAGGCCCGGCACACTTTCTTGGCCGGACAGCCCATGTTGATGTCGATGATGTCGGCGCCGTGTGACACGTTGAACTGCGCGGCGTGCGCCAGCTGCTCAGGTTCCGTGCCTGCAATTTGCACTGAGATGATGCCGGGTTCACCCCGGTGGTCCATGCGATGTTGAGATTTGGCGGTGTGCCAAAGCTTGGGATCGGCACTGGTCATTTCCGAGGTGGCCAGTCCTGCGCCCATGGCTTTGCATAACAGCCGAAAGGGTTTGTCAGTGACCCCCGCCATGGGCGCCAGGCCCAAGTTGGATGACAGCGTGTGCGGTCCGATGTGCATCAAGGGGCGGTTAGATTCATGTGTGGTTGATACCAGCGGTCAAACGCGGCAAGCAGCTCATCGATCCCTAAGCCAGATGTGGCTGAGAAGGCCTGCAGGCCGACTTGGGGGTGGATTTTACCGCGCACTTTATCCACAGCCCGCATCCATTGACTTCGTGAGAGCTTGTCGGCTTTGGTCAGCACCAAATGCTGAGACAGGCCACGCTGACCGGCCCATTCGATCAATTGAATATCGGTGTCTTTAAGAGGGTGTCTGATGTCCATCACCACCACCAGGCCTTGGAGGGCTTGACGCTGATCAAGATAGCCTTGAATCAGGCCTTGCCAGTGGGCTTTCAGATCGCCGCTGACCTTCGCGTAGCCATACCCGGGCAAGTCGACCAATTTGCGCATTGGGTCGAGCTCAAAAAACACCAGTTGGCGGGTGCGCCCGGGGGTTTTGCTGGTTCGAGCCAAAGATTTTTGGTCGCACAGGCGATTGATAAGACTGGACTTGCCGGCGTTTGAGCGTCCGGCCACCGCCACCTCGATGCCGCCATCGGGAGGCAGCTGGCTGGGGTGGTGGATGCTGTCGATATACCGAGCCTGGCGGAGCAGCTTGGCCGCGGCCGCTGGAGATGATGAAGACGGCGAGGATGGGGGTGGGGTCATGGGAATCCCTCAAAAACGGCCCAACGGCTGGCATAAAAAAGCGATAATATCAGGTCAGACCATGCATGCAGGAGTATCCGCACAATGATTCGATGGGCAATGGCCACTGTTTTGACTGTTCTGATCGCGACTGTCGCGAGTCCCGCGCTGGGGCAATCGCTGGTGGGAGATCCGGAAGCCGGTCAAGCCAAGGCAGCCACATGCGGTGCCTGTCATGGTCAAGATGGCAACTCAAGCGTCTCCGAGTGGCCCAAGATTGCCGGCCAGCATGCCGATTATGCGGCCAGGCAAACGCGCATGGTGCGCGATCAAAAGCGCAACGTTCCGACCATGTATCCCATGGTGATGAACCTAAGCGATCAAGACATTGCCGATATCGCCGCCTACTACGAACAGCAGGCCATTCAGCCCGGCGTGGCCGATGAGGCTTTGGTTGAGTTGGGTGAAGACATCTATACCGCGGGCAACATGGACTCAGGCGTGCCCTCATGCGCCGCCTGCCATGGCCCCTCGGGCCGCGGCATTCCTGGGGCGCATTATCCAAGCCTCAGCGGCCAGCACGCCGACTACACCGCCGATCGCTTGCGGCGCTACCGCAGTGGTGAAAACAATGGCGCAGATGACCCCTACAGCAACATCATGGTGGCCGTCGCCGCGCAGCTGACCGATGAAGAAATCGAAGCGGTGAGCTCTTACATTGAAGGGCTTCACTTGGCCAGGTTCACCAATGCTGAATAATGCATTGATGGCGATCTGCTAGCATCTGCTCATCGCTTTTTTTGTGACCCAGGACAAATGTGACCCAGGACAAAAAGGACAAACCATGACCCGACTTCAGACGTTTTTGATCCACGTGGTTGTGTTGGCGTGCATGACAACCATCGCCTCATCAAAGTTGATGGCGCAGCCTTATCAAGAGGGCCAGCACTACGATGTCATTGAAGCATCGGCGAATATGCCCGATGACAAAGTCGTTGTCACCGAAGCATTTGCCTACCCGTGTCCGGCGTGTCGGAACTTCTTGCCGGTGATCACCGCATGGGCAGACCAGGCGCCTGACTACGTTGAGGTTCGAAAACTTCCCGTGGCCCTGCGCCCCAGCTGGGCGCCTTTTGCACGCGCCTACTACACGGCCAAGGCCATGGATCTTGGCCCCGAGGCCCATGAAAAAACATTTAAAGCCCTGCACGACGAGCGCCAGCGCATCACCAGCATGGAAGACATTGGCCAACTCTATGAGCCGTTTGGCGTGGATGCGGATGAGTTTGTGGAGATGTCTGAGTCATTTGCGGTCGAGTCGCAGATGGGGCGCAACCGGACCGAAGTGCGCCGCTTTGGCATTCGCGGCACGCCGAGTGTGATTATTCAAGGCAAGTATCGGATGAAGCTGCGCGCGTTTGATTCTTATCAGGCGATGATGCGTGCGGTGGATGAGCTGGTGGCGCGTGAGGCTGAGGCCATGGGTTTGACGGCGTCAGGAGACACGTCGGCGCCGTGACCGGCTCCAGGCGCCAGCTTCGGCTGCTGAGCTACAACATCCAAGCCGGCACCACAACAGGCAAGTATCATCAATACCTCACTCGCAGCTGGCGGCAGGTGCTGCCCCACAACGAGCGCGTCGCCAACTTAGATGCCATCGCTGAGCTGGCGGCCGACTATGACATTGTCGCGCTTCAAGAGGTCGACTGTGGCTCCTTGCGATCGGGGTTTCTTAACCAGGCCAAGTACATGGCCACCCACGCCAACTTTCCATTTTGGAACTACCAAGGCAACCGAAAGCTGGGCGTGATTGCGCACGCCGGCATTGGGTTTTTGAGCCGCATCCGGCCCAGTGAAGTTGAAGAGCACCGGCTGCCGGGGGCCATCCCCGGGCGCGGTGCGCTGGTGGTGCGGTTTGGTGAAGGCGAGCATGCGCTTTATTTGGTGGTGTTGCACTTGGCGCTGGGACGCCGCGCCCGCATCCAACAGCTTGACTACATCGCCGGGCTGGTGCGTGCCTTTCCCAACGTCGTGGTCATGGGCGATCTCAATGCCAGCCCGAGCGCTTGGGAGATCCAGACGTTTTGTGACAGCGCGGGCTTGGTGATGCCCAATGACCATCTGTTGACGTATCCCGCTTGGGATCCACAGCGCGCGATCGATCACATCTTGATCTCGCCGGGCATGGACATTTGCGACTTGGATGTGCTGCCGGTGACCTACTCAGATCATCGACCGCTGACCATGACGGTGCGGTTAGGGGGGCGTGTGGATTTGCCAGAGCATACCGAAGGCCACCACAAGCAGCACCAGGCCGAAAAGACGTCGAAGTCGGGTCGATGACAAACGGTGGGCCAGGGCCACGCCAAAGGGGGCGCTGAGGGCGCCGGCGACGCCCACCCCAACAATCGGCCCGGCTTGCAACGCGGCCGGCTCGATCACGGCAAACATCACCACCCCCATCAGGGCCAGCAGCCAGCCCATCGCCGAGGCCAGCGCAACGGCTTGCACGCTTTGATAACCATTCCACATCAGGTAGGGCACCAACAGCGATCCGCCTCCGATGCCCACCATGGCAGAGGCCGAGCCGATCAAAGGCGTGGCCCAGGCGGCACCGCGCGGGCGCGCCGAGCGCGCGGTGGGGGTCACTGAATGCGCCAGCGCCAAGCGAAGGCCCACCACCGTGACCAAACCGGCGAACGTCGCACTGACCCAAATGATGGGCAGGTGGTTGGTGAGCCACACCCCAACCGCCGCGCCCACCAACATCCCAGGCGCAAGTCGGCTGACGCTGGCGCTGTCGAAACCGATTCGCTGATGATGTGACCAAACCGCCCGCGCCGATGTCAGCAACATCGATCCAAGCGATGTGGCGATTGCGGTGGGCAGCGCGGTCTGTGCGGGCACGCCTTGTCCAAGCAACACAAACGTCACTGCTGGGACAATGATCAGCCCGCCACCGATTCCAAACAGGCCCGCCAGCACACCGGCCGAAAGCCCCACCCCGACCAGCAACATGGTTAGACTGAACATATGAGCATAGTGTCGCATTCAGCGCAGTGAAGGCAAGCGTGAGCCACCTCAGCGGGGGCGTGCTGGCCTTGATGTTGGCCTGTGCACTGGCCGCGGGTGGGGTGCAAGCCCAAGACGAAGCGGTCCAATCGGCCTTGGCGTTGGACCCTCAAACCGAACGCATTTTTAAGGCGGGATGGGCCGCGGCGTCGGTGGGCGATCGCGCCGGTCTGGCGGCGGCGATCGACAGACTCAAAGCTCAGGCCCCGGACACGCCGCTGCTTGCTTATTTGCGGTTTGAACAGCTGCGCCAGTCGGTGGAGACGGTTGATGCTGGGACCATGACTCGTTTTTTGGCCACCCACCGCGATTGGTCTTTTGCCGACCGCTTGGAGCGCACATGGCTGCGACATCTGGCCGAGCGTGGCGACATCGCCACGGTTGTAAGCCACCTGGAACACACCGGTCAATCGACCGAAGACACCCCGCTTCGCTGTGCGTTGGCCAGTCACCGCGTTCAAACGCCGCCGCCGAGCGGGCAGGGTGAGCACGCGGCCTTGATCGATGAGATTGAATCACTGTGGCTGGTGCCACGCTCACAACATGACGCATGCGATCCGGCTTTTGCTTGGTGGCGCCGGCAGGGCATGCCCACCGAGTCGGTGGCGTGGTCGCGATTTTTGATGGCGACCCAACGCGGTGAGCGCAGTTTGGCCGGCTATTTAAAGCGCTATCTGAGTGCGCCGTGGCGGGTGTGGGCCGATCGCTGGCTGATCATGCAGCGCTCGCCCCACCGGGGCTTGGCGGAGGCCCGGCAGTGGCCCGATTCTTCTCAAGCCCGGACATTGATTCAGTGGGGGTTGATTCAATTGGCGCGTCGCGATTGGTCGCGCGCGGCGGGGCATTGGGCAAATCTGGAACGGCGGTTTCAGTGGTCGGCGTCTGCCGCCGGCAAGATTGAGCGGGAGGTGGCTTTGTTTCAGGCGGTTGCCCTTGATGAGGGTGCGATCGAGCAGATTGATCAACTGCCCAAGGCCAACAAAGACCCCCAAATCTGGGCGTGGCGGGCGCGGGTGGCGATGGCGCACGGGCGGTGGGAGATGGTGCTTGAGAGCATTCAACAAATGCCCGCCCGCGACCAAATCGATGACCGCTGGCGGTATTGGCGGGGCAGGGCCTTGGCCGAACTCGGTCGGCCCGATGCGGTGTTGGCTTATGGGTCGGTGTCAACGCGGGCCACCTACTACGGGTTTTTGTCCGCCAAAAAACTCCACCAACCGCTGTCGCTGTGCCCCGAGACCCTTCGCCCCGATCCTGAGGTTCAAGCCGAGTTGTTGGACGATCCTGAGCTGGTGCGCGCCGCCGCACTTTTCCAGGTCGGTCGCTTGAACGATGCGCGTTGGACCTGGCAGCGTTGGCTGTCCAAACACTCAGACCGCACCCTCTATCAGGCCGCGTTGATCGCCAGCGCGCTGGGTTGGCATGACCGGGCGGTGACCACGTTGGCCAACGCGGGGATGATGCGCGCTTACGCCCAGCGGTTTCCTTTGGACCACCGCCAGGCCATCGAAGCGTTCAGCGAACAGCACCAGCTCGACCCGGCGCTGGTGTATGGGTTAATGCGAGCCGAGTCGGCATTACAACCCGACGCCCGCTCGCCGGTGGGCGCGCGCGGGTTGTTGCAACTGATGCCACAAACGGCACGCGCAGTCGCGCGTCGTGAAGGCCTTCCATGGGCAGGCGTGGACAGTCTGTACGATCCCAAGACCAACGTCGCCTTGGGCGCGGCGCACCTGGCGAAGTTGCAATCAGATTTTGGTCACAACTGGGCGCACGTGGCCGCGGCGTATAACGCTGGAGAAAATGCGGTGCGGCGTTGGTTGCAAAGGGGGCACGTGCCCGATGACATGCCAGCCGATGTCTGGGTTGAGACACTGCCTTTTTATGAGACGCGCGACTATGTGCCGAGGGTCTTGGCCTTTGCCACCATCTACGAGTGGCAATTGGGTCGGTCACCGCAGGTGCTTGCTGAGCATATTGTGCAAACGCCTGCGCCCGCGCCCACTGGGTTTGCCTGCGCCGTTCCCTAAGCCGGCTACAATGGTGAGGTGATGTCATCTGCGCGCACCACAGAAGGGTCATCGCCCACCGACGGCTTAACGGTCTATCAGGTGGGCGGTTCGGTGCGCGATGCCTTACTTAACCTGCCGGTCAGTGATCGCGATTACGTGGTCGTGGGGGCCGATCCAGAGACCATGATTGCGCGCGGGTTTCGGCCGGTGGGCAAAGACTTTCCGGTGTTTTTGCATCCGTTCACTCATGAGGAGTACGCGCTGGCGCGCACCGAGCGTAAGACCGCACCCGGCTATCGGGGGTTTCGATTCAATGCCAGTGCGGAGGTGACGCTGGAAGAGGATTTGGCGCGCCGTGACTTGACCATCAATGCCATGGCCATCGATGCCGACGGGCAGCTTGTGGATCCATTCAATGGTCGGCTGGATCTTGCACAAGGGCGGCTTCGTCATGTCAGCGAGGCCTTTGTTGAGGACCCGGTTCGGGTCTTGCGGCTGGCGCGATTTGCCACGCGCTTTCCCACCTTTGAGATCGCTGAGTCAACCTTGGCGCTGTGCCACGCCATGGCCCGCTCGGGTGAGCTCGATGCGCTTGTGCCCGAGAGGGTGTGGGCTGAACTCAGCCAAGCACTGATGTACGACCAGCCCTCCGGTGTCATTTTGGCGCTTTGGGACATGCACGCCTTGCCCAAGATCTGGCCTGAACTGGCGCACACTGTAGACAGTGACGCTTATCGTGACGCACTTGGTGCGCTGGACAAAGCCGCCCAGCAACACGCCCCGCTTGAGGTGAGGTTTGCATTGGTGTGCATGGCCATGGGCGATGATGCGGTCCAGCAAAGCCTGGAACGGCTGAAAGTGCCCAACCGCTGTCGTCACTGGGCGGTGTGGGCTCAACGCCACCTTGAGACCCTTTGGGGGGTTCGTGCCCAGGCCGCCGAGGATGTGTTGGCGTTTTTGCAGACCCTGGATGTGCTTCGCCAGCCTGATCGCCTCACGCCGTTGAATGCCCTCGCTCAAGCGTGGGCGAGTTTGGCCCATCCAGGGGGCGACGTGGACGAGGATGTGGCCTTTCTGCGGCGGGTTGTCGATGCCATGGCTCACATTGATGCCCATGCATTGGCCGCGAAGGGGCTCAGCGGGCCGGACATGGCCGCTGCGATCCGAAAAGCCCGTCTGGCCTGCATCGAACAAGGCCAAACAAAGTCTCAATGAGCGAGGATGCTTGAACCATTCATGGGTGCGCATGTCCCACTGTTCATTGTCTGATCCTCGACTTCGATGGTGGTAGGCTAGATCACCTTTTTGGGAGAACCTGGACGCATGCCTTTAACTCGATTGGGACTGAGCAACCCTGTGGCGGTCGCGGTGGGCTGTCTATTGCTGGTGATTTTTGGCTTGCTGAGTCTGGCACGGTTGCCCATTCAACTCACCCCCGACATTGAGCGCCCCACCATTTCAATTTCCACCGGCTGGCGGGCCGCGGCACCTTCAGAGGTCGAGTCTGAGATTCTAGAGCCCCAAGAAAATCAGCTGCGAGATGTCCCAGGGCTGCTTCGCATGACCGCCACCGCGAGCCAAGGGCAAGGCTCAATCAATTTAGAATTTGATGTCGGCTCAGACCTCAACCGCTCATTGATCGAGGTCATCAACCGCTTGAACCAGGTCCCGCGCTACCCAGCCGATGCCAACGAGCCAACGGTGCGGGTGGGGTCAGATCAGTTCGGCGACACCGTGGCCTGGTTTGCGATTCGGCCCTTGCCAAACAATGATCGGCCGATCATCGAATACCAAGATTTTGTTGATGAGGTCATCCGTGAGCGCTTGGAGCGCATCGAGGGGGTGTCTTCGGCCAATCCGCGAGGGGGCCGGCCGTTTGAGGTCAGAATCACATTTGATCCGTATCAAGCCGCGGCGATTGGCGTGGACCTGACCCGAGTGGGTCAGGCTTTGGGCCAAAACGCGGACGTGTCGGGCGGCTTCCAGGAAGTGGGGCGGCGTCAATACACGCTTCGCTTTGCCGGGCAATACGCCATCGAAGATCTCGAAAACCTGGTCTTGGAGTGGCGCGAGGGTCGCCCGGTCTTTTTGGGAGACGTGGCCACCGTCGAGCGAACCATGCGCGATAAGTCTGGCGTGATGACTCAAAACGGCGGTCCATCGATCGCCATGAACGTGGTCGCAGAGCCGGGCGTCAACGTCTTGGAGGTGATGGGCAACCTGAAAGCAACGATCCAATCGTTGGAGCGCAGTCATCTCACGCCCGCGGGGCTGTCCATCACCCAAGTCTCAGACGACACCATTTACATCCGCCAGTCGATTGCCATGGTCGCCACCAACTTGATTGTGGGCATGGGCTTGGCAATTTTGGTGCTGTGGTGGTTTTTCAGGCGCTTGCGCGCGACTTTGATGGTCGCTTTGGCCATCCCGCTGTGCCTGTGTTTTTCGTTTCTGGTCCTCGACGGGGCGGGGCGAACGCTGAATGTGATCTCGCTGGCGGGCCTGGCGTTTGCCACCGGAATGGTCCTCGATGCCGCGATTGTCGTGCTGGAGAACATTGTCAGGCAACGCGAGATGGGTCGTGCGCCGATGGAGGCCTCTGATCGCGGAACGGGACAGGTCTGGGGGGCGCTGTTGGCGTCCACCGCCACGACCGTGGCCATTTTCTTGCCGGTGATCTTTTTGCAAGATGAGGCCGGCCAGCTGTTTGCCGATTTGGCGGTGGTGATTTCAGCGGCGATCATTTGTTCGCTGCTGGTGGCGATTGTGGTGCTCCCCACCGCCAGCTATCGTCTCCTGGGTGAGGCCAATTTGGCCGATCGCCACGAGGGCTGGTGGCAAACGATCAGCGATCGGATCATGCGCCTGACCGACACGCCGACACAGCGGTGGCGGTGGATTATTGGACTGACCGTGGTGCCGATTGTGATGGGCGCGCTGCTCATTCCGCCGGCGGATTATCTGCCAGAAGGCAAACGCAACTTTGTTTTTGGGTACATCCAAACCCCCTCAGGCATGGGGCCCGATACCGCAGAGGCTGAGCTGGTGGATGTCATCAACGAGCGCATCCGGCCCTACCTGAGTGGCGAGAAACAGCCCCAGATTAGAAACAATTTCTTGGGCTTTTTTGGCAGCGGTGCGTTTTTTGGGGTGCGCGCCCAAAACCCCGACGAGGTGGATGAGCTGCTGACCATCATCAACACCGAGATCCTGACCGGATTTCCCGACACCTTTGGCGGTGCCAACCGCTCGGCGATTTTTGGTGGGCGTGGCAGTCGCAATATTTCGGTGGACTTGCAAGCCGGGAATTTCGCCGATCTTTTGCAGGCCGGTCAGCTGGGCTTTGCTCGCATCAATGAGCTGATGCCTGATGCCAACATTCGCCCGCAGCCAGGGTTGGAGTTGGCTGAGCCTGAGCTTCGTTTGGTGCCCGACGATCGGCGCATCGCAGAGCTGGGGTGGACGCGGTCGGATGTGGCCACCCTGATCCGGGCGTTGGGCAATGGCGCATTTTTAGGGGACTATTTTGATGGCGATCGCCGCTTGGATGTGATTTTGCGTGGTGAGGCGTGGCTCACCCCTGAAGAATTGATGTCCATCCCCTTGGCGACGCCGTCAGGTGAGATCGCCACTTTGGGCGAGGTGGCCCGTTTGGAGCGCACCGCTGGCCCGAACCAGATTCGCCGAGTGGATCGGCGTCGGACCCTCTCATTGCAGGTGACCCCCCCATCGGGGATGCCCATGGAGACCGCGCTGGAGCTGCTGCAAACCGAAGTCGAACCCGCCATTCGGGCCGCCTTGCCACCCGATGGCGTGGTGACTTATCGAGGCACGGCCGAGGCGCTGGGTGAGACGTTGGCCAACTTGGCGGGCAGTTTTGTGCTGGCGATTGTGATTTTGTATCTGTTGATCTCAGCGCTGTTTCGATCGTTTAAAGACTCGTTGCTGGTGTTGCTCACCATTCCGATGGCCACCGTTGGTGGGGTGGTGGCACTCCGGTTGGTGGGCCTTTTAAGTGGTCAGGCCATGGACATGCTGACCATGATTGGGTTTGTGATTTTGTTGGGGCTGGTGGTCAACAACGCCATTTTGCTGGTGTATCGAGCGCGCGACGGTGAGCGTGAGGGTTTGGATCGAAAAGCCGCGGTGGCCTCGGCGGTGCGCCTGCGCTTGCGTCCGATCTTGATGAGCACCACCACCAGTTTGTTTGGAATGCTGCCGCTGTTGCTCCTTCCGGGGGCGGGCACTGAGCTCTACCGCGGGCTGGCAGCGGTGATCGTGGGTGGTCTGACCGTCAGCGCACTGTTTACGCTGATTTTATTGCCGAGCCTTTTGCGGATGAACGAGGACAAACTCACCCAAACGGCCAGCGATGTGGTGCCGGCTTAGTGCCCCATGCGCCTGTGGCTGAGACACGAATGACAATAAAGGATATGGGAATGAGAACAGCAATGGGCATCGCCATTGGGGTTGTGGTGTTTGGGCTGTCCAGCGAAGGTTGGGCCCAGTGGGGAGGCAACTCGCCGGTGGTGTTGGACACCGCCAAGACCGCCACCATGGCCCCGACCATGCAAGTGGCAGGGACCGTCGTCTCACGTGCCGACGCGTATTTGTCGGCCGAGGTCGCTGGTCGCTTGCTGGCGGTGGCCGAGCCGGGTCAGCGGGTGGACCAAGGTGATGTGATCGCGCGCGTGGACGATCAGACTTTGCGTTTGAGAGCACAAGAGCTGCGTGCCGAGATTGCTCGCGTCGAGGCAGAGCTTCAGTTTTTGGAAGCGGAACTGGCACGCTTTGAGCGCTTGGCCGAGACCAATTTGGCCGCGGCCAGCCAAATTGATCAAACACGCGCAGACCGAGACGTGGCCAAAAGCAATCTGGATGTGGCGAATGCGCGGTTGGCACAGGTGGCCACGGAGCTTGAACGCACCTCAATCAAAGCACCGTTCCCAGGCCTGGTGGTGGAGCGGGTGGCTCAAGCCGGCGAGCGCGTGGGGGTGGGTGAGCGCGTGGTTCGTTTGTACAATCCTCGCGATCTAGAGGTGGTCGCGCGCGCGCCGCTGAACTACTACCGCTATGTTCAGCCGGGCGATACGCTGGCCGTCACCGCCGGTGAGCGCATCATCGATGCCCCGGTGCGGCGCGTGTACAGTGTCGGCGGCGAGGACAGCCACGTGTTTGAGCTGAGACTGAACATGGACAGCGCACTGGCGGTGGGTCAAACCGTTCGGGTCACACTCCCCACTGCAGACTTTCGTGAGGTGTTGGCGGTGCCACGCGATGCGCTGGTGCTTCGAGGCGATGGCGTGTCCATTTTTGTGATCGGTGAAGACAACACCGCGCGTCGCATCAATGTCACCACAGGCATCGGCCAAGGCGACTGGATTGAAGTCAAAGGACCCATTCAGGCGGGTGATCGCGTGGTGGTCCGTGGCAACGAGCGTCTGCGGCCGGGTCAAGAGGTGACCATTCAAGAGGGGTGATTGCGCCGTCAACCGGCCACGGCAAAGACTTTTTGCTCGCCGTCATCGACCAATCGCATGGGGCAGCCATACAGTCGAGAGAGATTGGCCGTGGTCAGCAGGGTTTCGGTTGGCCCGGCCAGCCAGGCCCCATCTCCGAACAACATCAAACAATGCGTGCAATAACAGGTGGCTAGATTCACCTCATGCAAGGCCATGATTCCGGCTTTGCCCTGGGCGTGAATGTGTTGACCGACCACGTTGAGTAAGCTGACTTGGTTGGCGGGGTCGAGGTGATTGGTCGGCTCATCCAGAACAAACACCGCCGGGTCTTGCGCCAGCACCGCGGCCATGGCCAAGCGCCGAGACTCGCCGCCCGACAGGTCCATGCATGAGCGCTGCGCCAAGTGCGCCAAGCCCAGCGAGGCCAGCGCGTCATCGGCGAGCTGGTGGTCTTGTCTGCGCTCACGCATCCAAGGTTTAAGGTGAGGATGGCGGCCGACCAAGACGGTTTGGTGACAGGTGGCCTCGAACGCATATTGGGTTTGTTGGGTCAGCATGCCTAAGCGTGTGGCGATCTCACGTCTGGATTGTCCGTGGATGGATTGATCCTCAAGGACAATCTCGCCCTCGGTGGCGGGATGGACACCCGCAAGCGTTTTTAAAAGCGTGGTTTTTCCTATGCCATTGGGGCCCAACACGCCCCAAAAGTGGCTTGGGTGAATGGTGATGTTCAGATCGCGGACCACCCGCACGGGCCCTATGTCCACAGTCAGTGCGCGCGCTTCCAACAAAGCGGTGGTGTTCATGGGGGCGGGCGTCATCCGCGCACCCGGGTGGCTTTGTTCAGCAACAGCAAAAAAAGCGGGACTCCAATCAGCGCGGTCAACACCCCCACGGGCAACTGACGAGGGGCCAGGGCCGTGCGTGCGATGGTGTCGGCCACGACCAAAAACGCGCCTCCAAAGCAAGCCGAAGCCGGCAACAACACCCGGTGATCGGCGCCGATCACCAGGCGCATGAGGTGGGGCACGATCAGCCCCACAAAGCCGATGGCGCCGGCCAATGAAACCGCCAGTCCAGTCAGCAAAGACGCCAAGAGATACACCTCCCAGAACCGAAACTGAACGGCTTCACCCAGCAGCGCGGCCTGCAGCTGGCCTTGGCTCATCACGTTGAGCGTTCTGGCCCGAAACCACAACACCCCCAGGCCTAAAAACACCGGCACCAACCACGCCAAGGGCAGGCGGGCATAACTTAAATCCCCCATCATCCAAAACAGCATGCTCCGAAGGCTGGCATCCGAGCCCAGGGCCAACAGCAGTGAGATGATCGCTCCCCAACCTGCGGCCACCACCACGCCTGTTAACAACACCCGCGTGGTTGACCACGGCCCCTTGCCGCGTGCCAACACAAAAACGATCAGGGTGCTCACCAAAGCCCCCATAAAGGCGAGCACGGGCACGGGCACAGCGGGCAGGCCCAACCACGATGCGGTGCTCAAGCCCAGCAAAGCAAACACCGACGCGCCCCCCGATAAGCCCAACACGTAGGGATCGGCCAGGGGGTTTCTTAATAAGACCTGCATCAAGCACCCCGCCACGGCCAACAGTGCGCCGGTCACCCAGGCGGCGGTGGCCCGCGGCAAACGCAGCTCCCAAACCAGAGCCTGCGTGGACCCATCGGCAGCCCATGGCCACAGCCACCCGGTTGAGCCCACGCTCATGGCCAACAGCAGTGAGCCAGGCAGCAAGGCCAGCAACGCTGCGCCCACCAGCGCCAATCGCTTGTTCATTGGGGCATCTGGCGGCGTGGAACAAAATTGATTAACATGGAAGTTAAGCTCATTTTTAAGATCGGGCCATCTATGATAGCGCGCCGATCAACTGGACAACATGATTGATCCTGATGGATTCCGGCCGAACGTGGGCATCGTTTTGACCAGACACGATGGTCGTGTGTTTTGGGCGCGGCGTTCGGGCCAAAGCGGATGGCAGTTCCCGCAAGGTGGCATGAACACCGATGAGACGCCGATTGAAGCGATGTATCGGGAGCTGACCGAAGAGACCGGCTTGCGCGAGGACCACGTCCGTGTCATCGCCTCGACGCCGGGCTGGCTTCGCTATCGTCTACCGAAGCGGTATCAGCGCACCCAACAAAAACCGGTCTGCATTGGACAAAAACAGGTGTGGTTTTTGCTGGAGTTTTTGGCCGACGACGATGCCGTGATGCTGGATCATCTTCCCGAGCCGGAATTTGATGCCTATCGTTGGGTGGATTTTTGGTATCCCTCCAAGCATGTGATTGACTTCAAACGCCCGGTGTATCGCCGAGCCTTGCAATTTTTTGAGCCGATGGTCAAGCCCCGGTCAAGCATTGAACAAAAGACCACTTTGAATGAAGGATGAGGACAATGAAAGCACCCCTTTGGATAGCTACACTGAGCTTGGCCGTGGCCATGACTGACGCGCCGGCCGAGCGGCCTGATCCCATTTTTAGTGATGATGATCTGGCGATTGCGGCGCAACTGCGTGACAGCGCGCTTCAGGGCAATGGCGGTTTTGATGTGGTCGAAGAGCTGACGACTTTAATTGGGCCGCGCTTGGCGGGCAGCCCGGCCGATGCCAAAGCGGTTGAGTGGGCGGTGGCGTATCTCAACGAGGCGGGGTTTGATCGCGTCTTCACTGAGCCGGTGACTTTCCCCACGTGGCATCGCAATACAGAGAAAGCCACCATCACTGCACCCGTCGAGCGCGAGCTGGTGACTTTGGCATTGGGTTTTTCGCCGGCCACGCCTCAAGGCGGGATTGAGGCCGAGGTGGTGATGTTGGATGACTACGAGGCACTGCAAGCGGTCAGTGCTGAGCGAGTCGAGGGCAAAATTATCTTCATCCGCAACCGGATGGAGCGTGCGCGCGATGGCTCAGGTTATGGACCGGCCGTTCGAGCCCGCTCACTCGGCGCGCGAATCGCGGCCGAAAAAGGGGCGGTGGCCTATGTGATTCGCTCCATTGGCACTTCCACCAATCGGTTTGCCCACACCGGCACGCAGCGGTTTGATGTGGGTGTTCGCTCATTGCCGGCGGTGGCGATTTCAAATCCAGATGCCGATCAGCTCGAGCGAGTGATGGCACTGGGCGAGCCGGTGTCCATGCATGTCGAAGTGGACGCTGAGTTTGTTGAGGCCTACACCTCACAAAACGTCATCGCTGAGATCACCGGCAGTCAGTCCCCCGAGCAGGTGGTGGCGATTGCCGCACACTTGGATTCTTGGGATGTGGGCACGGGCGCCTTAGACGATGGCGCGGGCATCGGGATTGTCACTGAAGCGGGCCGTTTGATTCAGGCACTGGACCAAAAACCCAATCGTTCCATCCAAATCATTTTCTTCGCCGCTGAGGAGATCGGGCTTTGGGGGGGTCGCGCGTGGGCCGAGAAAAATAAAGACAACTTCCACAACATTCAAGTGGGTGCAGAGTCTGATTTTGGTGCGGGTCCAATCTATGAAATCACGGCCAAAGTCTCCGATGAGGCCAAGCCCGTCATCCGTGCGATTGCCGATGTATTGGCGCCGTTGGGGATTGAGTTGGGTGGCTGGGACGCCTGGGGCGGTCCCGACTTTCGACCGGCGGCCGCGTACGGGATGGCGGCGGTGGATTTGCGCCAGGATGGACGCAACTACTTCGACTACCACCACACCGAAAATGACACGCTCGATAAGATCGACCCGGCGAACATGAAACAAAACGCCGCCGCCTACGCGGCGCTGGCGTGGCTGGCGGCGCAGTCGCCGGTGCGCTTTGGATCAGGCCCTGACCTCATTCAGCCTGAGGGGTGACTCGACAGGCCATGCAAAAACGCCTGCTGTTAAACCTTCGCCACGTCCCCGACGATGAAATCGAAGAGGTGCTTGCGCTGTTGGAGGACCATGGGATTGAGCACTACCTCACCCCGGCGGGGCCCTTTGGAATCAGCGCAGGCGGCATTTGGCTTCGGCACCGCGACGATTGCGCTCGGGCCCAAGCGCTGTTTGATGACTATCAAAAAGACCGCGCCCGGCGTGCGCGGCAAATGGTCGACGAGACCAAAGCGCGTGGTGAGCAGGAGACTTTCTGGACGTTATGGCGTCGCCGGCCGTGGCATGTCACCGGGATGGTGATCTTGAGCGTGGTGATTTTAATGATCTTCTTTGCACCGATGCTGCAGATCGCCCAAACGGTTCGATAATCTCAGGCGGCTTAGTGGCTGACCGAGTCGCGCCACAGGACTTCCAAAAGCGACTCGCCATGGGCTTTGAGTTTGTGTCGGCCGACCCCGTGAACTTGGCCAAGCTGTTCTAAGCTGTCGGGCCTGGCGTCGATGATCGCCTCTAAGGTCTTGTCGTGGAAAATCACATAAGGGGGAACGCCCTGCTCGCGCGCGAGTTCGTAGCGCCACTGTCTGAGCCGCGCCCACAGAGGGTCCTCGTGATGTGTGACGCGCTGGCGCGGCTTTTTTGCGCGGGTGACGGTATCGATGCGACACGCCAGGGTGGTTTCGTTTTTAAGCAGGGCGCGCGATTGTTCAGTCAACCTCAATCCACCCGAGCCTTCAGGCACGGGTTCTATGTGGCCTTTGGCCAGCAGCTGGCGGATGATGGACAGCCACTGGCTCTGATCGAGCTCCAGGCCGATCCCAAACGTCGACAACTTGTCATGGCCTAAGCGCAGCACACGTTCGTTGGAGACGCCTCGAAGCACATCAACAATGTGTCCAGCCCCAAAGCGTTGACCCGTCCGAAAGACACACGACAAAGCCTTTCGTGCGGGTTCAGTGGCGTCCCACGTTTGGGGGGGATGAAGACAGTTGTCACACTGACCACAGTGGCCGGGGTGGTGTTCATTGAAATAGCCCAACAAGACGGGCCGACGACAGTTGCAGTGCTCTAAAAATCCCAGCATGGCCTCCAGGCGTGAACGGTCTTGCGCGTTGTTGTTAAGACTCTCCCCGAGCAGACGGCGGACTTGGATAATGTCTTGGATGCCATAGATGAGCCAGGCGTCGCTGGGCGCGCCGTCTCGACCCGCGCGCCCGGTTTCTTGATAGTAGGCTTCAATGCTTCGCGGAACGTCCAGGTGGGCAACAAAGCGGACATTGGGTTTGTCGATGCCCATGCCAAAGGCGATCGTGGCACACATGATCAGACCGTCCTCATTCAAAAAGCGCGCCTGATGCTCGTGCCGGGCTTCGGCAGATAAGCCTGCATGATAGGGCAGGGCCTTCAGTCCTTTATTTTGTAACCACTGTGCCAGCTGTTCGGTTTTCTTTCGGGAGGCGCAGTAGACAATGCCGGCATCATGGGGGTGTTCGGTTTGAATGAATGCGAGCAATTGCGCTTTGGGATTGTGCTTGAGCCCGATTCGATAACGAATGTTGGTTCGATCAAAACTGTCGACGAAGACTTGGGCTTGAGGACCCAACAGACGCTCGATAATCTCGTGACGCGTGGTCTCATCGGCGGTGGCGGTTAGGGCAATGCGGGGCACCGTCGGAAATCGCTCGACAATGTCCCCCAGTCGCAGGTATTCGGGCCGAAAGTCATGCCCCCATTGAGACACGCAGTGCGCTTCGTCGATGGCAAACAGAGCAATCTTCGATTGATCGAGCCAGTGGCGGGTTCTCGATTGCACCAGACGTTCGGGCGCCACGTACAAGAGATCCAGGCTGCCCTCGGCCAGGGCGGCCTCAACAGCGCGCTGATTCTCGACCGATTGGCTGGCGCTGAGCATCCCTGCCCGAACGCCGCACTGGTTGAGCGTCTCGACTTGATCGCGCATCAAGGCGATCAATGGCGAGACAACCACTGCAGTCCCGTCTCGCATCAACGCTGGGATCTGGTAACACAGCGATTTCCCACCGCCGGTGGGCATCAGCGCCAGGGCGGATGACCCGCGCGCCACCGCATCAATGATTTGGGCCTGCTGCCCCCTAAAATTGGGGTAACCAAAGACAGTTTGCAGGAGATTGAGGGCGCGTTCCGCGTGGGCAACATCGGCTGGCATGGGACGACAGCATACCGGTTTATGTCGTCTGTGGGGCCACTGTTTGGCTGGTCACTGGCGCTTGGCATCTGATATGATGTTGGAGTCAGCGTGTATTAAAAGTAGGTCAATGTAGGACAATGAGGCGCCTTGCCCCCCAAATAACGGCCAGCATGCAGCCGGGCCCCGCGGCGTGGTGCGCTCGCGTGGTCTTTGGCATGGCCTTGGTCCTGGCTGCAGGTGGGGCATGGGCCCAGCCGTATGGCTACAGCGTCAACTCACGGGGCAATTTTGCCGACAGCAACGATGTCAACGCCCTGTGGCGCATCAACTTGGCCAC
>CAJXNL010000020.1 GCA_913057195.1 uncultured Wenzhouxiangella sp.
GGGCGTAGCTCAGTTGGTAGAGCACTGGATTGTGGCTCCAGAGGTCGCGGGTTCAATCCCCGTCGCTCACCCCATTTGAATCTCGGTAACGCTCTGCGTTGCGCCACATCGCAGTCACGCAATCAGCGCCAATCAACTTAAACTCAACAAAGCAGAATCACATCATGCAGGTATCGGTTGAAAAAACGAGTGATCTTGAGTGTCGCATGACCGTTCAAGTGCCCTCAGAGACAATCGACTCGAAAATTTCGAGTCGCCTCAATGAGCTCAAAAAACAGGTTCGCCTAAAAGGGTTTCGGCCCGGCAAGGTCCCGATGAATGTCATTAGCAAACGCTACGGGGCACAGGTCCGAGAAGAGGTCTTAAATGAGACCATGCAGTCGACTTTGCAAGAAGCCATTGGCGAGCAAGCGATGCGGGTGGCCGGTGTGACCAAAATCGAGCCGAACATTGAGGCCGATGCGGCGCATTTTGAGTATGTGGCTCACCTTGAGGTGTTTCCTGAGGTGCCGACATTGGAGTTTTCCGATCTGGCCATCGAGCGGCCGGTATGTGAAGTGACTGAGTCGGATGTCGATGACATGATTCGCACGCTGCAAGAACAGCGAGGTGAATTTTCGGAGGTTGAGCGCAAAGCCAGTGAAGGCGATCGTGTCCGGGTGTCGTATGTGGCTGATGTCGATGGGGAGCGGGTTCCTGAGACTGGGCAGCATGAGATTGCGCCGATCCTGGGCAAGTTGGATAGCTTCCCGGACCTCGAGAAAATCTTGAAGGGGGCCAAAGCGGGCGATACTGCATCAAAAAAAATCCAATTCCCAGACACCTATCGGACCGAGAAGCTGGCGGGCAAGAAAGTCCCGGTCGAGCTTGAAGTCAAGGCGGTCGAAGAGGCTCATTTGCCAGAGGTGACCGATGAGTTCGCCCAGGCCTTTGGCATAGAAGGCGGGGTTGAACAACTCCGTGCTGATGTCAAAAGCAACCTTGAGCGGGAGATGCGCAACACCATCACGCAACGGGTGAAAGATGCGGTGACCAACGGTTTGTTGGAGCGGTTTGGTGACTTGCCTCTGCCTCAGTCGAGCATTGAGCAAGAGGCCCGGCAGATGCAGGCGCAACTGCAACAGCAAATGACGCAGCCCGGTGGCGAGCCGCCGCCTCCACCACCGGTGGATCAGTTCAAAGCCGGTGCAGAAAAACGCCTGAGGTTGGGGTTATTGATGGGTGAACTGGCCAAGCAGAACTCGGTCGAAATTGACCCAGATCGGGTTCAAGCCAAGCTAGAAGAGTTTGCGCAGACCTACGAAAAGCCAGAAGAAATGATTAAGGTGTATCGATCAGACAAACAAGCCATGGAGCAGATCGAGAACATTGTGCTTGAGGAGCAGGTGCTTGATTTGGTTTTAGAGCACGCCCAAGTGACAGAAAAGCAATTGAAATTTAAAGAATTGATGGAGGCTGCATGAACGAACAGGCCCTGAATTTGGTCCCGATGGTGGTCGAGCAGTCGGCTCGCGGTGAGCGTGCCTACGACATTTACTCACGCCTTTTAAAAGAGCGGGTGATTTTTATCGTTGGCCCGATTGAGGACCAAATGGCCAATCTCGTCGTGGCGCAGCTGCTTTTTTTGGAGTCCGAAAATCCAGATAAAGACATCAGCATTTATATCAACTCTCCCGGTGGGGTGGTCACGGCTGGGCTGGCGATTTACGACACCATGCAGTTTGTCAAACCCGATGTGTCGACCATGTGCATCGGACAGGCCGCCAGCATGGGTGCGTTGCTGTTGACAGCCGGCGCCCAAGACAAGCGCTACGCTTTGCCTCACTCGAGAGTGATGATCCATCAACCACTGGGTGGTTTCCAGGGTCAGGCGTCCGATATCGACATTCACGCCAAAGAAATCTTGAAGATGCGAGACTCGTTGAACCGCATTATGCAAAAACACACCGGTCAGCCGCTGGAGACCATTGAAAAAGACACCGATCGAGACAACTTCATGGGCGCCGAGCAGGCCAAAGAATACGGTCTGATTGATGACGTATTGGCAGCGCGTCAAACCACATAACCGCCCGATTTTTCGGTAAACTGGCCCATATTGCGTATTTGAAAAGGCAAGTGTGGCGACCATGAGCGAGTCCGAAAGCGAAGGCAAGGTACTGTACTGCTCCTTTTGTGGAAAGAGCCAGCATGAGGTGAGAAAGCTCATCGCCGGGCCAAGCGTCTATATTTGTGATGAGTGTGTCGAGCTTTGCAACGACATCATTCGAGAAGAGCTCCAAGATCTCAGCGTGGCTGACCGCGACTCGCTGCCGACACCGCACGAAATACATGCTTTCCTCGACAATTACGTCATTGGCCAGCAGGCAGCCAAGAAAGTCCTGTCTGTGGCGGTCTATAACCACTACAAACGTGTCGAGTCGAAAAAAGACGGTGATGATGTCGAGCTGTCTAAAAGCAACATTCTGCTCATCGGTCCGACTGGCTCGGGCAAGACGCTGTTGGCAGAGACGCTGGCCCGCATGCTTAATGTGCCTTTCACCATTGCTGATGCCACAACACTCACTGAGGCAGGCTACGTCGGCGAGGATGTTGAAAACATCATCCAAAAGCTGTTGCAAAAGTGCGATTACGAGGTCGAAAAAGCGGAGACCGGCATCGTCTACATCGATGAAATCGACAAAATATCGAGAAAGGCAGAAAACCCTTCAATCACTCGTGATGTGTCCGGAGAGGGTGTTCAACAGGCGCTTTTGAAGCTGATTGAGGGCACCATGGCCTCGGTCCCACCTCAGGGCGGGCGCAAGCACCCTCAGCAAGAGTTCTTGCAGGTCAACACCGGCAATATCCTGTTCATTGTTGGCGGTGCGTTTGCTGGGCTGGACAAAGTGATTCAGCAACGCTCCGAGTCGGCCGGCATTGGGTTTAACGCGCCGGTCAAGAGCACCCAACAAGCCGATGTGTCGTCACTGTTTGCAGAGGTGGAGCCAGAGGACCTGATCAAGTTTGGTTTGATTCCTGAGTTTGTCGGGCGCTTGCCCGTGGTCGCGAGTCTGGCTGAGCTGGATGAGGATGCCTTGGTGCGGATTCTGGTTGAACCTAAAAATGCGGTGGTGAAACAGTTTGTCCGCATGTTTGACTTGGACAACTGCGAGCTCGAGGTTCGCGATGACGCTCTGCATGCCATTGCCCGTAAGGCCATGGAGCGCAAGACAGGGGCTCGAGGCCTTCGGACCATTCTTGAGAACGTGTTGCTGGACAGCATGTACGATCTGCCCTCCATGGATGATGTGGTCAAAGTGGTGATCGACGAGGCCGTGATCAATGGTGAGAGCGCGCCGTATTTGATTTACGAAGGCGCAACGCCGCAGCGCGCTGAAGCCTGATCCTGACGCAAGGCCGGAGCCACTGCGCCAAAGTGGTTTGTCCCTTGGGCCTTGAAAATCGCCCTGAATGGGCCAACATTACAGTGCAGACGATCTGCATGAGCATCCCCAATCTATGACTGATATACAAACACAGCAACCCACACCCGTATTGAGTTTACGCGATGTGGTGGTTTTCCCCCACATGGTGATCCCCTTGTTTGTCGCCCGAGAGCGATCGGTGAAGGCCCTTGAAGAGACAATGAATGGGGACAAGAAAATTGTTCTTGTCACCCAAAGAGAGTCTGAAATCGAGGAGCCTGAGGCTCAAGATCTTTATGATGTCGGCACCATCGCTTCCATTTTGCAGATGTTGCGACTCCCGGATGGAACCACCAAGGTGTTGGTGGAGGGCCTTGAGAGAATTCAGCTGAGCAATGTGGCTGAGCCCGAGGGCTTTTTGACAGCCCATTGGGAGGCTGTTGAAGAACAAGCCGCCCAAAACGAGCAGGATGTTGACGTCACGGTACGAAGCGTGATGGATCTTTTTGAGCAGTACGTGAAGCTCAGCCGGAAAGTGCCTCCAGAGCTGCTCACCACCCTGTCGGGCATCGAGGACCCCAGCCGATTGGCCGATACCATTGCTGCGCACTTGGGCATTTCCATTGAGGACAAACAAGGCGTTTTGGAGATACCGAATGTCTTAGCGCGGCTTGAGCGCTTGATGGCGTTGATTGAAGCTGAGATGGATGTGTTGAAGCTCGAAAAGCGCATTCGGGGTCGGGTGAAGACTCAGATGGAAAAAAGCCAGCGCGAGTACTATCTCAACGAGCAGATGAAGGCCATCCAAAAAGAGCTGGGCGATTTGGATGAGACCGGCACTGATTTGGGCGATCTGGAGAACAAGATTGCCAAGGCAGGCATGCCCAAAGAGGCGCTGGAGAAAGCGCAATCTGAGCTGAACAAGCTGAAGATGATGTCGCCCATGTCGGCTGAGGCCACCGTTGTCAGAAACTACCTCGATTGGATGCTGATGCTGCCTTGGAAAAAGCGCTCCAAAGTGTCGAACGATTTAAGTAAGGCAGAGCACATTCTAGAAGCTGATCACTACGGCTTGGAGCGAGTTAAAGAGCGAATTCTTGAGTATCTCGCCGTGCAGCAGCGGGTCAAGCAGATGAAAGGCCCAATTTTATGTCTCGTGGGGCCGCCCGGCGTTGGGAAGACTTCACTGGGTCAATCCATCGCCAAGTCCACCGGCCGGGAATTTGTACGGATGAGTTTGGGGGGTGTCAGAGATGAAGCTGAGATTCGCGGTCACCGACGGACTTACATTGGCTCAATGCCTGGTCGCGTTGTTCAAAACATGTCCAAAGTCGGCACTCGAAATCCGCTGTTCATGTTAGACGAGCTTGACAAAATGTCGATGGACTTTCGGGGTGATCCATCCTCAGCGATGCTTGAGGTCTTGGACCCTGAGCAAAACAACAGTTTCAACGACCACTACTTGGAAGTGGGTTTTGATCTGTCTGAGGTGATGTTTATTGCCACTGCCAACTCGTTGAACATCCCAGCGCCTTTGTTGGATAGGATGGAGATCATCCGCATTCCTGGCTACACCGAAGACGAAAAACTCAACATCGCCATGCGCTACCTGCTGCCAAAGCAGATCAAAGCCAATGGGCTGAAAGACGAGGAGATTAAAGTCAGTGAGGCAGCGGTGTTGGACATCGTGCGTTATTACACGCGTGAAGCGGGTGTCCGAAGTCTTGAGCGCGAGCTTGCTAAGCTCTGTCGAAAAGTGGTCAAAGAGATCAGTTTGAAAGCCGCAAAGACCAAGAAAATTACGGTTAAAAACCTAGGCGATTACTTGGGTGTCCGTCGATTCCAGTTTGGCCTGGCAGAGCAGGACAATGAAGTGGGCCGCGTCACTGGCCTGGCATGGACCGAAGTGGGCGGTGAACTCCTTCAGGTGGAAGCCGCCGCGTTGACTGGCAAGGGGAAGTTGACCCACACCGGTCAGCTGGGCAGCGTGATGCAGGAATCTGTGCAAGCAGCCCTGTCAGTGGTCCGCTCACGCGCTGAAGCGCTGGGCATCGACAGTGATTTTTATCAAAAATGGGACATGCACGTTCATGTGCCCGAGGGCGCAACGCCTAAAGATGGACCCAGTGCCGGGGTGGCCATGACCACTGCGCTGGTGTCAGTCCTCACTCAAATACCTGTGCGTGCCGATGTGGCCATGACCGGTGAGATTACGCTGCGGGGTAAAGTGCTGCCGATCGGCGGCCTCAAAGAAAAGCTGTTGGCGGCGCTGCGAGGAGGCATCAAAACGGTATTGATCCCCAAAGACAATGAAAAAGACCTGGCAGACATCCCCGATCGGATTAAAAAAGGGTTGGAGATTAAGGCTGTAGAGTGGATTGATGAAGTGTTGTCTGTGGCGCTTGAATCCATGCCGGAGGCCAAACTTGGCACCGATCAACCGGCAACAGGGGGCGAAAAAAGCCCTTCTGGTGTTGTGCGGCCCCACTAAAATGACCCAAAAAACCGCGGTTTTCGCCCAAAATGCTAGGTTTTTAGGGGGTTTGCAGGTATCATACCCTCGGGGTCGGTTGATGGTGCGAGAAGCTTCGGTTTACCATTGACCCTCGGGATGCGGACACAGAAACAAGACACAGATTCCCATCTTGCATGACTCAGGCGGCGTGTCAGAACACGCCTTCTGGGAAACTTATACTAAGAATGATTTGGAGAGAGTAACCATGAACAAATCTGAATTGATCGATGCAATTGCTGATGATGCAGGTCTGAGCAAGGCCGACGCCGGTCGCGCTTTGGAGTCCACCATCGGTTCAATCACAAAAGCGCTGAAAAAAGGCGACTCGGTTTCTTTGGTTGGTTTTGGCACGTTCACTGTCAAGCATCGCGCTGCGCGCACAGGTCGCAACCCATCCACAGGCGAAACCATTCAGATCAAAGCCTCTAAGAATCCTTCATTTAAAGCTGGTAAAGGCTTCAAAGACGCGATAAAATAAGGGGCTACGCCCGGGGTGCTTAGCTCAGTTGGGAGAGCATCGCCCTTACAAGGCGAGGGTCGGCGGTTCGAGCCCGTCAGCACCCACCACGCTTGAAACGGAGTGGTAGTTCAGTTGGTTAGAATACCGGCCTGTCACGCCGGGGGTCGCGGGTTCGAGTCCCGTCCACTCCGCCATCTAGTACGAACGCCGGGCGCCCTAGTGGCGCCCTGTTTTTAGGGGCTTTATTAATACACGCTTGAGGATCAGTCACTGTTATGTTGCAGGCAATTCGAGATCGAGTCACTGGTGTGGTCGCTTTTGTCATTTTGGGTTTGCTCGCGATCCCCTTTTTGTTTTTTGGCGTGGAAAGCTACATCAATACGGTGCCCGAAGACGCTGTCGCTGTGGTGGGGGATGATGAGATCACAGTCAATGATTTTCAAGCCGAATTTGCGCGCCATCGCGCCCAACTCCGTCAGCAGCAAGGCGATGAGTACGATGAAGTCGCCACAAATCAGCCGACCGTACGTCGCGAGTTTCTCGAAGAAATGATTGATCAAGTGTTGTTGCAGCAGCACGCCGCCTCCATCGGATTGTCCATCAGCGATGATGCCTTGGTCGAACTGATCCGACAAATTGAGGCGTTTCAGGTGGGCAGCCAGTTCTCACCGGAAGCGTATCGTCAAGCCTTAGCCGCTCAAGGGTTAACCGCGCAAGGTTTTGAACAAGAGATCCGTCAAGATCTGATGACCCGGATGGTGCCCACCGCAGTCACCGGTTCTGCGATGGCCACTGAAAAAGAAATCGATCGCATGATTGAGATTCAAAACGAGCAGCGTGAGATTGCGATGGCCGAATTTCCGCGCGAGGAGTATTTGGACTCGGTGAACGTGAGCGAGGAGCAGGTCGCGGCCTACTATGAAAGCAACACCTCACAGTTTATGACCGATGAGCGTGTCCGCCTGCGCTATGTTGAACTGAAAGCGGCTGATTTGACCGACGGTCTCACTTTAAGCGAACAGGAGCTTCGGCAGCGTTATGAGGCGGCTGAGGCGCGCTTTTTGTCCCCAGAGCTTCGTCGAGCCTCGCACATCTTGTTGGAGATTACCGACGAGCGCAATGACGATCAAACACAGGCGTTGGCGGCGTCATTGATTGAACGGATTAATGAGGGCGAGGACTTTGCTCAATTGGCGGAGGCCAATTCTGCCGACCCCATCTCAGCCGAGGCTGGTGGGGACTTGGGATTGATTGAGCCGGGACAAATGATGCCTGAATTCGAGCGGGCATTGTATGACCTCAACGAGCCGGGTGATCTCAGTGAGCCGGTCAGGACTCGGTTTGGTTGGCATGTGATTCGTCTGGATGAAATTCAGCCGCCGGAAGGCCTCAGTTTCGAAGATGCCAAAGCCCAAATCCAAGCCGAATACATTGATCAAGAAAGTGAAGCGCGCTACATCGAGATTTCAGAGCGTTTGATTGATTTGATCTTTGCCGATGACACCACGCTGTCACCGGTGTCGGCTGAACTCGATCTGCCGATTCAAACCACTGAAGCTTTCACACGCGCAGGTGGGGAGGGCATCGCTGCCAACGCCCAGGTGATTGAGGCGGCATTTTCGGATCGGGTGTTGCTCGATCGCGTGGCCTCTGACCCCATCGAGATCGATCGCAATCATATGGTGGTTGTCATCTTGGATGAGCATCTGGAAAGCGAGCCAAAGCCACTGGCTGAGGTGGCTGAGACCATTGAGGCACGCCTGATAGAGGAGGCCACAGACGCGGCTGCCCTCAAAGCGGCTCAGGACCAGTTGGCTGCGCTTGAAAATGACCCCAGTCTGGCGAACGCACTGTTTTCAGAGCCAGAAACGCTGGGTCGCAACGATCTTCGGTTTGGCCCCGACTTCAGCCGTGAGCTTTTCCGACTGCCGGGTCAGCCCACTCAATTGCCCATGCGGACCATTCTCCCGACCACTTCGGGCCATGCCTTGGTGGAGTTGAGGGCAGTGGTCCCGGGCAACCCGGCCCAGGCAGACGAGCAGATGCGTGATTTGATGCGTCAGCAGGTGATGTTTGCCCACATCGGCTATGAGGTCAACGCCTTGATGCAGTGGCTGCGTGAAAACACCTCAGTCAGTGTGGTTGAAGATCGCCTCTAAGTGAGTGCGTGGCATGATTTGGTGGGTGACTGCGTCACTCCATCCCGGCCATGCCCACCACGTTATAGCCCGCATCGACGTGCATGATCTCACCGGTGATGCCACTGGCCCAGTCAGAGCACAAAAACGCAGCCGCTTGCCCGACCTCTTCGGTGGTGACACTGCGTCGCATGGGTGCGGTCTGCTCGACGTGATCGAGCATGGAACGGAACTTTGGAATGCCGGCAGCCGCCAAGGTCTTAATTGGGCCGGCGGAGATGCCGTTGACTCGGTGGCCCTCAGGGCCTAAGCCGTGGGCGAGGTACCGCACTGACGCCTCAAGGGATGCCTTGGCCAATCCCATGACGTTGTAGCTTGGCATGGCTCGAACCGCTCCCAGGTAGCTTAACGTCAAAAAGGCCCCTTGCCGGCCTGTCATTTGAGGGCGAAACGCCTTGGCCAGTGCGGCAAAACTGTAGGCAGAGATGTCGTGCGCCACCCGAAAGCCCTCACGAGTGACGGCATCGACAAATTCGCCCTCGAGTTGATCTTTGGGAGCAAAACCCACCGCGTGGACGACAATGTCCAGTCCCTGCCAATGCGCATTGACCGCTCGGGCGGCGTCGTGGATGTGGTCATCGTCAGCGACATCCATTTCCACCATCAGGTCAGCGTTAGTTTTCTCAGCAATGGACTCGACCCGAGAGCGGAGTTTGTCGTTTTGATAGGTGAAAGCCAGTTCGGCCCCCTGGGCGTGCATGGCCTCAGCGATGCCCCAGGCGATCGATCGAGGGCTGGCCACGCCGACAATCAGTGCTTTTTTACCGCTGAGCATGCCCATGTCGACTCTCCTTTGTCGCTGATCTTATGAATATCGGGGCTTATTGTAGCGGGGTGAGGGCACTTTGTCGCACGGCGTTGACACCGATTCGATACACTGATGTCCTGACCGATCGGTCGGTCGGGACGAGGTTGGCCCGATCAAACGACCAGGAGATGTGATAATGGCAATGCCCACACCCACAGAACACGCCGCAAAGGTCGCTGACACCGCCCAAGACACGCACGAGGCGCTGGTCAGTGGTCGTGACCGATTGTTGGCCTGTGCGGCGGATGCGTTCGCGCAACGCGGCTACGCGGGCACCTCAGTCGCGGCGATCGCAGAGCGCGCCGCCCTGTCAAAGTCAACGGTATTTCATCACTTTCCCACGAAAAGAGCGCTCTATCTGGCAGTCATTGAAAAGGCCGTGGCCGATTTTTCGCAAACGCTCGACAGCGTGTTGGACGAGGCCCGTCCGTTAGATCGCCAGCTTGAAGATTATCAGTGCCAGCATATCGCGCACATTTTAGACAATGATCAAGTGACGCAGCTTGTTCTTCGAGAGCTTCAAAAAAATGCCAGCAAAGACAGTGCCCACTTGGTAAGCGACGTCTTATCGGCAAACTTTCAACGACTGGTTGATTTTATTTCTCAGGCCCAAAACCATGGACTGATCCGTGATCATGTTGATCCATCGGTCACAGCATTGACATTAATTTCTGCCAATGTGTTCTATTTCCAGCACCGCAAAGTGTTGCGGTATTTGCCCAATTTCACCTGTGCCGATCAGCCCAGGCGCTATGCCCAGTCGGTCAGCGAACTTATCTTCCACGGTCTTAATGGGGAACATCCACAATGAACCAGTCACCACATTACCTGTTGTTTTATTTGGGCGTGACCGCCGCGTTGTTGGTGGCCTGTGGTGGTGAGGACGATGAAGGAGGCGCCTTGCCCGCCACCACAGTCACCCAAGCCAATACACAAAGTCAGGTGGTTGAACGCATTGAGCGATCGGTGGGTCGAGTCCATGCCACCACGGCACCCACCGTTGCGGCTGAGACTGCGGGTCGGGTGGTTGAAGTGCTCGTCGATGCGGGCGATGCGGTCGAGGCCGGTCAGGTTTTGGCGCGCCTGGATGGACAGGCGCAGCGCGCAGCCGTTGAAGCCGCGCGCGGTGAGGTGATGCGCCTCCAGGCGCTGTCGGCCAACCAGAAGCGACAGGTGGATCGGTTGGCGACGCTGGTCGATGGCGAGCTGGTGTCAACCGATCAGTTTGAGCAGGCTCAGGCGCAGGCAAAGGCCTTGGCATCTCAGCTGCAAAGCGCCCAGGCTCGGCTGAGTGATGCGCAACGCAACCTTGATCACATCCAAATCATCGCGCCTGTCAGTGGCGAGATTGAGGTTCGTCATGTCTCAGAGGGTGACTTTATTGATACTGGACAGCCTGCGTTTGGGCTGGTCTCATCAAAAGCGCTCCAAGTCGTTTTGCCCGTCTCACAACGGCTGATGAGTGACATCGCTGTGGGCCAATCGGTTTATCTGAAACCCATGGGCATTGACCAGCGACCCATCACGGCCACCATCACCGAGGTTCGACCCGTGGTCGGAGAGCGATCGCGTGCGGTGGAAGCCATCGTGTCTTTGGACAATCCCGGTGGATGGCGTGCGGGCAGTTCGATGGTCGGTGAGATTGTGTTGCAGCGGTATGAGGCGGTGGTGGTGCCTGCCACTGCGGTGGTCAAGCGACCAGCCGGTGATGTGGTGTATGTGATTGACTCAGCCCAGTCAACGGTTCGCGAGCAGATTGTTCAAACGGGTGTACGCGAAGGTGATTGGGTTGAAATTGCAAACGGATTGACCGCCGATACCGCGGTTGTTTTAGACGGTGCGGGGTTTTTAACCGATGGTGCGCGCATTGAATTGGCTTCAACCGACGGTGGCGTTCAGCCATGACATTGCCCGAGTTGTCCATTCGCCGACACGTGCTGGCCTATATGGTGTCTGGCGTCATGCTGTTGTTTGGTCTCATCGGATATCAAAGTATTGGGGTCGACCGATTTCCCGAAATTGAATTTCCACTGATCTCGGTGACCACCACCTTGCCTGGCGCGAGTCCTGAGATTGTCGATGCGAGCATCACCAATATCATTGAGGGGTCAGTCAACAGTGTCCCTGGAATTGACTTTATTCAGTCTGAATCTTCGCCGGGCGTTTCCACTGTGGTGATCACCTTCAAGCTGAATAAAGACATCGACATCGCGTTTAATGAGGTCCAGGCCAAGGTCAATCAAAACCTAAGACAGCTGCCCTTAGACGCCGAGCCGCCGGTCGTGGCCAAAGTCGAAGTCGGGGCAAGCCCCATCATGTGGCTGTCGCTGACGGGGGATCGGACGCTTCAGCAGCTGAATCAATACGCCAACAACGTCATCAGCAAACGCTTGGAGACCATTGACGGTGTGGGCGGGGTACAAATTGGAGGCCGTCGCGAGCGAACCATCCGCGTGAATCTGGACTTGGACCGAATGGCGGCCAACGAGGTCACCGCGCAGGACATTCAGCGCGCCTTTGCCACTGAACACGCCCAATTCCCCGGCGGCTTTCTGGTCAGCGGATCCACTGAACTCTTGGTCAAACTCGATCTTGAGTTTCATGACCCTCAAGCCTTATCGGAGATGATTGTCCGGCATGTCGACGGTGCGCCGGTTCGGCTAAAAGATGTCTCTGACGTTGAGGATGGGTTGGCCGATTTTCGATCTCTGGCTCGCTATAACGGCCAGCCCAATGTGGGCATTGGCGTGGTTAAGATCACAGGGGCCAACACGGTGGCCATTGTCGACGAGGTCAACCGACGCCTAGAGGAGCAGATCATCCCGCAGCTGCCGCCAGGCCTGAAGATTCAGGTGGCCTCTGACGACTCAGAGTTGATTCGAGAGATTGTCCAGTCGCTCCAGGATCATTTGATTGAGGGGGCTTTGTTGGCTGCGTTTGTGGTGCTTTTGTTTTTACGTTCATGGCGGGGAACGATCATTATCTCAGTGGCAATTCCGGTGTCTTTGATGGCTGCAGTGGCGGTGATTTATCTGGCCGGTTACACCTTTAACACCATGACGCTGTTGGCTTTATTGCTGCTGATTGGCGTGGTGGTCGATGATGCCATCGTTGTTCTTGAAAACATTTACCGTCATCGCCAGGAAGAGAACCCTGACCCAGAGCAGGCGGCCATAGCAGGCTCAAACCAGGTGTTTTTTGCCATCATCGCCACAACGCTGACGTTGGTGTCTATCTTTGCCTCTGTCATCTTTCTGGGCGGAATCATTGGACGGTTTTTCGAGTCCTTCGCCGTGACGGTGACCGTGGGCGTGATCGCATCATCAGTGGTGGCGCTGACCCTGACCCCCGTGCTGTGCGCGCGCTTTTTGAGGGTCAGACGCCCCGACGAGAGCCGCGGTCAGATCTACCAACGGCTCGATGGTTTTTTTGAGCGCATGAATGGCGCCTATCGAAACGCATTGGCTTATACCCTGGCTCATCGTGGACGGGTGCTGGCCATTGCTGGTGCCGTCGTTTTGAGCTCTGGGTATTTCTTTGCAGATATTCAAAAAGAATTTGTGCCCGCCGAGGACGAAGGGCGATTTGTGGTTTTCTTCAGAGCGCCACTGGGCACTGGAATTGAGACCACGGAAGGCTACATGCGAGACATTGAGTCGCTGTTGGCCAGTTATGACTCGATCCGCTCATACTTCACAGCCATTGGCTTAGGCACAGCCAGCGAGGTGAACCGAGGTCTGGCATTTGTGCGCTTGGTTGCACGGGATCAGCGCGATGTCTCTCAACAGGAGGTGCTGGCCCAGATTCGCCAAGACCTCAGAGCGATTCCTGGTGTGATTGCATTTGCCGCACCCCCGAGCATTGTTGGCGGGCAGCGCGGTGAACCGCTGCAGTTTGCGCTGCGAGGGACCGATTTGGATACGGTGGCGGCGTTGGCCAATGAAATGCAGCGGCGCTTGCAAGATGTTGAAGGCATGAGCACCGTGGATCTTGACTTGCAAATGAACCTGCCTCAGCTGGAAGTTGACATTGATCGAACCCAGGCCGCGGACGCGGGGGTCAGCTCCTCTGACATTGCCTATGCGGTCAACATGCTGGTGGGGGGCATCGACATTGCCCGATACAATGACGAGCCTGGCGACGGTGAACGGTATGACATTCGCGTCAAAGCACAGGAGGGTCAGATTGTCACACCGGATGATATGAGTCGCATTTTGATCCGAGGCAGCAACGGCCAGGTGTATCGATTTGATCAGCTTGCCCAGGCACGCGAAGAAATTGGCCCGGCGGTGATTACGCGGTTTGATCTTAACTACGCGGCCAATTTTTATGCCAATCCAGAAATCGCTTTGGGCACAGCGATAGAGGAAATCAATGCGATTGCGGATGATATTTTGCCGTTGGGCTATGAGATTGCACTGAAAGCCGAAGCGAGGGAATTCCAGCAGACGCTGGCTTATGTCATTTTTGCTTTTGGTCTGGCAACGGTGCTGGTATTCATGGTGCTCTCATCGCAGTTTAACTCGTTTATCCAGCCTTTGATTGTGATGACGGCGCAACCTCTGGCGGTGATCGGCGGTGTGTTTTTATTGTGGTTAACCAACAACTCGCTCAACATTTACTCGATGATCGGGATGGTGCTGTTGGTGGGACTGGTGGCCAAGAACTCGATCCTTCTGGTGGACTTAACCAACCAGTTCAGGGCACAGGGGCAGGGAATTGATGAAGCCCTTTCAAATGCCTGCCCCATTCGTCTTCGTCCTGTTTTGATGACGTCGCTGACGGTGATTTTGGCGTTGTTGCCGCCTGCACTTGGGTGGGGGGCAGGCTCTGACACGAACGGGCCACTGGCGGTGGCAGTGATCGGGGGGATGCTGAGTTCCACCTTATTGACTCTGGTGGTGGTGCCGGCCGCGTACTCGTTGATCGAGAATCGAATGGTCAAGGGAGTTTCTTAGTCACCCAATCGTCGGCGTGCCTGTGATGCTCAATCGCATTGAGCCTCTCGGTGAATGTCTGCGTGTCTGAATCATTGTGCGTTGAGCAGTCCGCGTTGATAAGCGAATGCCACCTGAAGCCGTTAATTGGCCTCAATCCCGCCGCCAGATTCAAACTCAGCCCAGTTGGAATCCATCGGTCGCATGGTGCGGTGTATGCGCGCTCAGGCAGCTGTCTGTGAGCATGGCAAACTTGGCAGCTTGACTCTCCAAACCCTGCACATTAAACTTTTGAATCAGATTTGGCGCTTGGCGCACATACGAGACGCGGAGCGTTGTCGACCACTCGCCGCGGAGTCTTTCTAAAAATCTGATTTCGCCCTGTTTGCCAATTGATCATCACCCCCCCCCTCGATATGGAATGCTAAACAATGAGACTTCGTACGCCAGATGGCGCAGTTTTTGTTCAGATGCTCGGGGCAGCGACCGTGGCCGTGGCCTTAAGCTCGGTGGTTCAGGCCGCCACCATCACCGTGGATACCAATGGGGACTCAGGTGGGGCCGGAGATTGCACGCTGCGTCAGGCCATTGACAGCATCAATGCCGGTGCTGATCAAGATGGGTGCACGGCTTCTGGAGCGTATGGCGCTGACGACATTGTTAACTTTGACCCAACGGTCAACGGAGTCCTCACGCTGTCAGGCAGTGCGCTTGACATTACCGCATCGGTAATGATTCAAGGGCCAGGTGCAGATTCTTTGGCGGTGGATGGGGATCAGCAGTCGCGTGTTTTTACCATCGGGGGAGCTGGTACTGAAGTCAGCATCGATGGATTAACCCTCCAAAACGGGAAGGAATCGGCCTCCAAAGGGGGCGGCATTCTTGTTGAGGCAAACGCGGGCCTGGTCATCACCGAAAGCACCATTCAGGGCAACTACGCTCAAAATGGTGGCGGTGGTATTTTTGTGGAGGGCGACGCTGATCTGACCGTCCAGCGCACCACGATTTCGGACAACGATGGCGAGGGTGGTTTCCCTGGTGGTGGCGGGATTTATGCTGGTCCTAAGGCCAACGTCACATTGCAAGAAGCGGCCATATCAGACAATAAAGCGCTGTTTGGCGGCGGGATTTATGTTGATTCGGCCACGGTGCAAATCACCAACAGCACCGTGGCGGGCAACAGTACTTATGAACCAGCTGGCGAGGATAGCACTTGCCAGGGTGGCGGTATTTTCACCACTGACACTGGCGGAGTCTCCGCCACCGTCACACTCGAAAAAAGCACCATCTCGAATAACAGCACTTGCGGTAACGTCGACGCGTCTGGCGGTGGAATCGCGGCTTTCGGATCTTCGAGTGTCGCGTTAAGCAACTCAACGGTTTCTGGTAACGAGGCCACCAAATCTGGCGGCGGAATGTTCCTTTTTAATGAACTTGTATCTACCGTTGCCACCTTGGTGAACACCACCGTGTCTGGCAACACAGCGCCTGCAGGCGCTGGTCTTGCGATGGCCAAAAATACTGGTGGTGGTAGCCTGTCTGTTTCTTTGGCCAACACGCTGGTGGCGAGCAACAACGGTGGAGATTGTCAGACCAATGACCCTGCGGTGGTCACCGCAACCAGTAGCTTGGTCGGTGATGCGGTCTCGGCTTGCGGGCTGACGAATTCGAATGGCAACCTCATTGGTGTCGCCCCCGCAGACGTTGCGATTCAATCGCTTGCCGACAATGGATGTGACGTCCCAGCCGGTAACCCGCTGGGGCCATCTCAATATTTTAGCTGCGTCAAAACGCATGCGCTGCTTGCTGAGAGCCAGGCCGTTGATGCGGCCGATGCGGCTCAGTCGCCAGCACGCGATCAGCGCGGCGTTGCTCGGCCGCAGAGGAGAGGTTTCGATATTGGGTCTTTTGAATTAAGGTCAGAAACAAGACCCCCCCAGCCCAAGCAAATACCCGCGGCCACGATGCTGAGTCTGCTTTTGGGTGCGGCCTTGCTTGCCTTTTTAGGAATGCGGCGGCTGCGGGGACAAAAAGCGTAATTTGGTTCCAGGCGCTGGCAGCGTCACTGTGTGGCATTCGTGTGGCGCCCCGGGCAGGATTCGAACCTGCGACCTGCCGCTTAGGAGGCGGCTGCTCTATCCCCTGAGCTACCGAGGCTTGGCTACACTGAAACTGCAGTGGATCTCTTCGCCCAACGCATCTTGAACCAATGGCCCTCGCCAACCGTCCATCCACTCGGGTCTGTCGCCCATCAGCACTCGAGACAGCTCCCGCTTGCTGGCAATCAATGCCGGTTCAACATTTAATGATTGGGCCAACGCTGCAATTCTACCCTGCCACTGCTTGAGCGTTTGGCGCTGCTCGGTGTTCAAGCCCAGCAACGCGACAGGCACCTCAAACCCATCGGGATCGGCACTGGCCAGTGCTTTAACACAGGGGGTCAGCCATCGACCCAGCGCATTTCGGTGGGCATCGATGGCCGCATCAACCCCCGAACGGTGGGCCATGAGTCCGAGGCTGCACAGCACATCGTCTTTTAAGACAAAGGAGCGCGGAAGGTTGCGTGCCTTTGCTTGTTCCTCCCGCCATTGAGCCAGTTCAGACACGTACGCCATGGCCTGTCTGGGTAATCGACCGACGCCTTTGATTCGAAGCAGTGGGTCAGCCGTCCACGACCGTTCTTTTTGGGCCACCAGCCGGGCGCAGTCTTCGTGCAGCCATGACAATCGGTTGTGCTTTTCTAAGGCGGTGGCCAAGACGTCGGCCAGTGCGGGCAGATAAATCACATCTTGAGCTGCATACGAAAGCAAACGGGTTGACAAAGGTCGCTGACACCAATTGGACCTGGCCTGTCCGCCCGGCAACGAGTCGCCAAAGACCTGCTCGATTAAGTGCTCATAGCGTGTCTGCAATCCCAATCCCAGCATTGCGGCGGCCAGCTGGGTGTCAAACAGATGTTGCGGGCATTGGCCGGTCAACAGCTTGAAAATCTCCAGATCTTCCCCAACGCTGTGGAGCACTTGGTGTCCTGAAGGACGCGCAATCAATGTCGCCAGCGGCGCATGATCAGACAATGTAACGACATCCACCAACCAAACGACATGGCCATCACTCAGCTGGACCAAACCTGGCTTGGGATAAAACGTCCGCTCGCGGACAAACTCGGTGTCCATGCCCAGCCAATCGGCGGCCGACAGGGTTTGCACCAGCTCGGCGTATTGCGTGGGGCAATCGACCCATTGCGCGTCAGCGACCGCGCGTGATGCGTGCGGGCAGTGGGCCTGGAGACGCTCGAGTGGCTGATTCATGGGGATCCAGTCTAGCGCCATTGACTGGCATTGAGGGAGATTTGACGATATTCTGCACCCCATGCGATGCCGCCCCCGTTTTGTTTTGTCTATGCTTTTGCTGATCACGGCCAGCCCTGCGGTGAATGGTTGGGCCCAGACCGATTCGCGCCCGAGCCCCGCGCCTGAGTGGGTTCAAGAGGTTGACCAACTGCTTGATCAGCGGGCTTATGAGCAGGCACGGCAGCGGCTGACATGGGCCGCGCAGTCCGATGCGGATCCCCAAGTGGTTGAGACCATGGCCAGGCGAATCGATGCCGCCCAACAGGCGCGGTTGGAGGCGTTAAGCGGCCAGCTTGATGCACTGCTTGAGGACCGCCAGAGCACCAAGGCCGAACAACTCTTGGTTCAATTGATAGCACTGGGTGCTGAGCAAGACACCATCAAGGCCTACCGTGTCGCGATCGAAAACAGTTTGAAGTATGGTCGATACCAACCCGGTAACGTCTTCCAAGATCCATGGCAGCGTCCCCATCAATCCAATGTTGATCAGAGCCAGCCAAGCCCCACGATGGTGGTGTTGCCTCAAGGTCGATTCATGATGGGCTCGGCGCGGTTTGAACAAGGCCATCGAACCAATGAGGCGCCACGCCACCGCGTGACCATTCCCTCAGGGTTCGCGATGAGTCAAACCGAGATCACCGTGGCTCAATTTCGGGCTTTTGTACAGGCCACCGGGTATCGAACGCACGCCGAGCGAAGTGGCCGTGGCCGAGTTTATGATCCAAAAACTCGACGCATCACTCAGCGCCAAGGCATGGACTGGCGCTCAGACTACCGAGGCCAGCCAGCGCTGGACACGCTTCCCGTCGTGCGGGTCTCTTGGAGCGATGCGCAGGCGTATGTGGCGTGGCTGTCGCGCATGACCGGGCATCGCTACCGACTGCCGAGTGAGGCTGAGTTTGAATATGCGCTGCGCGCGGGACAGCAATGGCGTTTTCCATGGGGCGACGAGCCCCCTCGTGAGCCCGTCGACAACGTGGCTGGTGAGGCCGATCGGTCTCCCACTGGCGCTCAGTGGGCCGTGTCTTTTCCAAACTTTGGCGATGGGCATTGGGGGCCGGCGCCCGTCGGTGAGTTTCAGCCCAACCGCTTCGGGCTGTACGACACAGGCGGCAATGTCAGTGAGTGGACTGAGGACTGCTGGCACGACAACTACGTGCGTGCGCCTAAAAACGGCGCGCCGTGGGTGAATCGAGGTTGCGATCAGCGGGTCATTCGGGGCGGTGCGTGGACATCGACCCCCCTTTTAGCGCGCGCGGCTCATCGCCAAGCTCGATCAAGTGACTGGGCCGATGTCCAGGTGGGGTTTCGAGTGGTGCGAGCGCTCGAGCCATGACGCACTGGCACTTAGCAAAGCAGGCCCAGCAGGCACCGAGCGGTGATCAGGCGCAGCACGAGCGACGATATCGCCGGATGCGTGAGGTGAGCCTGGTGGGGTTGTTGGGCAATGCGCTGTTGTCCTCAGTGAAGCTGGCGTTGGGGTGGGTAGCTCAATCGCAATCCTTAATCGCTGATGGCATACACTCAATGGCCGATGCGCTGACCGATGTGGCCGTGATGGTCACGGCACGGTTTTCCAACCAAGGCGCCGATGCCGGCCATCCCTATGGCCACGCACGCATTGAGACCGCGGCCACAGGTGGCCTGGGTGTGCTGCTGATCGTGACTGGTTCGGGCATCATCTGGGATGCGCTGGTGCGGCTGATGGATCCCGCTCAGTTGCTGATGCCCAGCGCATTGGCATTGCTGGGGGCTGGGCTGTCCATTGGGGTCAACGAGGGGTTGTATCAATACACGCGCAGGGCGGGTCAAAAGATCAGATCCAGTTTATTGATCGCCAATGCTTGGCATCACCGCACCGATGCATTGTCCTCAGTGGTGGTGTTGATCGGTGTCGGTGGGGTGTTGCTGGGCTTTGACATGCTCGATGCCATTGCGGCGATGGTGGTGGCCATGATGATCCTCCATGTCGGCTGGTCACAGTTGCGTGCGGCGCTCACCGAGCTGGTGGATGCCGGTGTTGAACCGGACCGGGTTGAGCGGATCAAAGCCGCCATCATGACCGTCCCCGGCGTCGGTCATCCACACCGCCTGCGCACCCGTCGCATGGGCGAGCATGTCTTGGTTGATGTCCATGTCGAGGTGCCCGCGACAATCAGCGTGTCAGAGGGCCACCAGTTGGCCGAGCAAGTGCAGGCGCATCTGAAAACCGCCGTGGATGATGTGAGCGATGTCATTGTCCACATTGATCCGCAGGGACAAGATCAGGTCTGGTTGGACCTGCCTGAACGCGACGTCGCGATCTCTGCGCTCCAAGCGCAGTGGTCGGCGCGGTTGGGGCCCACTGCCTTGGCGCATCTTCAGTCGGTGACGTTGCACTATTTGAATGGATGCATTGATGCCGATGTGGTTTGGGCGTGGCCGCAGGCGGATTCCAATGTGCCCCAAAACGAACTTCAGCGCGTCACCGAGGCTTTGCAGGCGGCATCGGAGGCCCTGTCGTGGCTGGGGGCTGTGCGGGTGTCGTTTGCCCCTTCGTGCGCTTAATCGTCTCTTAATGGCTTGTTAGGGCACAGGTTAGCGCGTGAAGCCTTTCATCGATCGAGTGTGCGCCATCCCGGCGTATGGTTGGTTTGCGTTTATCGCGGCGCTGGCCTCGTCGTTTGGTCAAACTTTCTTTATTGGGTTATTTGGCGGGCAGCTGCAGGCGACCTTGGCGTTGAGCCCGGCGGGGTTGGGCTACCTCTACGGCACGGCCACGCTGTTGAGCGGGATACTGATGTTTTGGCTGGGGGCGCTGGCTGACCGGCTGGCATTGCGGCGGGGCATTGGCATCAGCTTGGGCGTTTTGGTCTTGGGCTGTATGGCAATGGCGAGCGCCCATCACGCCTTGATGTTGTGGGGCGCCTTTTTTCTGGTGCGCCTGGGCGGGCAAGGGCTCACGGGTCACTTGGCCATTGTGGCTGCTGCGCGGTATGCCATTGCTCAGCGGGGTCGGACGGTTGCAATGGCCTCTTATGGGTTTATTCTGGCTGAGGCGATTTTCCCGCTGCTGGTGGCTGCGGCATTGGTCGGCCGCGATTGGCGATTGTTGTGGTGGTTGGCTGCCGGCTTGGTGGCGGTGGTGGCCTGGCCGGTCCTGCGCGGTTTGGCGCTCAAGTTTGCCGACCTGGATCTGGTGCATGATCAAGCCCGACGCCAAAACAAGGTCGACTTTGGCCCCGCACCGAGCGCGGAGTTGACCCGCTGGACACTGCTGCGCCAGCCCGCTTTTTACTTGACACTGCCGATGGTGTTGGGCAGTGCCTTTGTGATCACAGCGCTGTTTCTACATCAGGGCAGCCTGGCTGCCATCAAAGGGTGGGGCTTGGTTGATGTGGGTCGCGCCTTTGTGTTGTTTGCCGTGGCGCAGGCGTGTGCGGCCTTTATTGCAGGACGCGTGATCGACGCGTTCGGCTCACTGGGCGTGTTGCGCTTTTTCTTATGGCCCATGGTTGCCAGTGTTGTTGTCTTGGGTTGGTCTGCAGGGCCGTTCGATGTGTGGGGGGTATTTTTGGGGTTGGGCTTGACGGCGGGTGCAAATGGAGTGGTCTCAGGTGCGGTGTGGGCTGAGCTGTTTGGCGTTCGGCAGCTTGGGATGATTCGAGGCGTGTATACCGCATTCATGGTGATGGCTTCTGCGATCGCCCCAATGCTTTTGGGTGCTTGGTTATCCGCCGGTGGGACGCTCGCGCCACTGGCGGGCTTGGCGATCGTCTATGGGGTGGCCTTGCCCCAAGTGTTGGTGGGGGCGATACAAAGAAATAAAGACGCGGCTCGCTCAGGATCGACAGACAACTCAGGATCGACAGACAGCTGAATCCGTGGTGCCGGGGGGGGGAATCGAACCCCCACTCTGTCTCCAGAACCGGATTTTGAATCCGGCGCGTCTACCAGTTCCGCCACCCCGGCCAGGATGACCCGCTATTCTAACTTAGTTTCTGGCCCGAGTGCTAGGCGGCATCCAAGCTCAGAGACTTCTCAATGCGGTCGTACCAACCAGCCTCATCGCCTTGGACGGGTTGAAAAACGCAGCAGTGCTCGAGCGCGTCGGCATAGACATGAATCGTGACCGCCGTTGCTTCATTGGAAGGATTGGCGATGGTGTGATACTCGTGGGGTGGGATGAGGCTGCCTGCGCTCCCAGGGCCGGCACGCATGGTGGTGCGGGGCTCGAATCGAACTTGTGAACCGGCGTCTTCCATCATTTCGTATTGGACCACCTCGATTTGGCCATGCCAGACCGCTTCCACGCACCACAGCCCGTCGTGATCGTGGATGGGCGTGCCCTGCAAAGGGCCCCAAGTCATGGCCATAATGGTGTAGCCCAAGTCGTGATCGCGGTGGATGAGGCGGCGCGCGTACTGATCGCTGTCATTGACAAAGACCTCATCAGGCAGTTGGACCCGGTTGTCATTCATCAGCTGGCACAGGGCCTCGCGCACATTCTCGGTGATGGTGGCATCGCCACCGCCCGCCTGAATCGCTGCTGTGATCTGTTCGACCATGACCGCTTTGCCCATCAAATCTATCGTCACGCTAACCACCTCCGAATCGGCGTTTGGAACGCCTTTGAGTCTACCAAAAAAGCATCGTGGCCTTTGTTTGAGTTGATCGCTTCAAACTGGGCGTGGCCACCGCCAGCGTCGATGGCCAATGCCAGGGCCCGCTGCTGTTTGAGGGGGAAGAGCAGATCTGAAGCCACGCCCAGCACCAACGCATCGCCTTGAAAGCAGCGAGTGAACATGGCCTCCAGACTCGCGTCTTGATCACTGGCGTCGAAAGCATCCATCGCTTGCGAGAGATACAGATACGCGCACGGATCAAATTGCCCGATAAAGCGCTCAGCCTGCGTCTCGAGATAGGCCTCGACCTCAAAGCGCAGTCGAAAAGGGCGTGCCTTCATTTGGGTTTGGTGCCTTCGGCCGAAGCGCTCTGCCCATTCTTCAGCCGAGCGATAGGTGATCATCCCGAGTTTGCGCGCCATGCGCATGCCCGCATCGGGGCCACGGTCAGTGTCATATTGGCCCGCTTGAAATTGAGGGTCGGTCAGGATGGCTTCTCGCTGCAGCGCGCGCAGGGCGAGCGCAAACGGCTCGCTTGCTGCGGTGGTGGAGATCAATCCCAGGCGCTGGGCGCTGTGGGGGTGGGATTTGAGGTAGGCCAGGGCGATCATTCCGCCCATTGAAGGACCCATCACGGCCGCGAGCCGCTCGATGCCCAGCGCCTCCACCAGCCGATGAGCGGCGTTGGCGGTATCCTCCATGGCAATTTCGGGGAAATCCAACCGCCAGGGTTGACCTGTGTTGGGATGGGGGCTGGCCGGCCCTGTCGAGCCAAAACAAGAACCGACGGCATTGATGCACATCACAAAGTACCGATCGGTGTCGATTGCGCGCCCCGGCCCGATGATGGCTTCCCACCACCCTGGACTGTTGTCGCGGTCGCTGGCGGCGGCGTGCGCGCTGGCGGAGAGTCCCGTAAACAGCAAGAGCGCATTCGATCGATCCGCATTGAGCTTGCCCCAGGACTCCCAAGCCAGGCTTAACCCAGGCAAGCGCCCGCCGCGATACAAAGACACGACGTCGGTGGTCTCATAAATCTGCGTGGCCGGGGTCATCACCGCTTCCGTTGTGAACGCCAAAACTCGATTCTAGCGTGTTTGTTGACCTCAAGCCCATCCGTGGCACCGGCGGCCGTCAAGGCGGACCTTGATGGCCGGCATGCTAGCCTTGGTCCTTTATAAACAGGAGCACGCACATGGCGCGTTTGGGGCTTATTTTGGGTGATCAGCTCAATGCCAATCACGCTGTATTGGACGCGCTGGATGCTGAGCGCGATCGATTGGCGATGGGCGAGATTGTGGATGAGGCCAGCTATGTGCCCCACCACGTCAAAAAGATTGTGCTGGTCTTTGCAGCGATGCGCCACCGCGCCCGCGAGCTTCAAAATCAAGGCTGGACCGTCGATTATCATCTGTTTGACTCGAACAGTGAGATACGGAGTTTTGGGGGCTTGCTGGATCAGGCCGTGGCCGCTCATGACATCGATGAGGTGTTGATCGCCCAGCCCGGTGAGTGGCGGGTGCTTGAGCACCTGCAGAACTGGGCCGGTGAGCGGGGGGTGAAGTTGACCGTGCTGCCCGATCGGCGGTTTGTGTCTGAGCTCGACGATTTCAACGACTGGGCGGCGGGCAAAAAGCAGCTCAGAATGGAGTTTTTCTATCGACAGGTTCGCCAGCGCACCGGACTTTTGATGGCCGATGGCGAGCCGGTGGGTGGGGTCTGGAATCTCGATGCCGAAAACCGGAAAAAATGGTCAGGCGATCCGCCGGCGCCGAGAGTCAAAGGATTTGAGCCCGATGACATCACCCAGGCGGTCATTGATTTGGTGGGCGCCCAATTGAAAGGTTTTGGATCGATTGAAGGGTTTGATTACCCGGTCACACGACAACAGGCGCAGGCGGCGCTGGTGGATTTCATTGAGAATCGGCTGGCGTATTTTGGTGACTATCAAGATGCCCTGGACGATGGGGAGGATTATCTATTCCACTCCAGGTTGTCGGCGTCGCTGAATATTGGCTTGCTGGATCCCATGGATGTGTGCCGGGCGGCCGAGCAAGCGTATGGCCAAGGTGATGCGCCCTTGAATGCGGTCGAGGGGTTCATCCGCCAAATCATTGGCTGGCGGGAGTTCATCCGTGGGATCTATTGGTATCTCATGCCTGAGTATGCTCAAAGAAACACTTTGGGCCATGATCAGCCTTTGCCTGAGTGGTATTGGAGTGGCGAGACGCAGATGCGGTGTTTGGCCAAGGCGGTGGATCAGACTCGACGCGAGGCTTATGCCCATCACATCCAGCGGCTGATGGTGACTGGGAACTTTGCACTGCTGTTGGGGGTGCTGCCCAAAGAGATTTGTGATTGGTATCTGGCGGTGTACATCGATGCTTATGAATGGGTTGAGCTCCCCAACACCTTGGGGATGGTGATGCACGCCGACGGCGGGGTGGTGGGGTCCAAGCCGTATGCAGCCAGCGGCAAGTACATCGAGCGGATGGGCAATCATTGCAAGCACTGCCGATACAAGGTTAAAGACACGCTTGGAGAGGATGCGTGCCCATTCAACGCGCTGTATTGGGACTTTTTGATGCGCCATCGGGAAGACTTCGAGTCAAACAACCGAATGCGGATGATGTATCGGAACGTGGATCGGATGGACGAGGAAAAACAGTCGGCGATTCAGGCGCGCGCTGAATGGATCCGTATTCACATCAATGATTTGTAGCCTTTTCTTATAAACAATCTGAGATATCTACGATAGAGGTGCTGCCATGTCTTCACCACGTCTGGTGCACAGCGCTGGCACTGCCTTTCGTGCGGTGATTTGAGTTTCATTGTGTTGTGGTTAAGGCATGTGTTTGGCACTGACTTTGGGTCGGTATGCGGTTTTTTGTAGTTTTGCGAAAAAATTGTAGTTTTGGGAACCGATTTTGTGGTTTTGCGACACATTCTTGTAGTTCTGAGAAACTGCATCATTGCAGCTTTAGCAAAATGATGGACGTCAAACACTGGGGTTTGCGGTTTGATCCATCCATTTTCAACACAATCTGCAGGGCATTGCGGTTTCAGGGCTGTGGCTTTCCAAATCTGCCTTCTGGTCCTGATCTTCGCGGTGGCGACCCCCACATTGAGCTGGGCGCAAGATCAAACTTGTGATTCCAGTACACACAGCGGCGGATATAGCGGAGGGTCGGGTGATTCTGGCGACCCCTATCAAATTGCTGACTTTTGCGATCTAATCGTCCTCTCAAAAAGCAGCGGTGACTGGAATAGCCACTTCATCCAAACCGCCGACATTGCATTCAACGCCGATGAAACGACCGTGGATTGGGATGGGGATGGATCACTTGAACACGGTTCTGGTGAGGATGATGCAAAGGGGTTCTCGCCGATAGGCAGCTACGATGCTACACCGTTTACTGGTGTTTACGATGGCAATGGTCATGTGATTGACCAACTGCATATCAAGCGACCAACGCAAGAAATGATTGGTTTGTTTGGCGCAACAGATGATCAGGCCAACATCAAAAATTTGGGCGTCATCAATGCTGACATTTCAGCTCAAGGATTTGTGGGCATCTTGGTGGGGTATTTGGATAAGACTGATGGGAGCGGGCCACAAACGAGTTTGGTTGAGGAGACCTTTGTCACGGGGGTGGTTAGAGGGGAATCCAACACAGGTGGATTGGTTGGAAAAAACAACGACGAAGCGGTGATCAAAGACTCGTATAGCACGGCATGCGTTGTTAGATTAAGCGACTCGACTTCTGGCTCTTTTGGATCTTTGGTGGGCTTTAACCATCACCGAAGTACAACGAACCGGCCTGCGATTCAGAGCTCGTATGCAACGGGCAATGTGACCGATGGCGACTGCGATAGCGGTGCAAAGATATCTCCAGGCGGCTTTGTGGGCGAGCAGGTCAGCGGCGGGGATTTTACAGATAATTTTGTTCTTGCGGGCCTTGCCACTGGCTCGATTATCGGTGCCAGTGCAAAATCCCTAACTGCTCTAAAAGACCAAAGTACCTACACAAACTGGGACTTCGCGGGTGATCCCGCCGATGGCGTGGATGAAGCGTGGCTCATGACCAACGGTGAGTATCCTCGTCTGGCCTGGGAAGATAAAGACACGCTCACTGCCGATCAACTCCATTGGGGTGGCCTAGGCACCCGCTTTAGCCCTTTTCAAATTGATTCACCGGAAGATTTGATCGCCATTTCCAAAAATTTAGAGTACTGGGACAAGCACTTTGTTCAGACAGCCGACATCGTCTTCAATGCTGATAAAAACGCAGTCGATTGGGATGGGAATGGCTCGGTTGAGGGGGGACTGGATGGTAGCGGTTGGAAAATGCTGGGCTCTTTCTCTGGCACCTATGATGGTCAGGGACATGTGATCTCCAATATCTATCGGGACGATGATTCCGGATCCAATGTTGGTGAGGGGGACGCTGCGTTTATCGATGTGCTTTCGGGCACCGTTCGCAATCTTGTGCTCACTGGCGTGACGATGATCGACGAGGGAAACGGCGAGCGAAAGGGTGGTTTCGCGAATGTGATTGAGGCAAGCGCTGTAGTAGAGCGTGTCGGTCTTGAGGGTGAATTCAGATATACAACCACTGCGACTTATGAGTTTTTTGTTGGCGGCTTTGCAGGAGAAATCCATGGCACCATTCGAGAGTCTTACGCTCTAATCAACGACTTAACTATAGGTGCAAAAAATGATCGCTCGAGCGGACGTTATGTAGGAGGTTTTGCGGGCAAGTTGTCCGGTACAGCGGTGGTTGAGGACGTTTACGTTGCAGGAAAGCTTGATATTTATCGGCCAAGTGACTGGGAGAGTCATCCAGCAGAAACAGCTCTTTTCGGGTTTGGATTCAGTGACTCGAACAATCTTCGTCGTTTGTATGTTTCTGTTGAGATTCCTTGGTGGGATAGTGGAGCGACCACATATGTTGGACCGGTGTCAAATAGCGGTTTTTCCGATCTAAATTTCTATAATGAGGATTTAGATGGGCCCGATGTATATCGAGTAAGCACAAACGCGAAAGCTGCTACAGCCACGCCATTGACTGAGAAGCAAAGCAAGACGCCTAAACCGTTTTACAGTGCAGGCTGGGATTTGGTTTCCGAGTCCGTAAATGGCAGTGAGGATATTTGGGACTTTGATCAAACCGAAACGGTGAACAACGGTTTCCCGATATTTAGCTGGCAGACTGGTGCGGACGATCAGCTCAGTCCATTCGATGGTGGTGTCGGAACACGGGATCGGCCTTTCTTAGTGCGCACGCCGACCCAATTGTTGGGGCTGTCAAAATTCTCAAAATACTGGGATTCTCATTTCCTGCAAACATCCGATATTGACTTTCATCCAAATCCCCCAGAGAACTGGGCAGGAGACGGTGTTGATTGGGATTTGGATGGTGCGGATGATGACACTTCTACTTCTGGGTTCTCACCGATTGGTTTATCGGGATCTGGATTCAGCGGTACGTACGATGGTGACGGCTTTGAGATTAAAAATCTCTACATCGATAGAAACAGTTCTGATGATGTCGGGCTTTTTGGCTATACGGATGGCGCGATGCTGACGAATGTCTTTTTGACAGACCCTGTAATCTCGGGTCGTGGGGATGTCGGTGCGCTGGTTGGAGACGTCTATTCCGCCACGACCATTCGATACGTGCTTGTTTCGAATCCGACCATCAGCAACAGCAACATCCGTGCAGGTGGTGTCGCTGGTCGGGTGGACAGCAACAGCCTTTTGGATATGGTGGGGGTGGATGGCCTTACTTTAGATGCCGGTAACCGTCTCGTGGGCGGATTGGTTGGTTTTTTGCGAGATAGCACCATCAAAAGAAGTTTTGCCAGGGGTAAGATTGATACGTCTTCGAACGATGCAGGGGGCTTGGTGGGTCAACTTGGGACTCAGAGCGGAACAAAGGTAACGCTTTTTGACAACTACGCCGCGGTAGCCATCACTATAGACTCCGATGCTGGAGACCAATACAACCATGGCGGTCTTATCGGAGGTGCTACTGGCGCAACAATCGCAGAGCTCACTAACAACTATGCAGCGGGCACTGTAGCCAACTCACAGCAATCAGGCGGAATGTTCGGCAACACAGCTAGCGATACCGTTGTTGAAAACGGTTCTAATAATTTCTGGGATAAAGATAAAGTTTCTCAGGGCTTTGGTGACGATGGGACTACACCCCTAAAGACAGACAGCACCTTAAAAATCACCGGAAAAACAACAACCGAGATGCAAACGGTCAGCACCTTCACCGATGCTGGGTGGGATTTTGCAGGCGATTCAGGCGATGGTGTCGATGAGGTGTGGTTGATGGACGATGGCGTCGACACCGATGATCCTATTGATGGCAGCACCGACAATGACAACTATCCATTCTTGGCATGGGAGGTGATCGACACTTTACAGACCGATGATCTTCACTTGGGCGGCTTAGGCACGCGCTTTAGCCCTTTCCAACTTGATTCAGCGGAAGACCTGATCGCCATTTCCCAAGAATCAGGCTACTGGGATAAGCACTTTATTCAAATAGCCGATATCATTTTTAATCCCGATGAGACGCTTGTGGACTGGGACGGGGATGGTAATGCAGATGGAAGCAATCCAGCGGGCTTTTCGCCCATAGGTTCAGATTCGGGTGAAGGTCAACGCTTCATCGGCGCCTATGATGGCCAGGGCCATACCATTGAGAATCTATACATTAACCGAGGCGATAAATTCCTCGGGCTATTTGGTTATGTCCGTGACGCTACGCTCTCAAATCTCATGATTCGAGGAGAGGTGACAAGCACTGAAAGCTCCGGGGGTGGTCGAACGGGGCTCTTGGCCGGATTCATGATTGATTCTAATGTTCAGAGTGTCGGTGTGGAGGGCAGTGTGACCGACGCTGACTCTCCCGATGGCGACAGAAAAGGTGGCTTGGTGGGTCAGATGGCCGATGCCAGCACAATCGCCGACAGTTTTGCGCATGTGATTGTCTCCTCACAGTCAGACGACGAATTAGGCGGATTGGTTGGTCGAGCAGAGGGCGCCATCGACAGGAGTTTTTCCACCGGCACAGTCACCAGCATCAACGACCAGAAAATCGGCGGACTGGCAGGGGAGGATGATACCTCCTTGGTCGCCTCGGGCTCATATTACTTAAATACCGCGGCCAGCAAATCTGCCGTTGGTGATCCAAAGACCGCTACTGAGCTCAAGCAGATTGGCACGTTTTCAACTTGGTCGATTACAAAGACTTACTCGGATGCTGCAAGTGATCCTTCTCTGATCTGGGGCATTTGTGAGGGCTCGAGCTTTCCTTATCTGCTCAACCAATACGCCTCAGATCCCTGTGTCTTGAGCGCATTGGGTGTCGAAGTGGTGGGCTCTGACAACACGGCGACGTCACTCTCTCGAGTGATCGCAGCAGACCCGTTTGGTGTGCGGGTGAGTGCGTTCAATGGGTTTGATCAGCCTTTGGTGGTTGATAGCCCATTGGACTTTTCGTTGACAGCCATTCATGACCCGAACAACAACGCCAGCTCCAATCTGGCCGAGGCAGACACCTCGGCCTCGGCTGTGAGCCTAACAGGCACGACAGCGCCGTTTAGTGCGGAGATTGCGGCAGGCAATGCAGCGCTGGTGGTGAACAATCTGGTTTATACCCAGATTGATGACAACGAGACCACACAGCCGCTGCGTATCACTGCCTCGGCCATGACCCCTGATGGTGTGCAGATCACTGGCTTTCAGGAGCTGCCGGCTGACGCCTCTGAGGTGGTGTTGACCCTCCCAGGCAGCAGTGTCTCGGTGGACAGCAGCACCAGCATCACCGCGACCGTGCAAAGCGCCGGGACCAATGCCACGGTGCTGGAAGGCCAAGCCGTGACCTTAACCACCGACTTTGGCTCGTTTAGCAACAGTACGATCGAACAAACCACTACCGCCACCACCAACTCGAATGGTCAGATCACCGCGACCTTGTACAGCACCACCCCTGGCACCGCCACGATCACGGCCAGTTCGTGCTTGGACAACTGCGCTGTGACTCAAGCCGACAACAAGACTGTTGAGTTTGAGCCGGGGGCGTTGGCTTCGTTTGATATCGCCTCTATTCCTGACACCACAGCAGGGGTCGGGTTCTCCACATCCGTCACGGCATTAGACCAATATGGCAATGTCATTACCACCGACCAAGGGATAGGCTCTCCAACCCCCACCTTGTCACCGGCGACCACGTCGGGCAATACCACTGGCCCCACGCTGAACGCTTTTAGCGATGGCGTGGCGAGTTTGACGGGCACGATCCAGCAGACGGGGACTTACAGCATTGATGTGGCAGACGGTAGCGTGAGCCAAACCTCCAACACGTTCGCTATCACCCCCGCCTCGCCAGATGACCTCGTAATCGAGAGTGGCGATAACCAATCCGCAGATGTACTGACAGCCTTGGGGGCGCCACTCGAAGTGAAGGTGGTTGATGCGTTTGACAACCCCATTTCAGGTCAAGCGGTGAGCTGGGATACAGGCGGAGAAGGGTCGATCCAACCTGACAATGCGGTGACCGACAGCAATGGTGAAGTCACGGCCACCTGGACGCTGGGGCCGGTGGCGGGCGCACAGACCGCTCAGGCCTCGGTCTCGGGGCTGACAAGCGTGACGTTCGATGCCACCGCTGATGCGGGTCCCGCTGCACGCCTCCAACTGAACAATCTCACACCCAACTCGGTGGACGCTGGGACGACGTTCTCGGTGGATGCCATCATCACCGACGCCCAGGGCAATGCAGTCCTTGATAGTGAAGTGGATGACACCTTGAAGGTGAGCCTGATGGACGCCAGCGGCACGGCGACACAGGCGAGCCTGGCAGGCACCACTCAGCAGAATGCCACCACAGCCACCACCCCCTTCTCAGATCTGTCGATCACCGAGGCCGGTGCATACACGATCCGCGTCCAAGACACAGCCTCCAAGCTTGGGTTTGGGCTGTCTGCGCCGGTGACCATCACCCCCGCGGCGGCCGATGCCGCTCAATCGAGTTTGAGCGTGGACCCCAATGCGCTGGCCTCAAACGGCGAGGCCACGGCTGAGGTGATGGTGACGGTCCGAGACCAATACGGCAATGTGCGCACTTCAGGCGGGGACGATGTGTTCATCACCGCAAGCTCAGGGCAGGTCAGTGAGGTCACCGATCAACAAGACGGCACCTACACGGCCACCTTGACCTCATCGACCGAGGCGGGGGACCACACGGTGACGGCTTATCTGGGCACCGATGCCACCGGGGCGAAGGTGGGCGGCACAGCCGGTGATCAGCCCATTCGCTACACGGTGGGGGTGCCCCACCAGCTCAGTGTGGTGGCCGGCCCCCAATCGAGCACCACCGCCGGTGATGCCATCACCACCAATGATGGCTCGGCCCTGGCCTTTGCGATTGAAGATGTCAACGGCAACCGGATTGAGGATGCGATCCAGACGGTGAGTGTCCGCTTAAGCCGCGACAAGGGCGCGACCTTGAGTGGCACCCTAAGCCAGGCGGCCGTCGATGGTGTGGCGCGCTTTGGGGACCTGTCCATTGATCTGGCGGGGGGCTACAGCCTGACGGCGACGGCGACGGGCCTGGAGGAGGCGATCACCGAGCCGTTGAGGATTGAGGTGGGCCCGCCGGCCGAGTACGCCTTGAGCTTGGCGCCCTCGAAGCAGCTTCGCACGGTGCCGTTTGCGGTGACGGCGACCTTGACCGACCGGATGGGCAATCCGGTGGTCTCAGAGACCTCGCGGACGTTCGAGGTGAGCGCAAGCCCAATCAATGATGATGCCGACGGCAACGCCGGTGCGTTCTACCAAGACACCCCGACCAACACCACGCCCACAGGGACCTTGAGCGCAGGCGAGTCCAATGTGGCGATCACCGGGCTGATCTACACCGGCTTAAGTGACATCAATAAAGCCCAGGACCTGACCTTGAGGGTGGCCGAGCCAGGGGCGGGGGGCAGCACACCCGCCAAGACAAGCACACGGCCAATGACGCAGCCAACGGGCCAAGCCACACCGCCCAGCACCGCTCAAGCCACGGGCTTGGACGGTGAGATCACCTTTGCGGTCAGAGACATTGAGATTGTGCTCGACAGTGTGGACGAGCGGATCTTGGTCGGCGGCGATGAGGCCGGTGCTGAGGCCAACACCCAGACGGTGATCACGGCCACGCTTAAAGACATCAACGGTGACCCGGTGCCGTATACGGATCTGTTTGTGAGCACCAGCTTAGGCAGCTTGGAAGCCGGGGGCACGGCCTTGACCAGCCCAGGCGCGGTGATGACCGATGATCAGGGCCAGATCGAGGTGGTGCTGGCCTCTGGGTCGGATCCAGGGGAGGCGATGGTGGTGGTGCAGACCCCTGGGGCGAGTCAAAGCGCGCAGGCGGTGCAGGTGATCACCCCGCCGACCAAGCTGACCGACTACAGCCCTGAGCCGACCTCAGGTGGGGGAGACACCGACAGTGGCGACAATGGCGATAACAACACCGGCGACAACAACACCGGTGGCGACACCGGCGGCGGCACCTCCAGCGGTGACGATCCCAACGCACCGACGGTGGAGGACTATGAGAACGCCGGGGTGACCGGTGTGGATGAGGGCAATGTCGATGACATCAACGAGATCATTGGCAAGCTGCCCCCGGGGGATAAGGACAGCCTTGATGAGATCCAATCCACGGTGGATGCCTACAACGCCTTGCTTGATACCGTCGATGATCCCAACAGCGATCTGGATCTCACGGCCGCGGACTATCAGGCGATGGGCTTTGATGAGGTGGACACCAGTGAGGAGGTGTTTGAGCTCAACAAGCGCTTGGCCAAAGCCAAGATGTCTGAGATCGACACCTACGCCAAGCTCAAGGCGTTCATTGAGGCGATCCTGGCGTTTGTGTTCCAGCGGGCTTTGCCCATACCGCTGCTGGGGCCGCTGAGTCAGTGGGTGCTGATCGGCACGCTATTGGCGGTGGGACTGATGGCCGCGCGGCGCCGACGCCCCGGCTCGATGACCGATCACCCATCGGTGGGGTGATCGAAGCGCCCATCGCTCAACCCATTCCAAGTTCATGCGTTGGGCTGA
>CAJXNL010000021.1 GCA_913057195.1 uncultured Wenzhouxiangella sp.
TGGCGGAGAGAGAGGGATTCGAACCCTCGATGAGGCTATAAACCCCATACTCCCTTAGCAGGGGAGCGCCTTCAGCCACTCGGCCACCTCTCCGTATCCTCGGCCAATCAGTGTATCAGACTTGCACCCTCAGCTGTCAATTCAGCCCGCCGGCCAGCCAGTGTTGAGCAGCAAGCTGGCGGTACTGAGATAGATCAAAATGCCGCCGATATCCGCAATCGAGGTGATTAATGGGACGCTCGCGGTGGCGGGGTCTAAATTGAATCGAGTCAAAATAAACGGCATGACCATGCCCATCATTGACCCAAAAATCACCACCGCCACCATAGAGGCGCCGATGATGAGGGCAATATCAGGCCCCCCGCGGTACAGGCCCACACCGGCCACCACCAAAGCAAGACTGATGCCCAGCAGTGCCGCCACGCTTAACTCTTTGCCCCAAAGCTTGAACCAGTCCTTGAGTTGGACATCGCCCGTGGCCAAAGCACGGACCATCAGCGTTGCCGCTTGAGCACCGGCGTTGCCACCGGTACCGATCACCAAGGGCAAGAAAAAGACCAACAGCAGCGTCGTTTCAATGGTTTGCTCGAACAGAGCAATGGCCGCGCCACCGATCAAATTCATCACCACCAGCACCAGCAGCCAGCCGACGCGCTTTCGATACAGCAGCCCGGCGCCTGCGTCTTTGAGCGACACATTTAAGACCCCAGCAGCCCCCAGTTTTTGGAAGTCTTCGGTGGTCTCCTCCTCGGCAACATCCATAATGTCATCAACAGTGACAATCCCAATCAAGATGCCATGCCTGTCGGTCACTGCCAAAGTGCTCAGGTCATACCGTTGAATGACTTGCACAGCCTCTTCTCGGTCAGCCGACGCCAGCACCGAGTAATACTCTCCATCCATCAAGGTTTCTACAGCGCGATCCTGCCGCGCCAAAATGAAATCTTTCAACCGGATGGCATCGAGCAGACGGCCCTGTTGATCTGTCACAAAGATGAAGTTAACAGTTTCACCGCGATTGGCCTCGTGCCGGATGTGATCGAGTGCTCTGGCCACTGTCCAGTCAGACTGCACCGAGACATAGCGGGGGGTCATCAATCGCCCGATCGATTCTTCTGGATAGCCTAGAAGCTTAAGTGATTGAGTGAGGTCTTCGGGCGCAAGGAGCTTGAGATGGTTCTCAAGGTCTTCAGGTGAGAGACTTTCAAGAAACGCCGTTCGGTCATCGGGCAAGAGCTCATGTAAGATGCGTCGGGCCAAGGGGCTGGGCAGGGCATTGATCAATTCCAGCTGTTGACGCTCACCGAGGTAGGAGAACGTATCGGTTTGACGCTCTTGCGGCAGGCGCTCAAACACCGCCAAGCGGTCATCGGCGGCTTCGATTTGACTGAGCGCATCGGCGATGTCTTGCACAGCCAACGCATTCAAGGCTGCATCCACTTCGCCCAGGTGGCCATCGTGGTAAGACGCCACCAGCTCGCTAATGGTCATGGGGCTATTCGACATGGCGCTTTCGTTGGCATTGCACCATCAGCCAAGATCTTTCAACAACGTCTGCCGGCGTGGCCCAGGTCTGCACTTTTTGGGGCCTTGCATGGGCCAAGGCGTGGATTGTTGAGGCGGTGGCGGGCGTCAAGATGGGGGCAACGCCCCTGACCAAGCTCGGTCAGGCGGGCGAGTTTGGCCCAATGACAAGACCACCGCCGACGATTCGGTGACGACTCAAAGCCTGCCTCCTTGGGGGTGGGTTCGTGCTGCAGTATACGTTTTGGGCTATTTTTGTCAACTCAAGGCTGTATAATGAGTGGAATAATCACGGGGAGGTTGGCCCATGAGACTGATTGATGAAGCCCTCACGTTTGACGACGTCTCACTGGTGCCCGATCACTCGAACATCCTGCCCAATGATGCGAACCTGACCACGCGGATCACCCGCGACATCCAGCTGAATATTCCCATTGCTTCGGCCGCCATGGACACGGTCACTGAGGCGCGTCTGGCCATTACGATGGCCCAGGCCGGCGGTGTCGGCGTGCTGCATAAAAACATGTCGATTGAGCGCCAAGCCGAGCAGGTCCGGATTGTCAAAAAATATGAGGCTGGCGTGATCAAAGATCCTGTCAACGTCTCGCCTCAAACGACGATTCGTGAAGTCTTGGAGTTGACACGTCGCCACAACATCTCAGGTGTCCCCGTGGTCGACGGGCATGAGCTGGTGGGCATTGTGACCAGCCGAGACATGCGCTTTGAGAAGAAGCTGGACGATCCGGTGCGCAACATCATGACCCGCAAAGACAAGCTGGTGACCGTTCAAGAGGGCGCCAGCCAAGATGAGGTGTTGGAGCTTTTGCACCGGCATCGCATTGAAAAGGTTCTGGTTGTCAATCAGCACTTTGAATTGAGAGGGTTGGTGACGGTCAAAGACATCCAAAAATCAAGAGATTTTCCCAACGCGGCCAAAGATGATGCCGAGCAATTACTGGCCGCCGCCGCGGTCGGCACGGGCGGTGATACCGAAGACCGCATCGCTGCGTTGGTCGAAGCGGGGGTGGATATCATCGTCGTTGACACGGCACATGGTCATTCACAAGGGGTTTTGGATCGAGTTCGATGGGCCAAACAGCACCACCCTCACATTCAGGTCATTGGTGGCAACGTCTCCACCTCTGCCGGTGCTGTGGCATTGGCAGAGGCCGGCGCTGACGCGGTGAAAGTCGGGCAAGGGCCGGGGTCGATTTGCACGACTCGTGTGGTCGCCGGCGTGGGTGTCCCGCAGGTCAGCGCAGTCGCAGCGGCGGCTGAGGCCTTAAAAGAGCGTGAGATTCCAGTGATTGCAGATGGCGGTATTCGGTTTTCTGGGGATTTCGCCAAAGCCATCGCCGCGGGGGCGTCAGTGGTCATGATTGGAAGTCTGTTCGCTGGAACGGAGGAAGCGCCGGGTGATGTTGAGCTCTACCAAGGGCGCTCGTACAAGAGTTATCGGGGTATGGGGTCACTCGGTGCCATGGAGCAAGGCTCGAAAGATCGCTACTTCCAAGCCGACGCTGATCCAGACAAATTGGTGCCCGAGGGCATCGAAGGCCGGGTGCCCTACAAGGGGCCATTGGGCAGTGTGATCCATCAACTGCTCGGTGGGCTTCGCTCATCCATGGGGTATGTGGGTTGTGGCGACATTGAGGCCATGCGCACTCGGCCACGTTTCGTGCGAGTGACCGTTTCGGGGACGCGTGAATCACATGCGCATGATGTCACGATCACCAAAGAAGCGCCGAACTACAAGCTCGGATAAAGTTGTGGCCGATAACATCCATGCTGATCGTATTTTGATCCTTGATTTTGGATCGCAATACACTCAGCTGATCGCGCGCCGCGTTCGAGAAATTGGGGTCTATTCTGAAATTTTGCCTTGGGATGTTGAACCTGCCCTCATCGAGGCTTTTAAACCCAGTGGCGTGATCCTCTCAGGTGGGCCAGAATCGGTGTCTGAGCCGGGCAGTCCCACCATCTCAGATGCTGTCTTCAAACAACGTGTGCCGGTGTTGGGCATTTGCTACGGCATGCAGGCCATGGCGCATCATTTCGGTGGCACCGTTGCCCCCAGCGATGAAAAAGAGTTTGGGTATGCAGAAGTCCAGTTGGCTCAAGCGGGCAAACTGCTTGGAGGCATCGAGGATCGTGTTGACGAACAGGGCGCGGGCGTGTTGTCGGTGTGGATGAGCCATGGCGACAAGGTGACCGAGCTGCCGGCCGGGTTTGAAGTCTCATGCACCACCTCATCTGCGCCGGTGGCGGGCATCAGTGATGAGGCCCGTCAGTGCTACGGCCTTCAATTTCATCCGGAAGTCACCCACACCCAGCAAGGTCAGCGCATCCTGGAGCGATTTGTGCTGGAGATATGTGGATGTGCGGCAGAGTGGACCACAGCGGCAATTATCGAAGACCAAATTCAGCGGGTTCAGAAGCAAGTGGGCGAGGGCACCGTGCTTTTGGGACTGTCAGGCGGTGTGGACTCATCGGTGGTGGCCGCTTTGCTGCATCAAGCCATCGGTGATCAGCTGTTGTGTTTGTTCGTCGATACGGGTCTGCTTCGCCACGAAGAGGGCGATCAGGTGATGGCCTTATTTGGAGAACATTTGGGCGTTCGGGTGGAGCGAGTCAACGCCAAAGCACAGTTTATGTCGGCCTTAAAAGGCGTCGATGACCCAGAAGAAAAGCGAAAAATCATCGGTCGGGAGTTCGTTCGGGTGTTCGAAAAGGCCGCAAAGGCCCATCGCGAGGCGACTTTTCTGGCCCAAGGGACCATCTATCCTGATGTCATCGAGTCAGCGGGGGCATCGACTGGTAAAGCCAAAGTCATCAAGTCACACCACAACGTGGGCGGGTTGCCAGAAGACATGCAACTTCAACTGGTCGAGCCGCTCAAGGAACTTTTCAAAGATGAAGTTCGAGCGATCGGCGTCGAGCTGGGGCTGCCCGCCGATCTGGTCATGCGCCACCCATTTCCAGGGCCCGGTTTGGGTGTTCGTATCTTGGGGGAGGTCCGGGAGGAGTTTATTGAGCCGTTGCAAAAGGCCGATCATATCTTTATTTCAGAGCTTCGCCAAGCGAATTTGTATGACAAGGTGTCGCAAGCGTTTGCGGTGTTTTTGCCTGTGCGCTCCGTCGGCGTGGTCGGTGATACGCGCCGCTATGAGTATGTGATCGCACTGCGTGCTGTTGAGACAGTTGATTTTATGACTGCGCGATGGGCACGGCTGGATGCTGAGTTTTTGGATCATGTCTCTCGACGCATCATTAATGAAATCACTGGAATTTCTAGGGTGGTCTATGACATTTCAGGGAAACCGCCGGCGACCATTGAGTGGGAATAATTCAGGCCGGATCGTCGGTTTAAAGAGGCGGATGTCTCCTCAGCACAAGACGCACTTGTTTGATTGTCTATTCTTCTCTTACCGATGCCTTGCAGCGGGCCTTGTTGCATCGCAAGCAACCAGATCGCTCTATTGCGGATATCGTTAACTGCACTTGACCTATCTGTCACCGATTGTTCAAGCTGTCATCCAGTCGAGGGCCAGTTGCCTGAAGGTGTACGATAATCAGGAGGCGGTGTTCCAGGCTGTTATTGTTACAGAGACAACGACACCTTGGCGACTTTAGGCATGCCCTGCGATTCGTTGGAACGTTGGGTTGTCAAGGCTGCCGGTAAGCGTAAACAAAAGTTGTGCTTTGGCTCTGCTCTCTAATATACTGTGGTCATGAAGGGTATATTTCTCGCTACTGCTCAAGAGCATTTTTTTGCCGTCGCTCGGGTGATGGCTCTGCTTGCGGCTTTGGCAATCAGTTTGAGTGGGCAGGCGGAAACACTGCTTGATACCACTGGCGTCGATCCTAACGGCACTAGCACGACCACTAATCTGGGGGACTTATATTTTGGCGAGGGCTTTAAATTCCGCACCACGTTTCCAGCTGTGGTGACTTCTATTTCTGCGACCATAAAACCGGGCTCGACAGATGGTTTGGATGCAGTGGTGGACTATTTAGACAGCGGGGCAGCCATTTACGCTGAAACAGCGGATGACAAATTGGGCGAACTGATCGCTCAGTTTTCGCGGCCCTGCGGTGATGCCTGTGACAGTGACGATGTCCCGCTGGAAGAGGAAAACTTTGACTATTACACATTTAAATTTATCGGGTCTGCAAAACTCAAAGGCGGAACAGACTATTGGGTTGTGCTCAACGGTCTACGCGGCGAGGACGTCAGCCGATATTTTCTGCCCCTGGGCCCTTTCAACTACAACGACCTAGCGCCGTGGAAGTTTACAACTGCTGAGGATTGGCGGGCTGTCATTAAGGGAAACAGCCCTGCGGACAAGGGCCAAATTGATTATTACACACTAACATCCAGCCCTGAAATTAAGCTTGTTGGAAACCGTGTTCCGGGTCCTCCATCGATCATCTCAGTGTTGCCTGGAGATTCTCAGCTGTCGGTGTCATGGGATGCCCCACTGGAGGGGGCAGGCAGCCCAGCCATCACCGGTTACACAGCTGCTGCCTCGCCTGGCGGTGCAACATGCACAACCACTGGGGCAACCAACTGTGTGATCACAGGTCTGACAAACGGAGCAGAATACACGGTTATTGTGACTGCAACAAGCAATGGGCTCACGGGAGAGGGGTCCTCTTCATCTGCACCTACTACACCGTCCAAACAGCCCTCTGTCCGTACAACCCCCAAAGCCCAACCTAAGCCAGTCTCCGTCTTTAATGGCTTAGGTTTCATTCTTCTGGCTGCCTTTATTGGCACGTTTGGGGTTTTATGGATAATGCGTTCTGCCAATAAGCCCCGCTGAAATATTGACCCAGTCTCCTTTTTGCAACTCAGTCTGATGGTCTGATACCGACGGCTGACAAAAATTCGTCTTAGCCTCCATGTGTTTATGGTTCATCACTTGCGTTCACCGTGCGAGTATGGTGTGATACGTCTCGGATGAAGGGGGTTTGCCTGTTGATCGTCCATGGCGATTGCTCTTTTCAGTTTTCAAAGCAAGACACATACAGCGAAAGAGGAAGACACATGACCACGGCTCGCGACATGCATGATGACGAGATAGATCTATTTGAGCTTGCTGAAATTATTTGGGCGGGGAAATGGGTGATTGTCGGTTTGTCCCTTCTCGCGGGGGCCCTCGGTTTCGGTGTGGCTCAGCTGAAAGAATCGGAATACCAGGTTTCTGTCCCTTACGTTGTCAACATTTATTCCGTCGGGGCGCAGCAGGTGTGCGGAGAGAGTATCGGTTGTATGGAGAGCGAAACAACGAAAAGATTGAGTGTCTTGCTCAGTGATGATTGGAATATTTCTGGAAACAACACGCTTTCGCTGACTTCGGCCGAAGTGCCCCAAGTTGGCCGTTTCGATGCGGAGTTCGAGCGTCTCAATGAGTCACTGACTCGTGAGATGTATGATGCGGCCGTGACAGAATTGGCCTGGATTGAGAGCGAGTTGATCGATGCCGTACTGGGCACCGAAATTGTTGCCACCAACTTTTTAAATGCCAAGCGGGTGATTGCCGCCATTGAAAGTGGAGAGCGTGTGCTGGCTTTTGATGCAGCGACAGTGACCAAAACGCCGTCAAACAGTGTGAAGTTAACAGTGCTAACCGGTATTTTGGGGGCAATTGTGGCCGTCTTTGTGGTGTTCATTTGGAATGCGATCCAGAGTCGTAAACAGCAGCTTCGAGAGTCTGCATAAACTGTGTGTGGCTTATCGCTGTCCCTTGTCGGACCATCACCATGCAGCCACTTATCTTGAATCATTTTTGGGTCTCGCCTTTCGCACATAAAACCCCGGTAGCGTTGGGTCTTTTTGGGTTCTTGGTCATCGGTGGAAATTCCTCGGGTTCCACCAAAGCCATTGTCGATGTCACTGACGGTAGGTGACCGGCGCCCCCCCCGTGCTTCAGATCGGAGCTGACGTTAGTTGCGACACTCAAAACATCGGCCGCTGCTTGGCAGAGCACGGCGGTGCGAAGACTTTGTTCCTCGATGAGTGACAGAGCCGCGCCATGCTGTAGGCCCAGTGGGTGGATCAAACGCTGTTCCCGTTGGCGGTGATCAGATTAGTGTGGTTTCATTAGCTTATCGCAGCAGGCGCGTTTGACAATCTATCTGCGATCCTGCTGGGGTAACATCAAAGGCGCAACAGCTGCCCTCAAAAGGCAGTGTTGACGATTCATGCCCCAGCAGACATACAAGCCATTGAGGAAGCCGAGGCTCTTCTACGAACCATGGAACCTATTGAAACCCCGCGCTTAATTTTAAGGCCTTTGTCTTTTGAGGACGTGCCGGACCTGCTCGAGTACCACTCAGACCCTGAAGTGGTGCGTTATATTCCCTGGCCCGCGCGCACCCATGACGATGTCGTGGAGGTGGTCCAGGCCTATCAACGCAGCCGGTATTGCTTGGCCGATCAGGGCGATTCGTTGGTTCTTGGATGGGCGCTGCGCGCTGACAACAAGGTGATCGGTCAATCGAACATGTCTTTGTTGTCATCATCGAACCAAACCGCTGATGTTGGTTGGGTGACGCATCCCCGGTTTGGTCGGCAAGGGTATGCCCAAGAAGCCACCCAGGCGCTCCTTACGTGGGCATTTGAGCGCTTTGATTTGCACCGTGTGGTCGCACACATCGACACGCGCAATGTTCACTCGGCTCGGTTTGCAGAGAAACTGGGCATGCGTCGGGAGGCGGAGCTTAAAAAAGCCATTCGAAACAAAGGCCAGTGGTGCGATACTTGGGTGTATGCGGTGTTGCGAGAAGAAGTTGACTGCATGCCCCAAAAGCGGTTTGATCGCCTTGATTGACGTTGCACGGCGGTGGCCATCGTGAATGAAACCCCCCACATTCTTTTATTTGAGCCCGAGATTCCAGCCAACACCGGGAATGTGATTCGTTTGTGTGCCAACTGCGGGTTTAAGCTTCATTTGATTGAGCCCATGGCATTCGTGCTCGAAGACAAGCGCCTTCGTCGGGCAGGACTTGATTATCACGAGTTTGCCAAGTTAACGACTTGGCCAAGTCTCGCTGACTACCGGACAGTCAATCGTGAACGTCGCTTGGTGTGTGTTGAAACTTCGGCCAGCACACGCCACTCCGATTTTGAGTTCCAGGCCACCGATGCTTTGGTATTCGGTTCAGAAACGCGTGGCCTGCCCGATGAGGTTTTGGAACAGCCCGGCACATACTGTGTCCGACTGCCCATGCTCAGCCACAGCCGCAGCCTGAACTTGTCAAACGCGGTGGCTGTGGTCGCTTACGAAACGTGGCGCCAGCTGGGTTATCCCCAAAGCACCTGAAGGCATTTGCCAACCGGTGCCACCTTTTATGAGAACGCAGTGGTCTTCCAGCTGTCCGCCCGCTAGAATGGCGGTCTGTCTGACCGCTGCTTTGCCGACGAGTGCACATGAACGCCACCCCACCCGACTTGCCCCAATCGACCATCGAGCGAGCAGTGTCGGAACTGTCTTTGGGCCACCTGGTGGCCATTCCCACAGAAACCGTTTATGGATTGGCCGCCGATGCGACGAACGAGCAGGCGATCAGCCAGGTGTTTGTCCTTAAAGGGCGCCCACCGGACAGACCGTTGATTGTTCATCTCGCTGCCGCTGAGCAGCTGTCTGAGTGGGCTTTGGATATTCCCGAGTATGCTCGAGTGTGGGCCGACGAGTTCTGGCCTGGGCCCTTGACGCTGGTGTTGCCAAAAAAAGCCCATGTGTCGACCACCCTCACCGCAGGTCAGTCGACGGTGGCTTGCCGAGTGCCCAATCACCCCGTCGCGCTGGCGACGCTGACCAGTTTTGATGGGGGTTTGGTGGCGCCATCCGCCAATCGATACGGCCATATTTCGCCCACCACCGCCGAGGCTGTTCATGAAGAGTTTGGAAATCAAACGCCGATGGTGTTGGATGGCGGCGCGTGCGAGGTCGGCATTGAGTCAACCATTGTTGCGTGTTTGGGCTCAAAACCCGAGATCTTGCGTGCGGGCATGATCACTGCCGAGCAGTTGGAGACTGTGGGCGGGGTACGTGTCAACTCGCCCGGCATGGCTCCAAACATTGTCGTGCCTGGCCAGGTCAGTACGCATTATGCGCCTCGCACGCGGTGTCAATTGCTCGCGGGGCCGCAGGCAGTCTCGTCGTTTCTGGACGCCGCATCGTCCGACTTGCGCGTGGGTTATTTGGGTTGGCAGCCCGCCCCCAGCGGTGTCGAAAAATCGGTGATTTTAGAAGCGTGCCCGGCCGCATCGGCCCGGCAGCTCTACGCGGGCCTTCGTGAACTGGACCGAGCCGGGCTGGATGTCATTTTGGTGGAATCGCCGCCAAGCGATCAGGCGTGGGCAGGGATCCGTGACCGACTGCAGCGTGCCTGCGGGCCATAGCGTGCGCAGGCTTCGATCAACCGATCAGCAAAGCTCGAATCGCTCGCAGCGCTCAGCAAGCCAAGGCTTTGGGGAGAGATTGATCAGGTGCGGATAAATGGCATCCAGCGAGGAGGGGGCATTCGAATCCACCCCACGCCATTGATCGCGAACGAGCCCATAATCTGTGGGTAGGGGCAGGCCTGCGCCGTCCATGAGCCAGATGCCCAGTTGATGACTGCTTGAGGGTTGCCAGTCGATCTCAATTGGATTGGGGTGTGCCAACGCCAGGTAAGGCACTGGATGCGTCATGGGCGTCCAACCCTCAGTGAAGCCAGCCTGCTCAAAAGTCTCATGAAGGCCTGGCAGGTGGTCACCAAAAAACAAGACAACGGTGGGTCGATCGCGAGTTTGGACATGCTGCCAAAGGCGGTCGAGGGCACTCACGGCATTGCGTTGATGATAAAGATAGGTGCGATAGGCATGTTCGGCCGTCCCTTCCAGCCCGTCGATGGTTGGTAACGATGCCAAGGTGTCTTGATCTATGTTGGGTCGGCTGGCGTGCCATGGGCCGTGATTTTCCATGCTGATTGCAAACACCCACTGGGGTGCATCGCTGTCCCGGTCGAGCACATCCATCACTTTGTCGGTCAAGTCATCATCTGAAATCCAGAACCCTTCACGCCGGTGTCCACCGAACGCATCCTCTGCGAGGAATTCATCAAAACCCAACAATGGAAACGCGCGATGGCGTTGCCAAAAATAGCGGTCATGGGGATGAACGGCTGTGGTTTCGTAGCCCAAGTGCTTGGCCCACCAGACAATGGAGGCGGTCGGTTGCAAGACAACACTGGTGTAGGGGTAGATGCCCTGCGGTAAAGCGGCATACGGAACCCCGGTCAACAATTCGTACTCTGTGCGCGTGGTGTTGCCCCCAAACGTGGGGACAGTCATTTCGCCGGCAGCGCCCTCGCCGATCAGCTCGCACCAGCGGGGAAGCAAGACACACGTCTTTGCATTTTTTAGATACCGCGGCTCAAAAAAGCTTTCGCTGAGGATCACCACCACGTCCGGGCGCTGGATTGTGTTTGTGCGGGCAGCCATGTCGGGTGTCTGATTTGCCATCCACGCCTTTTTGAGCATCGATATGGTTCCCCTGTTGGCCTCTGGCAAAGCCACCCAGTCGGTGTGAATCGCCGCCACCGCGCTGGCCATCCAGCCGCGCGACTCGATGGTGGCTGCCGGAGACCAGGCGTTGTTGGGCAGTATTGAGTCGCGGTAAAGGGCCTCGCCTTTGTCGCCCAGCACGCCCCACAAAGCCACGGCACCCAACATCATCGACGCCGCGCGCGCAGGTCCTCTCAACCAGCGCGGCTCGCTTTTAATGAGGACCCAAAAGCCAATGACGCCCAGGACAAGCACGCTCGACACCCACGGCACATTGACATACCCGCTTAAGAATCCCAGGTGCTTGAGCACCTGGCCCAACAGCCATAGATCGGTGAACAACAACGGCTGCCCAAGCTCGTCGAGCTTGAGGCTGTTGAGGTAGAACAGTGCGCTGATCCAGGCAAAACTGGCCAACAGGGCCGGGGAGGGGCGCCCAAGCGCGCCGACCAACACCAAAAATACGGCCCAAGTGGGCGCGGCGTTGAGTGCGACCTCGGTCCAAGTCGCGGTGCGATCCACCCACGGATCAATCCAGACTAAAAATGCAGTGAGCAATAAGCCAGCGCACACGACCCCAATCAATCGGCACAACGGACTGACCCAGCTGATTTTCATGCAAGCCCCCCTTCGATGACCTGTGGCGATGACCACCACGCAAGAACGATGTGACCAGACCGGTTCGATCAGGCCTTCCGTTGAGCGTGTCATAAAAGTATAACAATACCGGCGCCTTGGTGACACCAGACCGCCACAAGTTTGACCAGCGCGACGGTATACTGAGTTTATGTCTGGTTTTGGGATCAATCGGGGGCTTGGCGGGGGCCACACGGGTGGGGTGGTTATGCTCTTGGGCGTGCTGCTTGCCATGCCCGCTTGGGGTGCGGTTCATCCCATGCGCCTGCCACAGTCGATCAACGCCCCCGATGTGCTCAACGCCTATGTGGAGATTGCCAAAGGGGGTGTGGTGAAATATGAAGTTGATCCAGCCACCGGCCAGTTGAGCGTCGATCGGTTTTTGCCCGAGTCTTTTTCTTATCCTCAGGCGTATGGTTTTTTGCCCTCAGTGCCCGCAGGCGATGGAGATTGTTTGGATGTATTTATTCTCACCGACCGACCGTTGCAGACACAGGCAGTGATTGAGGTTCGCCCTGTGGGCATGATTCGCATGCGCGATGGTGGCGAGGATGATGACAAGGTGTTGGCAATGCCCACCACCGGGGGCTCCTCTCAAGCCAAGCCAACGGACGAGACCCTCTCAGACTTAAAACAGTTTTTGACTCGATATAAAGCCCATGCGCGGGGGTCGAACCCCGTGGAGTGGCTGGGTGTGCTGAAGGCCCCTGAGACGGTGGGTCGGCTTGCACAGGCCTTGGCCGGGGCTCGGTCCGATGCTCCCTGCGGTGGGCCTTGAATGAATGAGACGTGCCTGATGGCTTGGCTCAACACCATGCGTCGCCGCAATGTCCAATGCGACGGGGCAACTCAACGCTTACCCCATGTCTGGATGGCCGTTGCGCTGGTTTGGGTGGCAATATTGCCAGCAAATGCAGACTTTCGGTTTGACCATTTGGGCGTGGCTGAGGGCTTGTCACAGTCGCGCGCCACCGCGCTGTCAGAGGACAGCTCGGGGCGGATGTGGGTGGGCACTGAGGCAGGTCTGAATATTTATGATGGCTATGCTTTCCGCTCGCTACCAGGTGATGACGCCATCAGTCAGGAGCTCAACACCACCCGCATTTCGGGTGTTTTCAGCAACCGCTCAGACGCGATGTGGGTCGCCACCGGTGATGCTGTGGCGCGCGTTGCGCTGACCACCAACACCATCGACATTGTTCGCCATGCGTCGCTGTTTCCCGACACGGACATCAGTCAAGGCGATCGTAACGCCAGTTTTTTCGCGCCATGTCGCAAAGGCATTTGGGTGCTTCGCTCACGGGCGGTGCTGTTCATCACCCAAGGGCCCAATGGGCTGGTCGAAGAACAGGCACTGACCACCCGCCTCCCCGATCAGCGGGAACCGACGTTTGGTGGATTCTCTGGGGTGGTCGATGAGCAGAATAATTTGTGGGTTGCCGATCACCACCGTCTGTGGCGCATCAGCTGTGATGACCAAACACCCACGCTGGTCAGTTCCAGAGATCGTCTGACCAATTTGCCTGTGCCGGGTGGGAGCGCGTTGGCCTTGGATCAAGATGGCCGCGTGTTTTGGGCGAGTCGCGGGCGGGTTGATGTCATTGACTCCACCGGCGGTGACAAGCCGGTGGTGGGTGCCGTGCAGACCACCACTGAGATCATCAAAGGCATTGCACACGATGACTCAGGCCAAGTATGGGTGACGACCTCTGAGCGGTTGGGTCGAATTGAGCGGGATGTTGCAGCCAGCCAAAACAAACCCCCTGTTTGGACAATTGACTCGGTCTACCAAGCAAATCGCCCCAGTCCGCGCTCGCAAGTCGTTACGCGTGTGGGCCTTGCCGTGGCCAACAGCAGCGATGGGTTTGTTTGGACACACAGCCATTTTGGGGTGGTGGCCATTGACTTAAGCCATCAGCAAGCCTTTCGGCTGAGGCATGACTCAACACGCGAGGATTCGCTGTCACCGATCAGAGAAAATCAAGTTGTCACCATGTACGCCGATCGTTTCGGTGGTGTTTGGTTTTCTGGGGGCTTAACGGGAATCAGTCGCTATGTGCCGGAGAAAAATCGTTTCGCTGTGATCAAAAACACAGACCCGCTATCACCCAGTGCGCGCTCGATTGAGGAAGTGATCATCGGGGGCCAAACATATTTGTGGGTTGGTTGGGACGGGGCTCGATTAAATCTTTGGCAGCAAGGCCAGGATAACCGGTTCGGCCCGATTGCGGCCTATCAAGCCCCCACCGACGCTGAGCGGGTGCCGGGCCAAAACACCGTTCGGACGATGGTTGAGACCAAGGATGGCTTTGTTTGGATGGCCTCGAGTTCAGAACTGTGGCGGGGGGATACCGCGACGCGGCAACGCCAATCAATGCATGTGTTTGATGACTATCGGCGTGCCGGCGCCGCAGCGATCTATGCCAACGTGGGGCTGGCCTATGATGAGCGTAGAAACGAATTGCTTTTTAGCCATCAGGACGATGTGTGGCAAATCGCTTTGCACGATGATCAACAAATTGCATCGGTGAAACGCTTGGACTGGGTCAGCACGGCCGAGAGAGACAACCCACAAACCGCATTGCTGAAAATCGCATCGGGGCGCTATTTGATTGGGTTGCGAAATGGCGTGCGTTGGCTTGATCTTGATCGAGAACGCGTCATCCATCACCCTCTGGCGCGGCCAGGGGCCTCGCAGGCCGTGGGCGGCAATGACGATGGTGCCCACGTGATTTCGCTCGCCAACAGCCCCGATGGCGCAGTGTGGGTCGGGACTCGGCAAGGTCTGGCGCGGCTCGAGCTTACTCAGTCCGGGGAGTCGGTCAAGCGAGTGGATTGGTGGGATGAGGGCAACGGACTGCCGGATGATACCGTCTACGCGGTTGGCGTGGAGCGTGCCAATGTCGTGTGGATTTCAACCAACCAAGGCCTGTCGAAGCTCCAATGGAGTGGTGGTGCAGGGCAGGACATGGCTCAGCGCGATCTAAAAGCCACCGACTATCAGATTTCTGAGGGCTTGCCGGCTTTGGAGTTTAACTCCCGAGCCTTCGACCGCGGCCAAAACGGCCAGTGGTATTTTGGAAGTGTGGGCGGTATTGCCTGGTTCACCCCTGAAAAAATCAAGCCCCACCCCATGCCGCCAAATGTCATATCTCACCAGGTTCTCATCAACGATGAGCCAGTGTCTTTGTCAAATGCCGATTCAGCATTGACGTTGCCTCATCAAAAAAACAACATCGTGATTGAGTTCTCAGGAATCCACTACGCCTCGACAGAGCAAAATCAGTACGCCTATCGATTGGAGGGGCACGAAGACCAATGGGTGATGGCAGCGCCTGACCGTGTCGCACGGTATACGAATTTGCCCCCGGGCAATTACCGCTTTTGGGTGCGGGCGGCGAATCTGGATGGGGTTTGGTCGGAGCCCACAATGTTATTCCAGGCCCAAATTCGCCCGCCTTGGTGGGCGACATCGTGGGCTTATCTAAGCTACGGTTTGTTGCTGTTTGGCTTGATTGCGCTGTTGTTTTTTCGATCAATGCAGAGAAGTCAGCGGCTCGAAGCCATCGTGGCGGAGCGCACCGCGGAGCTTGATCAAAAAAATCAGCTGATCGAGTCCCAAGCCAGAGCGCTTGAGGAGTCTTTGCAGGCACGAACGGTGTTTTTTGCCAACATCAGTCACGAGTTTCGCACGCCACTGACCCTGATCCAAGCCGCGATTGACCAGTGGGTGCCTGCAGAAGACAAGGCCGAGCCTAAGCGATTGGCTGAGCGCTACCTACAGCGGTTGGCTCGATTGGTCGACCAGCTGCTTGATTTATCCAAGCTTCGTTTAACTGGCGTGGATGCGGCCTCGCAGCCATGGTCGGTCAATGCCATTGTCCAGGCGTCGGTTCATGGATTTGAGTACCTCGCCACTCAGCGCGGTGTGGCGCTGTCATTCGAAGCCGATAACGCTTACAGCACTCAGGTCGATCAGGCGAGTGTCGAAAAAATCATGTTAAACCTGCTATCGAATGCGTTGAAATATACCCCTCAGGGAGGGCGTGTCTTGGTTTCGCTCAGCCACGACCGTGACCAGGTGACCATCGCCGTACAAGACACTGGGCCAGGCATCGCGGCTGATCAACAGGCGCTGATTTTTGAGCGCTTTGAACGGTTGGCTTCTGAGGAGACGCTCAGAAGAGAAGGGGCCGGGATTGGTTTGGCCTTGGTCAAAGAGGCGGCTTCAGCCATCGGTGGGTCGGTGGCATTGACCAGCGAGCCGGGCGTGGGCAGTGAATTCGTCGTGCGATTCCCGGGTGATCAGACCGAAGAGATACAAGCATCTGAGGCAAACACGGTGTTCTCATCCGATCAGCGTTTGGCATTGGATCAAGCCGTTTTGGGGGAGGACAGTTTGATGGAGGGGGCTCTAGCGCACGAGGCGCTGGAGGACCCATCGGCTCAGCGTTCAATATCGGACCAACCCAAACTTCTCATTGTGGAAGACAATCCAGATTTGAGGGGTTATCTCACAAACCTTCTCAAGCCACAGTGGACTGTGTTTCAAGCCGGCGACGGTGAAGCCGCGCTGAACATTTTAAAAGCGCACGACATTGACGTGATTTTGTCAGACCTGATGATGCCAAAAATGGATGGGTTGGCTCTTTTGACAGCCATTCGCGACAACATTGAAACCAGCCATATCCCGTTTCTTTTATTGTCGGCACGCCACGATACGGACACCAAAGTCAGCGGCTTGACGTTGCGCGCTGATGACTTCCTCACCAAGCCTTTTAGTCCAGAAGAGCTGAAGTTGAAGTTGGCCAATGTTCTGGACACGCGCGAGCGCATGCGGATGTTCTTGGCTCAGCAGAGGCTGGGTGATCCAGCGCAAGGGCCGGAGTCATCGACTGATCTGCTTGACCAAGCACGCCATGGTCTATCACCCCGAGACCATAAGTTTTTAGATCGGCTCAATCAGTGGCTGGAGGCAAATTACAAAGACAGTGAGCGGGGTGTTGATGCGATGGCCACTCAGCTGTCAATGAATGAGAGGACGTTGCAGCGCAAGGTCCGCGCTTTGTTGGGCCTGACCCCTTTGCAGTATCTGACGGCCTATCGGCTGGATCAAGCGAAGCGCCAAATGAGCGACCCCAGTCAAACCCTCGCCGAGGTCAGTTTTGATTGCGGGTTCACATCCCAGCAGGCCTTTTCTCGCGCTTTTAAACAGCAGTTCGGAGTCACGCCCACCCAGTGGCGCGCACAACAGGCCACGCAGCCTAGGTAGGTTCGCGCTTGAGATTTTCCAATTTCGGGTAAGATGATGGGCATCGTTTCTTAACACAAGGCCAAACCAATGATTCCAGTGACACCCCCCAGCTTTAAGCGCATCACGGCAGGCGCATCACGTCGATGGCGTCCGCTCCTGTGGCTGGTTGTTTTGTCGACTTTGGCTGCTGGGTTTGTTCCCAATCGGCTCTGGGCCGATTTTGAGCAAGGCCGGGTGATCGATTCAGCCGATGACTTCGCGGTGCTGGCGCCCCGAGACCGGGTGGCGCCAGAAAATGCCATGGTCAATGCGCGGATTAAGCATTTGTTGCCTCAGTTAATGGCCGAGGCCGATCTCGATGTGTGGTTGGTGATCAATCGAGAATACGCAGAAGATCCGGTGTATTTCACGCTCGTGCCTCAGCCGAGCTTTGCCGCGCGTCGCACCACCATGTTGGCGTTTGAGCGGTTTGAAGATGATGCGGGTCAGGACGCCGTCAGGCCACTGTCTGTCAATCGTTATCCCTTGGGCGAGCCGTATCAGGTGGCTTGGTCAGGTGAGTCACTGGACGAGCAATGGCAAGCGCTGGCCGATTTGGTGGTGGATTTGGACCCCGCGCGTGTGGGCATTAACGTCTCCACCCATTGGCCCGTCGCCGATGGTCTCACGCATGGGCTATATGAGCGACTTTTGGAGGTGTTGCCCGAGTCCCACCACGAGCGCTTGGTCAGCGCTGAGTCGCTGGTGGTCAGATGGTTGGAGACACGAACTTCTCAAGAGCTGGCCCTGTATCCCCACATTGTGGGCATTGCACGGGGCGTGATCGCCGAGGCGTTCAGCAATCGTGTCATCACGCCGGGCGTGACGACCACCGATGATGTGGCGTGGTACATCCGCCAACGTTTTGAGTCGATGGGATTGCCAATTTGGTTCATGCCCTATGTCAACATTCAACGCCCCGGTGAGGCCTGCGCTGAGGACCAGGCTTTTTGTGGCGTCTCTGGGGTGATTGAGCGTGGTGATGTGATCCACACCGATGTGGGCATTTGTTATCTCAAATTGTGCACCGATACTCAAGAAATGGGGTATGTGCTCAAGACGGGCGAAGAGGCCGTGCCCAGCGGGTTGAGTGCGGCATTGGCTCAAGGCAACCGCTGGCAAGACCACCTGACGTCGTCCTTCCAGACGGGTCGCACGGGCAATGAGGTTTTGGCTTTAACCATTGATAAAGCCAGCACTGAGAACATGGTGTCCAGCACCTACACCCATCCACTGGGCTTTTTTGGGCATGCGCCGGGTCCCACCATTGGTATGTGGGACAATCAAGGGGAGACGCCGGTGCGGGGTGATTGGCCTGTCTTTCCTAACACGGCTTACGCCATCGAGGGCAACATCAAAGCGCGCGTGCCCGAGTGGGAGGATCAATGGGTGCAGATTAAACTTGAGCAGGTGGCTTGGTTTGATGGCGAATCCGTGATCTATGCGGCGGGTCGGCAGACGAATTGGCACCTGATCCGGTGATCACTGTGGTGGTCACGCCGGTGTATGCCGGCCTGCTGGCGTTGATGCTGGTGGCGCTCAGTGTGGTGACCATTCGCCAGCGTCGCCACGCCAGGGCGGCGCTGGGCGACCGCGGCGTGCCTGGTTTACAGCGTGCGATCCGAGCACACGGCAACTTCACAGAATACGTCCCTTTGGCCCTCGTGTTGATGCTGATGGCTGAGCTGACCCGTCACCCGGCTTGGCTGTTGCATACACTCGGTCTGACGCTGTTGCTGGGCCGACTGTGCCACGCCTGGGGCATCACGCGCTCGGAGGAGAATTTTCGGTGGCGGGTCGTGGGCATGTCTTTGACCTTTGCTGTACTGATCAGCGCTGCGTTGGCATTGCTCGGGCACTCAGTGGGTGTTCTCGCTTTGTGAGGCAGCGGTTGTGAGCATCCAACAATGGATTGTGAGTGCTTTTAGCCATGACTGGCGCGGTGGCAACCCCGCCGCGGTCTGTCTTCTGGATGATTGGCCCGAAGACGCGACACTGCAAGCGGTGGCCGCGCAAAATAATCTGTCTGAGACCGCATTTGTTTGTCGGCGGGATTTAGGTGAGCCTGGTGAGCTGAGTGCCGCTGGGACCGCGGTCAAGCTTCGTTGGTTTACCCCGAGTGCTGAAGTGAATCTGTGTGGTCACGCCACACTGGCCACCGCGCACGTCTTGTATCGACATTGGGGAGTCACTGGTGACACCGAAGTCACGTTCATGACGCACTCAGGGCCGCTGCGGGCCCATCTGAGCGAAGCCCACATTGCCATCGACTTGCCGGCGTGCATGCCAAAGCTGGCGCCAGCCAGCCGGACCCTTGAGTTGGCCTTGGGGCCCGCGGAGCCTGTGGAGGTATGGGCGGGCGATGATTACCTGGTGGTCTATCGCGACGCACAAACAGTTAAGGCGCTGTCACCGAAGATGGACATGCTCAAAACATTGGATCGACGCGGCGTGATTGTGACAGCACCCACCAACAAAAAAGACACCGACGCGGATGATTTTGTGAGCCGTTTTTTTGCTCCAAAAGTCGGCGTGGATGAGGACCCGGTGACCGGCTCGGCGCATTGCCAGCTGCTGCCTTATTGGTGCAAACGCTTGGGCAAGCGTGTGGTGTCGGGGTGGCAAGCCTCCACACGAGGTGGCCGAATCCAAGGTGAGGTGGCGGATGATCGGGTGATTCTTAAAGGGCAAGCCGTCACCTTTTCCAAGGGCCAATTGATGGCAACGATTAAGGACGCGCACCGACCATGACAGGGCCTCAGGTGTGGCTTGTACTGGGCTATCTGGCGGTGATTTTCATCGTTGGGGTGTGGGCATGTCGGTTTGTTAAAAACACCAATGACTTTTTGGTCGCCGGGCGCCGACTGGGTTGGGTTTTGGCGACCGCGGCTTTGGCGGCGACGCATTTTGGCGGAGGCTTCGTGATTGGGACCGGCGCTTGGGCCTATGAGCATGGGCTCAGTGGCATTGCCTATGCGTTGGGTGTGGGACTGTCATTGTTGATGCTGGCCGTGGTGGCCGCTGGCCGGATGCGTCGGTTAGGCTTGATGACAGTGGCCGATTACTTGGCCCATCGCTATCAATCCAACACCGCCCGAATATTGGGCGCGATGCTGTCGCTTTTGGCGATCATTGGAATTTTGGGTGCGCAAGTGTGGGCGTCACAAGGGGCTTTGTCATTGCTGGGGGTGGACCCGACCACTGCGGCGATTGTCGCGTCGCTGGCATTCATCATCTACACTGCCGCATCGGGGCTATGGGGGGCCACGCTGACCGATGTGATTCAGTTGGCGGTCATTTTTGTGGGCATCCCTTGGGTGGCCTGGGAGGGCTTGAATGCGGTCGGGGGCTTTGCGGGATTGTCATCGGCGCTCGCCATCGCTGAGCCGGCGCTGGACCAGGAGGCTTATTTCAGCTGGGCCGGGGAGGGTGGATGGCTGTTGGCGGCAGCGGTGCTGCCGACGGTGATGTATACCCTCATCGGCCAAGACTTTTACCAGCGGCTCATGGCGGCGAAGTCTGAGCGTGTGGCAGTGGCCGCGGCGATTATGGCGGGCGGACTGCTGATGGTGTATGCCGCGTTCCCCGCGCTGACCGGCATGGCAGCCCGCGGTTTGTTTGGTGCCAGCATCGAGCCTTCTCAAGCGATTGCCACGGTGGTCACCGAGGTGTTGGGTGTTTGGACGGGGGCCATTGTGCTCGGGGCGATCATCGCGGCTATTTTGTCAACGGCTGATTCGCTGTTGATTGCCGGCACCGCCCACATCATCCATGACATTGGCGAAAAAGGGCTGGGCTGGTCACCGTCGGCCAAGCAGCAGCTGCTCGCCTCGCGCCTGTCCACCATCGCCATTGGGCTTTTGGCGTTGGTCATGGCGTTGGGGATGCAGGCCATTATCGAATTGCTGCTTTTGAGCTACACCATGTACGCGGCGGGCGTCTTTGTCCCTGTGGTGTTGGGTCTGTATTGGTCGGGGGGCACCCGTCGAGCCGCCATTATGGCGATTGTGGTCGGTGCAGCGGTGGGCGCGGCCGCCTCCTTAGAATGGCTGCCTGTCGGTGCCTGGCCGGCGATCGTGGTGGGTGGTCTGGCGTCCTTGGCGGTGTTTGTCGCCGTGAGCCTGATGGCGCCTCAACGCGAATCAGCGCATTGAGCGCATTGAGATGACCGGCGGCACGCGTCATGATCATTTTATGGGCGAAGCGCTGGCATTGGCGCGCCGGGCAGCGCAATTGGATGAGGTGCCTGTGGGCGCGGTGGTGGTCCAAGGCGATCAAGTGATTGGGCGTGGTTGGAATACCGTGATTACCGATCAAGACCCGACGGCCCATGCTGAGGTTAACGCGCTTCGTGCAGCGGCGCAGGCGGTGGGCAATTATCGTTTGCCGGGCTGTGATGTCTATGTCACCTTAGAACCCTGTCCCATGTGCGCCGGAGCGTTGGTCACCGCGCGCATTCAAACCGTGATTTTTGGGGCCACAGATCCCAAAGCCGGGGCTGGAGGCTCAATTTTTCAGGTGTTGAAAAACCCGCTTTTGAACCACCAGTGTGCTATTTTGGAAGGAATTGGCGCGGATGAAAGCGCTCGCTTGCTTAGGAACTTCTTCAAAGCTCGGCGCTGAGGGTCCTGTGATTGATCTCAATCATGAGGATGCCAGCCGGCCATAGACACATCGTATCGATAGGATGAACACTGATGAAAAACATACTCATGCTGATGGCGGTGGTGCTCTTGAGCGCCTGTAACGCCCCCAAACCAGAGTCCAGCCAGGACGACGCCGCCAACCCGCTGTTGGTCGACAGTGCCTTGCCCTATGGCTTGCCTCCTTTTGATGAGATTAAAAACGAACACTTTGCGCCGGCATTCGATCAAGCCATGGCTGAGCATTCGGCCGAGATTGAGACGATCGCGACCAACCCTGAGCCTCCAAATTTTGAGAATGTCTTCGTGGAGATGGAGCGGGCAGGTCAGCGACTGAATTACGTGGCTCGGGTGTTTTTTAACTTAAACGGCACTCACACCAACGAAGCCATGCAGGCTGTCCAACGCGAGTATGCGCCGAAGCTTTCAGCGCACAGCGACGCGATATTGCTCAACCCTGAGCTGTTTGCCAGGGTCGAGGCGGTCTACCTTGATCGAGATAATCGAGATTTAGATGCAGAGTCGCGTCGTTTGGTTGAAGAGACTTACAAGGATTTCGTGCGCGCCGGCGCGCAGTTGTCTGAACAAAATCAATCTCGTTTGAAAGCCATTAACGCTGAGCTGGCCCAGCTGGGCACTGAGTTCAGTCAAAAAGTGCTTGCTGAGGTCAATGATTCTGCCGTGGTGTTTGATGATGTTGAGATGCTGGCCGGTTTGAGTGAGGCTCGCATTGAGACCGCGGCCGCTGAGGCTGCGTCCCGAGGCTTGGATGAGGGGCAGTATGTCATTACGTTGCTCAACACCAGTGGTCAACCGCCGCTGAGCGCCATGACCAACCGCCAAGCGCGAGAGCGGCTGCATCAAGCATCTTTGGCCAGAGGCACGCGTGGCAATGACAACGACACGCGCGCCATCGTCAGCAAAATTGCGACATTGCGTGCAGAGCGGGCCGCCCTGTTGGGTTATGACAGCCACGCAGACTACGCGCTGGAAGTCCAAACCGCCGGCTCGGTGGATCGGATCAACGACCTGCACGCCAACGTGGGCCCCATCGCCAGCGCCAATGCCCAAAAAGAGGGCGAAGTGTTGCAAGCGATGATCAACGCCACGGCCGACGAGCCATTTGAGCTGGCCTCTTGGGATTGGGCGTTTTACACCGAACAGGTTCGCCAAGAGCGTTTTGACTTTGATGAGGCCGAGGTGCGGCCGTATTTTGAGATGGACAACGTCCTGAAAAACGGGGTGTTTTACTCGGCTGAGAAGCTGTTTGGAATTACATTCAAAGAGCGCACAGATTTGCCAAAATATCACCCAGACACCCGCATCTGGGAGGTCTTTGAGGCCGATGGCTCGCCCATTGGGTTATTCATCACCGACTTCTATGCCCGGTCTTCAAAACGCGGCGGGGCGTGGATGAACTCCTATCAAGTGTATTCTGGCCTGTTGGGAGGTGCGCCGGTGGTCGGCAACCACCTGAACGTGCCCAAGCCGCCTGAAGGCGAGCCCACCTTATTGACTTGGGATGAGGTGGTGACCATGTTCCATGAATTTGGTCACGCCGCGCATGGTCTTTTGACCGATGTGCGCTATCCAAGCTTCTCTGGCACCTCAGTGCCCCGAGACTTTGTGGAATACCCCTCGCAGGTTTATGAGATGTGGGCCGATTGGCCAGAGGTTTTGGAGAACTACGCCATTCATTATGAAACTGGTGAGCCCATTCCAAAGGCATTGCTTGATCGGGTGATGGAAGCGGCATTGTTCAATGAAGGGTTTAGAACCACTGAATACCTTGCGGCGTCGGTGCTGGATTTTGAGTTGCATCAGCTGACTGCTGATGAGGTGCCGGGGCCCGACGAGTTGGCTGACTTCGAGGCCGCAGTCTTACGTAAATACGATATGGACTATGCACCGGTGCCACCGCGTTACCGCCCCGCTTATTTTTCACACTCGATGGGGGGATATTCAGCGGGATATTACTCTTACTTTTGGGCAGAGGTGCTGGATGCCGACAGTGTGCTGTGGATCAAAGAAAACGGTGGGCTGGATCGTGCCACCGGCGATCACTTCCGCAACACCATCCTTGCTAACGGCGGCAGCCAAGAGGCGATGGCGCTGTACGAACAATTCGCAGGTCGTATTCCAGGAATCGAGCCTTTGCTGGAGCGCCGCGGCTTACTGGAGTCAAACGATTGATGAGGTGATGGCGTTGCCGAGGTGGCGGAATTGGTAGACGCGCCAGGTTTAGGTCCTGGTGTCCTTGCGGCGTGGAGGTTCGAGTCCTCTCCTCGGCACCATTTACCTTAAAGCACATCATTAAAACCCATCGCGCGAATTTGCCGATGGGTTTTTTTTCACCTCACCATCAGCATGCCACTGACCACGGTGGTGAACGCGATTAAGGCCGGTGTGATGACCACAGGCGACGTTGCAAATTCAGGCGAGCGGGTCGGTGATTTCGAGGCTGGCTTACAACCGATCAGCCAATCAACCGATCAGACGATTGAATCGATCAGCCGATTGGTGCCGAGGAGAGGACTCGAACCTCCACGTCCAGATGGACACTAGCACCTGAAGCTAGCGCGTCTACCAATTCCGCCACCTCGGCAGGTGGGCGCTTATTATAGCGCTCGCTGCAGGCGCTGTCATCATCGAGCCGCCAATGGCAGGTCATCTGACGGCGCCACTTCCAACCGTCAGCGCAAAAAAAAGCCCAAGCGGCGAACCGGCTTGGGCTTTTCAGCAATAAGGTGCGGCCAAGGCAAGGGGGGAGCCTTGGCCGCGATCCGGGCAAGGAGGGGGAACCTTACGCCGGAGATGCCATTATATCGAGTTGTGGTTTTTGCCGTCAACAATAGTCAATAAAATTTGATCAAATCGCGGCTCAGGCGCTGGAACGATTCACCGGGTGCAGAAAAATGAACGAGCGCAAGCAGTGGCGGCGGTATACTGAGGGCCTTAACAGCCTGTCACCGGAATGGAAGACAACATGGACTTTAAACTCACAGACGAACAACAGATGATTCAGGCCGCGGCGAGGGATTTTGCCGAGCAGCAGATCGCCCCAGTGGCCGCTGAGCATGACGTGTCCGGGACCTTTCCACTGGCCAACATTGAGGCCATGGGCGAGCTCGGCCTGATGGGCATCGAGGTGCCGGAGGCCTATGGCGGCGCGGGGCTGGACACGATTGGCTACGTGCTCGCAATGATTGAAGTCTCTGCAGCCGATGCCGCGCACGGCACGATCATGTCAGTCAATAACTCATTGTTTTGTAACGGCATTTTAAAATATGGCACCGAGGCGCAGAAGTCGACCTATGTCAAAGCGATTGCCTCGGGGGAAAAAATTGGGGCCTATGCCCTGTCAGAGCCACAATCAGGGTCCGATGCCTCGTCGATGAAATCCAGGGCGGTGTTGAGCGATGATGGCAGCCATTACATCATCAATGCCCGGAAATCATGGATCACCTCCGGGCCACACGCCCGATACCTGGTGCTGTTTGCCTCCACCAATCCTGAAGCCGGTGCCAAAGGCATCAGTGCGTTCATCATCGATACGCAGACCGACGGGTTCAGTCGGGGCAAGACCGAGCCCAAGCTGGGCATCCGAGCTTCGGCCACCTGTGAGATTGAGCTGAGCGATTACCGCTGTCCTGTGGAGAACCGCTTGGGTGAGGAGGGAGAAGGTTTTAAGATCGCCATGAGTGTGCTCGATGCCGGCCGCATTGGTATCGCCGCGCAGGCCGTGGGCATCGCCCAGGCCGCCTATAAGGCCAGTGTCAGCTATGCCCGAGATCGCAAAGCGTTCGGTCAGGAGATCGGCAGCTTTCAGATGATTCAGTCAAAGCTGGCAGACATGAAAACTCGCCTGGAGGCTGCGCGCTTGCTGACGCTGCGTGCGGCGTGGGCCAAGATGGAAGCGGACAAAACAGGCCAGCGCATCACGCTGGACGGTTCGATGGCGAAGCTGTTTGCGTCCGAAGCGGCGATGTGGATTGCGCATCAGGCCGTGCAATTGCATGGTGGCATGGGCTACAGTAAAGAAATGCCGGTGGAGCGTTATTTTCGGGATGCCAAAATCACAGAGATTTATGAAGGGACCAGCGAGATTCAGCGGCTGGTCATCGCACGGACGGAAACTGGACTTCGCTAGACGGTTAGGTTTCCCACACTGGGATGCAGGCGATGAGTGCGTCACAAGAGCACCATAAGCTCGATTACTTAGAAACACTGAAGGCACATTTGATCGAGGGTGGTCATCCATCAGAGGTTGCCGTCTTTGCCGAGATCCTTTACGGGCGTGTCCCAACGAGCGAGCTCCTGGCTAAGGATCCGGTCACCCGCGCGCAGGCTGCGGCAGATTTTTATGATTTTGCCCATCATCGATCCCTGGGTGAGCCCAAGCTCAGGGTGTTCAATCCCACCAGCCAAACCCATGGTTGGAGCGATGACCACACCGTCATAGAAATCATCAACACCGATGGGCCATTTTTGGTCGATTCTGTGGTGCTGGCGTTCAGTGCATTGGGCATTGGCGCCAAGCTCATCATTCACCCGGTGATGTTCATCAAGCGCGACGATGACGGCCAGTTGCTGGCCGTTGAAAAAGATGCAACACCAGGCTTTCATGCCGAGTCACTGATGCATGTCGAAATTGAGCGTCAGCGCCATGCCACCCAGCTTGATCGGATCGAAAAAGCCATCCATGCAGGGCTTGATGAGTTGCACTACGCCGTTCGTGATTGGCAAGCAATGGTGGCCCAGGCCAGAGCGATTGCCGACGAATTGCCCGACACGCATAAAGACATGTCGCCAGACCAAATCGATGAGCTGTCGGCTTTCATTCACTGGCTGGCCGATGATCATTTTACGTTCATCGGTTATCGGGAGTACGTGGTCGAGGACCACGGCAAAGACCGTGTGCTGCGTGCCTTGGGTGAGACGGGATTGGGGATCATGCATGCCGATCGGGTTGAAGCGCCGATTCGACCGCTCAAAGACTTGGCTCGCGGCGCCGATCAGCGCAATCGGTCTGAGCCTGTGATTATCACCAAAACCAATGCCATGTCGCGTGTTCATCGAGCAGGCTACATGGATTACATCTCCGTGCTTTATTTTGGGTCCGATGGGCGGGTGGCCCGGGAAAAAAGGCTGATCGGACTATTCACGTCTGGGGCCTACATCCGACGCTGCCAAGACACACCATTGGTTCGTCGCAAAGTAGAGCACGTGATGAACCAATCGGGGCTGCGGGCAAACAGCCACGCTGCCAAAGCGTTGCTGCATATCTTAGAAACACTGCCACGCGAGGAGTTGTTTCAAGCCACCAGTGCTGAGTTGTTGGCATTGGGTATTGGCATTTTGGATCTTCAAGAGCGAAGCCAAACCCGAGTCTTCATTCGGCGGGAACGCTTTGGTCGCTTTTTCTCGTGTCTTGTCTACATCCCACGCGATCGATTCAATACGGAAAATCGATTGAAAATCCAAGCGATATTGAAGCGCGCGTTGAAAGGGCAAACCATTGATTTTGAGGTTCAAGTCAGCGAATCAAACCTCGCGCGCGTCCATGTGGTGGTCAGACCCCGGGAGTACGCGCCGATCGACATCGACGTCGACAAAATTGAAAGCAAAATCAAGTCTGCCATCCGCCGTTGGGATGATGCACTGGAAGATGTTCTGGTGAAAGGGTACGGGGCGGACCAGGGCAGTGCGTGGGCAAAGCAATACGGTCAGGCGTTTCCTGTCTCATACACCGAAGATGTCTCACCCAGCGTGGCTCAGTACGACGTGGCCAACATGGCCAAGTTGAGTGGTCCCGATGATCTTGAACTGAGTCTATATCGGCCAAAGACGCGTGACACCAGCATTCTGCGTTTCAAAATTTTCAAACAGGGCTCGCCAATCCCATTGTCAGACGTATTGCCAATGCTTGAAAACTTGGGCGCGAGAATTGTTTCTGAGCGCCCCTATGAGTTGAAGTTCGCCAATAACGATGTGGTGTGGATTCAAGACTTTGATATGCGCCCGCCTGCTGATTTGGACTTCAAGCTCGAGCATGTTCGCGATGTCTTCCAAGAGGCGTTTGAAAACATTTGGCGTCAACAGGCTGAGAATGATGGTTTCAATCGTTTGGTGCTCACCGCCAACCTGACATGGCGGCAGGTGGCTTTGCTGCGGGCAATGGCCAAATACCTCCTTCAAACCAACATGCCTTATTCCCAGCAATATATGGAAAAGACATTGACCAGCGCACCCTTGCTGGCTCGTTTGTTGGTGGAATACTTTGAAGCCAAATTTGATCCCGATCGAGTTGATGAGGGCAAAAAACATAGAGGGAGCGCACAAAAATCGCTTCAAATGCACTGTGATCAGTTGGTTGAACGCTTTGATGATCCGGTTCTTCGTGAGTATATCGTCGAGTTATGCCAGGCGAGGGGCCATGAAGATAACAGCCAAGCGCGACAATGGGCGCGCAAAGCGATTGGGCGTGCACTGGAGTCAATCCCATCGGCTGATCAGGATCGAATTTTTCGAGGCTTTGGACAGTTTATTGATGCGTGCCTGAGAACAAGCTTCTATCAAGTGGATGACAGCGGCCACTTCAAAAGCTATATCAGCTTCAAACTCGACTCTGAGCAGTTGCCCGAACTTCCGAAGCCCAAGCCGTATCGAGAGATTTGGGTGTACTCGCCCAGAGTCGAGGGCATCCACCTCCGCGGTGGCCCGGTATCGAGGGGCGGGCTGCGTTGGTCTGATCGACAAGAGGACTTCAGAACTGAGGTGCTGGGCCTGATGCGTGCCCAAATGGTCAAAAATACGATGATCGTGCCAGTGGGGGCGAAAGGCGGGTTCGTGACCAAACAGGCACCGAACACCACCGATCGTCAGGCGTTGGTGGACGAGGGCATCGCCTGCTATCGCTTGTTTATTAGCGCTATGTTAGACATCACGGACAACCTTGATGGGGATGATGTGATCGCGCCGGATCGAGTCGTGTGTCATGACGAACCTGATCCTTATTTGGTCGTTGCTGCTGATAAGGGCACGGCAAGCTTTTCAGACATTGCCAATGAGATCTCTCTTGAGAGGCAGTTTTGGTTGGGCGATGCGTTTGCCTCAGGTGGTTCCAATGGTTATGACCACAAAAAAATGGGGATCACTGCCAAGGGCGCCTGGGAGTCGGTTAAGCGACATTTCCGGGAGCTTGGCGTCGACACCCAAAGTGAACCTTTTACCGTGGTTGGTATCGGTGATATGGGTGGTGACGTCTTCGGCAACGGCATGCTGCTGTCTCCACACATTAAACTGAAGGCGGCTTTTAATCACCGGCACATTTTTTTAGACCCAGACCCCGATGTGGCGAAGAGCTTTAAAGAGCGCCAACGTTTATTTGATTCCCCTGGCGCGAGCTGGGCCGATTACGATTCTCAGTTGATATCACCCGGTGGAGGGGTCTTTTCTCGACAGGCAAAGACCATTGAAGTCTCGGACGCCATTGCTCAGTGGCTCGACCTCGAAGACCGGGTCCTCAGTCCACAAGCATTAATTCAGCGTTTGCTGACGGCCCCGACAGACCTTTTATGGAACGGTGGCATTGGGACTTACGTTAAGGCAAGCAGTGAGTCGCATGCTGATGTGGGTGATTTGGCCAACAACCAAGTGCGGGTGGACGGTCGTGCACTTCGGGCCCGCGTGGTGGGTGAGGGGGGTAATCTGGGTCTAACGCAGCGCGGCAGAATTGAGTATGCCCTCAGTGGAGGCATGATCAATACCGATTTCATTGATAATTCGGCCGGCGTGGATTGTTCGGATCACGAGGTCAATATCAAGATCTTGCTCAACCATGCCACCGAATCAGGAGCGCTGAAAGTCAATGAACGAAATAAGCTTTTAGCATCAATGACCGAAGAGGTCTCTTCGCTGGTGCTGCGTTCGAATACCTTACAAACCCAGGCGATCAGCGTGATGTCTTCAATGACGGGTGACCGTCTGGGGTCTGAGGCCCATTTCATTGCGATGCTGGAAGGCAGGGGCGTTATTGATCGCGATCTTGAAGACTTGCCTGATGAGGAAGCACTGAAAGATCGAATGGCGCATGGACTGGGGCTCACCCGCCCGGAACTGTCACTGCTGCTGTCGTTCAGCAAAATCACTCTGTATCAAGATCTGCTGGCCTCTGATGTCCCAGAAGATCCGTATCTGTCAAAAGAATTGAAGGCTTATTTCCCCAAGCCCCTTCAAGATCGGTTCGCTTCAGTGATGCCTGAGCATCGATTGCGCCGCGAGATCATCGCCACCCAGGTCACCAACTCGATTGTCAACCGCATGGGCGCGCATTTTGCAACGCGCATCAAAGAAGACACCGGTGCAGACTCGGCCACCATGGCCAAAGCCTTCACTGTGGCGCGCGAGATTCTCAAAGCCCGACCATTCTGGGCAGGCATTGAAAGCTTGGACAATCAGATCCCGGCTCGGTGTCAAACCCAAGCGCTACTGGAAATGTGGAAGCTTCTCAGACACATTACCCGACGATTGATTGCATTGCCGGATGGCTACCAAATTGACATTTCATCATTGGTGAAGCGATTTGGTCAGGGCGTGAGCGATTATGCGGCCTGTCTAGAGCATGTGCTGACACCGTCATTGCAGGCTGAGTTCGAGCAGCTCAAGAGCGAGTATGTGGCAGCGGGCATGCCTGCCGAGCTTGCTCAGAATACGGCGAAGCTCCCATTCATGCATTCGAGTCTTGATATCGTCGATGAGAGTCTCATTCAAGGCAGCGAAGTGGCACCGGTCGCACAGATCTATTTCGAACTGTTGGATCATTTGCATTTGAAGTGGCTGCGTCAGCAGGTTGAGGCATTGCCGGTTGAACAGGCGTGGCATGCCCACGCACGCGGTCATTTGCGCGAACAGTTGTTCCAGCATCACCGGCAATTGACCATTCGCGTGCTGAACGCCTATGGGGCCGAGAGAGGCTCGATCGAGGCTTGGTTTGAGGCCCATCAAGATGAGGTGTCTCGTACGTGCTTAATGCTCGATGAGATGGTTAACAGCAACGTGCGCGATTATCCGTCGCTGCAGGTGGCCATCGCGGGGATTGAGCAATTGCTGAATGCCACTGAGGCCCGTTGAGGCGCGCGTGAGTTCACCGCTTAAGCTTGCATTTTTAGCCAGCCGGCATGAGGGCTCTCAAAAAGCGCTTCAAGATTTGATTCAAACCTACCCGCCCCATGCGCCTGATGAGGCAGATGTCTTGGTGGTTCT
>CAJXNL010000022.1 GCA_913057195.1 uncultured Wenzhouxiangella sp.
AGCGGGGGCAGGATTCGAACCTGCGACCTTCGGGTTATGAGCCCGACGAGCTGCCAGACTGCTCCACCCCGCAACTGGACTCACCATTATAAGCACCGTTCAAATTTCCGTCAAGAAAACGCGACGATGCGTTATCCTAAATCCCAACCCAGACACCCCCAACTTGACCGAGTCATGCTTATGATCTTTGCCCCCTTCGCCTCACGCCGCATCTCACGTGCACCCGCCCTTGCCACGCTGTTGGCGATTGCTGGGCTGGTCTCGAGCGCTGTGGCCCACGCGCAAACCACACTGACGCTCCCACAAATCATGGCCGACCCCGACTGGATCGGCCAACCTGTCCAAGATGTTTGGTGGCAGCTCGATGGCTCGGCGGTGCACTACACCATCGAGCGGCCCGACAGTGACCTGATCGACACCCACCGCATTGACTGGACCGATCAGCGCGATACGCGGCTTGACCACCCCGATCGGGCCACCATTGACGGACCCAATCCCATCCTCTCGCCCACCGGCGAACAGGCGGCTTTTGTTCGCGATGGCAATGTCTTTGTCCGCGATCTCAACACCGGCGTGCTCACCCAGCTGACCCAAAGCCGCTCATCCGACCGACAGCTGACCTTCAGCACCGATGGCCAAGTGGTGTATTTTTCGCGCGCGGGACAATGGCACGGGGTGAACGTCGCCTCAGGCCTGCAATTTCCCGTGGCCGACCTTCGCTTCGAGGCCGATCCGAATGAGGCCAGTGACGATCACTTGAGCGCCATGCAGCGTCGCTTGTTCACCAGCCTGGCCCAAGACCAGGCGCAAGCGACCGCGCGCGCCAAAGCGCGCCGCCTGGCCGGAGCGCTCGACCCCACCCAAAGCCCTGCGCCCTGGTTTTTGGGCGAGGATGATGCGCCGGTGGCCTCAGCATTGTCGCCCGATGGCCGCCACCTGCTGATGGCCGTGGCCCCGGCCGACTATGACGAAGGCCGCGAGGGCCAAATGCCCCACTATGTCACCTTTGATGGCTACATCAAAACAGAAACCGTCAGAACACGCGTGGGGCGTCGCCAACCGCCGCCTCATCAGCTGTGGCTGTTGGATCTGGTTGAGCGCACGCGCCAAACCATTGATTTGTCTGGTTTGAGCGCCATCGATGTCGACCCCTTGGCCGACCTCAAAGCCGCCAATGGGCTGGACCCGCTGCCCGACGATCAGCTTCGCGACGTGAGCATCCAAGCGCTGCAGTGGCACCCCAGCGGCGCCATGGCGGCCGTGCAGATCCGAGCGCGCGACAACAAAGACCGCTGGATTGCCACCTTAAGCCCAGACTCACCCCAGCTCGTCGAGCGCCACCGACTCAATGACCCCGCGTGGATCAATTGGCGCTACAACGACATGGGCTGGTTGGGCGAAGCCACCGAGCCCAAGCTGTGGTGGCTGTCCGAGCACAGCGGGTTTTCTCATTTATACCTGGCCGACATCAACACCGGCGTGGTCGACGCGCTCACCGAAGGCGAGTTTGAGGTCTCGGCCCCAACGTGGAGCCACGATGAACAAGCGGTCTTTGTGCTCGCCAACCCGGCCAACCCGGGGCGCTACGATCTTTACCGCCTCGACATCAACACCGGCGACTGGACCGACCTGACGCGCCACGGCGGCGTGGAGTCATTTGCACTGCACCCGACCGATGATCGGGTGGTGCTTCGCTACTCTGAGAGCTACCTCCCCCCGCAGGTCGGTCGCTTGGCCTCCACCGACACCGGTCTCGAGGCGCTGACCGATACCCGCAAACGCGCTTATCGAGACATTGACTGGCAGGCGCCGCGCTTTGTTCAAGTGCCCGGCAGCCACGGCCAAGGGTCGGTGCCGGCGAAGTTCTACCCCGCCCGGACACCCCGCCCAGCGGGCGGTCATCCTGTGGTGCTGTTTGTTCACGGAGCGGGTTATTTACAAAACGTCTGGCACCGCTACCCCAACTACTTTCGCGAACAGATGTTCCACAACTTCCTCACCGAGCGCGGCTATCACGTCTTGGACATGGACTTTCGGGCCAGTGCCGGTTACGGGCGCGATTGGCGCACCGCCATCTACCGCCAAATGGGCACCCCAGAACTGGAAGACCTGATCGATGGGGTGCGCTGGCTGGTGGACGAACACGGCGCCAACCCGGACCGGGTCGGCTTATATGGCGGCTCATATGGCGGCTTTATGACGTTCATGGCGCTGTTCAACGCCCCCGATGTCTTCCACGCCGGGGCGGCACTCAGGCCGGTCAGCGATTGGGCGCACTACAATCACCCCTACACCTCGAACATTCTCAACACGCCCGAAGTGGACCCTGAAGCGTACCGCCGCTCCTCACCGATTGAGTTTGCCGAAGGCCTTGAAGGCCATCTGCTGATGACCCACGGGATGCTGGATGACAACGTGTTTTATCAGGACGTGATTCGTCTGTCCCAGCGCTTAATTGACCTTGAAAAATCTGACTGGGAGCTGGCGTCATACCCGCTGGAGCGCCATGGGTTTGAGCGTCCATCATCGTGGCTCGATCAATATCGGCGGATCTATGGCCTGTTTGAAGAAACCATCGGCTATGGGCCAAGCGCCGAGCGCACCTCATCCATGACGAAGTAAGGACTTGGCAATGAATGTCTTAATCACTGGCAACAGCTCGGGCCTGGGACTGGGTCTGACCGAAGTCTTTTTGGAGCAAGGCGCGATTGTTCGAGGCCTGTCCCGACGCGGCTGTCCATTGAAAACCGAGCGACGCGACAGCCACGACGAGGCCTTGAGAGACCAACGCGTTGATCTGGGCGATCTCAACAAAATTGTCCCGGCACTGGAGGCCGTGATGTCCGATGCGCATCGCTTGGACGTGGTCATTCTCAATGCCGGGGTGCTCGGCAAGATTCAGGCCATGCACCAAACCGATGTGCATGATCTAGAGCACCTCTACCGGGTGAACGTGTGGGCCAACAAAGTGATTCTTGACTGGCTCATCGAAAGCGCGATGCCCGTTGATCAAATCGTGGCGATCTCTTCAGGCGCGGGCATCAACATGCACTATGGCTGGGGCGGCTATGCCATGTCCAAAGCCAGCATCAATCATTTGATTCACCTCTATGCCGAAGAAATGCCCCAAACGCATTTGTTGGCCTACGCGCCCGGGCTGGTGGACACCCCCATGCAAGACTACCTTTGCCACGATGTCGACACCGGCGAGTTCCCCTCGGTCCAGAAACTGGTCGACGCCAAAGGCACCGAACACATGCCCGACAGCCACGAGGCCGCGCGCCAGTTGCTGGCGTTGCTGCCAGACCTCAAAGCCAACCACCCCAGCGGCGGCTTTGTGGATGTGCGCCACCTGTAGTCATCCGTTGCGCCCATCGATGGGCGCAGGATCACTCGATGCCGCGCGCCCAGCCTGCGTAGAGGGCGGCCGCGGTCGATTCAAAGGTGTTGGATTCGATGGCCCCACGCAAAGTGGCCATGAGATCTTGGTAGTAATGAAGATTGTGGATGGTGGCCAAGCGGTGGCCTAAAATCTCATTGCACTTTTGTAAGTGCTTAATGTAGGCCCGGGAGTAGTTTTGGCATGCCGCACAACCGCAGTCTGGGTCGATGGGGCGGGTGTCTTGAGCAAAGCGCTGGTTTCTGATTTTTAAAACGCCGGCGTGCGTGAACAGGTGGCCATTTCGAGCATTGCGCGTGGGCATCACACAATCGAACATGTCCACCCCGCGTCTGACCGCCTCAACAATGTCCTCGGGCCGGCCCACGCCCATCAGATACCGCGGCTGATTCACGGGCAAAAGGGGCGTTGTGGCCTCCAAGGTCGCCTCGCGTTCGGCTTGAGGCTCACCCACCGCCAGCCCGCCGATCGCGTAGCCATCAAACCCCATCTCAATCAACGCCTCGGCCGAGGCTTGGCGCCAATCTGGGTAAACCCCGCCTTGGACAATCCCAAACAGCGCCTGCTGGCCGCTGCGGTCACTGGCTTGATGGCGGTCCAAGCAGCGCCGGGCCCAGCGCATTGACAGCGCCATCGACTGATGGGCTTGGTCACGCGTGGCCGGATACGGCGTGCACTCATCAAACGCCATCATGACATCCGCGCCCAGCGCGTGTTGGATGTCAATGGACTCCTCAGGCCCCATAAAAATTGTCGAGCCGTCGACGGGCGATTGGAACGTCACACCCCGTTCGTCCATGTTGCGAAGCTCAGCCAGACTCCACACTTGAAACCCCCCGGAGTCAGTCAATATCGGCCCTGGCCACGCCATGAAGTCATGCAGATCGCCATGCGCCCGAATGACGTCCAGCCCGGGACGCAAAAAAAGATGAAACGTGTTGCCCAACACCATCTGAGCGCCGAGCGCGGTGAGCTCTTCGGGGGTCATCGCCTTGACGGTGCCGTAAGTCCCCACCGGCATAAACGCCGGCGTTTGCACCACGCCTCTTTGAAACGTCAGCGCACCGCGGCGCGCTCGGCCATCGGTGTGGGTCAGTTGAAAGTCCAAAGCCGCCATCACAACAACAGCGTGGCATCGCCGTAGCTGAAAAAACGATAGCGCTGATCAATGGCGTGTTGATAGGCGCTTAAGATGCGTTCTCGCCCGGCAAAAGCCGCCACCAGCATGACCAAGGTTGACCCCGGCAGGTGAAAATTGGTCAACATGCCATCGATCACGCGAAACTCAAATCCGGGGTAGATAAACAGCTGTGAGTCGCCCTCGTAGGGTTCGATGGTGCCCGTGTGCGCCGCAGTCTCCAAGGCGCGCACCGCGGTGGTGCCGACCGCAATCACGCGGCCGCCGCGGGCTTGGGTGGCTTTGACCTGCTCGACCAAAGTCGCCTCCACCGACAGCCACTCTTTGTGCATGGTGTGGTCTTCGATGCGCTCGGTGCGCACCGGCTGGAATGTCCCCGCCCCAACATGCAGCGTGCACCAGCCCATCTCAATGCCTCGATCACTGAGCGCTTGCAACAGTGGCTCATCGAAATGCAACCCGGCGGTGGGTGCTGCGACCGCACCCGGCACTTGGCCATACACCGTTTGGTAGCGCTCTTGATCGCTGGCCTCATCCGGCCGCTGGATGTAGGGCGGCAAAGGCATGTGGCCATGCTCGATCAGCACCTCAGACCAGCCCATCGCCTCAACCCCCAGCCGCCAAAACTCGCCCTCGCGTGCCAGCACCTGGATGGCCACCGGACGCCGATCATCGTCAATCATCAGCGCGCTGCCAATGGCGGGTTTGCGGTTCACCCGAAGCTGGGCCAGGACGTGATGGTCGTCCTCCACCCGCTCGATTAAGATCTCGACCTCGCCGCCGGTGGCTTTGTGTGCCATCAACCGCGCGGGGATCACTTGGGTGTTGTTCAACACCATCAAATCCCCCGGATCGAGATAATCCCCCAAATCACGAACGCCTGCATCAATGAAGCCGTCTTGGGCGCGATCGACCACCAACATTCGCGAATCCGCGCGATTGGGCAACGGGTGTTGGGCAATCAATGCCTCAGGAAGGGTGTAGTTGAAGTCGTCGACTTTCATCCAATCATTTTAGTGGAAACCGGGGCGGATTTAGCACAAACTAGGGCCATGACCATTGTCCATTCAGACACTGAATTCGCGCCGGGGCGCTTTCGGGAACGGTTTCGGATGCCCGATGCGGCCACCGGCCGTGAGGGCATTTACTTTTGCGGGAACTCGTTGGGCCCGCTGCCGATCGCGGCGGCCGAAGCGGTTGAAGCCGAACTCGAGCGTTGGGGTCAAATGGCCGTCACCGGCCACTTTGATGGGCCCATGCCGTGGGTGCCCTATCACACGCTCGCCACCGACGGACTGGCCGCGCTCACGGGCGCCCAACCCAAAGAAGTGGTGGCGATGAACGCCTTGACCATCAATCTTCATTTGATGCTCACCAGCTTTTATCGGCCCACCCCACAACGAGGCAAGGTGGTGATGGAACAAGGCGCCTTCCCGTCTGATCGCCACGCCATCGAATCCCAGATCCGGTCTCATGGCTTGGATCCGACCCATCAGCTCGTGGAGATCGCGCCTAGAGAAGACCGCCTTCATCACGAAGAGGACCTTGAGGATTACCTGGCCCGCCACGGCGATGAAGTGGCGCTGGTGCTGTGGCCCGGGGTGCAGTATGCCACCGGCCAAGCCTTTGACCTTGCGCGCATCGCTCGGGCGGCGCGGCGCGCCGAGGTCCCGCTCGGTGTTGATCTGGCCCATGCCATTGGCAACATTGAGCTCAACCTCCACGACGATGGCATCGACTTTGCCGTCTGGTGTCATTACAAGTACTTAAACGCCGGGCCTGGGTCAGTCGGCGGGGCGTTTGTCCACGCCCGACATCACCCTTTCGATGGCCCAAGGCTGGCCGGCTGGTGGGGCCATGAACCCGCCTCTCGGTTTCAGATGGCCCCCGAGCACCGCCCCGCGCCGGGGGTGGAGGGCTGGCAAGTCTCCGGGCCGCCGATTCTCTCCACCGCGCCGCTGGTGGCCTCGCTGGCGCTCTTTGATGAGGCGGGCATGGCGCGGCTTCGGCGCGCCTCGTTGGAACTGACCGGGCGACTGGCGAGTGGGTTGGCAGACACGGTGGGCGATGAGATTGACATCATCACCCCGTTGGAGCCTCACCGCCATGGCGCCCAGCTGTCGTTTCGCGCCAAGCGCGGCCGCGAAGCGGGCCGTCAACTTTTTGAGCGCTTGGTGGGCCATGGGGTCATTGGCGACTGGCGCGAACCTGACATTATTCGGATGGCGCCGGCACCGCTGTACAACACCCGCGAAGAGGTCGATCAATTTGTGGTGTTGGTCGATCGGCTGATCCGCGCTTAGCCCCCACCATGCCATCGACGTGGATCAAGGCCTTCTCGGTGCTTCTGGCGGCCAGCGGAATGCTCGTGGTGGGCGTGGTCTACGGCGATGCCATCACCCCGTGGATCAGCAGCCTCGAGCGTCAGGCGTCGGCCCATTTTTGGGCGACATGGTGGGTCTTTGTCGGCGTGTTTGTCGTCCTGGCTGTGGCCGCACTGCCCGTTGGCGCTTTGCTGTCGATGGGGGGTGGCTTATTGTTTGGACCACTTTGGGGCGGCCTGGCGGGCTGGTTCGCCACCACGCTCGCCGCGGCTTTGAGCTTTTGGGTGATGCGCATTTGGATGGGCGCGACCCACCAAGCGCGCCCGGTGGCCGATCGACTGATGGGGTTGGTCGGGCAGCTCAACGATCGCGCCGTCGAGCTGGTGGTGGTGCTTCGCATTGTGCCGCTGCTCCCCTTTTATCTCATTAATGTCGCCGCCGCGACGAGCCCCATGTCGTCTCGCCACTACCTGCTGGCCACCGCCATTGGATTGGCCCCGAGCGCATTTTTATATGCGGTCATCGGCAACAGCTTGGGGTCTTGGGTCGAGGCCAAAGCGCGTTGGGATCAAGGCGAGCTTTTAACAGGCCAAATGATCGGCGCTTTGATGGCACTGGCAACGCTCGCCGTGCTCACCGCTTACGGTGTCCGACGCTGGCATCAACTTAAAACGCATCACTCAGCGTCGGCTGGCAAGCGATAGATCACGCGTTGATTGTCTTGATACCAAGGTTGACCCCAGGCATCGAGAAAGTGCGCCACGCAGCCTTGGATGGCCTCGGGCCAGGGTCGATCTGCATAAACCGATTGGGTGTTTAAAACCACAAATCGATTGATGTCACTGAACGCATCGGGCAGGTCTGCCAGATGCACAAAGTGCTGAAAATTCCACTCACGGTCGGGATCATCAAAGGGAAGCTCGCCGTAGACCTGATCGGCACACAGGCCGGTCATCATTCCAATCTTGATGGGCAGCTGATGGTGGCGTTGAAAATGAACCAACGGGCTTCGGTGTGACTCAAAACGCCACGGCGCCTCAATGATCAGCCAATCCCCCGGCGCATCGGCCATGGTCTGATAAACCTCCGGCACCGGGATCGTCTCTAAGGCCTGCACGTAGGCATTGCGTTCAAAGTTGTAGTCATGATGATAACGCGCGGCGCCCGCCAACTGATTGAGCTGACCGTAGGTGGCCAACAGCGGCCCGGAGGCGACCCAACCAGTCAACCAAAGCGACAGCGCAGCGGCTGTGAGCGCCACGGCCATAAGATTGGGATTGAATTGGTTAAGCCAGTGCAACGTGGCCACAAACCCAATGGCGATCAACGCAAGAATCATTGGGATGGCCACCGAAAGGTAACGCACCGGCACCAAGGCGTGGTTGACCCAGGTGGGTGCGAGCACACTCAACACCACACTGGCCAAGGCGGTGATAAACACCCAATACAGGACAAACCAGCCATCGCGCCGAGACAACACCACCAGCCCCACGCACGCGAGCGCCAACATCAAAGACGCCATCCCCCAATGCGCGGTCCCCACCACCAACTCCCAGGCCCACACCAAGGTCGGCCAAGTCATCTCACTGGCCCCGAAATTCGCGCTGAGCGCATGCGGATCGGCCAACATCGGCGGCAAGATCAGCGCCGAGGACAATGCCACGGTCGCCAGCGCCAACGGCACGACTTTGATCAAGCCCGACATATCACTGTGCTTGAGCAAATCTTTCAGCGCAGCCGCCCCAAACCACAGCAAACCACCCCCGGTAAACAACAGCGTTAAGGGGTGAAGCCACCCGGCCAACACCGCGGCAGGCACAAACACCAACCCCCACCTGCGATGGCCCTGATGCCACCATTGCCACAACGCCACGATCGCTAAAAAAGTCAGCGGAATGGTGAGCGCAAATGGGCGCACGTAACGAGAGAAGTGAATCAAGATGGGAGACAGCGCCAACAGCGCAGCCAACAGCCATGGCTCGTGGCCGCGCAACCACGGTCGAAGCAAAACAGGCACCAGCCCCACGGTGACCAGTCCCGCCAGCAGAGGCCACACTCGCATCGACCACTCACTTAACCCCACAGTCTCCGATAGCCCCTTAAACAGCAGGGTCAGAGGAATGGAGTGATCGGCGTGGCCGAAGCTCAAAAATATCTGCCAATAATCCAGGCGCATCAGGGCATGGAGGGCATGCCACTCATCATCGATCAGAATCTGCTGACCCAACTGGGTTGTGCGCCAAAACAAAGCCGCAACGAACACGGCAAGCGCCACAACAACGGTCAGCACGCGAGCCATGACCGCCGATGCATCCTCTCGGTGCCTGCTTGATTGATTGTGGCGCCCGCCGGTCATCTCACTGTCCCCATGCGTGTCTCAACGAGCCTCAACAGAGCACACGAACCGATCCATCCGCCCGTGCGTCATACCCTCACCGCCACTAGCGACAAGTCAACCGGGTCGACAGCTTCTCAATGGGCAGATTGGTCATGGTCGAAAACACCTGGTTAAGGGGTGGCCGTGACTCAAAACTCAACGTTTCTGTGCCTTGAGATTCGCTGGTGTAGGCGCGTGTCACCACCCCCACATCCTCCACCGACGGCGGGGTGCTGTGATCGCAATTGGGGCAGTTGCCACGGTATTCTTTGACCAGCAGCTCACGGGTTTGCGGGCCCGCGCCCATCGCCGCGAGCTGAACCCAGCGGCCAATGCCTCGATCGTCGTAATAGTAGCGAACGTGGATCTGATTGTCCGGCGCCATGATGGTGGTCAACCCACCCTGATCACGACCCGGCGAGTACCAATGGCCGGTGTAGCTTTTCTCAACGCCATCCTCAATCACGCAGGTTTCTGGAATGAGCTCAGCGCTCATCAAGTCAGACCCTTGCGCCCCATTCAAGCGCCAAGAAAATATTGCCCGATCGCGCGAGATGTGCGTCAAAGCGATTCGACCGGCTGGCACCGCCAGCTGATCCTCATTGCCGCGCGTGTAGCGATCCAGCGGCGACACCCACACCGACGAGTCAGCGTTCAATGCCGCACTGCCCAGATAAAAAATCGGCACACCGTCGTCGTCATAGCTGTACCACACGGCAAACGGCCGACCCGATGTTTGAAACTCAATGCCTTGGTTGGTGTTTCGACCCACCGGCGAATACAGCGCATAGCGCGTGTCTGCCAAGCGCCCCGATTCGGTCAACTGAGGCGTGATCTCGACGCGCTGATCCCCACTCGAGGCGTTGTCCAACACCACGTAATACCGACCCGGCTCAGGCGAATCCACACTCAAAGTCAGGCCCGACTCACTGGCCTGACCCCCGATGACCTCGTCGCTGGGTGCCGGTGGCGTGCCCGGCGCGTGCGCCGGCAAAGCCTCAAAATCAAGCCGCCTCAGACTCACCCCCAGGGCGCCATCGCTTTCCACCTCCACATCCAACCCAGTGGCGGTCGGCGGCACATCCACCACCACTCGGTCATGGGTGGTCTCACCGGCGATGCTGAGCGTGTGAGGTTCATTCGGAAACAGCACCGTCAACTCAGGCCGACCGACGCCGCTTCGCTCAATGGTCAACGGCACAATGCCCACCAACTCGCGCGTGGCCCCGGCCGTGTCGTAAATTCTGAGACTGGTCAACCGCGGCTGATTGGGCATCAACGTGGCATCGTCATAATAGATGTCCACATCCAGCGGACCACCGGCGTGGGTGCCCGGCCCGGCCGCGAACACGGTGGTCTCCTCACTCGGCGCCGAGACGGCGTATCGAAACGTGACCGAATCGCTCGCGCCAGTCGCTGAGGCCTGCCAGTTTTGGACCATCACCCACCATTGACCGGCTTCGGGTGTGTCCACCTGACAGCGTTCCAACTCATTGGGTGAGGTGGATCGACATCGCTCCTCGTCCTCGTCGGCCACGCCATCGCCGTTGGCATCAAACCCCACATAAAGATCAATGTCATTGGCCCCAGAGGCTGTGGTCTCGGCAAACAGCACCCCCGCATCGTCGGGCACCTCGATCAACACCGTCTCGGTGCCGGTCCGATCTGCCGAGTAGGGGGCTTGGTTGCTCGGATCGGCCACCAGTGAGGCGGTCTCTTGGCTGATCTCAGTCAACGCATCCACCACAAACTGCGCACGCTCAAGCCCTGTGATGGCTTGGATGTTGACATCAAACTGGCCACGCGATGCCGAGCTTTTGAATTGAACGGCACTGGGCAAGACCACCAAATCGTTCGACACCGCCACCGTCAATGCCTGCTGAACCGGCTGCGTCACATCAGCGCCTGCCGCCGGCGGTGCTTCGGTCAGCACCACCCGCGCCTCTTCCAAAGCGCCCCGCAGGGCCGGATCCGGCGTGGCCGTCACGGTGACCGTTTGCGATTGACCCGCGGTTAATGAGAACGCGGTGGGGCTGACGGTCAGGTCTGCCTCACCTTCAACGCTCACCGTCCAGCTGCCAGCGCGGTGGGCCTTAAGCGTGCGGGTGAACGTACACGCCTCACCGCAGCTTTGGTTGATCAGCCCCGGCAGGTTCAACTGAGTGGGCTCACCGCCTGAGGCGGGGTTGGCCGGTTGGAATTGATTGGCCGGCAGGGGCAGATACAGCCCCACCCGCGCGGCCTGATCCACGCGAATGCGGCCCGCGCCCCGGTCGTGAACCGTCGCCGGATCACCGCCGGTGGTCACTGAATCGATCACTGCGGTGGTTTGCAGCGCCGAAAAGAGCGCATCCACCCGCCAGTTGGGATGAATCGAGCGCAGCAAGGCCGCCGCGCCGGCCACGTGCGGACTGGCCATCGATGTCCCGGATAAGAAGTTCACCGAGTCGGCATCGGGCACAAACGCCCCCAAAATCGCAGACCCCGGCGCCACGACGTTGGGCTTCATGACCCCCGGCGCTTTGATGTTGGGGCCTCGGCTGCTGGAGCTGGCCATTTGGTCGGCAAAGGCCGCATCGATGACCGCTTGGGTGCCCGCCTCAATCGTGGCCGACTGCGGACCCGAGGCCAGTGCGGCCAACACTTGCTCACCGACCGAGCGGCCCATCATCGCCGCAGGGATGGCGGTCTCATCGTTGGTGGCCATGCGAATTGGAGGGCCTTCGACGTTGTTGATCATCAACACCGCCACCGCGCCGGCCGCTTCGGCATGACTGATCTTCACACTGAAAAAACACCCCCCGCGCTCGATCACCGCGATCTCACCGCTCAAAGCCTCCGCCGGCAGCGGCGCACAGGCGCTCAAGTCGTCGCCGACCGCGTCCACTCGACGCGCAGGGGCATTGATGTCAACACTCACCGGTGGCCCATCACCAGGCACCGCCGCGATGTTGGCGATGCCGGCCACTTCAACCAACAGCCCCACGGTTCGATCATGGGTGCTGTTGCCCACCGCCATGGTCCAGGGCGCGTTGGCCGGTGAGCCCATGGTGCCCGCGCCTGGGCCAAAATTGCCGGCCGAGGTGACAAAGGCGATGTCGCTGCTCCACAGATTGATAAAGCCCAGCAAACGTTGCCACGGGCCGACCCCATCGCTGCCCAGGGAGTAGTTGATCACGTCCACCTGATCGGCCACCGCCTGCTCGAGCCCCTGGAAAATTGCATCACCGGTGCATTGATCATCCAACGACTCATCGTCGGGGTGGTCTTTGAAACACACTTTATAAGAAATGATGTGTGCTTCGGGGGCCACACCCGACAGCGAGACGGTTTGTCCGCCCAGACTGGCGACGCTGGCTTCAAACGGATTGCCCGCGGCAATCGAGGCCACGTGCGTGCCGTGGCCATCCGCGTCAGGATCTTTGCCCAACGTCCCCTCGGCGGCAAAGTCATACACGCCGACCAATTTATCGTTGCACGGCACCTCAGCGCGGTCGCATTCACCCAATGGGGTGCTGTAGGGGTTGGTGAACGTGGATTCAGTGAAAGGCGGGCTGTCTTGGAACATCTCATGGTCCCAGTTGATGCCGCTGTCGAGCACCCCAATCACCACCCCCTCCCCCAGACTGGGCGGGAAAGCGGTCTGACTGGAGGGGGCCCACAAAACATCGGCGCCGATCAGCTGAGGACCCCGATCCATCTGACGCTGATGGGCCCAGTTGGGCACCACTGCGCGAACGCCGGGCCGTTGCTTGACCCGCGCCACCTCACCGGCATCGAAGCGCGCCACAAAGGCGTTGAGCACATGATGGAAAGTACGCCGCTCGGTGATGGGGCGACCCAGCGTGTGCTCAAGGTCACCGACCACCGCCTGGCGGTAATCGTCGAGGTAGCTCATGTAGGCTTGAACATCGCCATCCCACACGTTGAGCCGTCGACCCGTCACCGCTGGCGCGGTGGCCGCCGGCGGCGGTGGGTTGGCCATTAACCGCGCGGTTTTTGATTCGAGTGCGCCGCCTGAGCCACGGTAGCCCAGCGTGGGGGGTGGGTCCATGACCACAAACCACTCACCTCTTACGGGCTTGGCCGCCCCCGTCTCAGCCGCCACCGCCTGGCCGGCGCTCATCCACATCAAGCCCATGACAAGCAACGCTCGTGTCAGGGTGGCAACTGTCTTTAAACGAAGGCACAGGTTCATGGTCATACTCTAGCCTGAATTATGGATTGATGCGCGATGGATTGATCAGCATCGAGTTGATTAGCATCGGATTGATCAGCATCGGATGGATGCGCCATGAGCGGGACTTGGAGGCCTCAAGCATGGCGTTGGTCATGGCGTCGCGGGGGTTCGCAAGGTCACCAGCTCCTCGGCCGCCGTGGGGTGGATCCCAATGGTGCGATCGAAGTCTTGTTTGGTCAACTTTGCCTTGACCGCCACCGCAAACCCTTGCACCATCTCTGGCGCATCGGGGCCGACGACGTGCACGCCCAACACTCGATCGGACGCGGCATCCACCACCAGCTTCATCAACCCTTGCTCACCGCCGCCGGCCAGGGTGGCTTTCATCGGCGTGAAGGTGGATTTAAACACCGTCACCTGAAACCCTTGCTCACGCGCCTGGTGCTCGCTTAAACCCACCGAGCCCACCGGCGGCTGCGAGAACACCGCCGCCGGGACCGCTTCATGGTCCACCGCCCGGTCCATGTGCCCAAACACCGTATCGGCCATCGCATGGCCTTCCATCAGCGCCACCGGGGTGAGGTTGATGCGGTTGGTGACATCGCCCACGGCATACACCGACGGCTGGGAGGTTTGGCTGTATTCATCCACCACAATCGCCCCGGCCTCATCCACCGCCACACCCGCCTCGGCCAAGCCAAGATCCCAGGTGTAGGGCACCCGACCGGCGGCCATCATCACTGAATCAAAAGCCTCGCTGGTGTGGGCATCGAAGTGAACCGTCAAGCCTTCTGCGCCCGGTTCAATCGCCGTTGGGGTGGTCTGATAAACAATGTTCACCCCGCGCCCGATCAGCGCCTGTTCAACGGTGTCTTGAACATCGTGATCAAACCCACGAAGAATCTTTCCGCCGCGGTAGGCCAGGGTCACATCCACCCCAAGCCCGTTGAAAATCCCTGCAAACTCCACCGCGATATACCCCGCCCCCACAATCAAAATGCGCTTGGGCAAGGTGGGCAGATGAAAGGCCTCATCGGAGGTGATGGCGTGTTCTTTGCCGGGAATGTCGAGCATTCTTGGCCGCCCGCCCACAGCAATTAAGATCCGCTCAGCGGTGATCACCCGATCATTGATCTCCACGCGGTGGCCATCCAGCAGTCGACCGCGCCCGTTGATCAGATCCACACCGGCGTTGGACAACAGCTTCAAATAAATCCCATTGAGCCGATCGATCTCTTGGTCTTTGTTGGCAATCAAATCAGACCATGAGAACGTGGGACGGCCAGCCGACCAGCCAAACCCTTCGGCGTCTTTAAAGGCCTTTGAAAACTCTGAGGCATACACCAAAAGCTTTTTGGGCACGCAGCCTCGGATCACGCAGGTGCCGCCGACCCGAGACTCCTCGCAAATCCCCACCCGGGCCCCGTGACCGGCGGCCATGCGGGCGGCACGAACGCCGCCTGAACCGGCGCCCAATACAAACAAGTCGTAGTCGAAGGCGTCTTTGGAAGCCATGGCGTGCTCTTTATTAAGTCGTCGTGGTCGTGGCGTGTCTTTTTAGCGGTGGCGCGCCGCCCCCGCTCACATCAGCCCTCTATGCTAGGCCAACTCTATTCTAGGCCAACTCAGTGAAGTCTGGGTTGGAGACCGATGTGCAACACCCCCCACCGAATCACGCCACCCAGGGCAATGCCAATGCCATTGGTCAACACATCCCAACCGTCGGCGTAGCGACCGGGGATCGGCCACTGCAGCCCTTCGGTGCCCACCGCCAGACCCATCAGTGCCGCCAACAGCACGCTCACCTTCACGTCCCAGCGAAACACCAACAGCGCCCCGGCAACGCTTGAAAACAGCACAAAGTGCATCCCAAAACTCGCCCCCGGCGCGTCGCTGATGTCGCTCAAGCCAGGCAACACCGCGCTTAAGACATCCACCACCGCATTGACGGCCTCAGCCGGCAAAGTCAGCCCGGCCAACAGCGCGGCCAATGCCAACCGAAACCCCCACCGCCCCCAAGCCACCATGGGCTGAGACACCCACCAACCGCCCACATAAATTGCCGCCACCGCCCCCACCACGCTGATCCAAACCAGCGCCATCACGCCACCGACCCCGGGATGGACACCTGCGCGTCGAGCTCATCTTCTAAACAGCGTTTGAGACTGGCTTTGGCCGAGACGTCGCCGTGCACCAACCGAACCTCGTCGGGCAATCTGGGGATGTCTCGCACAAACGCCACCAACCCCGCCTGATCGGCGTGGGCAGAATACCCTGAGATCTCATGGATGGTGGCTTCGATGGGACAGCGCTGACCCTCTAAGCTGACCCAGCCTTTTGGGGTGTGGGCGTCGCGGGGTGTGCCATGGGTCAAGATCTCGCGCCCGGGCGTGCCCGGGGCTTGATAGCCCACAAAGATGACATCCGATCGGGCATCGCCCAAGAGCGCTTTGAGGTAATTGACCACCCGCCCCCCGGTGCACATCCCGCTGGCGGCAATCACCACCGCGCCGTGCCCGGTCTTTTTCAAAAAAGACACCATCTTTAAGTGTTCTGCGTGGGAGTCAATCGTCATCAGCTGATCAAACGCCAACGGGTGGCGCCCTTTGGCGGCGCGGGCTTGGGCCTCTTCATCCCAAAGGTGGCGAAGCTGCTGATACCCCTCGGTGTAATCGGCGGCCAGTGGCGAGTCGAGAATGATCTGCAGTCGATCCCACGGCGGGCCACCCTTCCATCGGGCGAACACATCCTCAAGCTCATACAACAGCACCTGGGTGCGACCAATGCTAAACGCCGGGATCAAGACGGTGCCATCGTTGATCAGGGCATGCTCAATGGCGGCTTGAAGCGCCGCTTGCCGGCGGTGGCGATCGGCGTGCAGGCGATCGCCGTAGGTCGACTCCAGCACCAGCACATCCGCCCGCTCGGGCGCAACGGGCGCAGGCAACAGCGGGGCATCGGCCGGACCCAGGTCTCCAGAAAACACCACCCGCTGACCCCGGCCTTCAGGGTCCACTGGGGCCGAATGGTCGGCTTGCTCATCCACGTGCAGCTCAACATAGCTCGAGCCTAGGATGTGCCCGGCAGGCTGCAAGCGCACCGTGACCTGATCCGACACCGGGTGCCAGCGGCGGTTTTTGAGGCCGATCAGCTGTTGATCCACCACCGCCAGCACGCGCTCGATGGCCTCGCGATCGCGGGTCACGCCCACCTTTAGAGCATCCGCCAACACCATGGGCAACAGCTTGGCGCTGGCTTGGCTGGCCAGAATTGGGCCGGTGTAGCCGGCGGCGAGCAAATACGGCAACCGCCCCACGTGATCGATGTGCACATGGGTCAGCACCACCGCTTCGATGGGCGCCACATCAAACTCAACCAATCGTGTGGCTTGTCCGTTGGGGGGTCGATCGTCCCCTTGAAACAGACCACAATCGATCAAGATCGCGTGGGGGTGTGCGCCCTCAACGTTCAGCTGATGGCATGAGCCGGTGACGCCATCAATGGCCCCGTGGTGAATGATGTTCATCGTGCTGGACCCATGCCACTTCCCCCAAACGCTGACTGGCCGTCACCGGCACGGCGCTGAAAGCTGGGCCCGCGCCCGAATCTCTGACAGCGTTTGATCCACCCGCAATGTGCCGTTGTGATAGACGATTTGCAAGTGGTTGTGCGGGCGATCCTCCCCCATGGCCTGCCATTCGGATTCGGGGAGGGTCCGCCATTGGCCATGGTCGTGGATCAGTGCCAATCGGCCCTTTTTCGAGGCCTTGGACGCATCGCCGGACGGGGTTTTTTGGATGTCGACCCAGCCGTGGCCGAAGTCGACGGCGTTCGCTTTCATGGCATATTGGCAGGTGTCGCGATCGAGTTTTTGCAAAAGCCCCCCGCCCATTCCCATCGCAAAGTTATCCACCGAAAGTCCGCGTTGGATTGCGTTGTTGATCAACTGCTCGATGGTCGCCAGGTTCATGCCATCGCCTTGGATCACGCGCACTTGGGGCGGCAACACCCGATAGCCTTTAGCATTGACGTGGTGACCGAATGCGGCCATCAACGACTCGATGACGTCCAGCGGAGTGGTGGTGGGATCACCACTGTCTGGGCGCACGATGAGGGTTCCGTCTCGTGCCAGCACGCGGTCTTTCAAGGTGCGGCCCCACAGCTCATTGACGGCGTGATGGATGTCATAGCTGTCGCTGACGCACGCCACCAAACCGGTCGGGAACCGATCAAGCAAATGAGCAAAAGCCGCCAACTCGCCCGCGTCAGCCCAGCTGGTGATGGTGCTGTGCTCACTGGCAGGAATTGAAAAGCCCGCCATCGGCTCGTGGTAATACCGTCTCGCCCCCACCAGGGCCTCGACCGTGTCCGTGCCCAAGAAGTTCACCAGGTGGGCCATGCCACCCAACATCGCCGCTTGAGCACTGGTGGCGCCGCGCGCGCCAAAATCGTGCAGCTTAAAGGGCAGCTGCTCATCGGGTTCATCGGAGGTCTTGTCCAGCCCGGCTTTGATCAGCACCTTGGCCCGACGCGACAGGCTGGCGACGGTGCTGGGATACCACACCGCGCGCAGCAGCACCGTCTCAATGTAGGTCGTCAACCACGCATACCCGGGTGCACTGGTCACCTGGACCTGAACCTGACCTGGGGGCATCACGGTCCCTTCAGGCACCGCCTCGATGGTCACCGGCCAATGCCCCCCGAATTCATCCACCACCGCTTGCCACCCTTGGCGGTTGAACACCAGCCCGTGCGCTCGAAAGACTTCTTCGGCCTCTTCGATGTCATCGTGCGTGATGGGGGTGAGCAGGTGGTCTTTGAGCAAGGCTTGAAGCCCAAAAAAGACCACCTGCTCAAACGCGCCGCCGCGGCTTTCAATATAGGCCGATAATCGTTCCAAGGCCGGTGGGTATTGCTCAAAGTGAGCGGCCTTATAGCTGTCGGTTTGAAGCAGCGGGTTGATGCGACAAGTCATGGCAACGGCACCACTGAGAGGGTCGTTTATTTTAGCATCGGCGCTTGCTACCATGAGGCATGGACTTGCTGGTGTTTGAGCCGATCTATCAAGACCGCGTGTGGGGAGGTCAAAACCTGGCCCACCGCTTGGGCCGTGCCCTGCCCCACACCGGACCGATTGGCGAGGCCTGGGAGATTGTAGACCGAGCCGAAGCGCAGTCGCTGCATGCCCCAAGCCGACACCGGCTGGCCGATTTGATGGCTCAGCACCGCCTCGCGCTGATGGGCCCAGGCTTCGACGGCGAGCGCTTTCCTGTCTTGGTCAAGTGGCTTGACTGCCAAGACCGACTCAGTCTCCAAGTCCATCCGCCGGCCAGCGTGGCCGATGCGCTGGGGGGCGAACCGAAAACCGAGTGTTGGTTCATCGCCGAGGCCGAACCCGATGCTGGGCTGTATGTCGGCTTAAAACACACCGCCGATGAGGCGACGTTCAAACGCGTGTTGGCAAACGAGCAAGGCCAGGGCTTAACACCGCTGCTCCATCGCTTGCCCACCCGCGCCGGCGAGGCCATCCTCTTAGAAAGCGGACGACTGCATGCCATCGATGCGGGCAATCTGATCTTGGAGATCCAACAAAACAGCGACACCACCTATCGGGTCTATGACTGGGACCGGGTGGGTTTGGATGGCCAGCCGCGCGACCTTCACATTGACGCCTCGCTGGCCTCGATTGACTTTCACGACATTGAACCGGCGCTGATGCCCCCCTTCAATGCGCGCGGTGAACGCGTGATTGCCGAGTGCGACGCGTTTCGGATCCGCCAAGTCAATCTGACCGCCGGCGACACCTTTGAGGTTCAACCCCGTATCGCACCCACCCTCATCAGCGTGGTCTCAGGACGGGTGCACGCCGACCCGCATGCCACACGCGATGACCCCGCGCTTGAGCCCGCCTTGAGGGCGCAGCCGGTCGCGCTCGGCGCATCGGTCAATGCGGTGTGTCCCTATGCCTGGGGCGGCACGCTGACCGCAGAGGCGACCACCACGGTGCTCATCACCGATCAATTGTTGTCACTGTCCGGATGAAACCTAGGGATGGGCATCGACCGAGGTTTGTGCCTTGAGATCCAGCGCCCGGTAAGCAATCCCCGCTTGGGTTCGGTTTCTGACTTTGAGCTTGTGGAAGATCTCAGACATGTGCGCTTTCACCGTCCGAATCTGGATCCCCAGCTGATCGGCGATTTGTTTGTTCAACTGGCCCTCGGCCACCATCTCCAAGACCCTCAGCTGCTGCGGGGTCAGGCGAGCCACGCGCGCGGCCATGTCGTCGCCCTCATCATTGATCACCACCTCGCTGACAGCGCGCTGCAGCCTTTTGGGCACCCACTCTTGGCAGTCAAACACCGCCGCCAGGGCTTCAGACAGCTCCGAGAGGTCTGAGCTTTTGGGGATGAACCCCGCCGCCCCATGGTCCAGCGCGCGCCGAATCACCACCGGGTCCTCGTTGGCCGAGACCACCACCACCGCCACCGCGGGGTGTTGGCACCGAATCTGCGCCAGTCCCCCCAAGCCTTGGTTGCCGGGCATGTGAAGGTCCAAAAGCACCAAGTCAATGTCGTCTGAGTCGGCCAGCTGGGCAAAGACCTCGGGGAGATCTTTCGCCTCAATGATGGCCACATCATCCAAACAATCGGCGAGCGTTTGGACCAACGCCGCGCGAAACAGCGGATGGTCATCGGCGATGAGCACGCGGGTGGTCATTGCGCCGTCCACCCCCCATCCACGACGATCGCTTGACCGGTGATGTTGCGGGCGGCAGAAGACATCAAAAACGCACAGATCCCGGTCAACTCCTCAAAGCTGATGAACACCCCCTTGGGCATGGGTTTAAGCATGATGGTGTCGATCACCGCCTGCTCAGAGATCCCATGCGCCTTCGCTTGGGCTTTGATTTGTTGATCGACCAGCGGGGTTTTGACATAGGTCGGACAGACGGTGTTGATGGTGATATCCACATCGGCCGTTTCCAACGCGATCACTTTAGAAAACCCCATCAACCCATGCTTGGCCGCCACATACGCGCTCTTAAACGGCGAGCCCACCACCGAATGAATGGAGCCAATGTGCATGATCCGACCCCAGCCGCGGGCCCGCATTGTGGGCAACAGCGCGCGCGTCATTGCCGCGGTGCCCGTGAGCATGACCTCCACCAGATGCGACCAGCGCGACATCTCAAATGACTCCAACGGCGAGACGTGCTGGAGGCCGGCGTTGTTGATCAACACATCCACCCCATCGACCGCGCTTGCGTCCAACTGCTCGACCAAGCCATCCACCTGAGCCTGATCGGTCACATCCACAGCCAGCGCATGGGCCTGACCGCCGCGTTGGCGAATGGCTTCGGCCACCGCCTCGGCGGGCGCGTATGAGGCATCGGTCACCACCACCGTGTGGCCTTGTTCAGCCAAGCCCTGCGCAATGCCTGCCCCAATGCCGCTGCCGGCACCTGTAATCAAAATGTTCATGCATCAAAAGTCTAGCAGGTTCATTCGCGCAAACGCCTTGTACCAAAGTCCATTCAGGCCGCGGTCGAACTTTGCTAGGCTTAAATCCCACACCACTCCCCACTTGAGGGGTGGATGACCCCTTACAGACTGAAGCCTCATGACTGGGAAGGAGCCTGGCATGTTTAATACCCAACCCCCCGTGTTGACCCGGCTGGGTCGGATCGTACTCACCGCCATGGCCGCCCTGGCCGCCATCGCCTTGGCGGCCTGCACCGACGCCCCCTCGCCGAGCGCCGCTGACACCGCGCCACCGGCCGCCCAACCCATCATCGTGACCGAATACGCCGATTTGGTCAGCGCGGGGTTGGGTGTCAGTGGCTTAAAGGCGCCCCCGCCCACGCCAGCCAATCCGACCGAGCCCTCGCCCGAAGCGCTCAGAGCGCTGGCCATCCACACCCAGTACAACAACTTGGCCGCCGTCCAAACCGATCGCGGTCTGGGCGGGTTCGTGGACACCGGTTTGCCACAGGTGGCTGGGGTTGAAGTGTTGAGCTGGCTGGCCATGCCCGATGGGACCCACCGCTCGCGCGTGCTGCTGCAGATCCCGGAGCGCTTTGATGTGGACGCCCCCTGTTTGGTCGCCGCACCGGCCTCAGGCTCTCGCGGGGTGTACGGCGCGGTGCCGTTGGTCGCGCCGTGGGCGCTGCCCAAAGGGTGCGCGGTGGTGTACACCGACAAAGGCGCAGGCACCGATTATGTCGATCTCAATGCGCGCACCGGGGTGGCCTTGAACGGCCAGCGGGTGGCATTGCCCAGCGATGAGGCGGGCTTTGTGCCCGCCTCACTGGACCGCCCCGGCGCTGAGCGCGCCGTGGTTTCGGTGGCCACCCCGCACGCCCATGCCGGTGTGCCGATTGAACCCCATTGGGGACAGCTCACCCTTCAAGCCATCGACTGGGCGCTTGCGCGATTGGCGGATCGGTTTGGCACCGCGCTGGCGCCAGAGGCGGTGCGCACCCTCGCGGCGGGCTTATCCAACGGCGGCGCGGCGGTGCTCCACGCCCTCGAGGCCGACACCGACCAAACGATTGATGCGGCGGTGGCGGTGATGCCGAACATCACCCCACCCGACACCGCCCCGCTGTATCGCTACGCGGCCACGGCCGCGCTGTTCCAACCCTGTGCGCTGGGGGATGCCGCGTTTGCCGAGGACAAGCCCTTCGCCAATCCGTTGCTGATTGGGTTTGGGCCGGTGCGCTGCCAAAACCTCCACGCCGCCGGCCTGTTGGACACGCCCACCCCCGAGGCCGCCCGCGAGGTGTTGACCGCCTCAGGTTTTGATGGCGACGCCCTGGTGTTTTCGGCGGCCACGGTGGCGCTGGATGTTTGGCGAAGCGTGTTGGTCAACTACGCCTCGGCCTACTTGGGCACGGGCGCTGATGACATGCCGTGCGGCTACCGCTTTGATGCCACCGCGGCCAGCGAGGCGGACAAAGCGCAGTGGTGGGCCACCCAAAACGGCACGCCCCCCAGCGAGACCATCCAAATCGTCGAGACCCGCGAGGACACGCTGGCCAACGACCCACACTTTAAAGGCTTGATGTGCCTGCACGCGCTCGTTGATGCGCCTGCAATGCAGGCCGCCCTGGCCTCGATCCAAGCCCGCGCCGAGTGGCCCCACGCCGTGCCGGTGGAGATTGTCCACGGCCAAGTCGATGCCCTGATCCCTGCCGCGCTCTCGGCCCGACCCTATGTGGCCGCGGCCACCGCCAACGGCATGGCGCTGAACTATGAAGAAATTGAAGGCGCCCAGCATTTCGATGCGTTTTTAAATGCGCTGCCCGGGGACGATCGGTGGCAGCCCATTCTGCCGGCCGGTTGGGCGGCGATGGATCGCGCCTGGGCTGACTTGGCCACGCGCTAGCGCGGGGGAAGTCAATCCAGGATGTTGGCGATCACCGAGCGAAGGGCCAGCGGGCGAATGGGCTTGTGTAAAAACTCACACCCCGCCGCCTGGGCGGCTTGACGAACATCGGCGGCGTGATCGGCCGAGATCATCACCGCGGGGATGGGGTGGCCTGCCGCCATCACCGCCTGGTAAACATCCAAGCCCGTCACCCCGTGGTTGAGGTGGTAATCGAGCACCATCAGTGCCGTGTCCGCGCGCCCCACCTCGGCCAGCGTGCCCTCCAGGTCACGGGCCAAGGCGACCTGATAGCCCCAGCTGGCCAGCAACGCCGACAGCGACTCGCGCATGCTCGCGTCGTTGTCGACCACGACCACCCGGCCGCGCGAGGGGGTTGCATCAAAGGCGTCGGCATCGACCGCTGACGGCTGAGGTGACACCCGCGGCACGACCACGCCAAACAGCGTGGGCCCGCCGGCTTTCGACTCCAGGCGCAAGGGGTGATCCAACAGCCGCGCCATGCGCTCGGCAATCGCCAGTCCCAAGCCCAACCCGGGGCCGCCTTGGTCGGGCTCTAAGCGCCGAAACTCCTCAAAAATCACCGAGCGGTCTTCGAGGGTGATCCCCGGCCCCGTGTCCCACACCCCAATCATCACCTCATCGGCGTGCCGGCGGACCCCCATCACGATCCGTCCGCGGTCGGTGTAGCGGGTCGCGTTGGACAAAAAGTTTTGGAGGATGCGACGCAGCAGCTGGGGATCGGTGCGCACCCACACCGACGTGGAGATCGCGCGAAAGCCCAAGCCGCGCTCAGCGGCCAACACCTCAAACTCACCGCTGAGCTGATCAAACACCTCGGCCAGCGGAAAGCGGGTCACGGTTGGGTTCATGCCGCCGGCGTCCAGTCGAGAGATGTCCAACAAACTCTCGATCAGTCGCTCGGTCGCCCCCAGCGCGCCGGTGATCTGCTGGAGGGTTTTGATGTCCGCTGAGTCACTCAAGCGCGTGGTGACCGAGTGCGTCAAAAGCTGCGCGGCATTCAAGGGCTGAACCAAGTCGTGGCTGACCGCGGCCAAAAATCGGGTCTTGGCCTCGGAGGCGGTCTCGGCCTCGGACTTGGCTTTTTCGAGCTCAGCGGTGCGGGCGGCCACCCGCTGCTCCAGCGTTTCGTTGATTTGGCGAAGCTTCTCGGCGGTGGAGCGAAACTCACTGACGTCGGTAAAGGTGGCCACAAACCCGCCATCGGGCATGGGGTTGCCGCGGATCTCAATCATCCGCCCATCAGGCCAGGGCCGCTCGATCAAGTGCCTTGAGCCCATGCGCTTGAAGTTTAAGCGGCGATTGATTTTCTCATCAATGCTTTGGTTCTCGTGAGCGCGATCGCCCATCAGTCCCTGCTCGGCGTTGTGGCGCAACAAATCGGCCACCGGCCGACCGACCGCAATCAACTCGCTTGGGTAGTCAAACAGCGCCAAGTACGCGCTGTTCCACGCCACCAAGCGCATGTCTTGATCCACCACGCACACCCCTTGGCTCATGTTCTCCAATGCCCCCGACAACACCCCATACGAAAACCGCGCCTGACGGGTGGCGGCACCGACCATGTCGGCCACCGCCTCAAAAGGCGCCGGGGTTTGTCGACGCGCGGCATCCAACAGCAGCCGCGCCGACGCCGAGCCCACCACCGCCGCCAGCTCATGCTCCAAAGCCGCCTCCAGCGGCTCAGGTTGCGAGTGACCTTCGATGATTTCTCGAGCCCGACGCCGGGGCAAAAACCGCCGCGCCAACGTGGCCAGTGCATCGCCATCGGGCGCGCCCGTGGGAAACCCTGGGTCTGCGTGGCGGGCGTGCGGGCGCATGGCCAACAGCCCCACCACCGCGACATTGATCAGCAACGACAGCCACACGGCCCGAGCCAGGGGCGCCCAATCGCCCAATCCGAAAAGCCCGCCTGGCGAAAGCCAAGCCTGACCCCACGGGCCGGCTTCAAGCCAAGCCCCCTCGCCCACCAAAGGCCAAACCAGCACATACGCCCACACGGCCATGCCGGCCAACAGGCCCGCCATGATCGCGCTGGCACGAAGCTTGGGCCCATAGACCGCCAGGACCACGGAAGGCCCCAACTGCGCCAGACCTGAAAACGACAGCGCACCCAAATCGGCCAGCGCCTCAGACGAGCCCACCTGGCGGTGATAGGCGTAGGCCAGCGCCAAGACCGCCACAATCCCTAGGCGCCGCTGAACGCGCACCGATCCCCACGCGCGCCGCGCGCCGCGACCCAGGGTCACCGTGGCCGGGGTCAGCCAATGGTTGCCCATCATGATCGACAGCGTCAGGCTTGCCAAGATCACCATCCCGGTGGCCGCACTCAAGCCCCCCAAAAACGCAAACAGCGCCAGGCCCGTCTGCCCCTCGGCCAGCGGCAGCATCAGCACATAGGTGTCCGGTGACACCCCCGTGCCGGCCAACAGCTCACGACCCGCGCGCGCCAGGGGCACCACCGGCATTGCAATCAACACCAAAAACACCGGAAACAACCACCGGGCCGCGTTTAAGTGCTCAATCGAGCGACACTCGATTAAGGCGATATGAAACTGATGGGGCAAGGTGAACATCGCCACCACCCCCAAAAGCATCAGCACCACAAAACTGTCCACCCCAGAAAAAGTCAAAGGCTCGGTTTGGCGCACCCACTCGCCGGGCCCATCGAACACGCCCCACAGCACAAACGCGCCCAAAGCGAGCATCGCGGTGAGTTTAAGAAGCGACTCAAACCCCATCGCCGCCACCAAGCCTGGGTTGTGGTCTTTGCTTGAGGCCGAGCGGGTGCCAAACAGCATCGCGAAGATGGCCATAAACACCGCCACATAAAACACCGAGTCGGTCAACGTGGTGATGGCTCCCCCTGACCCGGTCGATTGAGTGAGCACCTCCACGCTCATCCCCACCGCTTTGAGCTGCAGTGAGATGTAGGGCACGATCCCAATCACCGCCACGGCGGTGATCAATGCCGCCAGCAGCGACGAGTGCCCAAACCGCGAGGCGACAAAGTCCGCAATGGAGGTGGAGTTGTTGGCCTTGGAGACTTCTGCCAGGCGCTTTAAAAACCCAAAGCCCAACACGAAAAACAAGATGGTGCCGACAAAGGTCGGTGGGATGGGCCAGCCGTTCATGGCCGCTTGGGTGGTCACCCCATAAAATGTCCAGGCGGTGCAGTAGACCGCCAGCGACAGCGCGTAGATGATCGGCCACACGCGCGATAAATCCCGCCGATGACGCTCACCCAACACCGCCACCAAAAACAACACCCCCAGCCACGCCACACCGGCCAGGGTCAGCTGGGTGGTGGTCAAGCCACTCATGGTTGAGAGGTGGTCGAGCGCATGGGGGCATTATAGACCCCGCATAAAAAAAATCCCCACCCGAACTTGGGTGGGGATTGCCCCGAAGCCGGGCCCTCTTGAACTGGGGCCGGTCTGTCGTTGGTGCGGTCTTAGAAGTTGAGCTTCGCGGTCAAAGTCACCGTTCTCGGGGGGCCATAGAACGCGTTCATCACACCCTCCAATCCCAGCGTTGATGTGGCCCCATCGGGGGTGGCGAACACATAACCTGAGGTCTTGTACTGCTCGTCGAACAGGTTTCTGGCGTGCAGGCCAAACTCATAGCGCCCGCCGGCGGGCTTCCAGACGATATGCGCATCGGCCAACGAGTAGGCGTCTTGATCCAAAAATTCTGAAGGGATCTCGAACTGGTTGGTCTTCGAGCGATACGACCACGCACCGATTAGCGACATCGTGCCCTCAGACCCAAACCAGGTCACCGGCCGCTCGTAGTTTAGGCTCACATGCGCGGTGCGCTTGGGCGTGTTTTGGATGCGGCGCTGATCGGCCACATCGGTCAGTGCCGTTGACCCCGTTGCCGGGTCGCTCACCGCGGTGACAAACTCGTCATATTCGGCATCAATGTAGCCCAGGGCAACGTTGGCAAACAGCGCCTCACCGACGACATTCATGTCCGAGGCGATCATGCCGTTGAGCTCAAACTCAATGCCCCGGACGGTGGCGGCACCGGCGTTGGTGGTGACCCCAGCGAACGTGTCAAACACCCCATCGCCGTCGGTGTCCACACCGATCGAACCGGGGACTTGGATGTTGGTGTAGTCGGCATAAAAGCCTGCCAGTGAGGTGTTGACTCGACCGTTCATCCAGGCGGACTTCAACCCGAGCTCGTAGCTGTCGACCTCTTCGGGCTCAAAGCGCATGAAGTCAAACACTTCCGCCTCATCGACCACGCCATCGCCGTTGAGATCGGGCGCGGCGGTGGTCAAGCCTCGCGGATCGAAGCTGCCGCCTTTGAAGCCTTGGCTGTAGGAAACGTAGAGGTTTTGGGTGTCGGTGGGTTTAAACGCCAGACTCGCCCGGGGGGTGAACTCGGTGAACTTCTCCGAGCCGTCAAAATCTGAGGTGGTGGCCACAACCGTTGGGGTGCCACCGAAATAGGTGGACTCCCCGAGCAGGGTTTGTCTCAACACCCGCGAGCTTCGCTCATCTGAGGTGTAGCGACCGCCGAGCGAGAGCTCGAAGTTGGCGCCCAGATCGTAGCTGACATCGGCAAACACCGACCACGTCTCGGTGTCGACATCACCCAGCGTAAAGGCGTTCAAACCCGGCAGCCCCAAAAGCTCACCGGTGGTGAACAAGCGGACATCAAACGGGCCAAAGGCGTTGGCATCAAGATAGTACGCCCCGATCACGCCGGCGGCTTTTTCGGTGGCGAAGTTGACTTGGAACTCTTGACTGAACTGCTCGTTGTCATAGATCGCCGCGACATCCAAGTCGGTGGCGGGCAGCGCATCAAAGTCAATTTGGGTGGTGGTCTTGTCTTCGCGGTAGGCGGTGATTGACTTAAACTGCCAGCCGGGTGCGAAGTTGTACTCAGCGGTCAACGAGGTGCCCGTGGCCCGCGTTTGGTTCTTGCCTTCCATCCCACCGCGGGAGTCGTAGACGTCATTCAGGATCGGTGCGCCCGAAAACAGCCCCGGAATCAAACGGTGACCGCCCATCGGGTTGGAGTCGTCGTGGTAGGCATCCACGCCCAACCGAACAAACCACGCATCGCCCGGCTCCCACTCGGCGGTGAAGCGCCAGGCCATCACGTCTTTGTTGTAGTTTTCAAGCCCGGTGGTCAAGTTCTTGCCGTAGCCGTCGCGGTTAAAGCTCGCCATCGCGGCCCCCACCCGAAGGTTGTCGGTGACCACGGTCGAGCCACTCAAGACCAGATCTTGCTGGGCAAAGCTCCCCAGTGACCCGCGGATCTGAGCGGTGGGCTCATCGGCCAAGCGCTTGGTGACATACTTCACCGCCCCGCCGATGGTGTTTCGGCCATACAGCGTGCCTTGGGGCCCGCGAAGGACCTCGACCCGCTCAACGTCATAGATGTCCAGAATCGCCGCTTGGGGGCGGTTGAGGTAGACATCATCGATGTAGATCCCCACCCCAGCCTCAAACCCGGCCACCGGGTCTTGCTGGCCGACGCCGCGGATGAAGGCGGTGACCGTGTTGGAGGTGCCCCGCGAGACTTCTAGGGTGGTGTTGGGCGAGACCTGTTGGAGGTAGGTGATGTCTTGAGCGCCGACATCCTCTAAGGCCTCACCGCCCAGGGCGGTCAGCGAGATCGGCACGTCGGTTTGGCTTTCCTCGCGACGCCGAGCGGTCACTTCAATGGTGTCCATTGGCCGCGCGTTTTCTTCGTCCTCGCTGTCGGTGTCGGTGTCTTGTGCGATCACCACCGAGCTCAGTGCCAAACCAAGCGTGATGCCCAACCACAGCGGGGTGCGTTTGAGGTCTATACCTTGCATAGCGAATCGCCCTCCTTTAAGGGGTGTTCGTTAGAAAACTGTCATCTGATGAAACGCAGGTTAGCCGATGGCCGGGTGGGGCCATACTGGACCTTGGTACAGTTATCAACCCTCAAGCTGAACGGGAAGATGGCCCCTAGCGGTGGCCCGCCACCGAGACTTCGCGCCAGATAAGGAGAATGGATGCTCAGTTTGATTGGGCTGTTGGGCAGTTTGGCCTTGCTGATTGTGTTGACCATGCGCGGCATGAGTCTGTTTGTCGCCACCCCCTTGTGCGCGCTGATGGTGGCCGTGACCGCCGGCATCCCGCTGCTGCCGCCCCTGGCCGGCGCCGACGGGGTCAACCTGGTCACCCAGTACATGGATGGTTTCACCGGCTTTATCGCCTCGTGGTTTTTTATCTTCTTGTTTGGCTCGCTGTTTGGCAAACTCATGGAGTCGTCGGGGGGCGCGGACAGCGTCTCGCACTGGATCATCACCCGGCTGGGCACCCAGCGGGCGGCGTTGGCGGTGGTGATGGCGTGCGCCATTTTGACCTATGGGGGGGTGTCTTTGTTTGTGGTGGCGTTTTCGGTCTACCCGATGGCGCTG
>CAJXNL010000023.1 GCA_913057195.1 uncultured Wenzhouxiangella sp.
AGCCATGAGTTGACACGGCTGGAGGATCAGCACCGGCTGGAGGCGGCCCTCAATGCGCTGATGGCGCGTCTGCGCAGTGCACCTGATTCGGTGATGAGCCATCCCCATCCAACGTTGGGAATCGCACCCAACGACTGCAGTTTAAAAGGGTGGCTGGCCACGCGCCCCGAGCGTGCACCCTGGCAAAGTATGACTCAATCTGCCCCCAATGGATCCCAGCGCGGGCGGTCTGTCCGATTGTCATGGCTTGTCGTTGACTGGTCAGCGTCTGGATGCCAGCACCGCCAAGACACCACGCGAAGTTGGCATCTGGTGCTGCGGGCACAGCGATTAAGAGCGTTGCCTGAATACCTGACGGTGATGCTCAGCGGTGAGCCATTGGCACCCACCCACCGGCAACACCACCGCTAAGCTTGTGTGGGCGGTGGCTGAGGATGGTCTGGGGTGTGGTCGGCGTCCGCCTCGTCTGGGTCTTGCTCGGGGTGCATCTCCAAAGCCACAGGCGAGGTCGCAAACTGCGGGACGTAGTCGGCTTGGTCTTCCAGATCGATGGCGTCGCTGACTTGGACGCGCCAGAGCGCAAACACCATGGGCACCAACGCGGCGATCAGCAAAAACAGCATAAACGCTTCGGTGTTGATGGACTGCATCAGCACACCGGTGATGATCGGACCCAAAATCGCGCCTCCACCCCACAACAGCTGCAAGCTTGATGACACCTCGAGCATTTGCTCAGGCTCAACATGGTCATTGGTGTGGGCCGCGGCCAGAGAGTAGATCGAAAACGCAAACGATCCGTACAAAAACCCACCCAACAGCAAAGTATCGGCTCGAATGCCCATCAAGCCATAGGCCACCAGTGCCATTAAGCTCGTGGCGCCGCAGACCCACAGCAACACCAAACGGCGCTCATATCGATCAGACAGCTTGCCCACGGGCCACATCATCACCACGCCACCGAAGATGGTCAGGCCCATGAAGCCTGCAATCGCCGAGGTCGATAAGCCCATGTTTGCCGCAAACACGGGCCCTAAGCCCCAAAAAGCACCGGCGCCTAAGCCAGAAAATACGCATGCGACCACCCCCAGCGGCGAGATTGCGTAGAGCTTTTTTAAGCCCAAGCGCTGAGCTTCGGTGATCAAAGGCTCCTTGACCCGCGTCATGGCGACAGGGATGAGTCCCAAAGACAAAAGCACCGACCCCAATGCAAACAGTTGCAAGGTCTCAACATCCCCCACCAAGAGCAACGCCTGCCCCAGCCCTAAGCCCATCAGCGTGGTGGTCATGTAGGCAGAAAACACATGTCCACGGTCGGTGTTGTCGGTCTGCTCATTGAGCCAAGACTCGATGACAATGTATAACCCCACCACACAAAACCCGGCCAGCAGCCGCAAAATGAACCACAGCCAAGGCAACACGAAAAGGCCGTGAAGCAAGATCACGATCGAGGCCAGCGAGGCCAAGGCGGCGAACATCCTGACATGGCCGACCTGTCGAACGCGTTGGGGAATGACAAAGGTCCCGCCGACAAACCCTAAGAAATACCCGCTCATGATCAGACCCAGGCTGGTGCTGGAAAACCCGGCCAGCTCACCTCGGATCCCAAGCAAAGTGCCCAGCATGCCGATGCCTGTCAAAATCACGCCGATGCCGACGAGCAAGGTGAGTACAGCAAAAATGGCGGCCACTAAAGCGTCCTCTTGATCGGGTCAGACTCTAAAAAAAGCTGTTGCAAGTCATTCAGATACCGCGCGCCGAAAGAAGTTCGCGCAATGGTGTCACCGCTGAGCGATACCAGCCCAAGCGAGGCGGCTTTCTCAAGTGTCGGCGCGATGGTGTGCCGAGACAGCCCCGTGCGCGTTTCGAATTCATCATAGGCGATCGGTGCAGCGAGCCGGAAGCGGTTGAGGAAAAACTCAAACGCCCGATCAGACTCGCCGACCTCGGACGCCTCGGCCACAAATGACTGGTCTTGTACCGCGTTGAGATAAGAATGGGGCACCAGTTTACGTCGCCGTCTGATGATGCGGTTGTCTTGAGCCAGGGTCAGTTTGCTGTGAGCACCGGCACCGATGCCGAGATAGTCCCCATAGCGCCAGTAGTTGAGGTTGTGACGTGCCTCATGGCCGGGCAGCGCCCACGCCGAGATTTCGTAAGGCTGGTGGCTGTGGGCCTCAAAAAGCGCAGCGGCTCGCTCGCCCATGGCGATGACGGTGTCTTCGTCAGGCAGGGCCGGCGGTTGGGCGGCAAACACGGTGTTGGGCTCAATCGTCAGCTGGTAATGAGAAACGTGGCCGGTCTGGTGCGCCAACACCCCCAAAAGGTCACTCTCCATCATCGCCACCGTCTGCTCTGGCAGCCCCCACATGAGATCAAGATTGATGCGCGCAAAGCCTGCTGATTTCACGGCCTCGATGGCGTGCTGAGCCTCATCGGCGCTGTGGATGCGCCCCAAGGTGGTCAGGTGTTGGTCGTTGAGGCTTTGAATGCCTAAACTCACCCGATTCACGCCGGCATCGCGATAGGCTTCAAAGCGATCGTGCTCCACCGTGCCTGGGTTGGCCTCCAGGGTGATCTCGGCGTTGGGACTTAAATTGACCCGAGCGCCAATGCCTGAGAGCAACTGATCAATCGCGCGGGCTTCAAACAGGCTCGGGGTGCCGCCGCCAATAAAAACAGAGTGCACGGTGCGGCCCCAAACATCGGCCAGGTCCAATTCGAGGTCTTGCAGCAGGGCGTCGATATAGGGCTGCTCGGGCAAGTCGCCGGTCAGTGCGTGTGAATTAAAATCGCAGTAGGGACACTTGACCACGCACCACGGGATGTGGACATACATTGACAGTGGCGGTGGCTGGAGCAGCGGCGATTGACGCATCGGTCCGGCCGTTAGGACAGGCGAGTCAACGCTTGGTTTGAAGCTGTTCAATCAGCGCTTGAAGCGCAATGCCTCGGTGGCTGACCTGGCTCTTTTCTTCGAGTGACAGCTCGGCGGCGCTTTTATCCAATCGCGGATCAAAGAACAACGGGTCATACCCAAACCCGCCTCGGCCCTTCGGGCTTTGCAGGATCTGACCGTGCCAAACGCCGCTGACCACAATGGGCGCCGGATCACGGTGGTGCTCGACCATCACCAGGCAGCAATAGAACTTGGCTGCGCGACGATCAGCGGGCACATCCGAGAGCTTGTCGAGCAACAGCTCATTGTTCTCGGCATCGGTGGCGTTCTCGCCGGCAAAGCGCGCCGAGTAAATCCCTGGCTGACCTTTGAGGGCTTTGACCACCAAACCCGAGTCATCACCGAGCGCCGGCAGTTTTGTGGCTTTGGCGGCGGCACGGGCTTTGATGAGCGCGTTTTCAACAAACGTCAGGCCGGTTTCTGCGGCTGAGGCAACGTCAAATTCTTTTTGCGACTTGACGTCAGTGTTGAGTGGTTTGAGCAGGTGCTTGAGCTCTTTTAGCTTGCCTTTGTTGCTGCTGGCCAAGACCAAAGTGTCAGGATGCATTGAGTGCGCCCTCTTGTGCTTGGATCAGTTCGCGAATGCCTTTGTCGGCCAAATCGAGCATGGCATCCAATTCGTTGCGATGAAATGCGTTGCCCTCAGCGGTGCCTTGCACCTCAATGAGGCCACCGGCCTCGTTCATCACCACGTTGAGGTCAGTATCGGCGCTGGCATCTTCGACATAATCCAAGTCAAGGACGGGGGTTTGCCCCACAATGCCAACCGACACGGCGGCGACGTGGCCGTGGATGGGATTGGTCTTCACCACGCCTTGGTCAATCAGGCCATCGATGGCATCAACGAGTGCCACATAGGCCCCAGTGATGGAGGCGGTGCGGGTGCCGCCGTCGGCTTGGATGACATCACAATCGAGGGTGATGGAGCGCTCCCCAAGCGCCTCAAGATCCACCACGGCTCTCAGGCTTCGCCCAATCAGCCGCTGAATCTCAAGGGTTCGTCCGCCTTGTTTGCCCCGAGCCGCCTCTCGGGCATTGCGGGTGCCCGTGGCTCTTGGCAGCATGCCGTACTCGGCCGTGACCCATCCGCGGCCCTTGCCACGAAGCCAGGGCGGGGTGCGTTCCTCAACGCTGGCCGTGCACAGCACTTGCGTATTCCCGGCGCACACCAACACGGCGCCCTCAGCGTGCTGGGTGAAGTGGCGCTGCAGGCGAATGTCTCGCAGTTGGTCGGGCCGACGCCCAGATGGTCGTGTCACGGTTACGGTGTCCTTTGTCTTGATTTGCGCCGACGCCTGCCAACGCTCACAACTTCTGTCATAAATGGGGGCAAAAGGGTACCATGACCATGCCCACGATGGTGGGCATTGGTGTGGGAATAAGGACGCCCGACATGAAAAGCATGACCGCCTATGCCGAAGCCTGTGAACAATGCCCTGAAGGGCAGGCCCATTGGGTGATTCGGTCTGTCAATCATCGCTACTTGGATGCTCAGTTGCGTTTGCCTGATGATTTTCGACACCTCGAGTCCTCGCTTCGCCAAACCTTAAAAGAAGGCCTGGCGCGGGGCAAAGTGGAGGCGACGTTTCATTTTACCCCCGATGCAGGGCAAGCCGCACAGTCCATGGCGCTGGATCCAGTTGTCAGTGAGCATTTGACAACCTTGGCCAATCAATTGGGCCGTGGGCTTGAGCACGCGCAGGTGGATCTGGCGCGTTTGCTTCATTGGCCGGGGCTGGTTCAGCATCAAAAAGCCAACTTGGCGGCGGTCGATGCGGTGTGTGAGTCCCTCTTCCAAAGGGCGCTGGAACGTCTGATCGAGGCCCGCGCCGTTGAGGGTGAGGCCATCGGAGAGATGCTCAAACAGCGCTTGGACGCGATGGAGGGGCACGTGCGCGCACTCAAAGACGATGCACCGAGCATCCGAGCGCATTTGACCGAGCGGCTGCACGCCAAACTACAAGCGCTCGATGTGTCCGTTGATGCACAGCGCATGGAGCAAGAGGTGGCCTTGCTGGTGCAAAAGGCCGATGTCGATGAGGAGCTCGATCGATTGGCGGTTCACATGAGTGAAATTCGTCGGGTGATGAGCCAAGCCGAGCCCTGCGGGCGGCGGCTGGACTTCTTGATTCAAGAACTCAATCGAGAAGCCAATACGCTGGGGTCGAAAGCGGCGCTGGTCGAGACCTCACAGGCCTCGGTCGAGCTTAAGGTGCTGATCGAGCAGCTCAGAGAACAGATCCAAAATATTGAATGAGCCTCACGGCGATCAGACCTGATGAGCCGGGAATCGAGCGCCGGTGTTGACAGCAGACCCGGTGTAGAACACATCAAAGCGGTGATCGCATTGTGGCCACGCGTGGCGCCTTGGGGGCACAGTGACGCTATACTGGGCTCAATTGTCCACCGCCAAAGAAGACGCATCAAAAGTGAGTCAAACCCGAGAACTTTATGTCATCGCAGGCCCCAGTGGCGGTGGGAAGACCAGTCTGTTTCGGGCGCTTTTGGATCGCTTTGATCATTTGGCGCTGTCTGTGTCAGACACCACGCGTCCACCGCGGGCCACCGAGACCGACGGTGAGCAGTACTGTTTTATTGATGAAGCAACGTTCAAAGCGGGCATCGACGCGGGTCGTTACTTAGAGTACGCCCAAGTCTTTGGTCACTACTACGGCACATCGAAAGACCGTGTTCAAGCCTTGTGGGACCAAGGCCAGGATGTGATTTTGGAGATCGACATTCAGGGCGCGGTGAACATCCGCCAACGCCACCCCGAAGCCAGCAGCATCTTCATCTTGCCACCGTCAATGGCGGTGCTGGCACAGCGCCTGCGCCATCGAGGTTTGGATGATGAGGCGGTGATTGCTCGGCGTTTGTCTGAGGCCAAAGAAGAAATTGCCGCGGCTCGATCATTTGACTGGCTGGTCATTAACGATGACTTTGAGCGCGCGTTTGCTGAATTGTCTGCCATCGTAGAAGCCTGGCCAACGCGCTGCGCCCGCCGTCTGGGCGATATCGACCGGCTTTTGGCGGAATAGGGCTTGGCGAGGTCCGATCAGGGGCGCTACAATAGAGGGCTGGGTGAGACAACCCATCCTTTAGAAGACTGACATTGAAGTAGAGACATTATGGCCAGAGTGACCGTAGAAGACTGTATCGATCGTGTGCCCAATCGATTTGATTTGGTGGTGACCGCCGCGCAGCGTGCCCGGATGATTGCCAATGGCGCTGATCCATTGGTCGAAGAGGAATCGGACAAGCCCACCGTGATCGCGCTTCGAGAGATTGCCGACGGTGCGGTGAATGATGAAAACATCATCGAGCTCCAATCGGAGCTTGACTCACGATTGGCGGCGATGCAGGCCGAAGTCACACCACCGCCGGAAGACGATTTCGAGTAAGGCGATCGCCATCGCCTAGCGCCCATGCTGCCCGCGCCGGTTCGTGATCTCAGGAATTTGCTCAACAGCTATCTTGAGCCCGAACAGGTCGCCGTTGTCCTAAAAGCCTACGAGACCGGCGCCGAAGCGCACGCCGGACAAAAACGCCGCTCCGGCGAGGACTATATCTTCCATCCCATTGCCGTGGCCAGTATTTTGGCCGGGATGCGCATGGACCAACAAACCATCGCCGCGGCCATTTTGCACGACACCATTGAAGACACCGCCATTGAACGTGAAGATTTGGTTGTTCAGTTCGGTGATGATGTGGCCAAGCTGGTCGATGGGGTCACCAAGCTTGACAAAATGAAATACCGCACCCGCTATGAAGCGGATGCGGAGAGCTTCCGGAAACTGCTGCTGGCCATGAGCCGCGACCTTCGGGTCATATTTATCAAGTTGGCGGATCGGCTGCACAACATGCGCACGATTGAGGCGATGTCACCGACCGCCCGACGCCGCATCTCCGGTGAGACTTTGGACATCTATGCCCCCATTGCCGGTCGCTTGGGGATGAACCAGTTAAAAGAAGAGCTGGAGACATTGGGGTTTGCGCACCGCTATCCAAACCGCTCAAGTGTCATTTCGAAACGGGTCTCGGACGTGGCCAACAACCGCCAGGAAGTGGTTGAGACGGTCACCAAAGCGCTAAAAAAACGCCTGACTGAGGCGGGCATTCCGGCCCGCGTTGAAGGCCGGACCAAGTCTGCTTACAGCATCTACACCAAAATGCGCGATAAGAGCTTGGCCTATGAGCAGGTCATGGACCTGTTTGCCTTTCGCATCATCACGCACTCAGAGAAACATTGCTATCAAGCGCTCGGTGTGGCGCATGCCCTCTACAAGCCCAAGCCTGACAGTTTTAAAGACTACATTGCCGTGCCCAAATCAAACGGTTATCAGTCATTGCACACCATCTTAAACTCGCCTTTTGATAGCCCCATTGAGATTCAAATCCGCACCGAAGAGATGGATTTGGTCGCCGAAAAAGGGGCCGCTGCCCATTGGATGTACAAAGCCACACCCGATCGCTCAACCGCGGTTCGCGCTCGAGAGTGGCTCTTAAAATTGGTTGAGACTCAGTCCCGAGCCGCGGATTCGACTGAGTTTTTGGACTCGGCCAAATCCGACCTCTTCCCCGATGAAATTTTTGTCTTCACGCCCCGCGGCAAGATCATTGACCTGCGTGCGGAAGCCACGGCGCTGGATTTCGCCTACGCCATCCACACCGATGTGGGGCATCACGCGGTGCGCGCATTGATCGATAAACAAAATTTGCCGCTGAATACGCGCTTGGACAATGGCCAAACGGTTGAGATCTTGACCGAAGATCAAGCCCAGCCCCAAGCCGAGTGGTTGGGTTTTGTGGTCACGCCACGCGCGCGCACAGCGATTCGCTCTCATCTGAAAAACCTTGAGACCGCCGATTCGGTGAAGATTGGCGATCGGCTGCTCGATCAGGCCTTAGAGCGTCGAGGGCATGCATTGGAATCGATCTCGTCGCGCCGGTTGGAACGCTATCTCAAAAAACTCGGCTTAGAGCGGCTTGAGGAGCTGTTGGTGTTGATCGCCAGAGGCGACATGCTCGCCGAGTCGGTGGCCAATAAGCTGTTGTCGTTGACCCAGCGTCGCCAAGCTGGGCAAGAGAGCACCACCGCATTGACCATTGGGGGTGGCGAGGGCAGCGCGATTGCGTATGCGGCCTGTTGTGGGCCCATTCCAGGGGACGACATTATGGGCTATCTGTCGCCCGGCAAAGGGTTGGTGATTCATTCAGAGCGCTGCCCCAACGTGCCAGAACTTCGAAAAAATCACCTCGAGCGGTGCATCGATGTCCGGTGGGAGCCACTGGTGGAGGGCCAATTCAAGACGCTGGTTCGAATGGTGACCGCCAACGGCCCGGGCGTGTTGGCCTCGATTTCAGCCACCTTGGGCCAACTCGGTGCCAACATTGAAAGTGTTGATCAGCGGGACAGCACCAAAGACACCGCCACCTTAAACTTCATTATTGCAGTGACCGGACGCGACCAGCTGGCCCGCGTGATCCGTCGTCTGAGAAGAAACCCGTACGTGATGCGGGTGTCCCGAGAACTGGCCTGATCCACCCACACCTCACACGGAGCCTTCCCAATGAATGAGCCACGAGACGTGATCCACACCGACCAAGCCCCACAAGCCATTGGCCCATACTCGCAAGCGATTCGGGTGGGCCAAACCGCCTACATCTCCGGTCAGATTCCGCTCGATCCGGTGACCGGCGAATTGGTCGGGGACGATTTTGAAGGCCAGACCCGACGCGTGTTTGACAATCTTCAGGCGGTCGCACGGGCCTGTGGTGGCGATCTGAAAGACATCGTCAAGCTCAACATATTTGTGACCGACCTCAGCCATTTTCAGGTGCTCAATGCGATCATGAGTGAGTACTTCTGTTCACCCTACCCCGCACGCGCAGCCATTGAGGTGGCCGGTTTGCCAAAAGGGTCGCAGGTTGAGATGGATGCGGTGCTGGTTGTGTCTTGACAGATCGGGCGCTGACAGAACTCAAAGGCGTGGGGGCCAAAGTGGCCGAGCGTCTGGCCAGCATGGGATTGGTTCGAGAGTCGGATGTGCTGTTTCATTTGCCGATTCGCTATGAAGACCGCACCCGCCTGACCCCGATACAGTCCGCCCGGCCGGGCCAGTGGGTCCAGATTGAGGGCACGGTTATTGATCAGCACATTCGCTACGCTCGATCGCGCATGCTGATAGCGACCGTCGCTGATGACACCGGTCAAGTGATTCTGCGGTTTTTTCGGTTCTACCCCAATCAACAAAGAATGCTCACCGAGGGTCAGCGAGTGCGCTGCTTTGGGCAGTTGCGCTGGGGCAACGCCGGGCTGGAGATGGCCCACCCCCAATGCGCAGCCGTGGGCGCCACACCGCCGCCGTTGCCCACCCATTTAAGTGCGGTTTATCCCACCTGCCAAGGGGTCTCTCAGCCCCTGCTTCGGCGGTTGATTGAGCAAGCGCTCGATCGCCTCGATCACGGTGATTTGGTGTTGGCTGAGCTGCTTGAGGCGGCGAAAGCCCCCATGAGTATCCATCAAGCCCTCAAGCGGGTGCACCGACCTGGCCCGGATGATGACTTAGAGGCCCTCATTGACGGCACGCATCCTGCCACCCAGCGATTGGCGATTGAGGAGCTGTTGGCCCATCACCTCACCATCGCCCGCCAAAATCAAGTGCGTGCCCGTTATCAGGCGCCGGCGCTGGTGAATGAGGCTGATCAAGCCCAAGCACTGGCTCAGCGGTTCTTAGAGGGTCTCGGCTTTGAGCCCACTGGGGCTCAGCAACGCGTGATCCAGGAGGTGCTGTCAGACATCGCCCAAACCCAGCCGATGCGGCGCCTGTTGCAAGGCGATGTGGGTTCAGGCAAAACGGTCGTGGCGGGCGCGGCGGTGGTGGCCGCCGCGGCGGCGGGGGTGCAGTCGGCGATCATTGCGCCCACCGAGCTGTTGGCCGAGCAGCACCTTCGAACGTTTCAGCAATGGCTCGAGCCTCTTGGGCTGGAGGTGGTCTGGCTCAGTGGCAAAGTCACCGGCCAGGCCCGGCAAAACGCGCTGTCTAAAATCGAGCAAGGCGCCGAGGTGATCGTCGGCACCCACGCGCTGTTCCAGGCGCCGGTGGCGTTTGACCGGCTGGGGTTGGCCATCATCGATGAGCAGCACCGATTTGGGGTGCATCAGCGTCTTGCTTTGGCGAGCAAAGGGCGCGCGGGAACGCGGTGGCCGCATCAGCTGGTCATGACCGCGACCCCCATTCCACGCACCCTGGCCATGACGGCGTATGCCGGGTTGGACGTGTCGATCCTCGATGAGTTGCCTCCAGGGCGCAAGCCCGTGACCACCGTGGCGATGTCGCAGCAGCGCCGCGACGAGGTCATCGAACGACTGCGCCAGGTGTTGGCGACTGGCCGGCAAGCCTATTGGGTGTGCCCACTGATTGAAGAGTCTGACGCACTGGAGGCTGACGCCGCTGAGACTCGGGCTCAAGAGCTTGCGAAAGCGCTGCCGGAGGTGGCCGTGGGGTTGGTGCATGGCCGCCTGAAGTCTGCCGACAAACAGGCTGTGATGGCGAGATTCTCTGCCGGTGAATTGAGCCTTCTGGTGGCCACCACGGTCATTGAAGTGGGGGTGGATGTGCCCAACGCAAGTTTAATGATGATCGAAAATGCCGAGCGTTTAGGGTTGTCGCAACTCCATCAGCTGCGTGGTCGGGTTGGTCGGGGCAGTGACCAGGCCGCATGCGTGCTGCTCTACAAGCCACCGCTGGGGGAGCTGGCCCAACAGCGTCTCGAGGTGATGCGCGAGACCACCGATGGCTTCGTCATCGCCGAGAAAGACCTTGAACTGCGGGGACCGGGTGAGGTTTTGGGGACCCGCCAGACCGGCATGATGCGGTTTCGGATCGCCGATTTGGGCCGCGATGCAGACCTCATTGAGCGCGTCCATGCGCTTGCCCAAGGCCTGTCAGCGACGGTGACCGATCAACTGATCGAGCGCTGGATCGGTCCCGCCGAGGCCTATATCGAAGTCTAGTGCCCATGATTACGGTGTTTGCCGGCTGAGGCAGCGGCCATTCGCACCCGCACGGTGGAGGTTTATGCCATACTATTTGAGTTTGATCTTTAGGAGACACCCCGGTGAGTGACCGCAAGCTGCTCGTGACCGACCCCGCCTCTGACCAAACGCTGGAGCTGCCTGTGGTGGCCGGTTCTGAGGGCGACCCGACCATTGATATCGCCAAGCTCTACCCATCGCTTGGGTATTTCACATTCGATCCGGGCTATGGCAGCACCGCCAGTTGTCAAAGTGACATCACCTTCATTGATGGTCAGCAGGGCATTCTCCGTTACCGCGGGTATCCCATTGAGCAGTTGGCTGAAAACGCCAGTTTCTTGGAGGTGGCTTATCTGCTGCTGTATGGCGAGTTGCCCACCTCGACGCAGTACGCTGAGTTTGAGCGGGACATCACCTACCACACGATGGTCCACGAAAAGATCAACAACTTCATCAACGGGTTCCATTACGATGCCCATCCGATGGCGATCCTGTCCGGTGTGGTGGGGTCTATGGCGGCCTTTTATCACGACAAGTTAGACGTCAAAGATCCTGAGCAGCGCGAGCTGGCCGCAAAACGGTTGATTGCCAAAATGCCCACCATTGCCGCGGCGGCATACCGACACCACATGGGGTGGCCTGTGGCGTATCCCAGGAACTCGCTGGACTATTCAGAGCGGTTCTTGGACATGATGTTTTCTGTTCCAGCCGAGCAGTACACCGTCAACCCCGTGGCGGCAAAAGCGTTGAACCTGTTGTTCATCCTGCACGCCGATCACGAACAAAATGCCTCAACCTCCACGGTCAGGCTGGTCGGCTCGACGGGCGCGAACCCCTATGCCTGCGTCTCTGCGGGGCTGGCCGCGCTGTGGGGCCCGGCGCATGGTGGCGCCAACGAGGCGGTGCTCAACATGCTCAACGAGATTGGTGATATCTCTAAAGCCGGCGAGTTCATGGCGCGTGCCAAAGACAAGAACGATCCGTTCAGACTGATGGGTTTCGGTCACCGGGTCTATAAGAACTTCGACCCCCGGGCGACGATTATTCGCCAAGCCTGCTACGAAGTCCTAGAAGAGCTTGGGCAGTCCGATCCGCTACTGGATTTGGCAATGGAGCTTGAAAAGATTGCCTTGGAAGATGAGTACTTTGTGGAAAGAAAGCTCTATCCCAACGTCGATTTTTATTCCGGCATCATCTATAAAGCACTGGGCATTCCCACCAGCATGTTCACCGCGATGTTCGCCATTGGCCGGACGGTGGGGTGGGTCAGCCACTGGCTGGAGCAAAGCGCCAGTGCGCATCGCATCGGCCGCCCACGCCAGGTCTACACCGGCGCGACCGCGCGCGAATACACTTCCATCGACGATCGCAAGCCGTCCGCTTAGCCGGTCAACTGCCGCGCCACGGCGCGCCGAAAGGGGGTCATGCGGCCGGCCAGACGCAGCATTGTGCGTCTCAGTATCCTCACCGGCCACTGGTTTTGGCTGTATAAGCCCACCACCGTTTGGGTGGCAAGATACAACGGCAGGCTGGCCAAGCGCAGTTGGCGTTGATACGCCGCCAGTCGTTTGGGGTGCGCCAACTGCTCGGGTGGGGCGCCGATCAATTGCTTTGAGAGCAGCTCAACGCCTTTGAGCCCCAAGTTAAACCCGTGCGCGGTCACCGGATGCATCCCCACTGCCGCATCCCCCAGCACCGCGAGGCGCTCATCCACTAAGCGATCGGGCCAGACGCCCACCAACGGATAGAGGTGACGTTCGCCCACTGCGGTCATTTTGCCCAAGCGGTGGCGATATAAGCCGCTGACCTCTTTGTTGAAAGCGGCCTGGTCAAGCCCCGCCAGTCGCTCGATGTGCTCGTGTGGCAAGGTGATGACGACCGACGCCATTCGATCGTTCAACGGCAGCAGCGCCAGCGTGCGGTCGTAACCGAACCATTCCCAGGCGACATGTTCATGGTCTTTTTCCAAGTGCACGCGACAAAGCAACATGCTTTGCCCAAAATCGCGCATTCGGGCGCCAATGCCGGTCACGCGGCGCAGGTTTGAAAACCGCGAGTCTGCGGCCACCACCAAGCGAGCATCCACATGGCGCCCATCAGCCAAATGCACGCGGCGGCCGCGATCGGTCAGGCTGGTGCGATCCACGCTCACTTCATTGACAATGCGCAGATTCGGCTGGTCTGCGACCGCTTCATAGGCGCTTTGTTTGATGAACTGGTTGGAGACCAACCAGCCCAAACAGTCGCGACCCCCATCGGCGTGAGTGATGCGCATGGGCTGATCAGACTCACCGTCGAACACGGCGGCATCCTTCAGGCAGCTGATGGCCTCTGACGGCAGCCCCGACCAAACGCCTAAGGTCTCCAGCAGGGCTCGAGACGCGTGGGTCAATGCAATCTCTTTGCCATCGGGCTGGGGGTTGGCCAGCGCCGAGCTTGGGTTTTGCTCCAGCACCATCAGCGCCAAGCCAGAATCGGCCAACGCCTTGGCCAGACACAGCCCGGCAGGGCCACCACCGACAATGGCGACATCCACCGGAGTGTCGGTGAGGGGTTCGTTTGGGCGGCGGCGCTCACTCATAGAAACAAATCGGGCAGCAGCGGCTCGCCGGGTTTGACCGCGTACTGATCCAAGTCGGTGTGCCCGGCGCGTGCGAGGGTTTCATCGTCGATCAAGAACTCACCGGTCAGTGCATCGGCCGGCTGGCTTAAGATCCAGTGCGCGGCATCGGCCATGATCTTAGGGGTACGGCAGTTGTCCGCCTGAACAGCGTCACCGAGCATTGCCAAAGCGGCGGTGGCAATCACCGTTCGCGGCCACAGGGCATTGACGGCAATGCCTTTGGGTTTGAATTCCTCGGCCATGCCCAAAACGCACATGCTCATCCCGTATTTGGCCATCGTGTAGGCCACATGTGGGGCGAACCATTTGGCGTCCATGTTCAGCGGTGGGGCCAGGTTGAGGATATGCGGGTTATCGGCTTTTTCCAGGTAGGGCAAGGCCGCTTGCGAACACACAAAAGTGCCCCGCACGTTGACGCCATGCATCAGATCAAAGCGTTTCATGGGCACCGCTTCAGTGGGTGCTAAATAAATCGCCGAGGCGTTGTTGACCAGCACATCGATGCCACCAAAGTGATCGGCCGCCTGAGCCATCGCATTGGCCACCGCGTTTTCATCGCGGATATCGAGCTTGATGGCCAGTCCTTGCCCACCGGCATCGTCAATGGCTTGCACAGCATCATGAATCGTCCCGGGGAGTTTGGGGTGGGGGCGATCGGTTTTGGCGGCGATGACCACATTCGCGCCGTCTTGGGCCGCCCGTTGACCAATGGCCAAACCGATGCCGCGTGAGCCGCCGGTAATAAACAGGGTCTTTTGTTTCAGCGTTTGGGTCATGGTGAGGTGCCCGTGGCAACACAAAAAATGCTTGTAAGGCCTATTATGTTACCTGCCATGGGACCAGATTGGATGAATGCCGCCATTGATGCGCTGAGGGGCCACCCGGAGTGGCTGCTGGGGCTTTTTTTTGTGGTGGCGTTTTTTGAGGCCTTGGCTGTGGTGGGTGTGGTTGTGCCCGGTGTGGTGATCTTCTTTGCTTTGTCGATGGCGCTGGGCTTGGAGCCTGGGTTATTTCTCGCCGCGTGGTTTGTGTCCAGTCTTGGCGCGCTGTTGGGCGATGGGGTGAGCTTTTGGTTGGGGCGACGTTGGCAGCCGACGCTCGACGGTGAGCTCGCTCAGCGCGCGCGAGGGCTGTTCCAAACCCACGGCGGCAAAAGCATTTTTCTTGGTCGCTTCATTGGACCCATTCGGCCTGTGGTGCCCCTGGTCGGCGGGCTTTTGGGCGTGAGACCAACCACCTTTTTGATGTTTGCGATCCCCGCGTGCGTGCTGTGGGCGCCGGTGTATCTGTTGCCAGGCATGGTCTTTGGTGCGTCATTGGAGATGGCCGCGGCGATGGCGGGCCGGCTGGCGGTGTGGCTGGTTGTGATGGTGATGGGGCTGTGGTTCAGTTTGTGGCTGGTGCGTGTGGTCTACACGGCCGCGGCGAAGCGCAGCGGGTGGTGGCTTAAGCGGTTGATTCAGTGGTCCAATCGACACCCCTTCATGGGACGCTTTTTGGGTGATGTGCTCCGCCCGGGCAGACGAGAGGTGCTGGCGATCGCATTTTTGGGGTTGATATTTGCGCTGTCGCTGACGGTGCTGTTGGTGTTGCTGTTGATTGCGCCCCAGTGGTTGCCGCAGTGGTCAGGCCCGTTTCACCCGGCGACCTGGGCGTCGTCGCTTCGCAACGAGTGGGCCGATGGGCCGATGGTGGCGCTGTCGTTGCTCGGTGAGCCAGTGGTGATGGTTGGGGTGGTCATGATCACCTCGCTGGCCATGGTGGTCATCAAGCGTTGGCAAGCCGCCGGTCACTGGTGGGTTGCGGTGGTGGGGATTGTGGCACTGGCCACTGTGATCCAAAAGCTGATGGATTGGGTGATCAATGAACCGCCCCCCGCGTCGCTCGCCTATTCGAGCTTGCTCGATATTCCCCATGGCGGGTTCGCGTTGTTGGTGACCACCCTGGGGTTTTTTGCGCTGGTGGTGGCCAAAGACCTTGCAGCGCGCCATCGGAAGTGGCCCTATTTGCTGGTGGCCACCGCCCTGGCCTTGGTGGGGTTGTCGCTGTTTTACCTGGAGCTGGCGTCGCTGATGGGTTTGGCCAGCGCGCTGGCCTTGGCCATTGGTTGGGTGTCATTGGTTGGAATGGGTTATCGCCACCGAAGCCAGGTCAGCCATTTGCCCACAGGTTTGGTGGCGCTGTTTGTGGTGGCCTGGGTGGCCATCGGTGGGTGGATGATCAGTGATGGCCACGCGGACCGTATGGCCAACAGCCAAGTGCCCCTGACCGAGGCGACCATGCCGGAGGATGAGTGGCGCTCGGGCGGTTGGCAGACGCTGCCACAGGTCCGCTCTGTGTTGGGTCCACCCGCGACCCAGCCCTTTGATTTTCAGTGGGCCGGTGACTTGACAAAGATTGAGGCTCAGTTGCGCGCACGCGGTTGGCAACCTTTGCCCACGTTGACTTGGCGCGAGCGCTTGGAGCGTGTGGACACTCAACCCACACCCTGGCCTCGAGCGTTCAACGGACAACGCGAGGTGCTTTGGATGCAACGGGGCAATGATCGCGGCGAAATTGAATACACGATACGGTTTTGGCGATCGGGTGTTGCGCTCACTTTGGCCCATGGTGAGGGTGACCAACAGCCGATTTGGTTGGGGCAACTGCGCGCGGTGGATCGTCAGACCAATTGGTTGGGGTTCAGCCGCTGGGTGGATCGTCCCGCGCCCAAGCAAGTCGCGGCATTGGGCAGCGCCGTTGGTCAGGCGATGATGATTACATCGATGAGGCTTGGACCTGTACCCACTGATTGAGCTGGTCTAAGCGCTGATCCGGGTCTTGGATTTCTAAGAGATGTTGCGCTTGAAGCGTTTCTAAAGGCAGCACCGACGCCAGTCCGAACCCAAGCTCGCTGGCCTGATCGGTGTCGATATCGATGGCTTGGGCAATGTCTTCTTGCTGAAGCATCTCGCGCATGAGTGATTGCAAGGTGGCGTGCTCAGGGCGCACCGCCTGGGCGGGCTCAGGTGGCCACCACTGCACATCCGCCACAAGCAAGCCATCGTCTTGAGCGGTCGTGTGCTGCACTTTGAAGCGTCTGTGCCCACGGCACTGGAGCCCCAGTAACCCGTCGTCGAGCGTGGAAAAATCAATGATCATCGCCTCGGTGCCAATCAAAGCGTGCTCGTTGGCGCTGAGATTGGCCACCACACCAAAGCCTGTGCCTTGGCGCATGCAGGTTTTCACCATGTCGAGATAGCGTGATTCAAAAATCCGAAGACCCAAGCGTCCAGTGGGAAAGAGCACGCTCGAGAGTGGAAACAGCGCCAGCTTTTCAATTGCTGGGTCCATGGCTTTACGCCTTGCCCTCGACAAATCGAAGCGGGGCATTGTTAAAGCCCCGGTTGCTCATAAACACCACGTGGTCACCGGGCTTGGCCACATCGCGGATGTCTTTTAATAACCCCTCAACGCGGGCTTTGGCTTGGCCTTGCCCGCCGCTGGCTTCTAAGATATCCGATGGGTTCCAGTCCATCCCTTCTGAGGTTTTTAGAAAAACATGATCCGCTGCTGAGAGGGCCGGTCCCAATGATTTGACGTGGTGTGTGCCCCGCATCGTGTTGCTCGCCGGCTCCAGCGCCACCAGCAGTCGCGCCCCGCCGATGGAGCGCCGCAAGCCTTCAAGTGTCAAACGAATGGCGGTGGGGTGATGAGCAAAATCATCATACACCTTCATGCCATTGATCTCTCCAACGCACTCCAAACGACGTTTCACACCGCGGAACTCGCTTAATGCTTCAACCGATTGAGCCACATCGACCCCAGCCTGGTAAGCGGCGGCCACCGCAGCCAGTGCGTTCATGGCGTTGTGCTGACCGAGCATCGACCACGCCAGGGCGTGACTTTTGCCTTGATGGGTGAAGGTCAGCTGTTGGCCGCTGGGCTGATCAAGATTGACCTGCCACGGGGCCTTGTTGTTGGCCTCGAAAAAGCCAAACCGCTCGATGTGACTCCAGCACCCTTGATCGAGGACCTCATCCAAAGCCAGGTCGTGTTGATTGACCAACACGGTGCCATTGCCGGGGATGGTTCGCATCAGGTGGTGAAACTGCGTTTGAATGGCGTTGAGATCGGGGTAAATATCGGCGTGATCAAACTCAAGATTGTTTAACACGGCCACGCTTGGCCGGTAATGAATGAACTTTGCGCGCTTATCAAAAAAGGCCGTGTCGTATTCATCTGCCTCCACCACAAACCAATCGGCGCCGGAGCGCGCGGAGATGCCAAAGTTATTGGGAATGCCGCCAATCAAAAAACCCGGCTCAAGCCCGGCATGTTCGAGGATCCACGCCAACATAGAGGCCGTGCTGGTCTTGCCGTGGGTGCCGCTGATGGCCAGGACGCGGCGCTGGTGGAGATAGTGCTCACCCAACCAACGTGGCCCCGAGGTGAATGGAATGCGCTCATTTAAAACGTATTCAATGGAGGGGTTGCCTCGCGACAGCGTGTTGCCAATCAGCACCAGGTCAGGCTTCGGACTGAGTGCTTTGGGGTCGTAGCCCTCAATCAGATCGATGCCCAGAGCGTCGAGTTGGGTGCTCATCGGCGGATAGACATTTTGGTCGCTGCCGGTGACTTCATGGCCATCGGCTCTGGCCAGTGCGGCCAAGCCTCCCATGAACGTGCCACAAATCCCCAGAATATGAATTCTCACGAAGCCACCGCCGTCAAATTAAGGTCAAGACAAAAAGTATACTGGGTTGCATGGGTGATAGGCGTCAAACAGGCGATTGCCACGTTGCCGAGACCATCGATGCGCGTGGCCAATGGTGCCCAGTGCCCGCCACTTGGGCCAAGGCCGCGATGGATCGGTTGCGCGCCGGTGACGTGTTGGCCGTGTGGACCACGGACCCCTTGGCGCCGATGGATTTGGCGGTGTTGTGTGAGCGACTGGGCCATGAGCTGTTGGACACCGTCGAGAAAGACGAGGGCCAGTTGACCACTCTGAGAGTTGTCGCGAAGACGTGATGAGATTGTCTTCTACAGCGCGTCGACCAAGCGCTGGTTGATGGTCTCAATCGAGCCCATGCCGTCAATTTCGGTCAGTAAGCCCTTGTTGGCGTAGTAATCGGCGACCGGCGCGGTTTGTTCCTCGTAGACGCGCATCCGGTGGCGCACCACCTCTTCACTGTCGTCGCTTCGGCCTTGCTGTGAGGCGCGCTCGGCCAAGCGTTCAACGATTTGGTCCTCGTCCACGCGCAGCGCCAAAGCGCGGTCGATGCGTTGCTCTACGCGCTCTAGCAAGGCGTCAAGCGCTTGTGCTTGCGCCAGATTGCGTGGATAACCATCCAGGATATAGCCGTTGGCCACGTCAGGTTCGCTGAGTCGCTCCTCGAGCAGCTCCAACACCAACTCATCAGAGACCAGCTCACCGGCATCCATGGTGGCTTTAGCGATTTGGCCCAGCGGGGTGTTCGCCGCAACGGCCGCGCGTAGAAGATCGCCCGTGGAGATGTGGGCGATTTTGAGCCGCTCTTGTAACAGTTTGGCCTGGGTGCCCTTGCCTGACCCCGGCGGACCCAACAATACCAATCGCATGCTTGTCTCCCAGACTTGGTCGAAAAAGTTCCGAACAGTGAAAGTTACCCCTGTTCAACTGAGGTGTCAAATCGGAGATAATGTTTCGGTGGACCCAATCCATCGCCATTGAATCGAAAATAAAGGGGACCAGCCCACCAATGTCGAAAATCAACCTTCTCTATGCCCAATCGGGTGGTGTCACCCCGGTGATCAACGAAAGCGCAGGCGGCGTGATCAGTCAGGCTCGACGTCACGAGGACTCAGTGGGCACGGTGTTGGCGGCCAAAGACGGGGTATTGGGGATTTTAGATGAGCGGTTGATGGACACCGCTCAAATGAGCGATGACGAGGTTGCAGCGCTGAGCCAGACCCCGGGGGGCGCCTTTGGCTCGTGCCGGTATAAGTTGGGTGACCCTGAAGTCGACTCGCGTGACTATGCCAGGCTGGTGGAGGTGCTCACCGCCCACAACATTGATGTGTTGCTTTACAACGGGGGCAATGATTCGGCAGACACCACCGCCAAAGTTGCGGCGTATTGTCAAAAAGTGGGGGCACCGATTCGCTGCATTGGCATTCCTAAAACCATCGACAACGACTTGGCGGTGACCGACTGCAGTCCTGGATTTGGCTCGGTGGCCAAATATGTGGCGGTCTCTATTTTGGAGGCGAGTCTGGATGTGATGTCGATGGCCTCAAGCTCGACCAAAGTCTTCATTCTAGAGGTGATGGGGCGCCACGCCGGATGGATTGCCGCCGCCGGTGGCATGGCGCAACAGCGCGCCGGCGATCCTCCGCAAATCATTCTGTTCCCAGAACGGCCGTTCGACCGGGCGGCGTTTTGTCGAGCGGTCAAACACTCGGTGGACACCCACGGGTATTGTTCAATTGTCGTGTCAGAAGGGGTGCGCGATGGTTCGGGGCAATTTTTGGCGGATGCGGGCACCACCGATGCGTTTGGCCACAAGCAGCTGGGGGGCGTGGCACCCGTGGTTGCTCAGATTGTTTCCCAAGAGCTGGGCTTGAA
>CAJXNL010000024.1 GCA_913057195.1 uncultured Wenzhouxiangella sp.
ATGCCGCCGGCGCCACGCTCAGTGGGCGTGAACTCATCGACCGGCGTTAGCGCCATTTGCACCACCGGCACGATCACCAGTTGGGCAATGCGTTGCCCTGGGGTGATTTCAATCGGCTGATCCGAGCGGTTCCAGCACGAAATCTTGACTTCGCCCTGGTAATCGCTGTCAATCAAACCCACCAAGTTGCCCAACACCAGACCATGTTTGTGACCGAGTCCAGAGCGCGGCAACAAGACGGCCGCAAGCCCTGGGTCTTCCAAATAAATGGCCACGCCTGAGGGCACCAAGGCCACAGCGCCAGGGGCCAAAGTGAATGTGTCGTCGACACAGGCACGAAGGTCCATTCCCGCTGAGCCCTCAGTGGCGTAGCTGGGCAGTGGCCAATCTTGCCCAAAGCGCTGATCGATGATTTTGACTTGCAGTGGTCTCAAAACACTCTCCCAATTGATGCGGTTGTGATCGCGTGGTGATGACCGAAGGCCTCCCTGTCAAGCATCGGCCGTGGACGCGATTGTCTGACATAAAAAAGCGCCGTTGTCGGCTTAAAGATTCGCCTCAGCCGCCGGACAATGGCGGTGGCCCAGCGCTTGGCTGGTGGTCTCAGACGCCGACCTTTAAAGGGGTAAGCATACAATGTCTTTGGCGCGTTTGACGATAAAAGATTGGCCCGAAACAGAACGGCCTCGGGAGCGACTGGTGGCGTTGGGCTCAGGCCAATTGACCGATGCTGAACTCTTGGCGATTGTGCTGAGGACGGGCCATCAGGGGCGCTCAGCGCTCGATATGGCGCGGACATTAATCGCAGACTTGGGAAGTTTAAGGGCCGTATTCGACGCCCCAGCCGATGAGCTGTGCAGCCAAAGCGGGTTGGGCTTGGCAAAATACGCCCAGCTGCAGGCCACACTCGAATTGGCTCGGCGTCATTTCAAGGAAACCCTGACGCGCAGCGAGCCGTTGACCAGCCCCGACATCACCCGAGATTATCTCCAGGCTGCGCTTCGAGATCGCTCAAATGAAGTCTTTTGTGCCTTGATGCTCGACACCCGGTTTCGGGTGATTTCGTTTGAAGAGTTGTTTAACGGCACCATCGATTCGGCGCAGGTTCATCCGCGTGTGGTGGTCGAACGCGCCCTGGGTCGACGAGCAGCCGCCATGATCGTGGCCCACAATCACCCAAGCGGCGTCGCCGAGCCCAGCCAAGCCGATCTGAAAATCACCAAGCGCTTGCAACAAGCATTGAACCTTGTGGAAATCCGACTGTTGGATCATTTCATTGTTGGCGATGGCGAGGTGGTGTCTTTGGCCGAACGCGGTTGGGTTGACCCATAGGACCATCCGAATGTGGCCGGACAGGCCGCCAAAGGCACACAAAAAAGCCGGGCAAGCCCGGCTCATTCGCTGTCGCTTTTGTCAAAGCGATCCCTTATTTAATTTTGGCTTCCTTATACATGACGTGTTTTCTCACCACGGGATCGTACTTTTTAAATTCCAGTTTGTGAGGGGTATTCTTTTTGCTCTTGTCCGTCGTGTAAAAGTGGCCGGTCCCCGCCTCGGAGACCAAACGAATCTTGTCGCGCGCGCTGTTTGCCATGGTCGTGCTCCTTATACCTTTTCGCCACGGGCACGCAGATCAGCCAAGACCTGATCGATGCCGTTTTTGTCAATGATGCGCAAGCCTTTGGTCGAGACACGCAACTTCACCCAACGGTTCTCACTGTCCACCCAAAACCGATGGTGATGCAAATTGGGCAAAGACCGTTTGCGCGTTTTGTTATTGGCGTGCGAGACATTGTTGCCGACCAATGGGCGCTTGCCGGTGACCTGACAGACTCGGGACATGTTGGCTTTCCTGACAAATTTCAAAAACGAGCCCGCCATTATTACCCAAAGCCCCTTGCAATTCAAGCCATCCAGCACAAATCGGCGATCCCGGCAGCGTCCGTGCAAACCACTGCCCGCTGCCCAAAGCGGCGGCCCCAGGCATGCGCGGCGGCCCGGTCCATGCCCAGCACCACCACCCCATGCTCGATCGGCCAACCGTTGTCGGGGTGCTGTGCCCAACCGGACAGCCACCGCCAGCGTGCTGAGTCCAGCGCTTGGCAAAGTCGGCGATGGGCGTGCGCATTGGCGGCGGCGCTTTGCTGGCGACTTTGGGGATTGTGGGCGGTCAGCCACGTGGCGCATGAGACGCCAAACTCGGCTTGGCGCTGGGCCCAATCGGGATGGGGCTGGCCGATCAACCAACGGGTGGGGGGCTCGGTCGCGACCCAGTACTCGGTCTCTTGGAATGCCTGGTTGAGCCGGGCTGACGTCATGATTGAATGATCTGCTTGAGCTGATCCAAGCCTTCAAACATCGCCGTGGGCCCGGGCTGGAGAATATAGGCCGACTTGATCTCGTAGACCTGGTGGCGCCGGATGGCGGTGACCCGATCAAATCCCGCACGTTCGCGCACCCGATCGGCGCGGAACTTCTTACCGCACCAAGAGCCAATCATGATGTCTGGGTTGGCCTCCACCACCCATTTTGGATCATCCAGAATTCGGGCCGTTGCCGCTTTGCCCCGCGCCCGATCGGCAAACACATCGACACCGCCGGCGTATTCAATCAGCTCAGAGACCCACTCAATCCCGCAGATCATCGGCTCGTCCCACTCTTCAAAGTAGACCTTCGGCCTTCGCTTGTGGATCCGACCGGCCGCGGTGGCTTGGAGGTGATCGTCAATCTGAGCCACCAAACTCTGTGCCGGCCCGGCGGCATCGACCATCCGGCCAAGGTCCAAGATAAACGACACAATGGCGCCAATGGTGCGCTGATTGAACACGTGAACCTCCAGCCCCGCTCGCACCAAGGCCGCCATCAAGTCCGCCTGAAGGTCTGAAAACCCCAACACCACATCCGGCTCAAGCGCCACGATTTGATCCACGTCAGCACTGGTGTAGGCACTGACTTTGGGCTTTTCACGCCGTGCTTGGGGTGGGTGGACACAAAACCCTGAGATGCCGACAATTTTGTCTTGCTGCCCCAGCCGGTACAACACATCCACCGTTTCAGTGGTCAAACACACGATTCGCTGCGGACCGCGTCTTCGGTATTGGCGCATCGTTGAGCTCATCTCATCCGATTGTACCGAGCTCAAGCAAATGGGCACGAATTTGGTCCCATAACGCCGATTGAGGGGGGCAAAAGCGCTACCATAGAATTCTTATGACTCGCATTTGGCCCATCGCGCTCGGCGTTTTTTTGATCATGCTTCCGGTCACTGCGGTCGTCCCGTTGCTGTATGAACTCACCGAGGGCCGATTCCCCGGCAGCGGCGATCTGGATCGGCATTTATTCATGTCGTCGAACATGGCCGGCTCGCTGGTTATGGCTTTAACCGCCGGGCTCTGGTCCGACCGATTGGGCCGGCGCAAGGCACTGATTGTCCCGGCCTTGTTTGTTTTCTCGGCACTGCTGTTTTTGATGTATCTGCCCTTGCCCTATCCTGTCCAGCTGAGCTTGAGGTTTTTAGAAGGCGGGGCGCACATGGTGGTGCTGGTGTTGGCCATGACATTGGTCGCGGATATTGCGCCGGCCAGCCGCAAAGGCCGCTCTTTGGGCCTGGTCGGTGCCGCCATGAGCTTGGGTGTGGCCACAGGCTCCGTGCTCGGCGGGCGGATTGGCTCGGCCAACGCCACAGACTTATTTTTATACGGCGGCACCTTAATCTTGCTGGTGGCGCTGGCCGCTGGGTGGGTGCTGCAAGACGCCCCCATCCGCTCGGCGGCGCAACGCCTGCCGGTCATGTTCAAGCTGCTCACACGCCAGCACACCCTGGCTGTTCCGTATGTGTTCACCTTTGTCGATCGGCTCACAGTGGGGTTTATTATCTCCACGGTGTCGCTTTATTTTGCGACCGTTTTAGACTTGGCGCCAGCGCAAATCGGGCTGGCCATGGCCACGTTCCTTCTGCCGTTTGGGGCCTTGACCTATCCGGCCGGTTTGCTGTGTGAGAAGGTCAGTCCAGTGGCGCTTATGGCAGTGGGCAGTGTTTTATATGGGGTGTATCTGATGGCGCTGGGGTTGGGCAGTGCCGATGCGATATTGCCCATCATGGCTTTTGGTGGGCTGGTGGCGGCGTTAATGCTTGCTCCGTCGATTGTCTTAACCAGCCAGCTCGCCGGCGAAGAACAACAAGCCACCGCCATGGGAGGCTTCCATTTGGCCGGCTCCTTGGGATTCATGCTCGGCCCCATGCTGGGTGTGGGCGGCATCACCGCCCTTAAGGCATTGGGCCTGGCGGTCTATCCAACCATCTTTATCGTGGTGGGTTCGCTGGAGATTTTGTGTGTGCTGGCGCTGATGCCTTGGTTGCTTAAGGTGCATGCCGGCCGTCCCACACACAAAGAGGTACTGGCCACGCAAGGTGACCAGTACCAATAGAAGGGTCTGATATCGAGTGCTGGCGTTGTTTTATTTAAAGCCCCACCCGACCGCCAAGTCACCGGGTGGGGTCTTTGCTTCAAAGCTTAGAACAAGAATTGTGCCGATCCGTACACGCTTCTCTCTGGCTGTACTTCATTGAAAAACGGCTCTTTGTAGACTTTATCGGTCAAGTTTTTCACACCGGCCACCAACCGCAAGGTGCGCTCGTCGCTCAAAGACAGATCCACCAAGCCACGCACGTCAAAGGTTGTAAAGCTTGGGTAGTCGACAATGTTCTCACGGCCCTCTGTGCGGTCTTGGCCGGCCAGCACAGTCCGACCAAAGGCCTCGAATCGAAAATCACTGTCGCCGGGGCCAGCCACTTTGTAGGCCAAACCGTAATTCAGTCGACCTCCATCGGTGCGGACCACATCCTCATCAGACGGTGCGTAAGTGCGAGAGGCATTGCCGAACAGCTCCCAGCGGCCCATCCGCCAAGCGGCTGAAGCCTCCCAACCAAACAGCATCACATCGCCGACGTTTTGGGGTTGGGTGATCGCTGGGCGCGCTGAAATGGTTTGCGTGGTGATGAAGTCTCTGACTTCATTGACAAACACAGCGGCCTCAGCACTGAGGTTGTCGGTCTCCCACTTGCTGCCGACATCAAACGAAATCGACCGCTCGGCGTCAAGATCTGGGTTGCCAATCACCTCTTGGGTTTGAACAACGGCCACGACCGACCGCTGGTAACGTTCAGCCAGATCAGGGGCGCGGAACCCAGAGCCCAGATTGACATACCAATTGTTGATTGGGCTTCGCTCATAGAGCACCGCCACGTTACCGCTGTAGCCGGTCTCAGATTTCGAGGTTTGTGAGATGTCGTCATCGGTGGAGAAATGATCCAAGCGGAACCCGCTGATCAATTCAAAGCGCGGCGCCATGGCCCATCTGTCTTGAACATAGGCGCCCACCCGAGTTTGATCCGCATCGACACGCACCCGTTCGGTGGGGCCTGGATTGAACAGTGGCGAGGGCGGACCGAATGGGAACAGCTGCTCGCGGGTTTCAGTTTCTGGCCCGATGGAGGTGTCATAGCCAAAGTCCGCGCCGACCGTCAGCTCATGATCACCGAGGTCTAAGCGCACTTGCGGCGTGACTTCGTAGGTGTTGATCTCATCGTCGGTCACCACTCGAACCGAGTCGATTCTTGGCGGCGGTGGTGCGAAAAACGCCTCAGGTGCAGTGCGGTCAAACACCCGCTGGGTTTGTTGCCAATAAAACCCAATCCTAAACTCGGCGATCGTCTCCGAAATGTCCAGTGATTGATAATCCACGCCCACCAAACTTCTGTAGTACTCGGGGAAGGTAAAACGCAAAGGCCCGCGACCCACTGGGCCAAACGGGATGAAACTGTCTTCAACTTCAACATCCTCATCGCGACTGGTGTTGGCGATGAAGCTGATGCGACGGCTTTCGTCAAGATGGACATTCACCCGAGCGAAGGCCGACGTTTTATCGGCCGCACCACTGGTGGCTTGGGTCCCATCGGCCAGCTGAGGGTTGTCAGCCGTGGAGTAGCTGCCGCCAAACACCGCGCCGACATCTTCGTTGCCCGCGTCAATATAAAAACCCGTGCGGTTTAAATCGTACGCGTCGTCATAGCTGTAGCCCACGCCACCATTGAATCCAGGTTCAGTGCGGCGAGTGGGTTGACGGGTGATGATATTGACCACACCCCCAAAAGCGTCGGTGCCGTACAGGACAGAATTCGGGCCACGCAACACCTCGATGCGGTCCACCGCAAAACTGTCGTACAAGCTGATGTTGCCACCGCCATAGCCGGTGCCTTGGCCCGATAAGCGCACGCCATCGGTCAACGTCAACACCCGTTGAAGACCCAGGCCGCGGATTGAAAAGCCCTGTTGCCAAAAGTTCAGCGCACTGCCGGCTGGGCCCAAGCCGACCGACGGTTCGCGGCGCAGCGACTCAGCCAAGTCAATCGGCACCTGTTGGTCCAATTCTTCTCGGGTGATGGTGGCCACCCCCTGCGGGGTCTCTTTTGCGATTCGAACGCGTCCGCGCTCTGCGGTCACCGTCACGGTGTCTTCGGCGCGAGCAGAATCAGCCGCCGAAAGGTCATCATTGCCCGGCGACGCTTCATCTTGCGCCGCCACTATTCCAGCCGTCAGGCAACCCCCCAAAGCCCAAGCCAGCGTGGTGAGTCGAAAACCAGCGAGTGGACGTGAAATCTTCGTTGTGGACATGCTTTAAGTCATCCTTTATGAACAAAAATCGGCCGCCAGCACTTATACCGTACTGAAACGGTCCTGTATTATACAATCAAAGCCGGTAGACAGGTGAGATTCAGGCCATAGCTTCTATCAATGAATCGCCTTCTAAGACCCGTTTTTTAAATGGAAAGAACCCTTTCGTGGCCAACGGCCAAAGGGTGTGATCGTAAGTCCGACGCGCCAGCACCAGCGGTTTGGGCCCCACATCGGCCAGTGTTTTAAAAGCGTCGGCCAGCGGCCCCACCGATGGCGCCATGCTGACCCACTGCCGCGCCCCAACCAAATCAGCCACGGCATTGATTTTGTCCGCGTCCGGTTCAGCCATCACCACATCATCCAGCCCCGCCCAATCATCAATCACCCCATGCACAAATGAGCGCGCGTGGGCAGATTGGGGCCAAGGGTGGGCACCGGCGACCCCTTGCACCCACACCACCGCTTTTACCATCGGATGATTTTTGATCTCGGAATAGATTGACAAGTCGTCGGGATGGACCACAAATACACTTGGCTCAGTCAACGCCTCGCTCGCAGTCACACGATTGGGCAGTGTTGAAGGCGAGGGGTTGGCCGGCCCTTCAACCGCCTCGGCGGTCTGTGCCAGCCCTTGCGGCGAAAATCGGCCCTGTGTGAACCGCTCTATGTTGTCCCGACGCGCCAGGTAAGTTTTTCCTTGAGTCTGCAAACCCGCCACCCAGCGCCATGAGAGTGTGTTTGACGCCGGATCACCATCGAGCAGGTGGTTTAAGAAAAAGTCCGCACCCAACGCCCACGGCAGCTTGAGAGTGAAAATCCAAATGGAGGCAAACCACATGCGCGCATGGTTGTGAAGATAGCCCACTCGAGTTAAGTCTCTCGCCCAGTCATCAAACCCCTCGATGCCAGTGCGTCCCTCAATGGCGGCGTGATAACGCTCGCGCAACTTGGGGTTGTCTGCCAAGGTGGCCTGATCATCGTCGCGTTGGGCCAGATAGGCTTGCCACACCTGAGGGCGCATCTCCAGCCAGCCCTTAAAATATGTGCGCCAAACCACCTCTTGGACAAACTTTTCAGCTTGGCGAAGGCTGTGTGCATCCAGCACTGCGCGGATCACTTCCGACTCGCTCAACACCCGGTAACGCAAGTACGGCGACAACCCCGACACCCCCACACCGCCGCCGGGCCCAAAGTCAGTGTTGCGATGCTTGGCATAATGAGACCCTGCGTGGGGCACAAACGCCGCTAACCTCGCCAGACCAGCCTCGCGGGTCGGTGGGAAATGGTCCAAAGCGAGGGTGGACTTGGGTTTGTCAGGCATGCTCATCGTTGAATGACCCGTCGCGATCTGCTCATCAAGACGGGCAACAATATCAGCCCTCTTGTGAGCATCCTGGCACTTGCAATGCGATGATGGCCTCAGCCACCTGCTGTGATCGGAGGACGAGCATTCATCATGAAGCTGACTCAAAGCTATGCCCAGCTGCCGGATATTTTTTATGCCGCGGTGGATCCCACCCCCACCGACCGGCCATCAGCGGTCATGCTCAACGACGAACTCGCCGCGTTGTTGGGCTTGGACCGTCAATGGCTCCACAGCAAGACGGGGTTGGCGGTGCTGGCAGGTCAAACGACCCTCGCTCAACCGCAACCCATTGCCATGGCCTATGGTGGACATCAATTCGGGCATTGGGCGGGGGTGTTGGGGGATGGCCGCGCACTGCTTTTGGGTGAGCATGAAGATGCCCATGGAAAGCGCTGGGACATCCAACTCAAAGGCGCCGGGCCCACCCCGTTTTCCAGAACCGGTGATGGGCGATCATCCATTGGCCCTGTGGTTCGCGAGTATTTAGGTTCAGAGGCCATGGCCGCGCTGGGCATCCCCACGACCCGCGCGCTGGCCGCCATCAGCACCGGTGAACAGGTTCAGCGCAACGCCCCAGAACCCGGCGGCATCTTGGTTCGCGTGGCCCAAAGCCATGTGCGCATTGGCACTTTTGAGTTCATTGCCCGCCAAAACGACCGCGACGCGCTTGAGGCTTTGTTGGCCTATGTTCAACAGCGCCATTGCCCGACGGGGGGCAGCGAGGGAATCGACGCCCTTCGGTGGTTTGAGTCTGTGATCGACGCCACTGCCAGCCTGGTGGCGCAGTGGATGCAGGTTGGGTTTATCCACGGCGTGATGAATACAGACAATGTCTCTGTGGTCGGGGAGACCCTCGACTACGGGCCATTTGGCATGCTTGATTCGTTTGTCCCCGACCAGGTGTATTCAAGCATTGACCGCGCCGGGCGTTATGCCTATAACCAACAGCCTGCCGTGGCGGCATGGAACCTCGCGCGCCTGGGCGAATGCTTGGTGCCGCTGCTTGCCGAGCAGCCCGATGCGGGTGTCGAAATCGCAACCGATGCCTTGAACCGTTTCCCGGCGACATTCAAACATTATTTTGAACACGGCATCACTGAAAAAGTGGGCCTCGACCCGCGCCATCGGCAACACACCGATCACGCCATGGCGCTTTTGGATTGCATGGCGGCCAATGACGCCGACATGACGCTGACGTTTCGACGGTTGGGGCAGCTCGATGATCAACCCAACGACGCTGATCAAGACGTGCGCGTGTTGTTCGATGACCCAGCGGCGTTTGACCAGTGGGCGCGGGATTGGCGGCGATGCTTAGAACACACCGCGTTGGATGCGCCGGCACGCCAAATGGCAATGAACCAACGCAATCCGGCGTTTGTGTTGCGCAATCACCTCGCTCAACAAGCGGTCGATGCCGCCATCGAGGATCTGGATTTCGAGCCCATGAGGCGCATCCACGCCCTGCTGTCACGCCCGTTTGATGACCAGCCCGAACACGCCGTCTGGGCCGGTCCGCCTGCCCCTGATGAGCGTGTATTAACCACCTTTTGCGGCACCTAACAGACCGCTTAATCAAACAACGTTCCTTGCTTGGTGGCCACTGGTTTCTTCTTTCTGCGGGCAGGCCGTTGGCGACTGCCCAAAGCTTGGTAGACCGCCCGCGCCTCATCTCGAAATCCTGCTTGATCACGGAAGGCCTTCATCCGGGCCTTCGCCTCACGCGCCGCCTGCTGGTGATCAACAATGGGATCAGGATAGTTGGGGGTGTTCCACTCAGGCACCCATTTTTGGATAAATGTTCCGTGGGGGTCTTGATCCTGAGCCTGTTTGACTGGATTGTAGATGCGTGTTGCGTTGATGCCCGTGGTGCCTGATTGCATCTGAATCTGGTTGTAATGAATTCCAGGTTCATAGTCGGTGAACATCCGAGCCAAGTGAAGCGCTGGCTCGCGCCAATGAAGCCACAGATGGTACGAGGCGAAACTGGTCACCATCGCCCGCATCCGAAACGTCAACCATCCGGTTGCTTGTAGAGACCGCATGCACGCATCGACCAGCGGATAGCCGGTTTCACCTCGCCGCCACGCCTCAAATTTTTCCGCATCAAAGTCATTCTCCCGCATGCCATCAAATCCGCGGTGCATGTTTTGGATTTCGAGACGTGGTTGTTGCTCAAGCTTTTGAATGAAATGACAGTGCCAATGCAATCGGCGCTCAAACTGGGCCAAAGATCGCGCCCATTTCACCTCTCCTGAGGCTTTGACTTCACGCTGGCGGGCATGGGTGGCTTGCACAATCTTTCGCAAACTCAACGTGCCGTAGGCAATGTGCGCACTCAGTCGAGACGCAGATGTCGGTGCGCGGTTGGGCGAAGAGATGCCGCCTCGATAATGCGCTCCGCGATCGTTGAGAAAGCCCGCCAAAACGGCACGCCCCGATCGAAGGCCACCCCGTTGCTGGCCGGGTGCGGGCGTTGCATCATAAGGCGGCGCCTCAGAAAAAGGCTGTTGAATCGGCATCACCTCCTCGAGTGGTGGCAACGCCGCAGGCGTGGGACACTGGGATTGCTGCATCACCTCCGCCCAACCTTTCGCCCAATGGTCTCGGTTGGTCAAACCACGGACCACCCCGAACTGTCGGTATTCAGTCAAGCGCACACCCGCGGCTTTGGCCCACCGCCGAACCCCTTGGTCACGCCGGTATGTCCACGCATTGCCGGTTTCTTCATGGGCATGAAGCGCCATCTGTGGCCAGCGCTTGAGCAACGCCGCGAACACCTCGACCGCATCGCCTTGGATCACGGCCAGGCCTTGACCCAAATCGCGCAGCGCCGCATCCAGATCGATCAGCGAGGCCTCAATAAATCGCTGATGGCGAAGACTCATGTCAGGCTGCTGCCACAGCTTAGGCTCGACAATGTAGAGCGGATACACCGGTCCGCGTTGCGCGGCCTCATACAGTGGAGCATGGTCATCAATGCGCAGATCACGCTTGTACCAAACCACTTGAATGGCGCGCGGATCCGTGCCTGAGCTGGCTTGAGATGCATCAAGCATCGTTGGATCTCTTGGGCCGGTGTCGACGACAACGCTCAGAGCAATACTTCACCTCCTCCCAGCAGTCTTTCCACTTGCGCCGCCACGTGAAAGGTCGCTGACAGACCACGCATGTCTTGCTTGGAAGGTCGGCTTTTTTTACAGCCATGGTTGCAGCGCCTCATCAAAATACGCCACCAGGTCATCGGCGCTGACGTTGCTTTGGCGCGTGGCCGCAAAGGCATGCTCCTCGGCCAAAGCCCGATCCAGCCAAATGCCATGGCCGGTGGCAGGATGCCGCTGGGCGGCCAACCACAACACCGTATCGATGCCTTGCGCTGGGGTGCGCAACCACGGCTTCATGATTTTTGCAAAGTGGGGCAATGACACGCGCACCCCTGGGGTATCTACCCAGCCTGGGTGCATCACATGCATTACCGGTCCAGATGGGTGGGTGGTGTTCCACTGATGGGTCCACGCCACCATGGCGCGTTTGTGCATGGCATAGGCTGAGACCCCGTTGTACTGGTTCAGATCAGGATGGGTCATGGCATCGAGTCTAAGGGCTGAGCCATACATGCCACCGGAACTGACATTGATCACCTGACTCGATGCATCCAACAGGCCCGTTTGAACGCCTCGTCGCGTGAGCAGAACAGGCCCCAATAGGTTGGTTGCCAGCGCAAGCTCAAACCCCTCTGGCGTCATCTGGGTTTGATCGAGCAACACCCCCACATTGTTCACCAAGACATCCACCGAGCCGCCCTCTCGCGCAGCGTTGATTTGGTCAACAGCGGCCACCACCGCGGCCATGGATGATAAATCGCAGACCACTGACTTTATCCGCTCGGGTTCTGTGGCGGCCGATTGGAGCGCGGTCAACCGATCGGTTGACCGCGCCACGGCCCAGACGGTGGCACCTTGAGCATTGGCGGCCAACGACAATGCGCGACCCAACCCACCGCTGGCGCCGGTGATGACCCAGTGCTGGCCAGTGAAATCGAAGGTCTTTTGCTCAAAACCCCGCTGAGCCCGATGGAAACCCCACGCGCTGAACGGCCGCAAGAAGCGCCCATAAAAAAATAAGCTGGCCAGTGCTTTAATCATCATCGTGACATTATGGGCGCCGGTGGTCGCCGATGCGTCAACACCACATCGGGTTGGTGAGATAATGGCGCCATGCCCAACGCCCACTCGCTCCATTTGGCACATGCGCGCTTTGAAGCCGCGCGCCACTTGCCCAACAGCCCGCCGGCACACCCCACCCGACGGTGGCATGGCCACAGTTTCGGTCTGCAAGTCGCCTGCCAATCAGTCCATGACTTGGATGCCATTGAGGCGGGTCTGACCGAACTGAGCGAAGCACTCAACTATCAAGACCTCAATGCCGTCTTGGGCCAGCCGGCAGACGATCGGGCCTTGCTGAGCTGGTGCCATCAACGGTTGGACGGCTTATCCCCTGTTTGGTTAAACCTCAAAACAGCGCCGCAGTCTTGGGCGCGCTGGTTGATTGGTGGCGACCTTGAGTGTCGAGTGACTCAAGGGCATGCATTCGAGGCCGCCCATCAATTGCCCAATGTGCCGCCTGGGCATAAGTGTGGGCGCATGCACGGGCATGGGTTTGGTGTGCGCATCGAGTGTGGGGTCGATCCCCACGAAGACCCGATCGCGGTTCGCCAGCGGCTGGATCGCGCTTGGGCCCCGCTGGGCAAGCGGCTTAACTGGTCGTGTTTAAACGACATTCCAGGCCTTGAAAACCCCACGAGCGAACACCTGGCCAAGTGGCTGTGGGATCAGCTGGCAGATGTTTCTGGATTGCATGCCATTGCCGTTAACGAGACCCCCACCGCAGGATGCCGGTTCGATGGACACACCATGCGGATTTGGAAAGAACAAACCTTGGATGCCGCCATCAAGCTGGTCAACTTAGAATCAGGTGACCCCAGGCGTCAGATCCATGGCCACACCTACACCGTGCGCCTGCATCTGACAGGGCCGGTGGATGACGCCCTGGGATGGGTGTTTGATTTTGGGGATGTCAAAACCGCTTTCAAACCCATTTTCGAGCGCCTCGACCACCACCCGCTATACACCATCGATGGTTTGGCGCATGCCGACCCTCTGACGCTAGCACACTGGATACAGGCCAACGCCTGCGCATCACTGCCAGGTTTGTGCCAAGTTGATGTCGAACACACGCCCCTGACTGGCGCGAGTGTGATTCAAGCCGACCCACAGGATGCACAGCAATGACCTACAGCGTCAAAGAAATGTTTTACACGCTTCAAGGCGAAGGCATCAACGCCGGCCGGCCGGCGGTGTTTTTGCGTTTTTCAGGCTGCAATTTATGGTCGGGCTTAGAAAAAGACCGCGCCGGTGCGGTCTGCTCCTTTTGCGACACCGACTTTGTCGGGACCGATGGCCCAGGCGGTGGCAAATTCAAAACGGCTCAAGCTTTGGCTCAAGCGGTCAAAGACCAGTGGCCCGATGATACGGGCCACGCTCAGCGGATGGTGGTGTGCACCGGCGGTGAACCTCTCCTGCAGCTTGATAAGCCAGCAGTTGATGCGCTGCATGCCCATCATTTTTATATTGCGGTTGAAACCAATGGCACGGTAAGGGCGCCTGAGGGCATTGACTGGCTGTGTGTCAGCCCCAAATCGACAGCGCCGGTGGTCCAAACTTACGGCGATGAGTTGAAGCTGGTCTATCCCCAATTAAAGGCCCCACCTGAGCACTTTGAGCATCTCAATTTTCGCCATTTCTTACTTCAGCCAATGGATGGCCCTGACCTCGAAGCCAATACACAAAAAACCATTGACTACTGTCTTGCCCATCCGCAGTGGCGCTTCAGTCTACAGTCGCACAAAGTCATTGGCGTTCGTTAGATGGCATCCGTCAGCGCCTCGATGCGAATGCGACGGGGCTTGCCTTGGGCGAGTTTGGCGTTGAAATAACCCACCAAAAAAATCAAACGAACAATGGGGTATTGCTTTTTAAAAAGCGGATCTGAAATCCCCCAATGATCTGGATCAGCCGGCGGCACCAACCCTCGGTATTCCGCTTTGGCCAGCCCCAAACCCAACCATTGCGCCGGCTCAATGGCTTCGATATCGATGCCAAACCAGCGATCTTGACCAAACAGAAAGTTCTTGGCCACTGCGTCAACGTAGTCATATCCGGTGACCAGCATGGGCGGGGCATGTCGATGGGCGAAGGCATCGATTTGGTCTCGGCACTCGGCGTCAATCCAACCGGCCTGTTCGAGTGCACTCAAGCCTTGATTGAGTTCCGCCAATGCCACGGCAGCGGGTTTAAGCTGAGGCGCTGGTGTCATCTGAGGGTGGTAAAGCGCTTGATAGAACGCCGCCACACCACTGGCCAGAGCGTCTTGGGGACGGGTTTGGGGGACATACGCCACAAAGACATCACACCCTGAGTGGCTGTGCAAAGCAGGGAAGCATCCGGTGGTGGCCATTGCTTGCAACCCGTCTGCCACCTCTCGGGCGCGCTGTGGTGTGGCAAACCGAACCCGCTTTTGGCGCTTGCCATCGACCCACACCCAATGCACTTGGTGCGTTTTGTTATCTTGGTGGCCACGCCATCGACGCCACAGCCGCTGCCAGCGTGTCCACCAGGGGTTCGCGTTTCGAATTTTCATCTCATCCAATTGTACTCGCCGTTTCGGTCAATCCGAGGTAGAGTAAGCCCCATGTCTTTGAACCAGACCCAACGGGTGGTGTTTGTGATCGGTGCAGGCCGAAGTGGCACCAGCACCGTGGCCCGCGCACTTCAAGCGCTCGGCGTCGATCTGGGCAATCGATTTAAGAAAGCCAGTCGCAAAAACCCCACCGGGTTTTTCGAAGACAAAGACTTGTTGGCGCTGTCAAAAAAAGCCCGACGGGCCGTCAATCTGCGCGCCGACAGCGTGCGGTTGGTGGAAGCCAGCGATTTTGATGCCCCCGAAATCCACGCGTTGCAAGATGCGGTGATCGAAGTCATTCAGCGCCGCTTCAGCGACAGCCCCATTTGGGGGTTTAAGTATGGACGGACCTTACGGATTCTGCCGTTTTGGGATCGCATCTTGGCGACCACTCAGCAAGCGCCTTCGTATGTGATTGCGCTTCGAAACCCCTTAAGCGTCGCACGCTCGCGCGCCAAAATCGATCCCCGACGCGGCCAACAGGCGGCCAGCGACTTGGAGTGGTTGGTGAGCATTGTGCCGTTTTTTAGGAAGATCCAAGGTCAGCGCTTGGCTGTGGTGGACTACGATGACTTGATGGATGCCCCCGCCTGCGCACTTAAGCACATGGCCGAGCAGCTGAAGCTGCCACAAACCAGCGATGCAAAAATCGAGGAGTTTGTCGATCAGTTTTTAAAGCCTGGCCTTCGTCACACCCGCTTCAGTGATGAGGACTTGTCGCAATCATCACAGATCAACCCCATTGTCAAAGACGCCTACCGCCTGCTGCGCACCTGGACAACATCGCCCAACGCACAAGCCATTGATGCTTTTTGGGCGGCTTGGGCCGATATTGAAGCCCGGGTTGAAGCACTCTCTCCCCTCTTGTCACTGATTGATGCCAAAGAGGATGATTGGCGGCGCGCGGTCACAAGCCCATGGGGCCCATTGCAGTCTTGGCAACTGCTCAAACCGTGGCTGAAACAGTAAGCGTCAGGCCTTAGGCTTTTCCAGCGCTCAGCCGGTCCATCCGCAAGCGCTCGCGGTCATCAAATAAGCGTCGAGAGCCTGCACTCACCGCCACAATGGCCCCAAATCCTGAACCCACGGTAATGGTGAACATCACCAAGATTTGGTATTTCACCGCAACCGAAGGTGGGCTGCCTCCAAGGATTTGGCCGGTCATCATGCCAGGCAAACTGACAATGCCTGCCGCTGCCATTGAATTAATCATCGGCATCATCCCCGAGCGCATCGCCTCACGTCGAAAGTCACCGATGGCCTCTTGCCAACACTGACCCAGCATTAAGCGATTTTCGATGACCGCGCGCTGGCGCCACACCGCCTCGGTGAGCCGATCAAGGCTTAAAGCGACCCCTGTCATGGTGTTGCCCAACAGCATGCCCAACAACGGGATGGCGTACTGTGGGGTGTACCAAGGGTCTGGACCAATGACCACGGTCAGGGTCAATATCGTCACGGTGAAGCCCGAAACAAACATCGACACGGTTCCAATGCCAAATGCCCAACCACCGGTGAGACGGTGTTTTTGTCGTGCCATGACTTCGCGGCCGGCCACCAGCAGCATCACCCCTGCCATCAGTGCCACCCAGTGGAAAGAGCCCACCGCAAACAACGCCTCTAAAACCAAGCCAATTAAGCTCAACTGAATGACGGTTCGGGCAGCGGCAATCAGAATCGGCTTGCCCACATCGAGTCGCGCCACGAGCGAGGTGGCAGCCAACGCGACCACCATCACTGCCGCTATCGCCAGCTCCCACCACGCCAAATCAATCACGTTCATCGAGCGGTCTCCAGATGGTCGCCTTTGATTCTAAAATGGCGATCGCCGACGCGCTTCATTTGGGCTTCATCATGGGCCACCCAAAGAACAGGGCGGTTTTCTTGCTCAATCAGGCGCCGGATCCAGTCCTCATACTGTTGCGTGTTCTCATCGTCCAAGTTAGCGGTCGGCTCATCCAGCAGCAGGGCTTCGGGCTGACACGACAGTGCTCGGGCGGCGGCCAGGCGCTGTTTCTCGCCGCTGGACAATCGTGCCACCGACCAATCCATGGCCTCGGGCTCAAAGCCTAAAGCGGCCAATGCCTCAGGCACAGGGTGACAAAAATGATCCCGCACCAAATCCCCCCACCACTGGCTTTCGGCAGGCACCAACATGACCTTTTTTCGCCACTCGTGCGCGGTGAAGTTATCGCGATTGGCCTCACCCAAAAACACCTCGCCTTCATGGGGCTCTAAGTCGGCCACTGCGCGGAGCAGTCGGCTTTTTCCAGAACCGGATTCACCAGACAAACAAACAATTTCACCGGGCTCGATGGTGAGCTGAATGTCTTTGAGTGCGCCGATGGAGAGGTTTTCGATGCGCAGTGCTTCGGGCTTT
>CAJXNL010000025.1 GCA_913057195.1 uncultured Wenzhouxiangella sp.
CAGCCGAGAGACCCACTGCAAGCGAGACTTCTTTTCCACCCGAAGTGCCCATTCCAGTGAATGACCGCTGGGCTTTGCTTGGATTGCTGCTGTGTGTTTGGCTGATTGCTCTGAGAAACACACACCTGCGGTGGCGCATCCAGGGCAATAGGTAAAAGCGATCGGCACACCCACCATTGAGGGCTGGTTAATTGTCGAGTCTTGTGAACGGTGTCTCGATGTCGGCGTGTTTGCCGATTAAAATGTCGCGGCGTTGATCGGTGAATGGGTGGGGCACCCAGAACCCATATCGAAAACTTTTAACTTGTTAGGCCCCTGGATTGCCTTTGGCCCGATCAATTTCCCTTTGGTTGTGCTCTTTTAGATAGGCGCAGGTCTTGGCCCGCGCCCGCGCTTTTTCCTCCGGGGTTCGACGATCCACCGGATCAAACACCCGCGGACGGCACTGATGTTCTTTGCAAAAGTTGACAAACAGATGTCCATCGCGTCGCACGACAGTGGGCGCGGCTTGGGTCAGCTCAGGAACATCTACGAGGCTGTCTTGCAGCCACGACACCAGTGTCTCTTCTGGAAGCTTGGCCACAGCCTCCTGATCAAAAATATAAGACCAGCCTTCAATGCCTTCCCAACGCCAGATGTCCAAAGTGGCTTCATAATCGCCCACTTTGACGGGATGTCGAAACAGGCTGGACGTGTCTTCATCTTCAGGGATGGCGGGATTTTGGGTCATATGGGCTCCTTCGTTATGGGATGCATGCGTTCAACACTCACCCTCCATGCTAGGCCACACAGCGACAGATTTTGTCGTTTGAAGGCGCCAAAAGTCAGCGTTCGCGCTTGGATGTGGACAATGCGGTGAATGGTTGTTATGCCCAATGTGTATAGTATTTTCAATTGATACACACTCGTCTCGCTTCATGGAGCACACTGAACCACGCGCACCAACATTGATATTGATGACCAGCTGATGGAGACCGCCATGAAAGTGTCAGGAACACACACGAAAAAAGAGACGGTGGAGCTTGGGTTAAAAACCCTGGTTCAACTGGCAGAACAAAGCGAGATTAAAAAGCTCAAAGGCACGCTCACTTGGCATGGTGATCTCGATGACATGAGAACGTATTGCTGATCATGGTTGATCCAAGTGTTTGGGTCGACTTTTAAACACTTGGCCATGGGCTGGCCGCAAGGGGTCAGCTGTTGATGATCTTTCTTCGAATCTCACCAGAGATCATGTCAATGGCCAGCACCACGATGATGGTCAACACCAACACCGCGGCGGCTTTATCGAAGTGACGGTAGCGAAGCGTGTTCAACAACACCCCACCGACACCCCCAGCGCCCACCACCCCAAGCACCGCGGATGCTCGAATGTTGAGCTCGAACCGGAACAGCCAGTGCGCCACAATTTCTGGCAAGACCTGCGGCAGCACGGCGTAACGAAGCGCGGCGATCCGTGAACCGCCGCTGGCCTCTACCGCTTCAATCGGGCCAAAGTCAATCGATTCAATCACCTCAGCCCCAAGCTTGGTGAGCATCCCCACCGAAGAAATCCCAATGGCCAACGCGCCCGCAAAAGGCCCCAAGCCCACAATCGGCACAAAATAAATCGCCAGTAAGATCTCAGGAAACGCCCGCGTGGTCGCTGAAATGAATTTCACCCCGTGGGCCAGCTTTGGAAACAAGGTGCTCGCCCCAAACAGGGCCAAAGGCAGCGAAAGCACCGCAGCCACCAAAGTCCCCACCCACGCAATCTGAATGGACTCCACAATGGCCGGGAGCACTTTATCCCATCCATAGGCCATATCGGCCGGATAGAAAAACGACAGCACCCGCGCCACTTGCCCGGGAACCTGGATCATGTCCGCCGGCGCAAACTGGATCGCCATCAGCGACCAGACAAACAAAGCGGCAATGATCACACTCGCCCAAGTGGCCCAGCCGATCTCACGCTGGGGCTTCAGCGCACTCATGCGAGCTTATTCCGGATGTATGAAGAAAACTGCTCAATGATCAGCACAGCGACCAGCACAAACAAAATGATCATGGTCACCCGCTCATATTCAAAGTTCGCCCGCTGGCTTTCTAAGATCATCCCAATGCCCCCAGCGCCCACCAGCCCCAGCACCATTGAGGCCCGGACATTAAGCTCAAAGGCATACAGGGCATAAGAGACATAGGTCTGCAAAGCTTGCGGGATGGCGCCATACCGGATCATCTCAAGCCAACTGCCCCCGACCGCGCGCACGGCCTCAGGCAACCCCATGTCGATCGACTCCAACGACTCCGACCAAAGCTTAGAGATCACCGCCACGGTGAATACCGACAGCGCCAAAGCCCCGGCCACAGGCCCAAAACCCACTGCGGTGGCAAACAGCATGGCCCAAAAAAGATCGGGCAGGGTTCTTAGTATGTTCATGAAATTGCGATCGGCGAACCACACGATCTTGCCTGTGGTGAGGTTCCTCGCAGCCAACACGGCAATGGGGATGGACAACATCCCACCGACCACGGTGCCGATGATGGCAATGTTGACCGTCTCCATGAATGGGCCCACCAGGCGGGGCAAAAACCCAAAATCCGGTGGCCAAGACTCTTGCAGCAGACGAGAACCGCTGGCAATGTTGCACACCAGCTCAGACAGTGAAAACCCAATGCCGGTGCCCGACCAAATTGTCATGAGCAGCAAAAACCCGCCGGCGCCGAGGATCAGCGGCCAATTTTTAGCCGGCTTTTTGGGCAACACCGCGCTCAAAGTTTCGCATCCTCATTGAGCAGATCATCATCAGTGAATTCGCGGCCGTAGATGTCTTTAAAGTCACTTTCAGTCACCGTCTTGGCAGAGCCGTCGTAGACCAGCTCGCCGTCTTTTAAGCCGATGATGCGCTTGCCATACTCGCGCGCCAAATCCAAAAAGTGCAAGTTGACCAAGGTTGTGATACCAAGCTCTTGGTTGATCGTCACCAAATCGCGCATGATTTGATGGGTGGTCACCGGATCGAGTGAGGCCACCGGCTCATCGGCCAAGATAATCGCCGGCTCTTGGGCCAGCGCGCGCGCAATCCCCACGCGCTGCTGCTGCCCACCCGACAACTGCGACGCCTTGGTCCAGGCTTTTTCTGTGATCCCAACGCGTTCCAACGCGCGCATCGCAATCGCACGATCGTGTTCTGGCCACAAGTTCAACAAGGTCCGCCAGCCGGCCACATGCGCCAGCCGGCCAATCAAAACGTTGGACATCACGCTTAAGCGCTTCACCAAGCGGAAATCTTGGAAAATCATCCCAACGTGCTTTCGAAGCTCGCGAAGCTCACGGCCCTCTTTTTGGGGCACTGGGGTGCCATTGACGCTCACCGTGCCCGATGTCACGCGATTGAGGCCATTAATGGCCCGCAGCAAGGTTGATTTCCCAGCCCCCGATGAGCCTACGATCACAACGAACTCCCCAGGCTCAATGTTGAGGTTGAGGTCTTTCATGCCCACCACACCGTTGGGGTAGACCACGTTGGTTTGCTGGAAAGCAATGGCGCCTTTGGCTGTGTTCATCAATCCTCTCTAATCACGCATCAATTCGTAAGCATCTCTGACCGGGTCGTACAGGCCCTCAGTCATTGGGACAAACCCATCGATCTCGTACAAGATCCACAACACTTTTTCATCATCGGGCAAATCCTTTTGTTCTTCTGCCAAACTCAAAAAGGCAGCTTTGATCGCCTCAACCAAGTCATCGGGCAACCCAGGTCTCAACTGCACCCCATCGTTGGGCATCATCTGAGTGTGCTCAAACACAATCACTTTCTCGCCAATATCGGGATATTGGCGACAAACCATGTTCCGCGCATCGTCATAGCTCACCCCCACTTTCGCGTCATTGGCATACACGGCCAACACCGCCGCATCGTGGCCACCCACAAATAGGCTGTTGATGTCGGTTTGATGATCAATGCCATTGTTTTCAAGCTGCACCACAGGAAATAAAAACCCCGAGGTGGAGCTGGGATCAACGAAGGCCACGGTTTGATTGCGAATGCTCTCAATGGACCCTGGGCAACTGGCAAAGCGAATGGTCCGATTCTCCCGCCCGACCTCTCTGGCATCGCAGTTGTATTCGTTGTATTCGACCGGTCCATCACACAGCGCTGGATCATTGGTGAACCACTGCGCACGGTAACCCACCTCGCCTTTGCGAGAGGAGATCAAAATCGGCTCGATGTCATAGCGACGCTGGCCCAGCATGGCGGCAAACGGTGGGAGCATCCCAATGTCTGCACGCCCCGCCCCCAGGGCCTCCACGAGACCTGTGTAGTCTTGGGGAACGAATGAGCGCACGGGAATACCGAGCTCTTGTTCGAGGTGATTGGCGAGTGGTTCGAGGTTATCCACCAAGGCTTCAGCTTCGAGCGCAGGCACCAAACCAAGAACCAATTCATTGGGCCAACCACGCTCATCGGTGGCCTCTTGTTCGCAACACGAGACCATCAGCAACACAACCAAAACTAAGCCGATGTATTTCACTTGGGAACTCAATCGGTAAAAGACAACGCAAATTCTACCTGATAAACGCAAAAAACAGGGTGAAACTTTTTTCCGCTGATCCCTTTTATTCGGTGTTAACAATGATTTACTATAAGGCTGCGGCCCGATAAAGAGGGGTTGCGTGTACACACTTTTGTTAACAGAAGGAATTGATATCGTGGCAGCTGAAACAAACGATCCAGAAAAAAAAGCAGGGTCTGGCGTTGGTAAACCCGCAGCCAAGACTTCCAAGCCAGCCAAGAAAGCGGCGAAGAAAAAAACTGCGAAAAAGAAAGTAGCCAAAAAGAAGGTCGCCAAGAAAAAAGTAGCGAAGAAAAAAGCGACTAAGAAGAAAGCAACTAAGAAGAAAGCAACTAAGAAAAAGGCCACCAAGAAAAAAGCGGCCAAAAAGAAAGTGGCTAAGAAAAAGGTCGCTAAGAAAAAGGTAGCGAAGAAAAAAGCGACCAAAAAGAAAGCCACCAAGAAAAAGGCCAAAAAGAAGGTAGCTAAGAAGAAAGCCACCAAGAAAAAGGCCACCAAGAAAAAAGCGACCAAAAAGAAGGCCACTAAGAAAAAGGCCAAAAAGAAGGTAGCTAAGAAGAAAGTCGCTAAAAAGAAAGTCGCCAAGAAGAAGGCGACCAAGAAAAAAGCCTCCAAAAAGAAAACCACCAAGAAAAAAGCCAAAAAGAAAGCCGCTAAGAAACGGTAATCTTTAAGCGCGGGCGTGTGTCCCGCATCTGGTGGTTCTTAAAGCCGGCCTTGCGCCGGCTTTTTTTATGGCCGGCTCGGTGATGAGCATGGGCTGCCCTTGAGGGCTGTGCTACATTGGCGGCCTTAAAAATTGATCATCTTTTTTGAATATCCGATAAAGGCCGCCAACATGCCCCATTACAAAGCCCCTGTCGACGATTTTTTGTTTTTATATCGCGAGTTTCTTGAACTGGAGCGCGCGGCAGACATCCCTGGGATGGAGGAGATGACCCCCGACATCATCGAAGCGGTGCTCACCGAGGCGGCCAAGTTCGCTGAAGGCGTGCTCCAGCCTTTGAATGCGGTGGGCGATGAAATTGGTTGTCGCCACGATAAAGACACCGGCGAGGTCACGTTGCCCGACGGGTTTAAAGCCGCCTATGACAACTACAACGACAACGGTTGGTCGGCACTGGTGGCCGATCCCGACTACGGGGGCCAGGGCTTGCCCGGGGTGCTCGGTCTGGCGGTCTCTGAAATGACCAACGCGGCCAACGCCTCGTTTGCGGCCTATCCGGGACTGACGTTGGGCGCCTATGAGGTCATCCACCACCACGGCACACCCGAACAAAAACAAGCGCTGCTGCCCCAAATGATCAGCGGCGCTTGGAGCGGCACCATGAACCTGACCGAGCCCCACTGCGGTACGGACTTAGGCCTGATTCGGACGAAAGCCGAACGCCGCGACGATGGCCGATATGCCATCACCGGCACCAAAATCTGGATCTCCGCCGGTGAACATGATTTGTCTGAGAACATCATTCACCTGGTGCTGGCTCGTTTGCCTGATGCACCTGAGGGCACGCGTGGCATCAGCTTGTTCGTGGTGCCGAAGCTGGCGATCAACGCCGATGGCTCACTGGGTGAACCCAATGGTGTTCGCTGTCAAAGCATTGAAAAGAAAATGGGCATCAAGTCCTCAGCCACCTGCGAGATGGAGTACAGCGGGGCGATTGGTGAGCTGATTGGCGAAGAAAATCGCGGCTTGAGCTATATGTTCACGATGATGAACGCGGCACGTTTGGTCACTGGGATTCAGGGAACCGCCATGGGTGAGGCAGCGTATCAGGCCGCGCGTGCATTCGCCCATGACCGCCTGCAAGGGCGCGCACTGACCGGCGCACAATATCCTGACAAACCTGCCGACCCCATCACCGTCCACCCTGACGTTCGACGCATGCTGCTCACCTCGCGTGCTGTGACCGAGGGCGCTCGCGCCCTGGCCTTGTACACTGGATTGGAGCTGGATTTGGAGCTTCATCACCCGGATGAGGCGGTGCGCCAGCGCGCCGGCCAGTGGGTGGCCATCATGACGCCCATCATCAAGGCCTACTTCACTGATATGGGCTTTGAGGTGGCCAACCTGGGCATGCAAGTTCACGGGGGCGCGGGGTATGTCACAGACACCGGGGTTGAGCAGTTTGTGCGCGACGTTCGCATCACCCAGATCTATGAAGGCACCAACGGGGTGCAAGCCCTCGATCTCGTGGGCCGCAAAATCACCGCTGACAATGGCAGCAATCTCAAAGCGTTTTTTGAGCCCGTCAACGCCTTGATCGCCCAGCATCAAAACAATGAGGCGATGGCCGAGTTTATTGAACCTTTGGACGCCGCCCAGCAAGCGCTGCAGGCGACCACGCAGGAGGTGTTTAAGCGCATGAGCCAAGACCCCATGGAAGCCGGCGCGGCTTCAAGCGACTACCTTCGCTTTTTCGCGCTGGTCGCCATGGCGTTTGTCTGGGCGAAGATGGCCGCAACAGCCCAAACCGCCTTGGCGAACAACCCCGCCCAGCCGGGGTTCTATCAAGCCAAGCTCGATACCGCCCGGTTTTTTATGGCCCGGCTGTTGCCTGATTATTTGGCGCTACAGGCCAAAATCAAAGCCGGTGCGGCCACGATCATGGATGCGCAAGACGATTACTTATGATGACGCGCCGGGCCTGGGTTGGCCCGGCCGCTCACGGACAGAAACGACGCTCAGTCTTGAATGGCCTCAAGCTCAATCATCAAAGTCACCTCATCGCCGACCATGCCTTGATCGATGCCGTAAGTCATTCCCCACCGGCTTCGATCAATCGCGCCTCGGACCGACACACCCAAGGTCGGTTGCTCATGACCGAAAGGGTAGTCGGCCAATTTGTTCACTGTCGCTTCAAACTCAACGGGGTGGGTCTGGCCCAATAAAGTCAGCTCGCCCGCCAAGGTTTGGCTCTCCGGTTGCCAATCGGTGGCCACAAACCGGATCTCATCGAAGCGGCGCGCATCCAGAAAGTCATCGTTTCGCAAGTGACCGTCGCGGCGTCGGTGATTGGTGAACACGCTGTCGGCCTGAACGCGCACCTCGCCGCTGATGAGCTCGTTGGTGTCTGGGTCGTAGACAAACGCCCCCTCGCCTTCTAAAAATTGCCCCAGCTGCTGGGCATACCCAATGTGGTCAACCAAAAAGCCCACCGAGAAGTGGTCGGCATCGATTTCGAAACGCTCGGGCCCGGCCTTGGCCGAGTGCACGCCACTGCTTAAAATCCCCACCGCCAATGCGCTGATCAGTGTTCTCATGACATCTCCTGTTTTTTGGGTTGGTGTCGAATCAGATAAAGCGTATCAACAGCGAATGAATACACCAGCAACGCCAGTGCAACGCCCAACAGCACCGCCGCTTGGCGATCCGACAGCCAGGGCGGGAGCACGGCCAACAGCACCGAGACCTGAACCACACAAATCACCTTGCGACGCATCGACTCAGGCAACTCACGGCCCAGCCGCGGCCACAGCTGACCGGCCATCACGAAGCCATAACGCATCAGCCCAATCAACAGCACCCACGCCCCGGCCCGGTCAATCCACCACACCCCCACCGCCAGCACCGCCATCAAGGCGGCGTCGGTTTCCATGTCAAAGCGCGCGCCCACCGGGCTTGACTCACCCAGTCGCCGCGCCAGATAGCCATCCAAGCCATCGGCCAGCAGCGCGATCAAACCCATGAGCCCAAGGGCCAGCCCATGGGCTTGGTAGGCCTCTGGCCACCATAAAAAGCTCGCCAAAGACAGCGTGATCAGGGCCCGAAGCAGGGTCACCCGACTGGCCCAGCCCCAACGCGTGGCGTGACGATGCAACACCCCCACCAAAACGCCATAGCCAAGCAACCAGCTCAACCACGGCGCCACCACGGAGACCCCCCCAGGCGCCCAGGCGCTCACTAAGGCGGCAAACACGGCCGCCCACACCACACCCCATGCACTCCACTCACGCATGAGAACAGCCGGGTTTGGCGCAGGCTCATTGGGTGTCCACAAACTCATCCGATACGCAACCGACACATCACCAATACACAACGGGTGGCTGATCAGCCAAGGGCGATCAGAATCTGTCACAATCATCGCATATGAGCATTGAAGCGACGGCATTTTGGTCGGATCATGGCCGCGGTCAGCTGATCCAAGAGACCCTGCCAGAACCCGGTGACGATGAGCTTTGGGTGGAGACAATCTGCACTGGAATCTCTAAAGGCACCGAGACGCTGGTGTTTTCTGGCCGCGTGCCCACCAGCGAGCACAGCAGAATGCGCGCGCCGTTTCAACAAGGCGAGTTCAGCGGGCCGGTCAAATACGGCTATTGCAACGTGGGCCAGGTCAAACAAGGGCCCCCTGCCTGGCTGGGGCAACGCGTGTTTTGTCTCTACCCCCACCAAGACCACTACGTTGTTCCCGCCTCGGCGGTGCACCCCCTTCCCGAGGCCCTCCCTTCAGACCGAGCGGTGTTGACTGCCAATATGGAGACCGCGGTCAATGGCCTCATCGATGCTGGACTGGATGCGCCGGGCAATGCTCGCCACGAGGTCAGCGTGACCGTGATCGGCGCCGGGGTGGTGGGGTGTTTGGTCGCCCATGCGGCCCGACAGCATGGCCACGACGTCGAGCTGATCGACACCCAAGCCGATCGCCGGAGCATCGCCGAAGCCTTGGACCTCAGGTTTGTTGCGCCCAATCAGGCCCAATCGGATCGGGCGGTGGTGATCCACACCAGCGCCAGTGAAGCGGGGCTTCAGCAGGCCTTGACCTTGGCCGAGCAAGACGGTCGGATTGTCGAGATGAGTTGGTTTGGCAATCGGTCAGTGTCCGTGCCACTGGGCGAGGCGTTCCACGCCAAACGCCTCACCTTGCGTTCAAGTCAGGTCGGGCACATCGCGCCCGACCGCCAAGCCGACTGGACCTTCGAGTCGCGTTTGGCGCACGCCTTCACGCTGCTGGCCGACCCCCGATTGGATGCGTTGATCACCCATCGAGCGCCCTTTGATCAGTTGCCCAACGTGATGGCGACGTTAAGCCAGGGCGCCCCCGATGTTCTGTGTCACCTCATTGACTACGCGTGAACTACAGTGACGCCCCATCCGATGTTGTTGAAATGACCTGACCAGGAGTGCCGATCCATGTACACCCTCACCGTTCGCGATCACATGATGATCGCTCACAGTTTTCATTCAGAGGTCTTTGGCCCCGCCCAAAGCCTCCACGGCGCCACGTATGTGGTGGATGTGACTTTTAAACGTCGACAGCTTGATGAGCATCAGTTGGTGATCGATATCGGCTTGGCCAGCGATGCGCTGAAGACCATCTTGGCTGAGTTCAACTACACCAATCTTGATGAGATTGATGAGTTTGCAGGCATCAACACCACCACTGAGTTCATGGCGAAGGTTGTTTTTGACCGCCTTAAGGCGGCCATTGGCCGAGGCGATCTGGGCGAAAGCGCCCAGGCCATCACCGAAATTGAAGTGAGCTTGGAAGAGTCACACCTGGCCAAAGCCAGCTACATCGGCGCCCTCTAGGCCACGCTTTGAGCAAGATTGTTTTTGTTGTCCCAGGCGACCCCCATCAACGCACGGGGGGCTATCGGTATGACGCACGCATCCTCCAAGCCCTGCTGGATCGAGGTTTCGACGCCTCCGTGGTGGGCTTGGACGGTGCCTTTCCAATGGTGGATGACCGCGCCAAAGAAAGCCTCACCGATGCGTTGATGAAACCACCGGCTCATGCCACCGTGGTGGTGGATGGCCTGGCGCTGGGCGGCATGGGCGATGCCATCAAGCACGCCCGCGCATTGCGATCAGACCCAATGACGCTGGTGGCTTTGGTTCACCACCCGCTCGCTGACGAGCGTGGCTTAACCGATCGCGACCGAGCCTGGCTGTGGCAACAAGAGCGAAGCGCGTTGGCCTGCGTTGATCAGGTGGTGGTGACCAGTGCGTTCACCGCAAAGCGCCTGGTTGAGCGGGGCTATCTTACCGACTCGCCGTCGGTGGTCTGCCCTGGGGTGGATCCTGCGCCTTTGGCGGCCGTTGCCGAGATCAACCCCGCGCCCCGGCCCGAACCGACGCCAGCGAATTGGCTGTGTGTGGCCTCGCTGATTCCTCGAAAAGGCCATGACGTGTTGCTGCAGGCCCTCAATCAGCTGGGCGATCGGCGTTGGCACTGTCAGTGGGTCGGCGACGATCAGCGACACCCCGAACACGCCCAGCGTCTGTGGGCCGAGGTTAAGGCCTTGGGGCTGAGCGAGCGCATCGACTGGCTGGGGGAGCAAGATGACGCCCTGTTGGCTGCGACGTATCACCGCGCTTCACTGTGCGTGCTGCCGTCTCATTACGAGGGGTTTGGGATGGTGGTGACCGAGGCTTTGGCGCGAGGTCTTCCAGTGATCACCACCAATGGTGGGGCGTTGCCGCAGACCTTACCAGACAATGCAGGCTTGATTGTCCCCGCCGGCGACGCCAGGGCATTGGCCGAGGCGTTGAGGCAATGGCTGGATGATGCTTCGCTTCGCCGATCGCTGCAGGCCGGTGCGCGGGAGGCTCGGGCGTCGCTGACCAGCTGGGCACAGGCCGGTGAAAGGTTTATTGATGCACTGGGATTGTCTACACTTGAGCCCAAGGCCCGGCAACAGTGAGCGGGCGTTGGCAATGAGGCTCCCATGAGTGAGTTGTGGTTTGACAGTGAGTGGCTCACGCTGCGGCGACGCGCGGATCATCAAGCCCGCGAGACCTTGCTGAACGAGGAGGCGCATTACTGGCTCGGCACTCGGCATCGAAGCCACATCCTCGATTTGGGCGCGGGCAGTGGCAACAACGCGCTGTATCTCAAAGAGTGGCTGGGTGAGCAGCAGCACTGGCGCTTGGTCGATCAAGACGCCAAGCTTCTCAAAGAGGCCGAGCGCCAGCTGGAACATGCCCTGCCTGAGGGATCCACGGTCGAAACCGCCGTGGCTGACCTGGCCAATGTTCGCCTCACCGCGATTCATCAACGCTGGCCCATTGATCTCATCACCGCCTCGGCGCTGCTGGACTTGGCCAGCCAACCGTGGATTGATCGACTGGTGGATGAGTGCGTGGGGATCGGCGCTGCGGCTTTGTTGGTGCTGAACGTCAACGGCCATTGGGCCATCACGGGCAGCAAACACCCCTTAGACGAGGTCATTCGCCAGGCGTTCAATGCCCATCAAGAGCGGGCCAAAGGCTTGGGCACAGGCCCGGCGTTGGGCCCGATGGCGGTCCACGCCACAGAGGCGGCATTCAAGCGCGCCGGCTACGCCACTCAAACCGGCACCAGCGTGTGGAAGCTGTTGGCCGGGAGCGCTTACACAAAGGCGTTGGGGTTTCGGCTGATCAACGGTTGGCATCAGGCCGCCTGCGAGATGCTCCCCGATCAGTCTGATGAGTTCGATGTGTGGTTTGTCTCCCGCCAAACCGATCTGGCCAATGGCCAAATCGGCATCGAGGTGGGTCATACGGATTTGTATGCCGAGCCGGTGGCTGGCTAGCCTTTTCATTCTCACGGGCTTACTCGTCTGGTTTCGGCCCGAGCGGCTGATCGAACAGGTGGGGGCATTCGATGGGCGCTGGCTGCTGGGCGCCCTGAGCATCGGGGTGATGCAAGTGGCCCTGTCGGCATGGCGGTGGCGGTTCACCGCCCAGTCGCTGGGGCTGTCCATGCCCTACCGCCAGGCCGTTCGCGAGTATTATCTCGCCAGCTTCGTCAACCAGGTCCTGCCGGGTGGGGTGCTGGGCGATGCTTACCGCGCCAAGCGCCACGCCGATCAATCCCCACAAAAAGGCCCCGCGTGGCTGGCGGTCATCATTGAGCGTTTGTCTGGGCAGCTGGCCTTGGCGCTGGTTGCGGTGGTGGTGATCACCCAAACGGCCCCGTGGCAGCCCGCGCTGGAGACGCTCAAAGCGGGGTCATTGGCACGCATCACGGTGGGCGGGCTGCCTTTATGGGGCCTGGCCATTGCAGGGGTCACCATCGGCCTTGTGGTGGGCTTGGCGATCAAGTTCACCCGAGGCCGGGCCATCTGGAAGGCGGTTTCGGGCAGCCTCCACCAAGCGTTTTGGCCGCCGCAACGCGCGGGTCTGCAGC
>CAJXNL010000026.1 GCA_913057195.1 uncultured Wenzhouxiangella sp.
AGCGCCAAGTTCCACTCGGCGCCAGAAAGGCCTGTGTGTTTCATCGGGTCACTGGTTTCAGGAGGCAAGCCGAAGGCTTTGGCCACTTCCGCGCCCCCCAACGCATCGACGCCCAAGCCCCAAGCCATCGAAGGCAGATCCAACACAAAATAGGCATACAGATTTGAAAAGGCTTGATTGTGTCGCTGCAAGAAGACTTGTAAAAAATTGCGATCAAACGATGCGTTGTAGGCGGTCAGCAAAAAGCGTCGATCAGCCGCGTGTTGTTCATGGAACGCCATAAATTGGTCGAATGCTTGATCTGGTGACAGCGCGCCCAGCTGTTCCCAGCGCTCCTCGTCGTAGCCATTGATCGAGCGGGCAACCGAACTGGCACGAGCAGGGTAGGTGGGGTGAATGCGCACAAAAAACCGCCCGAGCTCTTCCCCATCGGGGGTGGTGTAGATCGCCCCCAAGTCGATCATCTCGTGATACTGCGGGTCAAGGCCGGTGGTTTCGACATCGATGATGGCCAAACCCCACTCCTCGGGGGCCTCAGAGGGCCATGGCGCTTGGGCGGTCGCTGAGCTGCAAAAGAGCCCGGCACTGATCAGTCCGATCAGTGCCCAGCTCCAGGCTTTGGATTTAAGCGCCGGCGAACTGGTCATAGGCTTCAAGCGCTTGGGCACCGTACACGAATGACGGCCCACCACCCATGTACATGGCCATGCCGATGACTTCCATCAGCTCTTCACGAGACGCACCGTGCTTGTGGGCCGCTTTGACGTGGAAACCAATGCAGCCATCGCAGCGAACGGCGATAGAAATGGCCACCGCCATCAACTCTTTGTGCTTGGGCGACAGTGCGCCATCTTGGGTGGCCCCTTTGGCCATTTGTGAGAACCCTTGGCCCACATCGGGGTTGCCTTTGTGGACTTGGCCCATCAGGGCTGAGAGCTCTTGAGTCAGTTTGTCCCAGTCTTTATGCATGCTGTGCTCCTATTGAGATCGTTCGAGTGGCTGTCAGCCCTTCATTGTACCGATCGGTGGTGGATACAACAAAAAAAGCAGCAGAAGTGTCAGGGGTCCGTGCGACCACGCAGATGGGCACATGTATCCCGCGTGTTTGGTGGCGTGAGGGGAGATGCCGTCACGACAGATTCGAATCCCAAGGCATTGACATGGAGGCACGGACAGCGTTTGAGTTGGTGGCGTCGTTAAGACCTCAGGCGACTTCTTCTGCGCCTGGTGGAATCTCCACCGCTTCAACCTCATCGAGGTTCACCGACCGCTTTGCATGCCACATGGAATAATTAAACTGCATTTGGTACCAAAATTCAGGCCGAGAACCCAACGCCTTGGACAAGCGCACAGCCATTTCCGCGCTGATCCCGGCCTCGCCATTGATCAGTCTCGTGACCGTTGACGGGGCCACGGCCAATTTGAGCGCCAGCTGACGTGCTGTCAGGCCCATGGGATCAAGATACATCTCTTGGATAAACTCACCGGGGTGCGGGGGGTTATACAACGTCATCAGTGATAATCCTCATAATCCAACTCATCGAACCTGTTGTTAACCACGCTAAATGTCAAGCGCCAGTTTTTGCTCACGCGCATTGACCACCGTTCATTTGATTGGCCCTTCAGGCGGTGAAGTCCCAGCGTTGTGTTGGTCAGATCTTGCACGCCAGCCGCTGCGTCCAAGGAGCTCAACAGCATTTTCAGTCGTTGCGCATGTTTTGATTGAATACCCGCCATGGAACCTGTTGAGTAAAATTTAGCCAAGCCTTTATGCCTGAATGATCGAATCATAGCGCGCTTTTGCGCATCACGCAACACTTAGGTGTTGTCTGGGCCAGGCAATTTAGGTCCGTCAAGAAAGTCATGCCGCCAGTGTGCTGTGGCAGATCCGCCAGGCAGTGGATGCCCACAATCGTTCACATGTGCTGGGTCAAGTGACAGTCTCATCGCCAACAAAACCCCTCAACCGGGGTATTTTAGCGGGCCTAAGACGAACGGTTGAACCTTGAGCTCCTTAAACAACACACCGGTTTAACAGCTAGACAAAAATTGTCACTCAGGGCTTGATTAGAAAATTGAAAGCATTAACACTTTAATTTGGCATTGTTGCCCTTGCCGGCCCTCCAAGCACGGATGTTTAGATCAGCAGCGTGGCGTTTGGAGCATGCACCACTGGTGATCACAGACGACTTGGCTAGATAAATAGGGTGTCTTACGAGGAAAGGTCTGACCTTAAAAAGCATGCAGAAGCATGCGCATTTCGCTGGCCCTAAACGAGCGCACTTTGGCAAGTGGCCGACAAGCAGATTAGGCAGTTGGATTCACTGGCGTCTTGTTCTAATTCAAGCTGCATTAACAATGAGTTGCTGAGAGGACGAGGTATTTTTATATCAAAAAAAATGCTTGATGCCATGCCAAATCTTCTTGCCCTCATGCTCAATGGCTTTCTCTGCCTGCTTGGCCAGTTCTTTGGCTTTCTCTGCGGTGTGCACAACGCCTTTGTATAGAGCCAACCCTGCCTTTTTCAGGTCTTTTTCAGTGTAAAGCGCCCCTTTATAGATGTAGAGGCCAGCTTTTTTCGCCTCTTCGGCTGTATAGACGGCACCTTTATAGACGTACTCACCCAATTTCTCAACTTCTTTTATCGCCTCGGCTATCGCACTCTTATTGCCGCAGTCTTTGGGCATGCCGACATTGCCAATACTGATACAGTTTTTTGCGCCGATCAGCTCTGACAAACAGCCAATATGCCCAACACAAAGGGCGGCCACAGCTGTTTGATTGCCCGTGTGCACATGCACATCGCTGCCCGACCCGCTGTTGACATTGCCAATATAAATTCCAGACCCGTTGCCCAATGCAGCTGCGACGGTACTGGAGAGCTTTCCAGTGCTGACTCGAATGTTGGTTGAACCAGTGGACGCTTTCATTCGGTTGCCAACATAGATATCCGAAGAGGTCAACGCACCCGCATCAACATGATTGTGCAGGTCACCGGTTTTGATTCGTAGGCTGGTTCTGCCGGAGACGTCGCTGGCGATATTGCCGATGCGGATGTTGGCGGAACTCGCAGCTGAAATGGCCTCGTCTGTCACATTGCCCACATGAATGTTGCTGTCTGCGACAACACCTCGGCCCTCCAAGTTGCCAATGATGACCGTGCCACGGCTTCGAATCCCATACGCGCGTACACTAATATCACCAGTCTCCACACCCAGTGACTCATCGCCCGCGCCCGCGCCACTGACCACACCAACCTGAATTGTGCTGCTGGAGCCAGAGCCGGCTGCGCTGCTGGTGACATTGCCTATGCGCAGCGTGAGGTCGATGTCATTAGCAGAGCTCGCATCGACCACCCCAATGGTTTCTCGACTGACCCCCTTACCGAGCACACCAATGCCCGTCCCCGAAATGGCACCCGCAGTCAGCGACACCGACACGCCCGTATCCCGGTTGCCAGCGACCACACCCAGTGTTTGCGTGGTCTGACCACCCCCCGCCAGTCCCACCGCTGTTCCCGTAATGGCACCAGTCTTGATCGAGTCATCGACGTTCGATCCCTCTGTAACATCGATTTCACCGATCGTTTGTTGTGCTTGCGCACTCCCGGCCAGTGCCGCGCCTGTGTTAACGATGTCTTTGGCAATGACCGAAAGAGAGCCATTGCTTAGAGTGTTGGCCTGTACTGTGCCGATTCGCTGCTCAGCTTGACTGGAGCCAGCGAGTGCGGCGGCCACATTCGAAATGTTGTCCGCAGACACGGAGACATCCGTATTTCGCAATTGACCCCGAGCAGTGATCGTGGCCACATTCTGATCTGAAGAAGCAGATCCGGCGATGGTGGCCGCAGCATTGCTGACGTTATCAACATTGACGCTCAGGTTAGCCCCACTGACGCTTCCGCTGCCGTCAATGGTGCCCACGCTTTGCACCGCCGAGCCAGATCCAACAAGGCCTGCCGATAAATTGAGAAGTTCATCGGCATCCACTTTTAAATCAACACCATCCACTGATGCGCTGGTTTGAACCACACCAATTTGTTGGGTGGCCTCTCCGCTTCCTGCCACGCCCAAACTGGCGTTAGTGATAGCGCGTGCTGTCACTTTCAAAGAGTCATCGCGAACACTTCGACGAGCAGTAATGACACCCACTTTTTGGTCGGCTTGGCTGTTTGCAGCCAGCCCAGCCGCCACATTCAGAATGTTCGCCGCTTTCACTTCCGTAGAACTGTTATCTACCGAAGTGCCTTGAATTGATCCAATCAACTGGGTCGCTTTGGCGCGACTGGCCACGCCAGCCGATACGTTTTCGGCCGCATCAATGGTGACTTCAGCGCGCCCGCCATCAACACCTTGCTGCGTGGCATCCACAACACCTACGCTCTGTGTGGCCTGCGAGTCTGCACCCAGCGCGAGTGCGGCATTGGTCAGCGCTTTGGCATCGACGGTAATCACACTGTTGGCCACCCGCCGGCCACTGACCGTCGCGACGTTTTGAGTCGCTTGCGCCGACGCACCAGCGGCCGCACCCACATTGATCACCGCATTCAGCTTGGCGAAGACGCGATCCTGCGTCAGGCTCGATGCCTTGGCGGATGCAATGCGCTGTTTGGCACTGGCCGAGGCAGCCATCGACAACCCGACGTTGGTGGCCGTTCCGGTTAAATTAAGCTGATCTTGAAAATTAGAAAACTGGCTCGCATCCACGGTGGCGAGCGTTTGTAAGGCTTCAGCGCTGCCCGAAATTGAACCACCTGCGTTAATCACCGCCCCTGTAATGGCCACATCGATGCGACTGCTGCCATCCACCGGTGGTGCTTGTGCTATGCCCGCGGTCGTGAGGGCCATGGGCAATGCCGCTTGAGCGATGAGGGCAGCGCCTTTAATAAAATGAATGGGCTTAGTCACCGTTTTCACTGGATTGAGACTGTTGCTCGCCGCCAGCATCAGAAGTTGATGAACCCGAGGATGAAGTGCTTGAACCGTCCGCTTGCGTTTGCTGGCCTGTCGGAACAGTGCCTGTGAATCGGTATGGTCGCCACCAATTGTTGGTCTGTGTTTGGTCGCCTGATGGGGTGAACAACTTCATCATTCTGAAGGTTGAGTAGTCCAGTCGACCTGTTGCCAAGAGCCCCATGTGCTGCTGGTATGACTGAAGTGCCTCTTGAGTGGCCTCGTTGTCAACACCACTGACAGCACCGTCGTAATATTTGAGGTGGCTTAACACGCTTTGTGCACCGCGCAACAATTCTTTTTTGTCATGTTTCTCAAAATGAAGAAAATATTGTGCGATCTCCTGATCTCGTTCAGCCACATCTCCAGCAGAGGACAAGCATTTCCAATACGGCACCTGTTGTAATTTGCCGATAATTTCTATACTGCCGACCTGTATCAAAGACCGATACAGCTGATTAAAGTCAAGGCTGGTGTTTTCAGAAAACGTATAGGTGTAACCGATATCACCAATGGTCAGGTCCGCGTTGGTTGCTTCCCCTGAAGAATTTTTCAACGCGAGCGTGTTGGCTGAGGCCACTCCAGGAACAATCTGAAGCGTTGGGATAAAACCTGCGCTCATATCCATGGTCAACGTCCCATAAGCACTGCTTAACGAGTCGCTGGCGGAAATGTCCTCTTGACCACGCAATGTAAAAAATGTGCCCCCATCGACAATATCAGGCTCTTTGAGCTCGACCGAAGCCCCTCGGCCCCGCTGACCTGTCCACAGCGTTTTGTTGTGCTGCGTAACCCCACCGCGAATGAAGTAATCGGGCACGCGGAATTTATTGGCGTCAGGATGCACACCTTGCAGCGTCATCATGTTGGCAATGTCAGAGTTATAGTTTACGAACCGGACGCCGTTGCTTCGAATTGACATCTTTGACAGCGCAGTGATCAACATTTCGATGCCGCCAGACGACAATGAGCGGTCTGATGTGTAGTTTGAAATCTCTTGCGCTGACACATAGACGGGCGAGACTTCATGCATGAGCATCAAATTATCCACGCACGCCAAGGCAGCATTAAAATTGGTGATGGTGCCTTTTGGAATGTTCGAAGGATACAGCGTTGCGAGCTCCTCTGGGACCTCGGGGGCTTTGGTGACCGTTGCACAGCCTGTCAACAAACTCACTCCCAGCACAACTGCTGGCAGGACAACCCGTTTGCTTTGTGAGATTTGGATTGAGCTAATCATGTCTTTTTCATTCTCACTCGCCGCCCGACGACTCAGAGGCGTCGGCTTGCGCCGCATTGGCCGCACTGGCGTAGCCCGTCAACTGCCGAACAATGCGGTCGCCGCCCTCGACAGCGTAAATCATTCTCACCAGCCCGCCAATACTGGGAGCATAGTTATAAATCACGCGGTCTCGGCCATCGACTGTGCACAAAATTTGCCATGTGTCTGCTGCGCCAGCCGCCACAGTGATGCTCACCTGCTCTTGAACTTCACAGGCCCAGGTGTTTTCAGTGGTGAACCCAGGCCGTGTTCGTATCGTTTCTGCAACGAATGACAATTGATTGCCAACCGCCAGGGGATGGAGAGCACCCGAAACTTTCGTCAGTGTTCGCACACCCGCTGACAGCGGCGACACCCAGCGGACCCTCGGCAAAATTGGCGACCAGGTCTCTTTCGCGTAACTGTCGGGGCCATAGTTGTAGTCGACAAAATGATCGCCAACCGCGATGATTTCGCGGCGTTCGACCGGGTTGTCGTAAACAAAAATATCTCCCACGGAGACTGTGGCCTCGGAGAGCCCGGTCTCAAAAGCATCCAGCGCAAGGGAAGGCCCCGTTAAAGGTGCCGGGGCTTCAATTGCCTGAGTTGCACAGCCGCTAAGAGCCAGCGCCGAAGTGGCGACGACAAGCGTTTTCCAGAAGCTCATTTTAGAGGCAGCAAGCTTAGCTGGATTCGTTCATCGTCGCAGTCATAAAATTGACTTCTACGAGGAACAAGCCGATGAGCATCGACAGCTGACGATGATCGTCATCTGAATAAAAGCTCATTGGCATCGACAGTGTGATGTCTCCATTGTCAGAGCGAGCCGCCTTGCTGCGCACGCGCGATGAGACATGATTCCACTGATTCAACACCGCATCCGTCACGGCCTCGTTGGGAGAAAAAGCTGCAAATAGGGTCACATCTTCACACCCTGCAGGGCCACAGTCATCCATGAATACGGCCACATCGTTTGCACCGCCGACAGAATCGGTAAAAACAAGATGCGGTTCGCCATCAACATCAAGATGGCTTTGTGCATCGGAACCAAGCGCACGAATGGCGCCCAGCACCGTTGTCGCGCTCACTGCCATACGGTGATCTGTCCCCGGGTCTCGATCAATCACACGATCCATTGTTTCATTGGCCTGCGCCATTGAAGCCAGACCGAGCCATCCAAAGATTAAAAAGCAGGTGGTTGTTGTCGTAATTTTTTTCATTGCCAATCCCTCAAAAAATGAAATAAATCCCAAACGAATTAGACATCACCCCTAACAGCGGTTATTGCTGTTGTAGATGTGTCCCATGATGTTGACTGAAACATGATGCCGGCGATGATCCCCAATCACAGGATGAACATTTCCAACTGAAATCCCGCCGCAGCGGCCTTGGTTGAAGTGGGCTGCATGCGGCCCACCCCGTCGCGCGTTGAGCTCATGACGCTGATTGCCCGGTGTCTGCGTGGTCGGCTGAGCCCCCACTAAGAACCGAGCTTTCATCATCAGCATGGCCGCATTTTCAGCATCGCCAATCACTTCTGCGTGCAAAGGCGCGCTCCCCAACAGGGCAGCGAACACAACGACACAGACCGTGCTCAGCTTGGTGGTGCGATCAGCCGCCACAGTCGCTGCCGATCGTGCCCACTGATTGGCACGCCGCCACTTGACCACCGGAGGCTGCACCACCGATGTTGGTCACCGCGCCTTTGACAGAGACTTTGTCGGTCAGCGCGCCGCTGATGTGGCCACCCAAAACCGATGCAACAGCCTGTTTTGCTTTGACGTTGCCACCGGATACGGCACCACCGGCGTTAACCACCGCACCTTCAAGGTTGGCACTGATTTTTGCGGAGCCGCCGATGGTTGGGGAGGTGGTTGCTGAGGCTTGAGCAGCCACAAACATTAGAATTGATGCAACCAAGAACAAGGCATAACGTGTTTTCATGATGACCTCTCTTTTAAGTGTGTGGCCAGCTCACCAAAACTCTGGCTGGCCCTGAACTGTCCTTGAGCATAGTGGGCAACAGACTGCCGTGTCAAATGACAATATCGTGACCCTTGAAACCATTTTAAGGCGGACACGATTGCCCAAACAAAGGCCTGTAAGCACTCAGCCACCCATCAACACCCGACGCAAAGCCAAACGGTGTTGTTTTAATTTTTTCAACGCACCAGCCACTTAAATCCTGGTTGAAGGTTTCAGCATTCCTAAACATGAAGTCCATGTTGGTGACCTCGTCTGTCTCCCACGCGCCAATGTCTTGATTGAACGCACTCGCCCCAGAGAAGAACTCCAGCATGGTGGTCACTGCCGAGACGTCCCAGTGACCAATGTCGCCGTTAAAAGTGGTTGCGTTCTTAAACACCCCAGCCAAGTCGGTCACCCCGCTGATGCAACTGGTGGCAGCGTTGGCCGGAGTGATGCCGGCTTTGTCTCGTTTTGTGTAGCTCACCCCATCCACCACTCCGACCTCACCCACCGATGCGCCAGGACAGGCAATGGTGACGCCATTGGGTTTTCGATAAAAGGCCGAAAACTCTGCCAAGACTGCGCAATCACCGGTCAACGTGTCGGTCAAATAGGTGGTGCCCGACAGCGCGCCGGCGCAGCCGGTGACATCGGTGATCACAAATCCCGACTCGGGTGAGACGTGAAAAGCCAGTCGCTGACCATATCGCCTAATCACCTGACCTTCAGGGGTCAGTTGGCCCCCCGAACCTGAGCTTGCGCTCACGACCACGCTTTGGGTCAGCAGCGCACAATCTGTGCCCCACTGGGGTCGGGCCTTGTCCGCCGACCATTGACTGGCCCCTGAATCAAAATCGGCAGGGGAGGCGGGAATCTGAGCCACACACCATTGACTCAGGTCTTGATTGAAAGCAGCGGCGCCTTGAAACATGCGATCCATATTCACCACCGTTTGTGTATCCCAGTGGTGAATGTCGCCGTTGAAGGCAGCGGCATTTTGAAAAAGCCCCGACAGGTCGGTCTCACCGCTGATGCAGCTGGTCGTGGCATTGTCAGCCGTGATCATGGCTCGATTGCGCTTGGTGTAGGTCACGCCGTTGACGATTCCCGTTGCCCCGAGTGCGACCCGAGGGCAGCGAACGGTCCAGCCGTTGTCAGCCACAAAAAATCGCTTAAAAAAATCAATGTCAACGGTGCAATCAGAGACCACGTTGCTGACGGTGTAGGTTTGGTCCACGAGCGCACCCCCACACCCGCTGACCGATAAGCCATCAAACCCCGATGGAAAAGTGATCTGTATCGAGACTGACTCGCCGTGCTCAACCTCGATCGGTCCAATGGGCTCGGTGGCACCCGACTCATCCATCGCGACATCAATCGAGTAGACCTTCGGGGCAAACACCACCTCAAGCGTGCAGTCTTGGCTGGGCGTGGTGGTGTAGCGCGCACTGTCACCACTGAGGCTGCCTGGGCAAGTTCCCTGGACAGCAGACAGTTGTTGCCCATTGGCCGGGGCGAGTTCAATGGTTTGGGACTCGCCCGGCAACACCTGGACTGAGCCTGAGGGCGTGGCCACCCCTGAGCCTGTGACCTCAATGGTGATGCGGTGGGTGTTGGCCTCAACCAACGTTTGCAGCGCCGCGTCCAGCTCGTCAGCGCTCGGGGTGGGATGATCACTGCCCGCCGCGGCGTGCTCGGCCAGGGCGTCGATCTCGCTGCGAGCGGCTTGAGCCGATTGGGCCAAGGTCGCACGCTGGGCATCGGCGAGCGCGCCTGCGTTGGCCACGTTCTGCCCCCAGCCCTCGATCAGGGCCTGTTGCGCCGCCATTGGCCTGGGCTCAGTGGCGGGGGTGGTGGACACGGTGGCCATCAACGCAAGCAGCGCATCGCCGTCGGGGCCGGTCAAATCTATGGCGCTGGCGTGACCGCCGGCAAAGTTCACCCCCAACACATTGGCCCACTCACTCAAGGCTTGAGTCTTCGCGTCGGTCAGCGACAGGCCGTTGTTATACAGCGCCTCAACACGCGGCACCGCGAGTGTGGTGAGGGCGTGGATGTGATTGACCCGCCCCACGGCGGTCAGGGCTTGCAGTGTGAGTGTGTCGCTGGTCGGTTCTCCGCTCAAGGGATGTTTGATGGCCGTGGTGGCGGTCAGTCGTGCGGGCGCGCCCAAGGCATCCGGATACAGCACAAAACCTTGGCGGGTGTAATTTGAGGTGTTTGCTTGACCGGTTTTGAGGGGCATCAGCTGCGCATCCAACCGCTCGAGTTTAATTTCAGTCGGCGGTGCGGGTGCGCCATGAATGATGCGGCCTTGCGTGTAGAAGCGCACTTGGCAAGCCGGCTCAGTGGAAGCGCGTGTGGTCTTGGATGGGTCGGGGCAATCGCTCGCGTGCGCGACAAGGCCAACAAATCCCGACCCAACCAGCGCCCCAGCCATGCTGGCGAGCCGGGTGATGGCCCGGCGACGATGCGTTCTAGACGTTGTCGTGCGCTGGGCAGTGGACCACCAGGCGCGCACTGCGAGCAAAGCGTTGGGCATTGATTGGCGGGACATGGCTGGAGGCCTTTGGCTGAGTGTCTCTCCTTAAAGGCTTCGACTGCGGTCAGTGTTGATTGAGGCGTTTGGCAATGTGCCCCAACAGCGCGTCTGCGGTCTCGCACTGCACGACGCGATCGTGGCCGATGGCATATTTGTCGGTGGGGCGGCGGTATTCAACGAGCATGTAGCCCTCAACCGGGTGTTGTTCATTCGGGTGCGGATCATCGGGCGTGGCGGGGCGGCAGTTGGGCTGTGCCTGCCACTTGAAAGCCAGCTCGGGATCATCCGGCTCGGGGTGGGTTTTGGCGAGCTCGATGTAATCGCCCGCGTCCTGAATCACAAGTTGGCCGGGGTGGCGTTGGCTTAAGTCTTGGAGCGCTTCGAGCAGCGGCTGCAGCCTGGCATCTTTCATGGTGTCCCCCTTAATTTTTGGTCGATCTCAATGGCCTTTTGGCGGTGGATGGCGAAGCGAAAAGCGGGGCTTTGAGCCAGGCC
>CAJXNL010000027.1 GCA_913057195.1 uncultured Wenzhouxiangella sp.
TGACCTCCATGCCCGGCTCTGGGTTGGTCTCGGCCGCGGTGGCGGTCTCTGCGATCGCGGCCATGACAGGCTCGGCCTCAGGGGGTCAGGCGATTGCGCTGCCGATCTTGGGACCCCACTATGTCGATCAAGGCGTGGATCCTGATCAGCTCCACCGGGTGGTGGCGATCTCATCAGGCGCGCTGGACTCATTGCCGCACAACGGGTATGTGGTCACCACCATTCGGGCGATTTGTAAAGAAACCCACGCGGCGGCGTATGCGCCGATGGGGGCGCTGACCGTGGTGGTGCCGGTGGTGGGTTTGTTGTTGTGCTTGGGGCTGTTTGCGCTGGGGCTTTGATCCAACCCATCAATGCTCAATCGCTTCGAAGTCTAGAAGTGTGACAAGCCAATCGCCTCATTGTGAGCATCAGCGCTTTGGCATTGTGCATCCGCATGGGGCACCTCAATGATCATCCTCACATAAGGCCTGATTTTGGGAGGGGGTCACCGCCCCACCCCCACATAGTCCACAAACCCGGCCGCCATCACATCCTCTCGCTCGTAGACGTTACGAAGATCGGCCATTTTGGCCGTGGCCATGGCGCGGGCAAGCGCGTTTAAATCCAACGCCCGAAACTCGTTCCATTCGGTCAACACGATCGCACACTCAGCGCCTTGGGCGGCTTCATACGGGTCGTCCATCCACTCGACGTTGGGCAGCAGCGCCTCGCCTTCGTGTCGGCCTTGGGGATCAACGACGCGCACCTTGGCACCGGCACCGACCAGCGCCGGCACAATCGTGAGCGCTGGCGCATCGCGCATGTCATCGGTGTTGGGTTTGAACGTCACGCCAAACACCGCGATGGTCTTATTGTTGACCGAGTGATCACACAGCGCCATGACTTTGTCGATCATGCGCCGCTTGATGTGGTCGTTGACCTGCATCACCGTCTCGGTGATGGTCATCGGCACCCCCACCTCCTGGCCGGTCCGGGCCAGCGCCGAGGTGTCTTTGGGGAAACACGACCCACCAAACCCAGGGCCTGGGTGCAAGAACTTGTTGCCAATGCGACCATCCAGCCCCATGCCTTTGGCCACGGCTTTGATGTCGCCGCCGACGCGCTCACACAGCGTGGCCATTTCGTTGATGAAGCTGATCTTGGTGGCCAAAAACGCGTTGGCCGCGTATTTGATGAGCTCAGCCGATTCAAGATCGGTATAGACAATGGGAAACTCACGCAAAAAAAGCGGGCGATAAATCTCACCCATGACCTGCTGGGCGCGCTCAGACTCCACGCCCACCACGACTCGATCCGGGCGCATAAAATCATCAATTGCTGCGCCCTCTCTTAAAAACTCTGGGTTGGAGGCGACATCAAACTCGGCCTCGGGCCGGGCTTTTTTGATGACATCAAACACTTGTCGGTTGGTGCCCACCGGCACGGTGGACTTGGTGACCACCACGCAATAGTCGGTTAAGGCATGGGCGACGTCTTCGGCGGCGGCCATCACGTAGCTCAAATCGGCATGCCCATCCCCGCGGCGAGTGGGCGTGCCGACCGCAATGAACACCGCATCGGCGTCTTTGACCGCCGTCTTGAGATCGGTGGTGAACGCCAAGCGGTTGGCCTGGACGTTCTTGGCCATCAGCTCATCCAAGCCCGGCTCGTAGATTGGCACTTCGCCGTTGTTTAAGCGGTTGATCTTGTCTTCAGACAGATCCACGCAGGTGACGTGGTGACCAAAATCAGAAAAACAGACCCCTGAGACCAAGCCCACATAGCCGGTGCCAATCATGGTGATGTTCATTGTTTGCCCCTGCCTTGATTGATTGGATGGGATGGATTGGATGGGGCGATGCCCCGATGGGCTCAATTATACCGCCCTGCGGTGTCGATTCGGCCACTCAATCAACCCGCTCGGCCAAGGTGTTGCCCAAAATCACGCGCCACCGATAGCCGTGGGCTTGAAGGTGAGCGTGAAGGGCCTCGAGCTTGGGACGGGCCAAGTTCTTCGACTCAAAATAAATCACCGCCGGCTGGGTGGTGGCCAAGTCCGCCTGATAGATCACCTGATCGTCCACCCCTTCGGTGTCCACCTGCAAGACATCAATGCTTGCTGGGCGGTTGATGTGCGCCAGCCACTCAACCAGTGGCCGCGCCGCCACCTCGGTGGCGACCAGGTGCTCGGCGGGGGTGTTGAGGTAGCGGCCCATCCACGCCACAACGCGCGCTTTCTCAGTCGAGGCGATGCCGCTGGGGGCCCGATAATTGGGCCAGGCTTTGGCATAAAACGGTTGGGTGTGGGGCCAGGCCTTCGAATCGACCGTGTACAAAGTCAGCGAGCCTTCCGGCCCCACCGCCCCGTGAATGATGTCGGTGTGGGGGTGGTCTTGGTAGTGGGTTTGAAGGGGTTTGAGCAAATCGGCCTGTGGTTCAATCAACACCATCTCGGTGCGCTGGGCATGGCGCTGGGCAAACGCATAGACTGGGTCATTGATCTTGCCGTCGTTGGCGCCGACCACCGCGATGGTCAATCGCCCGCGGCGAGCCAAGGCGCGTGCTAAGGCACGGTGATATGGCCGATAAGTCAAACGGGCAAACCGATCGAGGCCACGATCGATGAGGGCGAGCAGTGGGGTCATGGTGGCCGTATTCTAGCAAGTCTCGGCCTAAGTGAAGCGTTAAGCGATCAGTCGTCGGCCCACCCTTTTGGCTTGACATTCAAGGTTTAAAAGCCGAACGCAGTCAGCCAATTCTTGATCATGCGCTTTGACCCGATCAGGCCAGCGGGCTTGCGCCCACGCCAGCAAATCGGCCCAGTGCCACAGCGAGGGCTTGCCTGGATGGATGGCAGCGGGGAAAGTCGCATCGTGGAGCATGTGCTTTCTGAGCGCTTGTCTGGACAAATCAAATGCCTGAGCGGCCTCACTCAAACCCACATAGTCTGGACCCGCCTCCAATAACGCTGCCCCCGGCAGAGCCGACATGATCTGAGACAGCGCGCTGTCGAGTGCGGCTTGCGCATTGGGTGCGTCGCGATCCAACGACACCGCCACGCGTCGGGGCAATCCCTGGCCAATATGGCCATCCAGCAACCCAGCCTCGGCCAAACGTTCATCGAGATCGTCGCAAGCCTGCAGGGAGTTAGGGAGCGAGAACGAAAGCGTAAATGAATATGTCTGCATGACCTTGTCATCCTTTTTCACGACAACCCGCGACAACGCGGCGGATAAAACGTGCGTGAGCCTCAACGCTTTTGGGCGTTGACCAAACGCTCACCAGGCAAAATTCTGAATGACGACAGGCGGTTGACTTCTTGGGGCAATATAGTCTGGCCCAAGCGTGGCCACCGGAACGCATCTCGACCCTCCAACCGTGTTCCTCGGCATGTGCGAGGGCTCGCTCGATCACTTTGCTGGGATGGCGCGGCCGCCGCATCACTTTTGCCTGCACTAGAGTATGCCCCATGGGTTGTCATTTGACAACCTTGTGTTGTGCCCAATGCACAAACTTCCCGGCATGCTCTCATCGCTGATCAGCCCAAGCGCGCGTTTTCACACACGTTGAAAGTTTTTGGCTGCGGCCACACGGCCCGAGCCAACATTTTTAATGCCGTGGGAAATGAACTGCTGCGACACCGCCAGTTGAGCGTGTTAGAACATACCCAAGGTTTGATTGGGGAAGTTTTGGAGGTGGGCGAATACTTTGGGAAACGCCGAGCGCGGCAAACCAAACCACTCCATCACCGAAGCGGCAATTTGTTCGGTGCTGGTGGTGGGGACCCAGCGGCCGAGCGCGTCTTCGCCCATATCATCGGGCCCACCCGGAATCAAAGCGGGCATTTGACCGTAGACCTTGTTGCCGTTGACCGGGCCACCCATGATCCAAAAATGGTTGCCCCAGCCATGGTCGGTGCCGCCACTGGAGTTGGGGCGAAGCGGTCGCCCAAATTCAGACATCACCATCGTGACCACCTGATCTTGCAAGCCGCCTCGAGCGAGCTGTTCATCCAAATCGGCCAAGCCGTTGGCCAGCGCTTTAAGCAAACCGTCTTGGTTGTCCATGTCTGAGCCGCGTTGATTGGCGTGAGTATCAAACCCGCCCCAATCGACGAACACCATTTGACGTCTCACGCCGGCTTCCCGACCCGCCCAAAAAACCCGGGTGGCGGTTCGGAGCTGCTCGGTCAATCCATAGTCGTCCACGCCATCATGTCGGGGTGCCACGCCTTGGGGCACCGCGTCCAGCACGCGCCGAAGTTCAAGGACCTCATCAAGGACGTTGCCGACTGCGTGACGATAAGCCACCGCCAGATCATCATGACTTGGGCGCACCCGCACCGCGGCTTGATACGCTCGAAGCTCTTCGGTGTTGGCACCGGCCAAAACATCCCTCAGGTCAATGCTCGCCAAACGCTCGCGGTCTTGCGCCAAGGTTGGCGACCAAAACTCCCCGCGCATCAGCCAATCATTCTGGCTCGCGGTCAAATTCGACAAAAGATCACTGAGCAATTCTTCTGGCATGTGTTCCAGCGCACGCCCACCCCACCCCGAGCGGGCCGCAAATGTGCCAGGCACGCCCCCCGAGACCAAGCGCTGCTGATCGGGGTGTGATCCCAAAAAGCTCGGCACTTCGGCCAACTCAGCACGCACATCCATGGCGCTGACCGGTTGCACCAGTGGGCCGGCGTTGGCCACCCACGCAATGTCACCCCGATCCGAGATGGGTTTGAGCTTGGCCAAAGCGGGGTTCAAACCCAAAGGTTGATCGGCGTTGTCCAAGTTCAAGGCCACCAACTCTTCCTTGGCCAAGGCAATCGGGTCGTGGGCGCGGCGGTAGTCTTCATAGCCTCCGCCCATCGGAATGAGGGTGTCGTTGCCGTCATTGCCGCCGTTAAGAAAAACGCAAATCACCCCTTTATAGTCGTTCTGCGCCTGGGCCATGGCCATGCGAAGCGGCCACGGCAACGAGACTGAGCCGGCGGCCATGAGGCTGGTCAATCCTAAGGTTTTTAGGAGCCGTCGGCGCTTGGGGTCTAGGTGGGGACTGGGACCTTTGTGCATAAACGTTACCTCACCACGCCATATTCCTCACCGAGCAAGGAGTAGCCAATAAAAGACGCGATCGCAAAATAGTTGTGGGGGTTATAGTGGGCCGAGTTTGGGTCCTGCATGCTCGCCAGCGTGTTTGGCACATTCTCAGCCATGTCCATCAACACCCCTCGGTGATCAAAGTCTTCCCGGCCGCGCAGGTAACGCTCCGAGACCAACGACACCAATGCCTCAGGGCTTTTATGGACAGCATCGACAAACGGATCGAAATCGCACACATCCAGCTGACGGATATCGTGCGGAACCGAAGACATTCTGGCATCGATGCCTTGGGTGTCCAAAATCATGTGCTCAGGTGAAATCAGGTCCATTCCGGGAACGGGGTTGTCGGGCGGATAGAAATTGAACACCTCGCGCGAACCGAATGGCTCGTTGTTGGGCAACTGGGGCGAAAAGCGCCAGGTCGGCGCAAAGTCTGACGGATCCGGGCCTTCTGGCTCGCGCGTGGGCATCCGGGTACACGACATCCCGCGCCACACGCCGGTGTGGTGCTGAACCAGATCGCGAATCCGACCAAAGTTTCTGGGCATTCGCTTTGGATCATCGCCGGCCCGAGCCTCGGGGTCCATAATGATCGCCTTGACCACCGCTTTCATGTCACCGCTGACGCCCTCGCCGTTGTCGGCGAACACTTCGGCCACCCGGCGAATGTAATCTGGCGACGGATTGGAAGTGGTCAAATGCTGAATCAAGCGATGAGAGACAAACGGCGCCATGTTGGGATGGTTCATCAAGATATCCAGCACCGACTCCAAGTCTTCACGAATCCCCTGCCCGGCCGGGATGTTCACCCCCAACAATTCCTTGGCCCCAGGATCATGCGCTTGGGGCGGCCACTGGGTCTCAGGCGCCAAGTGGCCATCCCACACCACCTGGTAGTCTTTCGTCGACGGACAAGCGTTGTAGAACTGGCGTTTGGCTGAATTCAGCGGCAGATCACCCACGCGGTTGATCCGCCAACCCGTCAGGGCACGCGCCAACTCCATCACGTCTTTTTGTTTGAAGACCTCAAGCGGTCGTCCTTGAGCATCGGTTTTGACGGTGCCGTCCATCTTCAACTGATTGACGCCTAGGGTGAACAGCATTAAAAGCTCACGAGAATAATTCTCGTTGGGGATGCAGTCAGGGCACTCTTCAGAGGTCGCATACGACCCGGCGTTGTCTAAATAGACCCCCATGGCCGGTGACAACGTCACTTCTCGCAAGATGTCTCGATAGTTGGTGAATCCAAACCGCTGGAGCATGTTGAAGTAAGCGCCGGTGCCCTCATGATCAATGTCGCGCGATGACACCACCAAAAGCTGCGACAGTGCCCAGCTCAATCTCAAACGCAGCTGATCGGGCGCGGCCACAAAGTGGTCCATCATCTGAATCGGCACCTTTTCCCAATACGAATATTCGGTGGGTTTGTGTCGGCCTTGTTCAGTGAAAAAGTTGCTCTCGCAGGCCATGTCCTTGTATTCAATCAACGATGGAGGTGTGGCCAGCTGTTGATCGACCCAGCCCTCAATGCCCAGTCTCCGAATCTCGGCCTCGTCTTCAGGGTTGGGCCCAAATGTGGTTTGCTCGACCACCCGAGAGGCGACCCATTTGTCGATATATTTTGGGCACGGCTCGCTGCCCATGATCGTGGC
>CAJXNL010000028.1 GCA_913057195.1 uncultured Wenzhouxiangella sp.
TATCTGCTCGCCTTGCCTGGAGGGTGGATCGCAGATCGGCTGATTGGCCAACAAAGGGCGGTCTGGTATGGCGGCATTATTATTGCTTCTGGCCACTTTGCGTTGGCTGTGCCCAGTCAAGAGATGTTCTTTTTGGGTCTTGTGTTGGTGGTGGTCGGCACGGGGCTATTAAAACCCAACGTCTCAACCATTGTGGGCGAGCTGTACCCGGAGGGTGGGTCGAGACGTGATGCCGGCTTTTCAATCTTTTATATGGGCATCAACGTCGGGGCCTTTATTGGTCCTTTGATCTGCGGCTTTTTAGGTGAGAGCGTGAATTGGCACTATGGGTTTGGCGCCGCAGGTGTGGGGATGCTCGCCGGGCTGATTCAATATCGATTCACTCAAAAAAATCTTGGTCAGGCGGGTTTGCGGCCGAACGCGGATGAGACTGCTGAGACGCAGGCGGGATTGTGGCGTTCAGTTTGGGGGGTGATGGGTCTGCTTGTCTTGTTCATTGGTTTGATCTGGACTGGCGTTGTCGAGATCAACCCCGTGGCCGTGGCAGGCGGGGCGACAGGATTGATCGTGGGCGTGGCTGCTGTGTACTTTGTTTATATTTTGGCTCGTGGAAGTCTGGTGGGGTTTGAAAAAAAGCAGGTCATGGCCTTGGCGCTGTTGTTTTTCTTCTCTGCCATTTTTTGGTCTGGATTTGAGCAGGCCGGTTCCTCGTTAAATCTATTTGCCGAGCGCTATACCGATCGGTTTGTCTTGGGTTGGGAAGCCCCCGCCTCATGGCTTCAGGCAATCAATCCAATTTTCATTATCTTACTGGCGCCTGCGTTTGCAGCCGTGTGGGTGCAGCTGGGTCGACGCAACCTAGACCCATCGATTCCAGTGAAGTTTGCTTTGGGCCTGATCTTTTTGGGGATTGGTTTTGGTGTCATGGCGATCGCATCGATCTATGCAGTCCAAGAGACGCGCGTGTTGCCCACTTGGCTCGTGCTGACCTATCTCTTCCACACCATGGGTGAGCTGTGCTTGAGTCCGGTGGGATTGAGTGCGGTCACCAAGTTGTCACCGAAAAAGTTCCTAGGTCAGATGATGGGACTTTGGTTTATCTCAATCGCGTTGGGCAACTTATTTGCTGGTTTGCTGGCGGGGCGTTTTGACGACGATAGTCTGGCAGACTTCCCGATGCTGTTTGGCAGCGTGTTTGGCGTGACGGTGACGGCAGGTGTCGTTTTGCTGTTGTTGACGCCCATGCTTAAGCGTTTAATTGGACAGTATCAGTAAGCGCAGTTAAACGCTGATATGCCCGATGGCAGGCGCGTTGGTCTCTAACCATTTGACCAGTGCCCGTTGTGTGGGGCTCGGTTTCGATAACGCGCTTAATGCCCGGTGAGCTTCACTCATGTCGTGTTGTTCATCAACATCAGTGTGGGTGGCTAAGCTCAGCCACGAACCGACGCCGTCGAATTGAGCATGGAATGCCTTTAGCGTATCGGCCTGGCTATAGGCGATACGCTCCCAGCGGTTTGGTTCGATGACCCGATTGCTGCCATACCCCCAAAAACCACCATCGGTGGCTGGTCCAATCACCTGGCGAGGCGAGGTTTTCGACAACCAATCGCTGGCTTGGACCAGATCGGTGGGCACGATTTGCGGCGTGTCGGCGCCGAGCAAAATGGCTTGTCCGTGCGACTGAATCAGGCCGTTGTGGATGTGAGCCATTCTGGTTCCCAGCGCCCCTTGGGGTTGCAGGCGTCGTGGCAGGCCCTGCCACAGCGGATAATCGACACCCTCGGCCTCGGCCACGGCCCAGTACACCGGCCCAATGCTCGCGGCTTGGGCAATTTCAGCCACCGCCTGGGCGGCCAGCTGATGCCAGTGTTCGGCAAGTGACACGCCGATGGTAGCCGCCAGGCGGGTCTTTATGGGCGATAAGCCCGGGGTTTTGACGAAAATGGCCACCGCGGTCATGGATGCCACCGTTTGGCATTGCGGATCAGCCGCCATGCCCTGAATTGATGGTTGAGCGTTGTCTTGAGCCAACCATCGGTTCGATAGCGCCTCGCGCTGGTGGTGATGGTGAACGGCAGGCGCTGCGGGTGTGCGTCGACCTGCCGAGCTCGAACGACAAAATCAAGATCTTCTCCGCGATCAAGGCGCTCACAGAACCCGCCCAATTGCGTCCATAGACGCCGATGGATGCACAAGCCCTGATCACCATAGGGCTGGCCTAAAATCCTCGATCGAAGGTTCGCACCCCATTGGTTAAGATGCACAGCCCAAGGGCCATCGCGACCAAACTGCAAAGTGCCATACCCCATCGAGGACCAATGAGCGCGTCGACAGAACGCTTGAATGCAGGTCACAGCGCGACGGTCCAGACGACTGTCCGCATGAACCACCCAAATCCAGTCTTGGTCGGACCGCTCAATTGCCCGATTCAGTTGCCGGCCCCGACCTGATTTTCCGCTGATCCAACGGATGGATTCATCCATTTCATCGGGCCGGGGCATTGTGGCCGACAGCGTGACTGTCAAGGGATTGAGCTGCTCGACAAGCTCAAAGGGGGGCGCCTCACCTGGGCCCAATGGAATGATGACTTCGACGCCCATTCTAATGCCAGATTGAAGCCACAACCAATCGAGGGATGCCCGCCAGATCAGCATGTCCTGTGACGTGAGAGAACCCGTGCTGCTGGAGTTGGCTGATGATTTGGGTTTGTTGATCGTGGCCATGCTCAACAATCAGGTGTCCCGGGCGAATCAGGTGATGTGGGGCTTGGTCAATCAATCGTTCAATCAGTGCCAAGCCGTTGTGCTCCGCCACCAAAGCGTTTTGGGGCTCAGCTGGCAAATCACCTTCGGTGAGGTGGGGGTCACCGGGTGCGACGTACGGTAAGTTGGCAACGATTAAGTCAAAGGTTTGGCCGTGCATGGGCTCCAGCAGATCACCATGATGGATGGCGACATTGGTCAGGTGATGGAATTCGCGATTGGCTTGGCATATTGCTAAGGCCTCGGGCGAGTTGTCACTCACGCATACGGTCCAGCCAGGATGCTCCAAGGCCAGGGTTAGGCCGATGCAGCCACTGCCGGTGCCAACGTCCAAGACTTTGGCATGATCAGACAGGTCCAATGCGTTTGCTTGATCAATCACCCCTTCGGTCTCTGGTCTGGGAATCAACACATCGGGGCTGACTTTAAATGGCCGACCGTAAAACTCACGATGCCCCACAAGATGCGCGATCGGCGCGCCCAGTCGGCGCTGCTTAATGAGTCGGTGAAGCGTTGTCGCCGTCTCTGGGTCAACAGGATCGCTGCTGTGCGCATATAAGTGGCTGCGGTCAACGCCCAAAACATGCGCCAACAAAACCTCGGCCTCAAGCGGATCATTTAGCCGAGATTTTGCAGTGGTCAGGAGTGTTTTCAGTGTCGTGGTGGTCAAACAAAATGTCCTGTTGTGCCCCATGCCTCTTAAAAGCATTGTCGCATGACTGCCACCTGCAAACCATGCGGGGCAGATGGGGTCAGCGGATGGCTTCGAGCGTCACCCGTCCCACGTCAGGCTGAGTTTAACGTTCCAGAGATCATCGCGCCCGCCGACACGGTCTATCGGCCGTTGAACATCCAGCGGTGTGTATGACGTTGCAAGATCCACTCGCCACCGAGCGTTGAGAGCATGGCCTAAGCCGACGCTGATTGTCTGTGTGTTGCCCTTGCTTTTTAGGGTATACCGCTCCCGGGTGTTTTGAAGGGGCGCGTCAACCTCGACAGTCGGTGTCATCCGCGTCAGCGCGATGGCAAGCCAGGGTTCAATGCCTAAGATTGGTTGGGTGGCAGCGGCCATGAATTCGATGCCGTGGTGATCTAAACTCAATCGGTCTTGCGAAGGTGCGGCACAGCCGAAAGGGTTTTGTGGCGTGCGCGCGGGTGCTTGAGCCACTTCAGCGCTGCAGGTGACATCGGCCCGGACCTCACCGGTTTGCACAAACAGCCGTGCGCCCAGGGTCCAGTGTTGTTGAGACAGCAGTTGCCTGGAAAGCGCCACACCCCACACATCGACGGCTTTGGCACCGCTGATTTCGATGGGTGGTGTGTATGCCACCTCGGCGGTTACTTTGCTGAACAATTCCATGGCGACACGCAGGCGGCCAAATACGGGTGATTTATTGAGGTCTTCACTTTTAAATCCCCCAAACCCGACTTGTTGCTGCGCATCGTTCAGTGTTGGGATTGAGCTCAACTCAGTCGACCATCGCCATGAGCCCGCGCCATTGGGACGGTATGGGCCCATGCCCAAATTGAGCGTCGAGGCCGTCATGTAAGCCATGGCCCAACCCTCTGGTTGATCAAACGCAACTGACTCTTTGGGAATAGGTTCAGCGTGTGCTGAGCGGATGCATACCGACAAAAGCACAATGCCAAGTGACACCCTTATGTTTGCCATGTCTGAGATGCCCCCTACAGATCAAAA
>CAJXNL010000029.1 GCA_913057195.1 uncultured Wenzhouxiangella sp.
AAGGCTGGCCGGCTGGTGGGGCCATGAACCCGCCTCTCGGTTTCAGATGGCCCCCGAGCACCGCCCCGCGCCGGGGGCAGAGGGCTGGCAAGTCTCCGGGCCACCGATTCTCTCCACCGCGCCGCTGGTCGCCTCGCTGGCGCTATTTGAAGAGGCCGGCATGTCGCAACTTCGGCAAGCCTCACTCAGACTGACCGGGCGGCTGGCCACAGGCATGGCGGCTGCGGTGGGCGATGAGATTGACATCATCACCCCGTTAGAGCCTCACCGCCATGGGGCGCAGCTGTCGTTTCGAGCGAAGCGTGGGCGCAAAGCCGGGCGCCTCCTGTTCGAGCGCTTGATGGGCCATGGGGTCATCGGCGACTGGCGCGAGCCCGACATCATCCGCATGGCGCCGGCGCCGCTCTACAACACCGTCGAAGAAGTGGATCGGTTTGTGGAATTGGTCGATGAGCTGATCCGCGCCCAACGCTCGTGATGCAACCGACGTGGATCAAGGTCTTTTCGGTGCTCCTGGCCGCCAGCGGGATGCTCGTTTTGGGCGTGGTCTACGGCGACGCCATCACCCCCTGGATCAGCCGACTCGAAGGCCAGGTGTCCCAGCATTATTGGGCGACTTGGTGGGTGTTTGTTGGTGTGTTTGTCGTTCTCGCCGTGGTCGCGTTGCCCGTGGGGGCGTTGCTGTCAATGGGCGGTGGTTTGCTGTTCGGCCCGCTTTGGGGCGGGCTGGCGGGCTGGCTGGCCACCACCCTCGCCGCGGCTTTGAGCTTTTGGGCCATTAGACTGTGGATGGGCGCATCCAAGCCGTCTGCTTCGGCCAGCGATCTGCTGACAGGCTGGGTGGGTCAACTCAACGACCGCGCTTTTGAGGTCTTAATGGTGCTTCGCATTGTGCCGCTGCTGCCGTTTTATCTGATCAATGTCGGCGCGGCAACAAGCCCAATGTCGTCTCGCCATTATCTGCTGGCCACCGCCATTGGACTGGCCCCGAGCACGTTTTTATATGCGGTGATCGGCGCCAGCTTTGGATCTTGGGTTGAGGCCAAGGCCCGCTGGGATCAGGGCGAGTTGCTCAGCGGCCAGATGGTCGGCGCTTTGATCGCTTTGGCCACGCTGGCCGTGCTGAGTGCCTATGGCGTGCGGCGTTTGCAACAGCTCAAAGCCAATCACTCAGGCTCAGCGGGCAAGCGATAAATCACCCGCTGCTTATCTTCGTACCAAGGCGGGCCCCAGGTTTCAGAGAAATGCTCAACACAGCCTTGAATGTCATCTGGCAGAGGAATATCTGGGTATGGCGATTGCGTGTTCAACACCACAAACCGGTTTTGATCAGTCCACGCATTGGGCAAATCGGCCAGGTGAACAAAATTTTTAAACCGCCAACGTCTGTTCGCGTCTTGATATGGAAACTCACCATAAAACTGATCCGCACATAAGCCCGTCATCATGCCAATCTTGATTGGCATTTGGTGCTCGCGTTGAAAATAAACCAAAGGTGTGGAGTGGGACTCGAAACTCCAGGGCGCCTCGATCAATACCCACTCCCCCGACTCATTGGCCATGGTGTTGTAAATGTCAGGCACTTCAATCTGCTCGAGGGCTTGCACATAGGCATTTTGCTCAAAGTCATAGTCGTGGTGATAGCGAGCGGCGCCGGCAAACTGATTGAGCTGTCCATACGTGACCAACAAAGGGCCTGAGGCAATCAGTCCAGCCAGCCAAAGCACCAAGGCCACAGCCGTCACGCCCCCCGAAATGTAGGCGGGGTTGAACTGATTGAGCCATCTCAAAGTCGTCACAAATCCAATGGCAATCAAAGCCAAAACCATGGGAAGCGCCACAGACAAATAACGAACCGGGACCAAGGCGTGGAAAAACCACGCCGGGTTGAGCAGATTCAGCACCAGTGCCGCCAAAGCGGTGATGAAAAACCAGTAGCTCACAAACGATCGATCTCGTTTAAGCGCCACCGCCAAGCCCACCGCTGCCAAAGCCAGCATCAGTGACGCCATGCCCCAATGGGCCGTTCCAGTGACCAGCTCCCAGGCCCAAACAACCGTATCCCACCGCAAATGATCAACACCGGTCTTGGCCGCCATCGAATGCGGATCAGCCAACAGCGGTGGCAACACCAACGCCGAAGAAAAAGCCACAGTCATCAACCCAACCGGCACAATCTTCATCAGCCCGGTCATGTCACTGTGCCTGAGCAGATCTTTCAGCGCCACCAGACCAAACCACAGCAGCGCACCGCCCGTAAAGAGCAGCGTCAAGGGGTGCATCCAGCCGGCGAGGACTGCCGTGGGGACAAAAATCACCGCCCAACGGCGGTTGCTGTCATGCCACCACCGCCACAAGGCGATCATGGCCACAAATGTCAACGGCACGGTCAACGCATACGGCCGCACGTAACGAGAAAAATGAATCAAAATGGGCGAGATGGCCAACAAAGTCGCCAACAGCCACGCCTCGGATGCTCGAAGCCAAGGCCGACACAGCGCGGGAATCACGGCCACGGTGGCCAGGCCACCCAGCAGCGGCCAGATTCGCATCCGCCACTCGCTCAAACCCACCGTCTCTGATAAGAACTTAAACAAGAGCGTAAACGGGATCGAATGGTCTGCATGACCAAAGCTTAAGAAAATGCCCGCGTAATCCAAACGCAACAGCGCGTGAATCGCATGCCACTCATCGTCAATCAGAATTTGGTCGCCGAGCTGGTTGATGCGCAGATACGCCGCCACCCCCATGATGGCCAACGCCAAAATGACATAGACTCCGGACTTGTTTTTGATCCAGGCGTTCACACAGCCCCCTTGTTTAGACCGTCGATTTGCGTCGAGCTCGACCAAAGAGGCGTCTCAACAACACCGACACCGACACCCGCAATACCCCCAATCCATAGGTGATGCTTCGTTGCAAGTTGATCGACGAAGCCTCATCAAAATAGCGCGTCGGACAACTGATTTCGCCAATGCCTTGGCCGTTGAGAATAATCTCCCCCAGCAGCTCATTGTCAAAAACAAAATCATCTGACAGCTGAGCCAAATCAAGTGAGCGCAAGCTTGTCGCCGAAAACGCACGATAGCCGGTATGGTACTCGGAAAGCTTGGCGCCCGTGCACAGATTCTGAAATGCGGTGAGGGCACGATTGGCAATGTATTTATACAAAGGCATCCCTCCAGACAGGGCATCCCCCCCGAGGATGCGAGACCCCAGGACCACCTCATACAAACCACTGGCGATCATCCCGGCCATCGCCGGGATCAGCTTAGGACTGTACTGATAGTCGGGGTGCAGCATGATAATAATGTCACCGCCCAGGCCCAACGCGCGCCGATAACAGGTTTTTTGATTGGCGCCGTAGCCTTGGTTGTGATCGTGGGTGAGGACGTGATCGATATCCAGCGTTTGTGCCAAAGCCACCGTCTCATCGGCGCTGGCATCGTCGACCAAGACCACTTCATCAACCACCTCGCGAGGAATTTCAGCCACGGTTTGAGCCAAGGTTTGCGCCGCGTTGTACGCCGGCAAGACCACCACGACCCGCTGATTAGACATCATGACGTCAACTCCACCAACGCGTCCCAAGCCATCGAAAGTGTTACAGACAGCTCAGCCGACCAGACAGCTTCTCGATGGGCAACTGACTGGGTGTCGCGAACGTCTGGTTCAGGGGCGGCCTGGATTGAAACTCAAGGGTTTCGTTGCCGCGAGATTCGCTGTCGTAACTTCTGCTGTACACACCGACATCGACCACGGTGGGCGGCGCACTGTGATCGCAATTGGGGCAATTGCCCCGATACTCTTTAACCAAAAGGTCACTGACTTGAGGGCCCGCGCCGTCTGCCGCCAATTGCACCCAGCGCCCCACGCCCAAGGCATCGAAATAGTACCGCACTTGGATCTGAATGCCGGGTGCCATGATCGTGGTCGAACCGCCCTGATCCCGCCCCGGCGAGAACCAATGGCCGGTGTAGCTTTTCTCGACCCCATCGTCCACCACACAGGTTTCTGGAATGAGCTCAGCGCTGATCAGGTCAGAGCCTTGCGCCCCATTCAAACGCCAAGAAAATATGGCCCGATCGCGCGCGATGTGTGTCAATGCGATCCGTCCCGCCGGGACCGCCAGCTGATCCTCATTGCCGCGCGTGTAGCGATCCAGCGGCGACACCCACACCGACGAGTCAGCGTCCAATGCCGCACTGCCCAGGTAAAAAATCGGCAGCCCCGCATCATCAAAACTGTACCAAACCGCAAAGGGCTGCCCCGAGTTTTGGAACTCGATGCCTTGATTGATGTTGCGACCCACCGGCGAATACAGCGCATAGCGCGTGTCTGCCAAACGCCCCGATTCGGTCAACTGAGGCGTGATCTCGACGCGCTGATCCCCACTCGAGGCGTTGTCCAACACCACGTAATA